>NZ_QOHO01000067.1 GCF_003432035.1 Lacrimispora amygdalina
TATTTATACAGCCGTGGTTTTCGGCAGGCGTAAGCTATATTCTGATTGTAGAATGCTTTATTTGATTTCTATTTATAATTTATATAGTGAAATATATGAAAAAAATAAATATCAGCAATAATAATGTTTTTTCCTGGTATTTACTTATTGTTCCAATTTTATCACTTATGATATCAAGCAGTTTTTTGTATATGGATTTTCCAAAACCGGTTTCTGTACAACTATTTATGTTTGCCGGCGCTGTATTGCTCTATTTTTCCAATGCTGCGATTTTTATTATATTGGAAAAATATACTGATGTAATGAATAAAATCAAGTATGCCGAACTTTATTCGGTCAAACGAGATATGGAAACTGAACATTTTCAGAATATTTTAAAGATAAATGACCATTATCGATGCTTCATGCATGATGTTCATTCTTATTTTAACAGTTTCCGTCTGCTTGCATTAAATGGAGAGAATAACAAGATTGTTGAAATTATTGATGAGTTAAAAGGTAAGATTCAAAAAGAAACAAACCTGGCCATTTACAGTAGTAACCCTGTATTTAATGCTATTTTATCAGAACGCGTATCCAAGGCAAAGGAGCTTGATGTTGAATTGACTCTGTTTGTCGAAAATCATATAAATGTGGATTTTATATCAGATGCTGACATGATCTCTATGTTTGGCAATCTGCTTGACAATGCGATTGAGGCAGCGGAAAAATGTGATCCTGGAAAACGCAATGTTAACATAAAGGTATTTATGGGCACGAATTATTTTCTAATTTTTCATATTGAGAATAGTTCTAATATAAAAGTGAAAAGGGAAGGCGACAGATTTTTAACATCAAAAGCGGATTCCAAGCACCATGGTTTGGGAATTGGGATAGTAATGTCTTTGGCGGAGAAGTATGGCGGGTCATTAAATCTTGTACAGAAAGGCGATTTATTTGTTACAACTTTAACGATTTCAAGCTTTGTAGAAGGGCAGAATGCAAATTTTGGCACTCAACGTGTATAATTTTGGCACTTGACTTGAAATATGCAATTTACTGTTATACTATGAAAAGAAAAAAGGAGTGATTTAATATGAAAAAAATGTTAAATGCTTTAAAGGGAAAAATGTCAATGATCAACATGATGAATGTCTGTGCATTGTTGGTTGCCGCTTATACAATCAATGTAACCTGTGCATGGGCTCATCACCAGCCGGAGGTTCCTGAAGAAGCCAAGAGTCTCAGGAAATTTTAATGTTACAACGGATTTCGGAAAACATAGTCAGCTGGCAGATTAGAAAAAATCTTTTAAAAGACGATCAGCGAGCGTTGTATCTTTACGCTTATGAAGTCTTAATTAACCAGATTATTAACATAGTCGTGGCTGTTATCATAGCAGTAATCATGCGAGCCCCTATGCCTGTGTTTGTGTTCCTCGCCAGCTATATACCTTTAAGGTCCTATTGCGGCGGGTATCATGCGAAAACCAACGGAGTCTGTACTGTAGTGTCAGCAATCCTTATTCTGATTGTCTGTCTGCTTGAGAAATACATAGTTGGGACGGCGGCTCTTTTTTTACCAGTTGCAGGGTTTCTTATTTCAGGAATTCTGATCTATATCTTTGCACCGGTCCCTGACCGGAATAAACTTCTGGATGAAGAGGAGACAAGACGTTACCGGTTGAAAAGCAGACAGCTATGGTTAGCAGAAGTAATCGCAGGAGGAATATTTTGGTTTGTCAGCATCAGAGTTTGTGTTGTACTGGCCATAAGCCACCTTCTGCTGTCCATTATGCTTTTGTATGGAGTGCTGAAAAATAGTAAGATGGGTATGAAAGAGCAATAAAAAGTATTTGAAAACGAGACTGCGGATTTATGGCAGTCTCGTTTTCTCATTATAGTTTGTCTGATTTTCTGGCTTTAACAAAGGAGATATTTCCCCAGTGTAAAAGAGTGTCAGCCGGTGCATTGCTCTGGTACAGGCTATATAAAGTAAATTTCTGTCGTGTTCCTCAGAATAACAAACGCTGTCTGCATAAGGAATTATGACTTCATCAAACTCCAGTCCTTTTGACATCTGTATGGATGTGACGGTTATACCACTTTTAAATTCCGTGCTGTCTGTGGAAATAAAGTGTACCTCATAATCACCGGATAGCTGGTCGTAAAGCAGTTTTCCATCATGGGAAGTCTTTGTGATAATAGCTAGAGACGAATATGACGATTGTAAAAAAGCTTCAATTTTATTTCTGATAGTTAAAAGCTCATCATTTTTATTCTGGCATCTGATGATAGCTGGGGGAGTGCCATGCCGCTCTATGGCTTTTATTGTTCCAGTATTTTTGATCTGCATAGCAAAAGAAATAATCTCATAGGTAGAACGGTAGCTTTTTGTCAGTTCGATGAAATCAGAGCCTTCATACAGGCTTTTCAGATCGTCTAATGTGTATGCATGGCTGGGATTTATAAATTGTCCAAAATCTCCTAAAATGGTTTTGGGACAATGAAACAGGATGTTAATAACCACATATTGAATTGGTGTATAATCCTGCATTTCATCTATTACCAGATGTCTTATGAGCCTGTTTTCCTGCAATCCTTCGTAGAAGTTATATAAATATAGAAAAGGGAAAACATCCGCCCATTCTAATGTGTTTTTTGAGGGCATAATGAATAACTCTGTTTTATTCATGTATTTATAAAATTCTTTATAAAGTGACAGAGTATTTTTAATCTTTATCATTTTATTTAAAGCTTTAAGTATGGTACTGCTTTTGGGAATATCATCTCCCATATAGTTATCACTGTGGAAACGTTCATAAATATCAGAAGCGATCATCTTTAAACGCTGCCTGACAGGAAAATTACCATAAGCATCAAAACGTTTTTTTATGGTATCGGCATCTGCGGTGAACTGGCCGTAAGTAAAATCAGCTGGATCAAAAATAATTCCTGGTGCAGCTGAGATAAAATCATCCATTTGTTTTACAAAAGACAGTGCAGACTTAAACCTCACCCGCTCCATCCATGCGCTGTCATTAGACTCTGAAGGAACTCTGTCTGTTTCAAACCCAATTAAATTCCCTATTTGCTCTCTGGCAATATCGGTAAATCCCAGTTCGCAGACCGGTTCTTCCCCTAGCTCCGGGAGCACCTCGGAGATATAATTTCCGAAAACTCTGTTAGGTGACAGTATGCCTACATGATCTGCTGATAGTCTGTCTTTAAAACGATAGAGTAAAAAAGCAATCCGATGGAGCGCGATCGATGTTTTACCGGATCCGGCAACACCTTGTATAATGAGAGTACGGGAGTTTTCGTTTCTGATAATCTGGTTTTGCTCTTTTTGAATGGTAGTTATAATGGATTTCATTTTTTCGTCTGAAGTATGGCTCAATTCCTGCTGAAGAATATCATCCTGAATGGTAAGAGAACTTTGGAGTGCATATTCCAGCTTTCCGTTCTTTATTTTGAACTGCCGTTTTTCTGTCAATTGCCCCTCTATTCTCCCGGAAGGGGCATCAAATCCTGCAGGCCCGATTTCATAATCGTAGAACATACTGGAAATTGGTGTCCGCCAGTCGAATATCAGCAGTTCATTTCCGTAACGGAATGAAAAACGGCCAATGTAGTACTTTCCCGGTATGCAACTGTTATTTTCCTTAAAGTCTATTCGTGCAAAATAGGGGGAATCTTTTAATTTCAGAAGTTTATCCCGTATACTTGCTGAAAGAGCTGTGGTATTGTCCATTCTGTTAAGTTCCATTTCATTTTGAAACATCTCATGCGGGTCGATTTCTCCGCGGTTTTGTACCATATACCGTTTAAATTCCATGTAATTCTCATCCAGGCGTCTGACATCAGCATCTGCTTTTTCTAATGCATCATTAACTTTGCGATTGATCTCTTCAAGATAAAGGATATCAGATTGATTATTCATTTGTTCCCTCCCTTTGTAAAATAAAACGCTGTGTGGGATAACCGAATTCGGTCAGCAGTTCGGCTTCTGCAAAGCCTAAATCTTTAATGATCTTACGATGGCCGGTATCTGCTTTGTCACCTTCTCTGTAGGTTGTTATGCTGATGTCCTTATCATCGAAAAGCTCTTCCATGACTCTGTCAAGAAAAGCTTTGGGAATTCCTTTTTTCCGGTAAAGCGGATGGGTACCCATAAAATCAATGCTTCCGGTTTTTGCGGAAAAAAGCATTGCTCCGATTGCAGTCCCATTATCTTTTAATATTAATGCCTGCCTGATTTTAATTCGTTGTTTCAGTTCCTCAATGTATTCTTTTTCATCCAGACAGGGAAAACCATCGATTACGAGCCGGACCAGAGCCATCCAGCAGGCAATATCCGATTCTGATGCATAAGCAATATTCCACTCAATGCTGTCACTTTGATTAAGCATATCATACCCTCCCTTAAATTCAAATTTTGATTGTAAAGGATAGAATTTTTCATTGTCCCTGTATTTGTTTGGAGGCTGTTTATACATGGCAGTAAAAATATTAGTAAATGCCTGTTGGCTTTCATAACCGGCAATCAGAGCAATATCTAAAATCGGTTTATTTGAAAAGACAAGCAGTTTTGCCGCCTCTGTTAATTTTCGCCTCTTCACATACTCATGAATGGTAAGTCCGGTAGTGTCAGCAAATATGCGGTGCAGATGATGCTTTGAATAATGTACCGCATTTGAAATGGCATCCAAATCTGTTTTCTCGTTTAAGTGTTCCTCAATGTAATTGATTGCGGCTACCGTATTGCTGATGTTTCTGTTTTTCATTACACGTTGCCTCCTTTCTGCTGATGTAAAATCGTCATTTTAAGTATAACAAAATTTAATAATCAGAGTTTAATAAATCTTGCTGTTTTAAATAAAATTCCGGATCAACCTGTTTGGCGTGCAAATTTTGGAACTCAATGTGTACAATTTTAGCACTTCGGTTGAATTTATTTCAGTTATATGTAGAATGTAAATTATAAGTAATATAGTTCTCGGAACGAAAGGAGGGCTGATGGTGCAGAATAAAAGAAACAATGAAAGCTATTATCAATACAGGGCAAGCTGTTCCATCCGCAAGGAAGATGGAACAGAAGAAATTAAAAATTACGAACTGGAAACAGACATATTGTATGGAGATCTCCATTTTTGGAATCGTTTCTATTATTTAAAAAAAAGCCAGAATATGCTGTTTGACTTTGCCTCCCGCGAACCAGGGATAGTAAAATGCAGAATCCTGCAGGAGAGACTGGTCTTAATACCAAGATTTACTTATAAATCCAATAAGACTGTCAGCAAAAAAGGATCATTGATTAAAAGACTGCTTCTTGTTATTGAAGTGATTGTATTACTGGTTTTGGTAATGTCAAGAGCATCTGCTGCAGGAGAAAAGAAAATGGGTGACTACGTAAATAGTCAGGTTCTGTCTGATTTTGCTGAACAGGGAGAGGAGGAAATCAGACAGTACATGTTAGATAAAGATTGAACAAAGCAGAGAGGAAGAATCATGTGTGATGATGAGAAACTGATTGATGACAGGCATCTTGAACGGATAAACAGGTTTACCAGTATAGAAACAGGAATTTATGTGGAAGGAGAATTGCTTCAGTTTTGTGAAACAAAGATGTTTGATAACGAAGTAGGGATTTTTCTTCCTTCTGCATTTATGGATATGAAACCGGAAGATGTAAAGAGAAAATATTTTTCTGAACAGCGGCCTGAAATTATAAAAACAAATAAAGATGGAACCGTTAATTTTTCCTTCAGCATGGTGGAAAGGGAGATTAAGCCGGAACAGCTTGAGCCTGTAATTCAGGAATTTTATCTTGTATTAAAGCGTTTTCAGCCTATGAGTGTCTGTCTGGAGGACGGGACAGAGTTAGATCATGACGTTCCTTTTGCCTGGATGGAATTTATCAGCACAGCACTCGATGACAATCTTTTCAATATGCTGATCATTTATCCGGTGGGTAAAAAACTGCTGATGGTCATGTTTAACTGCCCGTTTGAGAAGAGACTGGATTGGAGCCGCTGCCTTGACAAAATCCGCAATAGTATTACTATTTACAAGGCCTGTAATGATCCGGCCGGGGAAAGGAAGAAGAACTTATGATAAAAGAACAGTCTTTTGAGGATTTATACGGTTATTTTTTTGGAATGTTAAACAGAGGAGATCTTGATGAGTTATATGCAAGAGCATTGGAGGCAATTCCAACCATAGTATCCTTGTATGAAATCAGTGATTTTAACAGCTCCCCTGAAGCTGGCAGTATGAGTCTGTGGACAGAATATCCCGCTGTACTTCAAAATCCCCATACTTTCGCACGGGGACGATGAAATAATAGTTGTTTTAAATGGTTTAATCCCGTCTATTTTGACTGAAGCCGGTTGATCATGGTCAATATCAGCAGGAGATCGTTTTCCGGTAACGTTTTCAGCTTGTCTATTGTATCTCTGACTAAGGGCGGGTTGGGATTATCATTATCAAAAAAGTCTTTTGGCGTTACGCTTAAGTATTCACAGATTGCCAGAAACTCCGCCATTGAGGGGAGACTCCTGCCGCTGGAGATGCTTTGCACGTAACTTCTGCTGTGTCCCAGCTCCAAGCTCATCTTATGTTCCGCCACTCCCTTTTTTAAACGTAATTCTGTGATTCTTTTGTTGATATAGTCTTGATCCATTATAGTCACCTCTCGTACTATATTTTATGATAATAAAATTTGTAAAATACACGATTAAAATATGTAAAATTCGTATATTGCATAATCTGAATACCAATAGTATAATTAAAAACTGTTAATATTATGTAAAAAGTGCAGGGAGGAAAGGAGTTTGAATAGGTATAAAAGTTCTGATATCCAGTTTAAATGTACTCAGGTGAAATTGCAATAGGAAAAGCGGAATCAGGCATACAGAATATTAGCAGAGATTATTAGTAAATTTTACCTTGGTATGTTATGCTGTTTTTATTAAAATGCCGATACATACAGTAGAAGGTGGAAGTCCGAATTACAGGAGATAAAAGTATGAAAAAAAGAATTGGAATCAGAAGCATAGGAATAAAGATGCTGTTAGGGATTTTGCCAGTTGTGATGCTGGCGCTGGCATTGCTGGCCAGGTTAAGCGAATCTACAAGCAGTGAACTGATTGAGCAGCAGAGTAATTCCACTATGGAGTCGGAACTGAAAGCGAATGTTAACAGTATTGATAACTATTTAAATGCAGTTGAAACTACAGCAATGAATATTTCTCATACAGTGGGAGCGTCTTATCAGTCCACGGATCTTGATACATACGGCAAGGCAATTGCAGATATAATATCCGGCAATGATTTAATCCTTGGCAGCGGAATCTGGTTTGAGCCCAATGTATATGATCCCCAGCAGAAGTATGTAGGACCATACTGGTACAAAGACGGCGATAAGGTAACCTTAACCAACGAATACAGTAATCAAAGTTATGACTATTTTAATCAGGCGTACTACAAATCCGTATCAGGAGGAGCTAAAACTGCAGTTATTACAGATCCTTATTTTGACCCGACACTCAATGTAATGATGGCAAGCTGCACGGCTCCTGTTTATGACAGCAGCAATCGCTTTATTGGAGCTGTTACGGTTGATATGCAGCTAAGTGATATTGATGAGCTGATTAAATCAATTAAAGTGGGCAGGAACGGAACTGCAGTACTCATTTCCGCAGATGGTGTTTATCTTTGCGGCGCAGATGCAGATAAGGTAAGCAAAGGGGTCAATATGACCCAGGATGAGAACGCCTCACTTTCGGCAGCAGCGGCGCAGATGGTGGCAAACGATAAAGGTAAGACGACCTATACGGAAGGCGGGGAAACTTATAATCTCTATTACGATACAGTGCCGGGAGTGGGCTGGATCATCATGATCAGGATGCCTCAGTCTGAACTGGCAGAACCCATCGTTGCTTTAAACGGGAAACTGGTCAGGCTGAGCGTGGCAGCTTTGATATTATGTATTCTTGCTGTTTTACTCCAGGTGGGAAGTATTACATCAGGCCTTAAGAAAGTCCGTAAGTTTGCCGGTTCTCTTGCAGCGGGAGATTTCACGGTTCAGCCGTTAAAGACCAGGCGCAAAGATGAACTGGGACAGATGAGCAGCTCGTTAAACAATATGTTCCGCAGCAATAAGGGGGTCATTGAGCAGATTTCCGATCATGCAGGGGATATTACAGATGCGAGCATTCATTTAAATAAAGTATCCACCGGTCTGCTGCTTCAATTTCGCGATGTAAAGACCTACATGGGAGATGTGGATAAGGCTATGATGTCTTCCAGTGCGGCAACAGAAGAACTGAACGCATCTCTTGCAGAGGTGAACTCGTCAGTTGGAATACTTGCCAGCGAAACGGAAAAGAGCAGTAAGATGGCCGGAGAGATTATGGAACGGGCAAAAGACATAGAGAAAAAAAGCCAGGAGGCATATGATAATGCCCTTGTCATTTCCCAGGAAAGAGAGCAGGACCTTCAGATGGCAGTCCAGCACGCAAAAGTAGTGGAACGGATTGGCGATATGGCACGGCTTATTTCCAATACGGCTTCCCAGATTAACTTACTGTCACTTAATGCTTCTATAGAAGCGGTCAGAGCCGGAGAACAGGGCAGAGGTTTTGCCGTTGTGGCCAGAGAGATCGGGAAGCTTGCGAAAGATACTTCTGAGATTGTAAAGGAAATTGAAGGCACCATTTCTGATGTCCAGAACGCATTTTCCATGATGCTCGATGGTTCACAGTCCATGCTGCTTTTCTTAAGAGACACTGTAACTCCGGATTACAACAGTTTCGTTAGTGTAGGACAGCAATATGGCAGGGATGCAGTTACCATCGAGGAAATCTCCAATGAAGTGGAGGAGATGGCTACCAACATCAGTCAGGTGATGCAGGAAGTCCGTGATGCCATACAGAATGTTTCCGAATCTGTTCAGACTACCGCGGGCAACAGCAGCATGGTTCTTACCACAATCGAAAAAGCTTATGAAGTTGTACAGGATATGTCTAAAATGTCTGAGAAGCAGGAACGGATTGCGGAGGAACTTAAAACGGTTGTTTCCGGCTTTAAGTTAAAATAGCAGAAATATAGAATGATATCTTGACATTTTAATTCTGACTTATTATAATAGTGACAATATTACAATAAAATATGAAATGCTATGAAAGTGCAAGTAGAATCTTAATTTCTATCAGAGAGAAGGGGTCACCGGCTGAAAGCCCTTTTAAGTTCAATTAAGAGATCGAATTTCCCACTGAAGCAGCATGGCTGAAACCTGTGGATTTGTTAGTCTGTCAGGCGGGTAGGTCATGACGTCCGTACACGTTACGTATGCCGAGTGCCTGCTTTTGAAGCAGGAATCAGGGTGGTACCGCGAACACAGCTTCGTCCCTTTGCAGGGATGGAGCTTTTTTTTGTATCAGGGAATGAATCAAAGAAGGAGAGCATGATGAAAGATCAATTAGAGAGAATCAAACAAGAAGCATTAAAGCAGATTGAAGCTTCCGATGCGCTGGAAAGACTGAATGACATTAAAGTCGCTTATCTTGGAAAAAAGGGAGAACTGACCAGTGTATTAAAAAGCATGAAGGACGTTACTCCGGAAGACAGACCCAAAATCGGGCAGATGGTCAATGAAGCCCGTGAAGCAATTGAGGGAAAATTAGATGCTGCCATGGCAGGACTGATGAAAAAGGCAAGGGAAGAGCAGTTAAAAAAAGAAGTGATTGATGTCACCCTGCCTGCAAAGAGAAACAGAGTAGGCCATACCCACCCCAATACCATCGCCTTAGAAGAGGTGGAAAGAATCTTTGTGGGCATGGGGTACGAAGTAATAGAAGGCCCGGAAGTGGAATATGATCACTATAACTTCGAAAAACTGAACATTCCGAAGAACCACCCGGCAAGAGATGAGCAGGATACTTTTTATATCAGTGACAACATCGTTTTAAGAAGCCAGACATCACCTGTTCAGGTCCGGACCATGGAGAAGGGGAAACTTCCAATTCGTATGCTGGCACCAGGCAGAGTATTCCGTTCCGATGAAGTGGATGCAACTCATTCCCCTTCCTTCCATCAGATAGAAGGGCTGGTAATCGATAAAAATATAACATTTGCTGACTTGAAAGGAACTCTGGCTGAATTTGCAAGAGAGCTGTTCGGTCCTGAGACAAAGGTAAAGTTCCGCCCCCATCATTTCCCGTTCACGGAACCAAGTGCGGAAATGGATGTTACCTGCTTTAAGTGCGGAGGAAAAGGCTGCCGTTTCTGTAAGGGATCTGGCTGGATTGAGATTTTAGGCTGCGGAATGGTGCACCCAAATGTGCTTGCCATGAGCGGAATTGATTCTAACGAATATTCCGGATTTGCATTCGGCGTAGGTTTGGAGAGAATTGCTTTATTAAAATACGAGATCGATGACATGAGATTATTATATGAAAATGACATCAGATTCTTAAAGCAGTTCTAGAAACAGGAAGGGAGATAGATTGATGAATACACCATTATCATGGGTTAAAGCATATGTACCGGATTTGGATGTGACACCTCAGGAATATACAGATGCCATGACACTGACCGGAACGAAGGTTGAGGGCTATGAATGCCTGGACAAAAATTTGGAGAAGATCGTAGTTGGTCATATCTTATCCATCGAACGCCATCCGGATGCGGATAAACTGATTGTCTGCCAGGTAAATGTGGGCTCTGATACCGTTCAGATCGTAACCGGCGCATCAAATGTTAAAACAGGGGATAAGGTTCCTGTTGTTTTAGATGGAGGAAAGGTGGCCGGAGGACATGACGGCGGGCCCCTTCCGGAAGACGGTATTAAAATCAAAAAGGGCAAGTTAAGAGGAATTGAATCCTGCGGAATGATGTGCTCCATTGAAGAACTGGGATTTACAAAGGAGATGTATCCCGATGCTCCTGATAGCGGAATTTATATTCTTCCCCAGAATTCTGTTCCGGGAACCGATGCAGTAGAACTCCTTGGTCTTCATGATTCTGTTTTTGAATATGAAGTAACTTCAAACCGTGTGGACTGCTACAGTGTAATCGGAATTGCCAGAGAGGCAGCTGCCACATTTAACAAAACCTTTGTTCCTCCGGTAGTAACTGCGACTGGCAACAGCGAGGATGTTCATGATTATTTAAAAGTAACAGTAGAAGACAGCCGTCTTTGCTCCCGTTATTGTGCAAGAATGGTAAAGAATATAAAGATTGCTCCTTCTCCTGTCTGGATGCAGAGAAGGCTTGCTGCCTGCGGAATCAGACCTATCAATAATATTGTTGACATTACCAATTACGTAATGGAAGAATACGGTCAGCCAATGCATGCCTTTGATTATGAGCAGCTGGCTGGTCATGAAATCGTTGTCAGATGTGCAGAGGACGGAGAGATGTTTAAGACCTTAGATGGTCAGGAAAGAAAAATGGACAGCACCGTACTCATGATTCGTGACGGAGAGAAAGCAGTGGGTATTGCCGGTATCATGGGAGGCGAGAATTCTAAGATTACGGACGAAGTCCGGACCATGGTATTTGAAAGTGCCTGCTTTGACGGAACCAATATCCGCCTTTCCTCTAAAAAAGTGGGCTTAAGAACCGATGCCTCAGGTAAATTTGAAAAGGGCCTTGATCCCAACAATGCAAAGGCTGCCATTGACCGTGCATGCCAGTTGATTGAGGAACTGGGGGCAGGAGAGGTAGTCGGCGGCATGATCGATATCTATCCGGTAAAAAAAGAGAGTAAGAGGATTGCCTTTGAACCGGAAAGAATGAACCGTCTTCTTGGTACAGATATTGCTCCGGAGACAATGCTTGCGTATTATAAGCGTCTGGAACTGGAATATGATGATAAAACAGGAGAGATCATTGTTCCCACATTCCGTCAGGATCTGGAATGTATGGCGGACATGGCTGAGGAAACAGCCAGATTCTACGGCTATGACAAGATTCCCGTTTCTCTTCCAACGGGTGAAGCGACTACGGGTAAGCTCTCCTATAAGTTAAGGGTAGAGGAACTTGCCAGAGAAGTTGCTGAATTCTGTGGATTTTCCCAGGGAATGACTTATTCCTTTGAAAGTCCGAAGGTATTTGACCGTCTTCTTCTTCCGCAGGACAGTCCTCTGCGGGTAACTGTGAATATTTTAAATCCTCTGGGTGAAGACTTCAGTGTTATGAGAACCACTCCTCTCCATGGTATGCTAAATTCGCTTTCTACCAACTACAACAGGCGTAATAAAAATGTGCGTCTTTATGAGCTGGCTAATATTTACTTACCAAAGAGTCTTCCTCTTACAGAACTTCCTGATGAAAGAATGCAGTTTACTCTGGGCTTTTACGGAGACGGAGATTTCTTTGATATGAAGGGTGTCATTGAGGAATTCTTTGAAAAAGCCGGCATGAATTTAAAACCACACTATGATCCGAAGGCAGGAAAGACATTCCTTCATCCGGGAAGACAGGCAGACATTATTTACGATGGAGTAAATATCGGATATTTGGGGGAGATTCATCCCGAGGTTGCTGATAACTACAAAATCGGTGACAGAGCTTATGTGGCAGTGATCGACATGCCGTCCATGATACCATTTACAAGTTTCGACCGCAAATATACCGGAATTGCCAAGTATCCGGCAGTTACCAGAGATATCAGCATGGTGGTACCCAAAAACATCCTTGTAGGTCAGATTGAGGAAGTGATTGAAAAGCGGGGAGGAAAGATTTTAGAAAACTATGAGCTGTTTGATATCTATGAGGGCGCACAGATTCTCGCTGGTTTTAAATCAGTTGCCTATTCTATTACTTTCCGGGCATCAGACCATACTCTGGAAGAGCAGGAAGTTTCAGGAGTTATGAAAAAGATACTCAACGGTTTACAGGCACTTGGTATTGAGTTAAGAGCATAAAAAGAGGGAATAAAAAAAGATGCCAGAGAGCAAAACGCTTCCGGCATCTTTTTTTATTTGCCTGCATGGAACTGAAAAATCCCGTCAATCCTTACGGTAGAGGAATGATGGAAAACAGGGAGGCAAAACAGATGCTTGATGATCTTGATATTAAACGGATAAGAGGAAGAATGCTTTTTGATTCAGGAGGAAATCCGGCAGTGGAGGCAGAAGTGATCCTGGAAAACGGTGCCCAGGGAAAGGCGGCAGTTTCTGTTTTTGATGAAATGAACGGAGAGGAAGAAGCAGATTATATAAGAGAATGGTTATCGGAAGCCATTTTATTTGAAGACGCAGCGGAACAGAAGTACATTGACCGCCTGTTGACAGAGCAAAGAGACCAGGACGATGCTGACCATAAGGAATACGGCAGAGGAAAGGCAGGAGTGTTAGCATTGTCCATGGCGGCCGCGAGGGCTGCAGGAGCCGGACTTGGGCTTCCGCTTTACCGCTATTTAGGCGGTACAACTGCGCCTGTAATGCCGGTTCCCGTGATGAGTATGATCGATGGAGGCGACTGGTTAAAAGGAATTGATTTTAAAGAAATCATGATAGTCCCGTTAAACAGAAGTTCCTTCGCAGAGGGACTTAGAATGGGGGCAGAAGTTTATCAGACGTTAAAGCGGCTTTTAACGTTAAACGGATTTGATACATCCATTGGGGGGAGCGGTGGTTTTGCAGCCGACATGAAAAGTTCAGAAGAAGCGCTTCATTATATAATGGATGCCGTCAGACTTTCCGGGTATGATCCTGATATGGACTTAACTGCGGCTATTTGCGGAAATGCAGATGATCTCTATGCAAAGGAAGAAGGAATTTACCGCTTTAATAAGGAAAGTTTAAAAAATGGTATCCTGGTACACAGGAACCAAAAAGATATGATATCCTATTACTTAAGGCTTGCGGACGGATTTCCACTTGGCATTGTGACAGACGGACTTTGGAAACAGGACCTGGAAAGCAGAAACCGGATGTATCAAATGTTCCAGCATCGTCTCGTGATTGCCTCTGATGATTTCTTTGCCTCAAATGGAGTGGAAATTCAGTTAAAGAAAGCCGGAACTGTGACAGCTGCACTGGAAATGATTCAGGAAGCCAAAAAAATGGGGAGTAAAGTGATAGTTTCAAACAGTGATAAGGAAACAGAGGAAGCATTTCTTGGAGATATGGCTGTGGCAGCCGGTGCTGACTATATTAAGTGCGGTGCGCCCTGCAGGGGGGAATGTACAGCCAAATACAATGAACTGCTCAGGATTGAAGAATTCTACAGTCGGCAGTGTTGAAAATAGAAAAAAATATTGTATTTACTGAAAATTTATGGTATGATAGTCCGTGTTTGACTTAAGGAGGTGGAAGAATGATCCGGATTATATTATCAATCGTGTTTGTTATTATATGCATTGCTTTATCAGCGATAATCCTGTTGCAGGAAGGAAAGAGTCAGGGTCTTGGTTCTATCGGTGGTATGGCGGATACTTACTGGGGCAGGAACAAAGGTCGTTCCATGGAAGGTAAACTGGAAAAGTTTACAAAGTACGGAGCAATCCTGTTTTTTATCCTGTCATTGGTACTGAATCTGAATATACTGTAGCGATTAAACACTCTTGTGGTATAGCAGCAAGGGTGTTTTTTTCGCATTACGGAAAAAATCTGTCATACCAATGGGTGAAGTGCAGATAATAAAACATAAATGAAACCGTTTTGAAAAAAACGTGAAAAGAGAGGAAAATAATGACAGAAGAACAGTTAACGCAGCGGAAAGCCATGTTTATGGAACTGTTTTCAGATCCATCTTATAAACCGATGAAATTAAAGGAACTCGCCATGTTATTCGGAGTACCCAAACATCAGAGGGACGAATTAAAGCAGGTGCTTGATGCACTGCTGGCAGAAGGAAAAATCGGAGTATCCCAGAAAGGTAAATATGGAAAACCCGATGTCGGTTCCATAGCTGGCGTATTTTCCGGACACCAGAAGGGCTTTGGTTTCGTATCTGTAGAAGGATTTGAGAAGGATATCTTTATACCAGAGGATAAGACAGGCGGCGCCCTTCATGGAGATACCGTTTTAATATCCGCAGAAGCGGAAGGCTCCGGCAGCAAAAGAGCAGAAGGCCGGGTTATTAAGGTGCTCCAGCATGCAAATGAAGAAATAATCGGATTTTATCAGAAAAACAAGAATTTTGGTTTTGTGATACCTGATAATCAAAAGATATCAAAAGATGTTTTCATTCCCCAGGGAAAAGACATGGGGGCTGTAAACGGACATAAAGTAGTGGTAAAAATCACTGACTTTGGAGGAGAAGGGAAAAAGCCGGAGGGTGTGATCAAGGAGATTCTTGGACATGTCAACGACCCCGGAACCGATATTCTCTCCATTGTGCGCGCTTACGGACTTCCGGAGGAATTTCCTGACAGCGTGATGAAGCAGGTGGAGTCTGTTGCGGATTCCATTTCCGGAAAAGATATGCAGGGGCGTCTGGATTTAAGAGAGCTGCAGACTGTTACCATAGATGGAGAAGATGCGAAGGATCTTGATGATGCCATCACCATTTCAAAGAAGGAGGGTATTTATACCCTGGGAGTGCATATCGCAGATGTAACCAATTATGTGACAGAGCACAGTCCCCTTGACGAAGAAGCTTTAAAAAGAGGAACCAGTGTCTATCTGGTAGACCGGGTAATTCCCATGCTTCCCCACAAGCTGTCAAACGGAATCTGCTCCTTAAACCAGGGAGAGGACCGTCTGGCACTGAGCTGTATCATGGAAATTGATGAAACCGGCACGGTAACCGGTCACAGGATTGCCGAAACGGTAATCAATGTTGACCGCAGAATGACCTATACGGCAGTCAATGCAATTATCACCAATCATGATGAAGCAGTGATGAAAGAGTATGAAGCCTTTATTCCCATGTTTGAGCAGATGAAGGAACTGGCAGATATTTTAAGAGAAAAAAGGAAAAAAAGAGGTTCCATTGACTTTGATTTCCCCGAAACAAAGGTAATTCTTGACGAACGGGGCAAGCCTCTGGAAATAAAGCCTTATGACCGGAATGCTGCCACTAAAATCATTGAAGATTTTATGCTTATGGCCAATGAAACCGTTGCGGAGGATTATTTCTGGCAGGAAATCCCGTTCCTTTACCGGACCCATGACAACCCGGATCCGGAGAAGATGAAAAGTCTGGCAACACTGATCAACAATTTCGGATATTCCATCCGCTTCCACAACGGAGAGGTATATCCCAAGGAAGTTCAGAAGCTGCTGGCCAACGCAGAGGATACTCCGGAAGAAGCGTTAATCAGCCGCCTTGCCCTTCGTTCCATGAAGCAGGCGAAGTATACGGTAGGTAACACCGGACATTTTGGTCTGGCTGCAAAATATTATACCCACTTCACTTCCCCGATCCGAAGATATCCGGATTTACAGATCCATCGTATCATAAAGGAGAATTTAAGGGCAGGGCTCAGTGAGAAACGGGTCAGCCATTACGAAAAGCTTCTTATGCAGGTAGCGGTTCAGTCCTCTTCTCTTGAGAGAAGGGCGGATGAAGCGGAGCGGGAAACCATAAAGCTTAAAAAATGTGAATATATGTCTAAGTATATCGGGCAGGAATTTGACGGAGTCATATCAGGAGTAACAAACTGGGGACTTTATGTGGAACTTCCCAATACAGTGGAAGGTCTGATTCACGTTAATGATCTTCAGGATGATTATTATCATTTTGATGAGGAACATTATGAACTGGTGGGAGAAATGACAAGGAAAACCTTTAAGCTTGGTCAGCCCATTCGGGTAATTGTATCGGGTACGGATAAACTGCTTCGTACCATTGACTTCATTTTGGGAAGAGATTTTGACGGGGAATAACACATAGATATACTGATATTTTTATAGGTAGGATGGAAATACTTATCTTTGTTTTTCAGAGTTAAGTGTTTTTATCCTGCCGTCAATTTTTGCCTTAGATAACGAGTTTAAAACCATTAGATTATCTAACTTTATAGACCTGTAGAGGTGTTACATATGAAAAATAAATATTTATTTAATGCATTTATCATGGCAGCATTGGTGTTAACCATGACAGGTTGTGAAAAGAACAGGAATAAAATCACGGTTCAAGAGCCTGAGAAAAACATAACAATTATTGATGAATCAAAGCAGGAAGAGAGTGAACCAGAGATATTAGTTGATAAAATTGAGCGTTTGGGACAGATAAGTATTAGCGATTGGTTCGATGAAGATACTGTAATTGTTTCTAAAGATAATGAGTTACTAGACAAGATGAGTTTATCAGAATTATCAGACCAGTATCCAAAGAGCCTGTATTTTCTGGATATTAACTCAAAAGAATATCAGCTGGTCAAGGAACAAAAAGATGTATTGCTGGGGGGAGCTGTATTCTCCAGGGATAAGAATTATCTGATCTATGATGAATATGTTCTGGGGGATCCTGCTTACTTCATTATGAATATGGAGAATCATGAGAGCATTGGGCTTATGGGAGAACCGATTGGTGGAGCAAAAAGTGCGCACTGGGCTGATAACGAAACTGTAATCGGTGCGGCATATAGCGGCGGCGTATATCTGGCTGACAGAACTGGAAACATGAGATTGATTGATGAATTAAAAGATGAAGGGATATATCTCGTTGAAAAATTGGGTGACACTATATATTATAATACACAATCAGATTTTACTTTAATGAAATTAAACCTCGTTACGAAGGAAAAGACTAGTCTTAATCTGGAACAAGTATTTCAAATCTTACCGTCTCCTGATAAGAAGCAGATGATAATCTTGCAGAATAATGGTTCCACGGGTTCGATGATTATTTATAGTCCTGAGCATGATAAAAAAATTACGATTGTAGATAGTGCTGAATTGTATGGAGTATCCTGGTCACCTGATCAGAGAATGATTGCTTACTGTATGAAAGAGGATAAAAATAATTCAACAGTAAGTAGTTTGTATGTATATGATATACTTACTGGAAAAACGATAAAGGTTGCTGAGAATGCTGAATCGACAGGTACTAATTGGAGTCCTTCCGGTAAAAAATTATCGTATACGGAATGGGATGGAGAACAGTATACCAGTAGTATTATTTATCTTAAATAGAATGAGAGAAGGGCGTATGAAGCGGAAACTGGGGTCTTTATGTGGAACTTTCCAATATCGTGGAAGGTCTGATCCACGTCAATGATCTTCAGGATGATTTTATGACGAACATTAAGCACTGGTGGGAGAAATGATAAGGAAAACCTTTAAACTTGATCAGTCTATTCGGGTAATCGTATCGGGTACGGATAAACTGTTTCGTACCATCGACTTTATTTTGGGAATACAATTCTGAGTGATTATGATATTGTAAAACAAGAGGAGTTATTTAAAAAGATGTGTTGCTTAACTAAAAGTATCTAATATCTAACCAAGAAGAGGTGATATCAAAATATTTGGATAGTATAAAAGTTGCAAATCATCTCAAAGTAAAAAGGAATCAAGTAGAAAATGAAAAAAAAAGTATTTGTTTTTGCTCTCATCGTTACAATATTTTTGATACTAGTTTATAGATATAATATTAATTACAAAGGTAATATCAATATGAACCAAAAAGAGTCAGAAAGTAATTTGGTTATATATGAATCTGGTGATGTAACCATGACAGTGGAACGTGTAGTTGATACAAAAATTACCGTACGTATTAATTATCTTGCAGATGATCCGGCAATATTCGGTGAAGATTACGTAATTGAAGTGAAAAAAGGTCATAAGTGGTATTCTTTACCTGTTAATGATAATATCATGTTTACTTCAATAGGATATGAATTAAAAAAAGGAAATAATTTACCATGGTCTACTGATTTTGAAGTTTTATATGGTAAATTGTCTCCCGGTCTCTATAGAATAATAAAAAGTTATAGAATAGAACCACCGCAGGAGGATTCTAAAGTATATTTTATTAGTGCAGAGTTTTCAATTTAAGTAGGCACTTATACCATACATCTTTTGTATATGTTTATTCCTTGAAAATTAATATAAAATGGGGGTAGAAAAATGAAGCTCCAGAACAGTTTAGATATAACCCAATATTAATTACTATTTGGAGTGTATTTAAAAATCAGGTAAAGTAATTCCATAGGCGGATCTAAGAAATTATCTTAGGTCCGCCTAATAAATCTCATTATATTAAACTTATTTTGCCTACAACAATATAAAGGGCAACTAGAAGCTCCGGTTCTATTAATCAAAAATCATAATTTTCCTATCTGAAGTAGAAAACAAAAAAGCATTTTCTTATCCTTTACGAGATATAAATAATGTAGTATGATTGTGTAAAGTTTTAATAAGGGAGATTTATAAATATGGGAGAAAGTTTTAAATTAATCGCCAATAACAAAAAGGCGTATCATGATTATTTTATTGATGAAAAATACGAAGCCGGTATCGAGCTTTTTGGTACAGAGGTAAAGTCCATACGAATGGGCAAATGCAGCATAAAGGAATCTTTTGTAAGAGTGGACAGAGGTGAGGTTTATGTATATGGCATGAACATCAGTCCTTATGAAAAAGGAAATATTTTTAACAAAGATCCCTTACGTGTGAGAAAGCTCCTCCTTCATAAATTGGAAATTCAAAAGCTGGATGAAAAAATTGCGCAAAAGGGGTATACACTGGTACCTCTTTCGGTATATTTTAAAGGCAGTCTGGTTAAGGTGGAGATCGGTCTGGCAAGAGGTAAAAAGCTTTACGATAAAAGGGACGACATTGCAAAGAAAGACCAGAAGCGCGAACTGGAACGTGATTTTAAAGTGCGTAATTTAAAGGTGTAAAAAAGGGGATCGCTGCCTGTCTGTACAGAACGCTTTTTGGATGGTAAAATAGGGGTATAAAATAATGGGAGGAAACTGCGGATGGCACTATATGATTATGTAGGGGCATTAAGAAAAGGGCGAAGGCAGTACCAGGCATCCGTATCAAGAGGAGAGTATCCGTATCTGCCGGTGTTAGATGATATCCTGTCTTATTCGGATATCGTTTCTGAAGTTAATCTGGGGATTATGGATATTCCTCTTGAAAAAGTGGTAGGTACCAAAACAGAGGGGCGTACCAATGCGTTTGCCAGTAATTTCATGCCGCTTTTGTCGGAAAAATCCGAGTTTGGAGCGAAATGGGCCTATCTGTATGACCATCAGATTCAGGAAGGAATCCATGACCCGATTGTTGTATATGAGTTTATGAACCAGTACTATGTTCAGGAAGGAAATAAAAGGGTCAGTGTATTAAAATATGTGGGGGCATTCAGCATCGCAGCCTCGGTGATCCGGATGATTCCCAGACGTACCGATGATTTGAATAACCGTCTTTATTATGAATTCCTTGACTTTTACCAGGTTTCCTTTAACTGCGATGTCTGGTTCAGCAAGGAAGGCAGTTATGACAGGCTTTTAAAGGCGATGAATAAAGTTCCGGATGAACAGTGGAGCGAAGACGACCGGATTGTGTTTAAGTCTGCCTATGACCGCTTTTCCAAAGCTTTTCATACATTCGGCGGTGATGATTATGACATGACCTGTTCCGATGCATTTTTAATTTATGTGGAGCTGTTTGGCTACAAGTCGGTCAAAGACAGGGTGGAAAAGCAGATTAAGAAGGATCTGGTTAAGATTAAGGATGAACTTCTTCTGGCTTCCAGAGGCAATAAGATCGCGTTGGTAGAACAGCCGGAAGAGGCAGGTGATGGGGCGGATAACACCACACTGAAGCTGATTAACTGGCTGCTTCCAAATCCGGTGATTGACCCTTCCATGTTAAAAATAGCGTTTATACATGCAAAAACAGCGGAGACCTCAAGCTGGACTTACGGTCATGAACTGGGCAGGATGTATCTGGAGCAGGCATTTGACGGAAAGACAGAGACTATGGTCTTTTTCCACGCAGATACGGAAGCAGAGACGGCTAAGGCAATCGATGCTGCTATCGCGGGCGGGTGCAACATGATTTTTACCACAGCCTCCCAGATGATCAACTTAAGTGTGAAGGCAGCAATTGACCATCCGGAAATCAAGGTTTTCAACTGCTCTGTCAATATGTCGTATTCTTCTGTCTGTACTTATTACGGAAGAATGTATGAGTCAAAATTTCTGATGGGTGCTCTGGCTGCTTCCATGTCGCGGGATGACAAACTGGGCTATATTGCTGATTATCCCATATACGGCACCATTGCCAATATCAATGCATTTGCATTAGGGGCAAGAATGATTAATCCATATGCAAAGGTTTATTTAGAATGGTCCAGGATCACCGGGCGGGATGCTCAGGCAGAACTTGAAAGGGAAGGCATCCGCTTTATTTCCGGAGACGATATGATCACGCCTCAGACACCTACAAGAGAATACGGACTTTATCAGAAAGCTCCCGATGGAAGACTTAAAAATCTGGCTACTCCCATCTGGCATTGGGGTAAGTTCTATGAAAAAATTGTAAATCTCACCTGCCACGGGTCCGTTGACCGGAAGGAAATGAAAGGAAAGCAGGCGATTAACTACTGGTGGGGGATGTCTGCAGATGTCATTGATGTGATCTGCTCCCAGAATCTGCCTCACGGTACAAACAGGCTGATCACATTTTTAAAAAATTCCATTCGGGCAGGAAGCTTCCAGCCGTTTGTAGGAACGATTTATTCTCAGGATGGGTTGATTCAGTGTGAAGAAGGCTTAAGTCTTACACCGGAGGAGATTACCACGATGAACTGGCTTACGGAAAATGTTGTGGGGCAGATTCCTGATTTTGAGGAATTGACAGAGGAAGCCCGGTCGTTGGTCCGTCTTCAGGGTCAGACAATATACGAGAACATGGATACGGAGGAACTGCAGCGTGAAAATTCTGGTACTGGCGGATCATGAGTCCAAGTCACTCTACGAATACTATACACCGGAGAAACTGAAAGATATTGATTTAATCATTTCCTGTGGGGATTTAAGGGCGAATTATCTGACGTTTTTTGCCACCTGCTCCCATGCGCCGGTCTTTTATGTCCGTGGTAACCATGATTGTCAGTATCAAACCTGCCCTCCGGAGGGGTGTATCTGCATTGAAGATGAGATTGTTACCTTCAATGGAGTCAGAATTTTGGGGCTGGGTGGTTCCATGGAATATATTCCGGGTTCACCCGATCAGTTTACAGAAAAGAAAATGGAGCAGAGGATTAAGCGCATGTGGTGGAAGTTAAAAAAAAATAAGGGGTTTGACATACTGGTAACCCATGCGCCTGCTTTTGAACTTAACGACCTGCCGGATCTTCCTCATCGGGGATTTTCCTGCTTTAAGGCTTTGATGGACAAGTATTCACCTAAATATTTTTTCCATGGCCATATTCATGCCAACTATGGCAATGCTTTTAAGAGAGAAGACCAGTACGGCAGTACCATTGTAATCAATGCTTATGAATATTGCATTATTGATTATACGTAATATAGTAACTTTTACAGAAGACCGCTCATATCCTATTACAGAAGCCCGGTCAGCAGAATTTTAAATGCAGATTGACTGGATCGCTCTGTTTTGGTAATAAATAAAACACTCTTTGCACTGCACATTACTCTACAGTACAAACTGAGCAGGCATCAGCTTTTTAAAGCTGTAAGCCGGGTTGCCTCGTGCAGCAGCAGATGACTTTCATGCATCTGTGGGACAGTAGTTAACTCTAATTGTTCCACAGGTGCATTTTTATTTATTTACAATTCTATGGAGTGAATGCAGGTGATTGGGGCAATCTTATCTCACGGGGGTAGAAGTTTATGAGGCGTATAATCGGAAAGAAGAAAGAAAAAGATGGAAAAAGCATTGCCATGCATGTATCTGCGGTCAGTATTGGAATAAATCTGCTGCTTTCTGTCTTTAAAATGACAGCGGGAATCCTTGGTCATTCCGGTGCCATGGTTTCGGATGCAGTTCACTCCGCCTCCGATGTTTTCAGCACATTTATTGTTATGATCGGAGTACATCTGGCAGATAAGAAGTCGGATAAAGAGCATCCATACGGTCACGACCGCATGGAATGTGTGGCCTCTGTCATACTGGCCTCTTTGCTCATGGCAACTGGGGCGGCAATCGGTATGACGGGTATAAAGGTAATTATAGGACAGAATGGGAAAGCAGCCCCCATTCCCGGCATGGTTGCTTTCATTGCTGCAATATTATCCATTGTTGTAAAGGAATGGATGTACTGGTATACCAGAGCAGCAGCTAAAAAGATAAATTCAGGCGCAGTGATGGCAGATGCCTGGCATCACCGCTCGGATGCTTTGTCGTCGGTGGGAGCCATGGTGGGGATTGCAGGGGCAAGAATGGGAGTTCCGGTTCTGGATCCTCTGGCCAGTATGGTAATCTGCATTTTTATTGGAAAGGCGGCAATTGACATATTCCGTGATTCCATGGATAAAATGATAGATAAATCCTGTGATGAAGAGACGGTCCGCAAGATGAGTGAATTTGCCATGTCAATTATGGGTGTGAAACGGATTGATGATATCAGGACGAGAATGTTTGGAGCAAAGGTATATGTGGATATAGAAATTGCAGCAGAAGGAAAGCTGGAACTGGTAAGATCACATGAAATTGCTGAAAAGGTGCATCTATGCATAGAAGAGCACTTTCCTGATGTGAAGCATTGCATGGTTCACGTGAATCCAATTGTTGATATGGAAGAAAATGATCAGATCTGTCTATAGGTATAACTTCAGATTATAATACACATTCCTATTATTTAGTTGACAAATAACAGTTACATTGTTATCATTTAAATATTATACAAAAAGGCAGGGATATGAATGGAAAGAATCGTATTATCATTGTTGGTTGATAACACTGCCGGCGTTTTAAGCCGTGTAGCCGGACTGTTCAGCCGCCGTGGCTATAACATTGAGAGCCTTACGGTAGGAGTAACTGCGGATGAGAGATATTCGAGGATGACAGTTGTTTCTGTGGGCGAACAGGAGATCCTGGATCAGATTGAAAAGCAGCTGAGAAAGCTGGAAGATGTCAGGGATATTAAAGAATTAAAGCCTGGGCATTCTGTTTACCGTGAGCTCATTCTTGTAAAGGTCCGCGCCAACGCCAGTGAGCGTCAGGCGATCAGTGCCATTGCAGATATTTTCAGAGCTACCATCGTCGATGTGGGAAGAGATTCTTTAACCGTCATGCTGACAGGCGACCAGTCAAAGCTGGATGCGCTGATTAACCTCCTTGGCGATTATGAGATTTTAGAGTTGGCAAGGACCGGTCTGACCGGACTTTCCAGAGGATCCGACGATATCCGCTATCTGCCATAGGCAGTCTGCATTTGTTAGCTAGAGGTATTGCCAAAGGCGGACAGTGAGTCGTCGGCATAGTTCCTTTAACAAAATATATTATGAGTCAGTATATGAGGAGGAAAGAAAGATGGCAAAGATTTACTACCAGGAAGACTGCAACTTATCTTTATTAGAAGGTAAGACCATTGCAGTGATTGGATACGGAAGCCAGGGTCATGCCCATGCGCTTAATTTAAAGGAGTCCGGATGTGATGTCATCGTTGGACTTTACGAAGGAAGCAGTTCCTGGGCAAAAGCAGAGGCTCAGGGTTTATCCGTTTATACTGCAGCTGAGGCGGCAAAAAAAGCAGATATCATCATGATTCTGATTAATGATGAGAAACAGGCTGCTATGTATAAGGAGTCAGTGGAACCCAACTTAAAGGATGGGGATATGCTGATGTTCGCTCATGGTTTTGCAATCCACTTCGGACAGATTGTTCCTCCTAAGAATGTTGATGTTACCATGATTGCACCAAAAGCTCCCGGACATACGGTTCGTAATGAATATCTGGTTGGAAGAGGAACTCCCTGTCTTGTGGCGGTTCATCAGGATTATACCGGTAAGGCGATGGACAAGGCTCTGGCTTACGCACTTGCTTTAGGCGGCGCAAGAGCAGGAGTTTTGGAGACAACCTTTAAGGTTGAGACAGAGACTGATCTTTTCGGTGAGCAGGCTGTATTATGCGGCGGTGTGTGCGCACTTATGAAAGCTGGTTTTGAGACATTGGTTGAAGCAGGTTATGCACCTGAGAATGCTTACTTTGAGTGTGTACATGAGATGAAACTGATTGTCGATCTGATTTTTGAAAGCGGTTTTGCAGGAATGAGATATTCCATCTCTAATACAGCTGAGTATGGCGACTACATTACCGGACCGAAGATCATTACCGATGAAACCAAGAAAGCGATGAAGAAAGTACTGACTGATATTCAGGATGGCACCTTTGCAAAGGACTGGCTGCTTGAGAACCAGGTTGGCGGTGCACATTTCAGAGCCATGAGAAATGCAGAAGCTTCCCATGAATTAGAGAAAGTTGGAGCAGATCTTCGTAAGCTTTACAGCTGGAATAATGGCGGAAAACTGATCGATAACTAATTTTACCTTAGTGTAACATATAAAAGGCTGATAAAAAGAGAAAGCAGATTGAATGTTTCTCTTATGTATCAGCCTTTTTTGTGGTATATTTAGCCTCTGATTCCAGCCTTTTGCATTGCTTCAAAGAAAATTTCCATTGCTGTGGATACAGTGGCCGGGTTATAGGCAAATCCTACCGTGCGTTTCTTAATGCCGGAAATCATGGGAATTTCGATCAGTTCCTTTTTATCAAGTTCATCCTGGACAAATTCTTTAATTACACAGCCGATGCCAAGTCCGATTTTGGCGAATTCGATCAGTAAATCCATGGTGGTAACTTCCAGAAGCTGATTGGGTATGATCTGATTTTCGTTTAAATATTCGTCAATATACTTCCTTGTCATATTATTTTTATCCAATAGGAGGATGTTGCCTGTCTGAAATAAATCAGCATTCTTACCTTCTCTTAAATACAGATTTTCCAGGTATGCATTTGTAGTTACAAAGATATCCTGAATCTCCATGACCGGATTGAATAAAAGAGGACGGCGGTTGGAAGGCTCTGCGATCAGTCCCAGGTCGATCTGCTGCTGTTCCAGCATCGCTACCGTGTGGGAGGTAGACTGGCTTTCAATGGTGATCTTAATGTGAGGATATTTCTCAATAAAACTTTTTAAATAAGGAAGGAGAATGTATTTGCACAGTGTATTGCTGACACCGATTCTTAAGTGTCCGATATTAAAATCTTTCACCCTTTTCAGTTCCAGTTCCCCTCTGTTTAACGCTTCAAAGGCAGTTTTTGTGTGATGAAACAGCAGCTTTCCTTCCTCTGTAAGCTGGACTCCTCTGGAATTACGGGTAAATAATGCCACGTCTAAATTATCTTCCAGCTTACTGATGGATTTACTAATCGCCGGCTGGCTGATAAAAAGTTCTTTTGCCGCTTTGGAAATATTACCTGCTTTTGCCACTTCATAAAAAATCTTATATTGGGAAAGATTCTGATCCATGTTAAAAATCCTTTCATTTTATAACTATTTATTATATTATAACACTATACTATATGTATGTATTATAGCAGGAACCATAAGGGAAAGTAAAGCCAGAAAATTTGAGTTTGCAGGACACTTGTAGTGATTTGTGTGACAGCAAAAACCGATGAAAGCTTTCACTGGACAAAAGAAGTTTTTCTTATTATGATGTAAATGTGTAAAAAACAGGGGCAGAAAACAGGTCTGCCCCTGATACTATGCAGGGAAAGGACCTCTTTTATAGGATAAAAAAGAGGCAGGAGTGAGTGATATGATAAAAACAAACGCGATGCGAATGCTTGATAAAGCAGGGATTGAATATGACACCAGGGAATATACCGTTGATGAGCAGGATTTATCAGGCAGCCATGCAGCCGATATGCTTGGTGTCGACCATGGAAGTGTTTTTAAAACTCTTGTATTAAAAGGAGAAAAAACGGGATATTTTGTCTGCTGTATTCCTGTAGATGGGGAGCTGGATTTAAAAAAGACAGCAAAGCTCACAGGGGATAAAAAGGTAGAAATGATTTCAGTAAAGGACTTACAGTCCGTGACCGGATACATCAGAGGCGGCTGTTCTCCTGTTGGAATGAAAAGGCATTTTCCAACATGGATTGATGCATCAGCGGAAAGTTACAGTGAAATTGTAGTCAGTGCAGGGATAAGAGGACAGCAGATTGTCATTGCTCCCCGGAAACTGGCTGCCTTTATTCAGGGTAAATTTGCATCATTTATGATGAATTAGTTTACATAAAACAAAAAAGAGGTCGGACAGGCCGAATGCTTCCGGGATAATAATTAACAGAAATGTAATACTATTGTAAAATGTTAACACATATTTAATACAAAAATATCACATAAGTACAAGCAAAAATAGTGTATAACTAACAAAAAAATAAAAACACAAAAAAATTAACAAGTTAAATTATCACAAAAATGTTAAACTGCCATTGACATTTTTAACGGGATTCTTCTATAATTACGGACGACACAAAGAAACGGGTACGGTTTTGTCCGCTGCCCAGGCAAATGAGATTAGAGAAAGAGGAGTATTTATGCTTACACTACGCTCTATCCTTCAGCAGATTAGTCAGTTCTTCAGAGGAATGTCCGTAAAGGTTTCGAAGCGAATGTATCGTTCCTCAGCAGTTTTTATGGCAGGTGCCGCGGTAATTACAGTGATTGCTTTTACTTCCACAGGTTTTGGAAGCAGCGGGAAAAATGCATTAACGGCATTTGCGGAGACACGGGCATTAGAAGACGCTACAGATGATGAGAACGTTGAAGAAGAGGAAACAGCTTCACAAGCAAAAGTACAAATTAACCTTACCGATCCCAAGATGCAGGCACAGCAGCTCGCTGGAAATCTGTTGGAAAAAGAAGTCATACAAAAGCAGGAACTGGAAGAAGAATCCTTTACCAGAGTCCAGCGCATGAATGAACAGATTGCACTGGAGGAGGAAGCAAAAAGGCAGGCGCAAAAAGCCGCAGAGGAAGCAAAAAAAGCGGAAGAAGAAGCGGCCAAAAAGGCAGAAGAGGAAAAAGCAGTTCATGCTACGTCTGTATCGGATGAAGACTATAATGTCTTGTTAAAGATTGTGCAGGCGGAAGCTGGAATCTGCGATGATGAAGGAAAGATTCTTGTAGCAAATGTGATTTTAAACCGTGTAAAAAGCGGTAAATTTCCAAGTACGGTGAAAGGAGTTGTTTATTCGCCCTCCCAGTTTTCCCCGGTATCCGATGGAAGCATTAATTCCGTAAAAGTTACCAGCAATACCATTGAGTGTGTGAATCGGGCCCTGGAAGGTGAAGACTATTCAAACGGAGCTTTGTATTTTATGAATCGAAGGGGATCCAGAAGCGGAGCCATCAGCTGGTTTGATTCTCATTTGACTTATTTGTTCCAGCACGGAAACCATGAATTTTTTAAATAAAAACATTGTTAAATATTCTGCTTTAGGTGTATACTATAGTTTGTTAAACTATACTGATACATAAAAGGAGAGTATTCATATGATTTTTGACACAGCAAAAAACCTTGATTTTTACAGAAACCTTGGTGTGGAAGGCCGGTATGCCAAGGCAGTGGATTTTCTTAAGAATACTGATCTGGAGAAATTGGAGCCAGGTAAATATGAGATTGACGGCAAGAATGTTTTTGCCAATGTAGTAGAATATACAACAATTCGATGGGAAGAAGCGAAGTATGAAGCTCACCATAATTATACAGATATTCAGTATGTGATTTCCGGTTCTGAGATTATGACCTATGCAAGAATCGATGAACTGAATGAAAAGGTACCATATAACGATGAAAAAGATGTTGTATTTTACGACAATGAAAATCCAGGCTTAAAGGCAGTAGTAAAGTCTGGAGAATATATGATTTTTAATCCCTGGGATGGCCATAAGCCCAAGGCTGCGGCCGGTGAACCAGCCCCCATTAAGAAAGTAATTGTTAAAATCAAAGAAAACTAAAAGGTCAATATAATTAAAACGGGATTCTGTTCTTTATCTTAGAACAAAATCCCGCTTTTTTAAAGCATCCAGCCGTCAGATCCTGATAAGACAGCTTTTTTTGTATATTTTAACAGATCCGATTCCTTTAGTCTGTTAATCCAGTCCGGCCGGCTCTCCATGCTTCCCTTAGGTCCGAAACTTCCGTATTCTGCATAAAAGGCATTTTTATGGGCAGCTTCTTTGTTCCAGTCATGCCAGCCTTCCTTGCAGATATGGTCGCCGATGTAGCAATTGATTAAAACGGTCCTGGCATATTCTCTCCATGGTCTTCCTAAATAAGCGTTATCAGGAGGACAGTTGCCCTCAAAACGGCAGTTTTCCATTACGTAACCATATTCCTGGCCTTCCGGAGTTGATGCTGCTGTTACATAGCTGCTGATTTCGTTTCCAGTATATTTGGAAAAAAATGTACAGTTCTCAAAATAGGCAGTGGCGCCTCCGAAGATGAAGTCAATATCTCCCTCCAGATAGCAGTCTTTATAATAGTGCCGTCCGTTGATCCGGGGGGCATTCTGCTTTGGCCCGATGAATCCGTTAGGTTCAATCTCCTTTGGCGGCAGCGGTCCTGTAAAAAGGGTATCCTGATTGCCAAGAAAACGGCAGTTTTCAAATGAAAGACGGTCGCCGTCCGCATAAACAGCCAGGGCCTGTCCCACATCAGTTCCTTTCCCTGCGCTGTTTTCAAAAGTAATATTTTTTGCTGTGAAATCATACGTATCGATAAAACAGGAATAGGTTCGGAACGTTCCGCGTTTCATGCCGTCTTCCATAAGCATGCGTGCATATAAACCATAGGAGAGAATGGTATTGTCTTTGTCCTCACCAAGAAAGGTTATGTGAGGAGTCGTAATTGTAATCTGTTCCTCATAAACTCCTTTGTGTATGTAAAGGATCTGTTCGTCAGTATTATTCTTTGGCAATGAGTCAAGCGCTTTCTGTATGCTTTCGAAATCACCGGTGCCATCTTTGGAAATGTGTATCATATTTGACCTTCTTTCTAGTTATTGTATACATGATGCATAATGCACATTAAATATAAACAATTTTTGTGGAAAATGCAATAGAAAATATTGACTTTTTCTTAACAAAATGAGATAATGGTATCAAATTTGAATTTTATAAGGAGGATTTTTATATGTCAACAAAAGCTTATTACCCAATTAATGAAATTGGAAAAGGCAAACCTGGCTTTGCTACGACACGTTCAATTATTGAGGCACCATTCTATGGGAATAACGTTATTAAAGTTAATACGCTTCGTGAGGCATATGAATTAGCAAAAAACTCACCTGGAACCATAGTTACGGATATGCCCGTTTATAGAGGAGAAGAATTCGGTCTGGATAAGGACGCAAAAGTACTTTTATTTAATGATGGTGCGATTACCGGACGGTATGCAACCGCAAGAAGAATTGCAGGGGAACCCGGAGTAAACTGCGGAGCACTTGATAAAGTTGTTATGGATGCAGTTTATGAAACACGGTGGAAAACCATGTATCATGCGGAAGTTTTCGCAGGTCTTGATCCGGAATACATGGTGAAGGTGCATCTTCTCATTCCGGAAGGCGAAGAAAATATCTTATATAACTGGATGCTGAATTTCCAGTATATGTCTGATCAGTATGTTAATATGTATAAGGCTTCCAAACCGGTAGGGGATGGAAAAGAGCCTGATATCTATATCTTCTCTGATCCGCAGTGGAACGGTTCCGACCGTCCAGGTGTAGATCTGTCCTGCTTAAGCGATCCTAAATGTTTATGTTACTTTAACACAGATCAAAACTGCGCTGCAATTCTCGGTATGAGATATTTTGGAGAGCATAAGAAAGGTACGCTTACCATGGTATGGGCACTTGCCAACCGTAACGGCTATGCTTCCTGCCACGGCGGACAGAAGGAGTATACTCTCTCTGATGGTTCAAAATATGTTGCATCTGTATTTGGTTTATCCGGATCCGGTAAATCCACCATTACACATGCAAAACACGGCGGCAAATACGGTGTTACCGTACTTCATGATGATGCCTTTATCATCAACACAGACACCTGCTCATCAGTAGCAATTGAGCCTACATATTTTGATAAGACACAGGATTATCCTACCGGCTGTGAGGATAACAAATTCTTACTGACTGCTCAGAACTGTTCCTGTACCTTAGATGAGGATGGAAAGATTCAGCTGGTTACAGAAGACATCAGGAACGGCAACGGCCGTGCTATTAAGTCAAAATTATGGTCACCCAACCGTGTGGATAAAATTGAATCTCCTGTTAATGCGATTTTCTGGATTATGAAGGATCCTACCATTCCGCCAGTAGTTAAATTAAAAGGAGCATCACTTGCATCTGTTATGGGTGCAACTCTTGCAACCAAGAGATCCTCTGCAGAAAGACTTGCTCCGGGAGCAGATCCTAACGCGCTGGTAGTTGTTCCTTATGCAAATCCATTCAGAACATATCCTCTTGCCAATGATTATGAAAAATTCAAAAAATTAGTTGAAGAAAAGAATGTAGACTGTTATATTATTAATACAGGCGATTTTATGGGCAAAAAGGTTCAGCCGAAGGATACACTTGGAATTCTGGAAGCAATTGTTGATAAAAAGGCCGAATTCAAACAGTGGGGACCATTTACAGACATCGATATCTTTGAGTGGGAAGGATTTGTTCCGGATCTCAATGATCCCGAGTATACAGCACAGTTAAAGGCCCGCATGGAAGACCGTGTGAAATTTGTTGCCAATACTGCAGTTGTAAAAGAAGGATACGACAAGCTTCCTGATGATGCTTTAGAGGCAATCCAGAAGGTTGTTGATCAATTGAAGTAATTGTTACAGAGACGATAAAGGGGAACCTTTTCGTCTCTGTTTTTTAAGCCAGCAGAGGAGATGTTATGAAAAAAGATTATTTGCTTTTTGATCTGGATGGAACTCTGACCGATCCAAAAGAAGGTATAACCAAATCGGTCCGCCATGCACTTCATGCTTTTGGGATTGAGGTGGAAGGTCTCGATGAATTATGCTGTTTTATCGGACCACCGTTAAAAGAAAGCTTTATGGAATACTATGGATTCTCAGAATCTGATGCCCAAAAGGCAGTTGGGATCTTCCGGGAATATTTTTCCTCGAAGGGAATCTTTGAGAATAAAGTATACGAGGGAACGGCAGAAGTTTTAAAGTCACTTGTCCAGTCAGGCAGAAAGCTTTATGTTGCCTCTTCAAAGCCTGAACTGTTTGTAAGAAAGATTTTAAAACATTTTGAACTGGACTCCTATTTTGAATTTATGGGAGGAGCGGATTTTGAAGAGATCCGTGTAAAAAAAGCGGATGTAATCCGCTATGTGCTGGATACCTGCGCAATCAGTGATTTATCGAAAACAGTGATGATCGGCGACAGAAAACATGATATTTTTGGAGCGAAAGAGTTTGGAATGGAATCTGTCGGGGTATTGTATGGATATGGAAGCAGACAGGAACTTTTGGATGCAGGCGCAGATTTTCTGGCAGAATCAATTTTTGATTTGCAGAATCTTTTCTAGTGTGCTATACTAGGGCTTTAACAGGAAACAGTCCTTTTGATATCGGAATTTGGCAGACGAAGCACGAGCGGAAGGAGAATTATTGTGATTGAATTAGAAAGAGATGAGAGACAGATTGTCAGAGAACTTTGCAGCATGAGCGGAGATATGGTCCCCTCAGCCACTGCAGAAGGGCGAATGGGAAAAGTCTGGGTCCCGCAGCGGGATAATCCGTCCTTTTGTTTGATTCATTCGGGTAATTTTGTATATCTGACTGGGATTTGTCCCAAGGGAGAACAGGCACTTGAACTGAAAGAGATTCTGATTAAAAACTGCAGCCAGGATTTTATTACTCCATCTGACGAACGCTGGGGTGAATGGCTGGAAGAGACGTTCTCAGGCAGCTGCCGGATTATGTCCCGTTATGCCATGAGAACAGATGAAAATTATTTTTCCGAAGAGGCACTGGCTAATTATCTGAAGTCCATTCCTGAGGGAATCCGGATTAAAAAGATTGATTCCGGGCTTTTTGACAAAGCGATGGATTCAGAGTGGAGCAGGGAAATCTGTTCCAATTTTGAAACCAGGGAAGATTTTATTCATTACGGATTTGGCTTTGCAGCACTGGACGGTGAAAGGCTGGTATCCGGCTGTCTGGCGTATGAAATCAGTGAAGAGATGTTTGTGGTGAAAGTTGCGACTCATAAGGAATATAAGCGCCGGGGACTTGCTCTGGCATGCAGTGCCGGGTTAATCTTATCCTGTTTAAAACAGAAGATTTTTCCAACCTGGGATGCGGACAACATCCCTGCAGCCGGACTGGCGGAAAAGCTTGGCTATATTTTTGAAAAAGAATATCAGGTATACAGACTGGGAAATCTGGAGAACGGACTGTATTAGACGCAAAGAAAATCAGGAGGATTACAGCAGATGAAAAAGGTTAGGATCGGTTTCTGGGGCATGGATTCCATATTGGAATTTGTATCCATAGCCGGTAAGTGCAAAGAAAAGATGGAATTGGTGAATGGAGACTGTATCGTGAATGCGAAATCACTTTTATCTGTTCTTTCCCTGGTAACTGCTGAAGCGGTTGAACTGATTATTCAGGAAGAATCCTGTGATTCCCTGTTAAATCGTCTGGATTTATACGTGGAACATGGAAGACTCCTCGGCGGTAAGAATATTGTTTTCTGATCAGCGTAAAAAAACTGACAGGAAAAGGAACTTGAAAAATCTTTGGAATTGTTGTATACTGAAGCCATAGAAAATAGTGAATGTAATTCCTGAGATGTACGATAATCTTACCTTTTTTGAACCTACATTATGACATAAGGGATTCCAATATTTTCAGGCGGATGTCAGGCCTCCGTAGTAGTGGAAGGCAGATGCCTGAGTGAGGTTGCCCACCTAGCTTAGCTAGGCGTCAATAAGTAAGAACCGGCATTTTGGGGTTACAAAAGAAAAAAGCAGCGAGAAATCGCTGCTTTAACTTTATGGTAAAATATGGTAAAGTATGATAAGACATATATTAACAGGAACCACATAGGAGATGAACATGAAGGATTATAAATACCGCAGTTACATCTGCTGGGGTGTAACTGCCCTTGCAGTAATTGCACTCAGCATTGCATTTGCTTTTTTTCTTTCCCGGTTTGAATCGGTAAAAGGTACAGTACATCTGATTGTAGAAATATTAATGCCTGTCATTTATGGTGCAGTGCTGGCATATCTTTTATTGCCGGTTTATAACAAAACAAGAGATATTTGTGCCCGCTTACTGAATGCAGTATTTCACAGCAAAAAAGCAGTCCGTTCCATTTCAAGGGTAGTGGCCACCATAGTCAGTCTGATCTTTTTGTTTGTGATTGTTATAGGACTTTTCTCAATGATCATACCTGAAATATATACAAGCATTATGGGAATACAGGATAATTTCGGAGAGAATATCAATAACATTGCATTGGGACTTCAAAAGGTGTTTCAGGATAACCCATCGTTTGAGAAATTCATAATTCCTGTTTACGATCAGGTTGCAGGCCGGCTCCAGAACTGGATGACTACGGATCTGGTTCCCAATATGTCTTCCTTAATCGGCAGCTTATCCAGCGGTCTTTTAAGTGTTGTACTGGTATTTAAGAATATTTTAATCGGTGTTATTGTAATGGTATATATTCTTAATATCAAAGAGACTCTCTCCGCTCAGGGAAAAAAGATTATCTACAGTATTTTTTCTATAAAAACAGCGAATCAGGCCATTGAGGAGGTCCGCTTTGTGCACCGGGTTTTTGGAGGATTCATTACCGGCAAGCTTCTGGATTCCTTAATTATCGGAATCATGTGCTTTGTACTGCTCAACGCCATGAAGATGCCGTATGTACTGTTGGTAAGCGTAATTGTGGGAGTTACCAATGTAATACCGTTTTTTGGTCCCTTCATTGGAGCAGTTCCAAGCGCATTTTTAATACTCTTAGTCAGTCCGGTAAAGTGTCTCTATTTCCTGATTTTCATTTTGCTGCTTCAGCAGTTTGACGGGAATATTCTGGGACCTAAAATTCTTGGTGATTCTACGGGGCTGCCAAGCTTCTGGGTTCTGTTTTCCATTCTCCTTTTCGGGGGATTGTTCGGATTTGTTGGAATGATCATTGCAGTGCCCACGTTTGCTGTGATCTACAGTGTGATTACCAGAATGGTAAACAGGTCGCTGTCAAAGAAAGACCTCTCTTTAAAAACAGAAGACTATTTAAAATTAGACCGGATTGAAGAAGAGAAAAAAACATATATGAGATAAGAGGAGCGCATGAATAAAAAGTCATTGATCGGGTTTGTCGTCGGTATTCCTCTTCTGGTTATAGTTCTTATTATCATTATTTTGATGAATGAGCCGGAGCCGGAGGGGATTTCAAGGGGGCTGGCATGCAAGTCAGCAGCTCTCCTTCTTACAGACAGAGAAAGCTTGGAAAAAATGCAGGAGAATCAGAAGCAGCAATATTTCTCCAAACAGGATCAGAGCGTCTGGTATGCGAAATATATGGATTATTTATATGCCAATGGTTATCTTGATACAGATCTTATGCCAGCAAATGAGGAGACTGCTCAGGGACTTTTAACTTATCAGGAAGCAGAAAGCCTGGCAGAAGCACTGGTCCCTGGTTCAGGAAAGAGCATTCATGGAGGAAAGAAGAATAAGAATAAACACATAACCGCTGATGAATGGTGGTATCTGTTTGAAGATTTAACGAAGGCGCTTGATAAAGAAAATCAGATAAAAACAATGGATGTTTTTCTTTATGGAACCCCTTCGAACATAAGGCCTTCTTCCTCATGGACTGCCTATACCAGCGAAGGAACATTTGGATTCGAAGGAATCAGTCTGGATTCCTACATAGACTGGGAAGTGAAGATACTGGTAAAAGGCAGTGAAATCATTTCCTTAAAAGAAATCGTAAGCGATTCTGTTACATACAAAAACGTCTGGCTGACCGCCGGCGAGAATGAGACATTTCAGGTACATTTTGGATCTGCAATCAGAACTTTTCCTCTGGATGCATCTTTGGGGCAGGCAGAGGACCTTGTTAACAATCTGGCAGATTTAAGTCTGAAAAGAGGAAATCTTCAGAAAGTTACGCTTAAGAAAAAGAGAATTTCAGGAAAGGTACTTGCTATTACAGATACTTCCATAGAAATTGAAAATTATGGTAAACTGAAGTTTGATAAGGATTTTAAAGTTTACCGTTTATATGGACAATTTGAAGAACGGACCATTTCCGATATTTTAGTCGGTTATGATATACAGGATTTTGTCGTAGCCCATGGTAAGATCTGCGCAGCTTTACTAGTCCGTGAATTTGATGCAAAGACCATTCGGGTACTCCTTATGAACACGAACTTTCAGTCGATTTTTCATCCTTCGGTGACACTGTCTTCTAAGACAGGCTTAACACTGACCTATGACAAAGAGACGGTTCAGATACCGCCAGGGGCAGAGGTGATTATAGAACCTTCGGATGAAAGGTTAAAAAGCGGCAGAATTGTAGCAGCGCCCCTTGAAAAGGGGGGATCCATTGAGGTGAACTCCATAAACCGATCCTACGGGACGCCTTCTTATAACGGAACGATAGAGATCAGGAAGGATTCAGACGGACTGCTTCTGATTAATGAATTGTATCTGGAGGATTACTTAACAAAAGTTGTGCCAAGTGAGATGCCTGACAGCTATGAAAAAGAAGCATTAAAAGCCCAGGCCGTGTGTGCAAGAACCTATGCATACCGCCAGATCCAGAGCAATACCTACAGCAAATATGGTGCTCATGTGGATGACAGTACACGTTTTCAGGTATACAACAACCTCCCTGCGGCTGTAAAGACAGAGGATGCGGTCCGGGAAACGTATGGCAAGCTGCTCTTTTACGGGGATACGCCTATCGAAGCGTTTTATTTTTCTACTTCCTGCGGACACACTACCGATGGCAGCGTATGGGGAGGAGACCCATCCCAGTACCCTTATTTAGATGGAGGACTGCTTCAGGATGGAGGAGCAGTGTTAAATCTGTCCACCAATTCTGATTTTGAAGAATTTATAAAGAATAAAGATTATCCGGCTTATGATTCTTCTTTCCCCATGTACCGGTGGGAGACCACGGTTACGAACAGGCAGCTGGAGGAAGAAATTACAGAAGTAGGCTCCATTTTAAATATTACAGTGGTTGAACGGGGCGTGGGCGGTATTGTAAAAAAGCTAAGAGTCGAAGGTTCAGAAGGCGTCATGACCATAAGCGGTGAGGGGCAGGTCAGAGCAAAACTTGGCAATAAATATATGACCATTACCAAAAAAGACGGAACCCAGATGAAAAATTTCGATTCTCTTCCCAGTGCCTATATTGCCATAGAAAATCAGGGAGTTGATGATAAGAACATCACTACGTTCCATATTTATGGCGGCGGCTTCGGCCATGGAGTGGGAATGAGCCAGAACGCAGCTCAGGAGATGGCGAAGGAAGGAAAATCCTATGAGGATATCCTTCAGTTCTTTTACCATGAGGTCCGGGTATGCGAGGCAGACAGTGTAAAGGAATGAGAGTGACTCTTTCTGCGTAGAATGTAAAAAAACCATAGGATGTCATATGCAGGATCAGAAATTGGAGAACCTGCTGAATCTCGCTCTCAGTGCCAGTCCGGAGGAACGGGAAAAGTCAGGTAGTTTAAATGTAGGATATAATCCCGGGGAACAGACCTGGGATGTAATTGTAAAGCATTCCGGGGATATCAGCGGCCTTACCCAGGTGGGAATCCGGGTGGAGCAGATGGTAAATGAGTATGCCATCTTAAATGTACCGGAGTCCTTTATCGATCAGTTAAGTGATCTGCCGCAGATAGAATATGTGGAGAAACCAAAGAGGCTGTTTTTTGCCGTGAATCAGGCAAAAGCGGCCTCTTGTGTCAATCTGGTCCAACAGGGGACCAATAATCTGACCGGAAACGGCGTGCTTGTAGCTGTCATTGATTCAGGGATTGATTATTATCATGATGATTTCCGCAATGCAGACGGAACAACCCGGATTTTAAAGTTATGGGATCAGACGCTTAACCGGGTATTTACGAAAGAGGAAATAGATGCAGCGCTGGCAACAGGAAGCAGAGAAGAGGCGAATAAGCTGGTTCCGTCTGTTGATATCAGCGGTCATGGAACGGCAGTCGCCTCCATTGCGGCAGGAAACGGCAGGGAAAACAGGGGGCAGTTCAGAGGCGTTGCTTATGAAAGTCCTCTTTTAGTGGTGAAACTGGGAGTACCCCAGGAAGGCGGGTTTCCAAGAACAACAGAACTTATGCGTGCAGTTAATTTTGCAGTAAAGGAAGCTGTTGATTTGCAGATGCCAATTGCCATTAATTTAAGCTTTGGCAATACCTATGGATCCCATGACGGGACCAGTCTGCTGGAAACATTTCTCGATGATATCTCCAATTATGGTAAGACCGTAATTGTGGTTGGTACGGGCAATGAGGGGGTTGGCGGGGGACATATATCCGGTACCTTAACCATGGCAAGTCCCCAGGAGATCGAGCTCAGTGTGGGAGGCTTTCAGCAGAGCTTCAGCGTTCAACTCTGGAAGTCCTATGCAGATCTGTTTGATATCAGCATTATCACCCCGTCCGGGGAAGTAATTGGTCCCATCAGCAGCAGACTGGGACCCCAGACCATCAGTTACGGAAACACCCGGATTCTTTTGTATTATGGGAAACCGGGACCATACAGCGTGGCTCAGGAGATTTATTTGGATTTTCTTCCTGTGGAAGACTATATTGACAGCGGAATCTGGAAATTCCGGCTGACACCGAGAGAGATTGTAGAGGGAAATTATGATTTGTGGCTTCCTTCTTCCGGGGTGCTAAATCAGTCCACCCGCTTTTTAAGGGCAACGCCTGAAACAACACTGACGATTCCTTCTACAGCATCAAAGGTCATTTCCGTCGGGGCTTATGATGATACGTATCAGTCTTATGCAGATTTTTCAGGAAGAGGCTATACAAGAAGAACAAATCTGGTTAAGCCGGATCTGGCAGCACCAGGAGTGGGAATTATTGCAGCCCGGGCCGGAGGAGGGTATGATCCTGTTACAGGAACTTCCTTTGCCACGCCTTTTGTCACAGGAAGTGCAGCCCTTTTGATGCAGTGGGGGATCGTGGATGGCAGAGATCCGTTCCTTTTTGGGGAAAAAATAAAAGCTTATTTAATCCGCGGCGCAAGAAAGCTTCCCGGGATCACCCGGTATCCAAACCCGGAACTGGGATATGGTGTTTTATGCGTCAGCGACAGCCTTCCTGTTTAAAACGAAAGAAAATCCATTGGACAACAGGCAGAAATGTTCTATAATGGATACAGTACATTTTGGAGGTGTGAAATGGAAATCAGACATGAACTGGTCATACCCAATAATGATCTTCCCTTCCGGCTGTTTATTTTTGAAGGCAGGGAAGGGAATTATAAAGTGACGAAGCACTGGCACCATTCTGTGGAAATTTTTCTGGTTCTGGAGGGGGAAATTGATTTTTTTATTAATAACACACATTTAAAACTGACCAGAGATGAATTTGTACTGGTTAATTCCAATGAAGTACATTCCATCGAATGCCCCAATCCGAATATTACCATTGTTCTGCAGATACCCGGAGAAACATTTGAAGATTACATGGGAGAAGATTCGTATGTAAACTTTGAAAGAAAAGGAGAAGAGGCAAATCGTAAGCTGAAAGATCTTGTGACTTCTCTTTTTTTCGTTTATGAAAAGCAGGAATATGGTTATGGCTTTCAGGTGAAAAGCCAGTTCTACCAGCTTTTATATCTGCTGATTACGGAGTTTAAAACAGAGAATATGGATAAAGAGGTGATCCGTCAGAAAAAGCAGCTTGATAAACTCTCAGATGTAACCCAGTATATGAGAGAGAATTACGACCAGGACCTAAAACTGGATGCGGTGGCATTGCGTTTTGGGTTCAGTCCTACCTATTTATCCAGGATCTTTTTGAAGTATGCGCAGGTCAATTACCGTACATTTCTAATTGACCTGCGTGTCAAGTATGCGGTACGTGAACTGATGGGAACGGATCATGAAATTGGTGAAATTGCCATGAAGCATGGGTTTCCTGACAGCAGGGCATTCGCCAAAGCGTTTAAAAAGAGGTATGGATGCCTTCCCAGTGAATACAGGAAACGTATCAGCAGCACAAGGTAAGTGGTATTGCAAATAATTTAATATAGGGTGTTAAAATTACTGAAAATATGATATAATGTACCATAACTTTGCGAAGGATGTGATCGAATGAATATCAGAGAATCCACAGAACAGTGGGAGGAAGCTTATTTAAGTCCTTATGCTGCTTTTAGCAAGAACACCAAAGGCAGAGAACGGGAAGAAGAACCCTGTGATATCCGCACCGCATATCAGCGGGATCGTGACAGAATCATTCACTGTAAAGCATTTCGAAGGCTGAAACACAAGACTCAGGTGTTTCTGGCACCAGAAGGTGATCATTACCGGACAAGACTTACACATACGCTGGAAGTTTCCCAGATCGCAAGAACCATAGCCAAATCACTTCGTATGAATGAAGATTTAACAGAAGCGATTGCTCTGGGGCATGATCTGGGGCATACGCCGTTTGGCCATTCCGGAGAAGCAGTTCTCAACGAGATCTGTTCCCAGGGATTTGCCCATTACAGGCAGAGTGTGCGGGTTGTTGAGATCCTTGAAAAAGACGGAATGGGTTTAAATCTCACATGGGAAGTGAGAGATGGAATTTTAAATCACCGGACCAGCGGGCATCCGGCAACTTTAGAGGGTGGAATTGTCAGGCTGTCTGATAAAATAGCCTACATCAACCACGACATCGATGACGCAATCCGTGCAAGGATGTTTGTAGAAGAGGACCTGCCTGCCTGCTATACCGATATTTTAGGACATAGTGTCAGGGAAAGGCTGAATAATCTCATTCATGATATCATTCACAACAGCTATGGGAAGAATGAGATCATCATGTCTCCTGATATGGAAGCCGCCATGCAGGGATTAAGAACCTGGATGTTTCAGCATGTTTATAAGAATGAGATTCCAAAAGCAGAAGAAGGTAAAGCACAGAAGATGATCGCCATGCTTTTTGAGTATTATATGGAGCATCCGGACAGGCTTCCGGAAGAATACAGGTTTCTGATGGAAAAAAGGGATGCAAGCAAAGAGCGGGCAGTCTGTGATTATATTGCCGGAATGAGTGACAGCTATGCCATTGACCGGTTTGAAGAACTGTTTGTTCCAAAGGCATGGAAAGCAATTTGACAAATAAGCATTTTTATCATTAGTGAAAGGAGGAAGAAGGCTTTATGCGATATTCGGAGGATATAATTGAAGAAGTCCGGATGAGGAATGACATTGTGGATATCGTATCAGGATACGTGAAACTGCAGAAAAAGGGCAGTAATTATTTTGGTTTATGCCCGTTTCATAACGAAAAGTCTCCCTCCTTTTCCGTTTCACCGGCCAAACAGATGTATTACTGCTTCGGGTGCGGTGCAGGCGGCAATGTTATTACTTTTATTATGGAATATGAGAATTATTCCTTTTCAGAAGCCTTTAAGATGCTTGCAGACCGGGCGGGAGTAAAACTGCCGGTTGAAGAATACAGCAAAGAGGCCAGGGAGCAGGAGGATTTAAAGGCCGCTCTTCTGGAGATGAACAAGCTGGCTGCCGGCTATTTTTATTACCAGCTGAAGAATCCACAGGGAGAAGCCGGTTACCGGTATTTAAGGGACAGACAGCTGAGTGATGAGACCATAGTCCGCTTCGGGCTTGGATATTCCAATAAGACCAGTGACGATCTATACCGCTATTTAAGAGGCAAAGGGTATGACGATAATATTTTAAAGCAGTCAGGACTTGTGACAATAGAAGAAAAGGGAAGCCATGATAAGTTCTGGAACCGGGTGATGTTTCCCATTATGGATGTGAATAACCGGGTCATCGGTTTTGGCGGGAGAGTCATGGGAGCCGGGGAACCGAAATATTTAAATTCTCCGGAGACAAAGCTGTTTGATAAAAGCAGAAACTTATACGGACTGAACTATGCCAGACTGTCACGGGAAAAATACATATTGATCTGTGAAGGGTATATGGATGTGATCGCCATGCACCAGGCCGGTTTTACCAATGCGGTAGCTTCATTAGGAACGGCATTTACCACCCAGCATGCCCAGCTTTTAAAACGGTATACGGATAAAGTGATCCTTACCTATGACAGTGACGGAGCCGGACAGAAAGCGGCACTGAGGGCGATTCCTATTTTACGGGAAGTGGGGATATCCATTCGCGTTCTGAATATGGAGCCCTATAAGGATCCGGATGAATTTATAAAGAATCTTGGAGCCGATGAATTTAAGAAGAGAATTGAGGAGGCGCGCAACAGTTTTCTCTTTGAAATTGAAGTCTTGAAAAAGAATTATAAGATGGATGATCCGGAACAGAAAACAGAGTTTTACAATCAGACGGCAAGGAAGCTTTTGGAATTTCCGGAAGCGCTTGAGAGGGAAAACTATTTAGAGGCTGTATCCAGAGAATTTTTCATTAATTACCAGGATTTAAAGCGCCTGGTGAACCGGCTGGGTGCTGCACTGGGACCGGTCCGGTCTTCTGTAAGGGGAGAGGAAGAGGAAACCGGAAAGAATCAGCGCAAAAAAGAAAAAGAAGATGGTGTTATGCAGTCGCAAAGGCTTTTGTTAACCTGGCTGATTGAGAATCCTGTACTATTTGATAAGATTAAAGGAGTGATTACTCCTGATGATTTTATAGAAGAACTGTATCATAAGGTGGCACAGATGGTTTTTGACGGACACGCTGCCGGAACACTGAATCCGGCCGAGATTTTAAATCATTTCATAGATGATGAGGATCAATACCGGACTGTCGCAGGTCTTTTCCATGCGAGCTTAAAAGAGTCTCTTGATAATGAAGAACAGAAAAAAGCGTTTTCGGAAACAATAATGAAAGTGAAAAAAAACAGTCTGGATCATGCCAGCCGTCATGCAGCAGGGATAGAAGAACTGCAAAGAATTATAAAGGAACAGGCTGCGCTGAGGGATTTGAATATTTCACTGGATTAGGGTGTACACTATAGGCAGGCTGTGGAAGGATGGAAAAACATGGACGAGAATGTTAAGAAGACAGCAGATAAGATGGTGGGTTCAGGAAAGACAGAAGAGGAACAGGTTGGCAGCAGGCAGGAAGAGTCAACAGTGGCATTTGAGGAGAAGTTAAATCAGCTCCTCCTATTAGCGAGAAAGAAGAGAAATGTCCTGGAAAATCAGGAAATACTTGATTTCTTTATAGGAGAAAATTTAGATTCAGACCGTTTGGATCAGATCTATGATTTTCTGGAGAGCAGTAAGGTGGACGTGCTTTCCATCAGCGGGGAAGAACTGGATTTAGACGAGGATCTTTTTCTGGAAGAAGACATTGAGGAAGAGGAAGAAATCGATATGGAAAGCATCGATTTGTCTGTTCCTGAAGGTGTCAGTGTAGAAGACCCTGTCCGTATGTATTTAAAGGAAATCGGTAAAGTCCCTCTTCTTTCAAGCGAAGATGAGATTGAACTGGCTAAAAAGATCGAGCTGGGGGATGAAGAATCCAAGCAGAGATTAACAGAAGCCAATCTCCGCCTTGTAGTAAGCATTGCCAAGCGGTATGTCGGCCGTGGAATGCAGTTTCTGGATCTGATACAGGAAGGAAACTTGGGGTTAATCAAAGCAGTTGAAAAGTTTGATTACAGAAAAGGATATAAGTTCAGTACTTATGCGACCTGGTGGATCAGACAGGCGATTACCCGTGCCATTGCAGACCAGGCCCGTACAATCCGGATTCCTGTTCATATGGTGGAAACCATTAACCGTCTGGTACGTGTATCCAGACAGCTTTTGCAGGAACTGGGCAGGGAACCTGTGCCGGAAGAGATTGCAGCAAGGGCAGATATGCAGGTAGAGCGGGTGCGGGAGATTATGAAAGTTTCCCAGGAGCCGGTTTCATTGGAAACGCCTATCGGTGAGGAAGAGGACAGCCATTTAGGTGATTTTATTCAGGATGATCAGGTGGCGGTCCCTGCGGACGCGGCTACGTTTACCATGCTTCATGAACAGCTTATGGAAGTACTTGATACCTTAACGGAGCGGGAACAGAAGGTGTTAAAGCTGCGGTTTGGTTTAAATGACGGACGCCCCAGGACTCTGGAAGAGGTGGGGAAAGAGTTTAATGTTACAAGAGAACGGATCAGACAAATTGAAGCGAAGGCTTTGCGAAAACTGCGCCATCCCAGCAGAAGCAAAAAGCTGAAAGATTATCTGGACGATTAAGAAGCAAGACGGAGTTTACTATGAAATTATCAAAACGTTTGGGAGTGATCGCTTCATTTGTTCCGGAAGGCAGCCATGTGGCTGATGTGGGAACGGATCATGGCTATATCCCGATTCATTTAGTACAGGAAGGCATTGCAAAATCAGCCATTGCCATGGATGTGAGAAAAGGGCCTCTTTTAAGGGCCCAGACTCACATAAAAGAGGCGGGCTTAGAAGATCTGGTTGAAGTCCGTTTAAGCGACGGACTTTTAAAGTTAGAGAAAAATCAGGCAGACTGTGTTGTCATTGCCGGCATGGGCGGAGAACTGATTATACATATATTGGAAGAGGGACGGCATTTATGGGACAGTATCTCATACTGGGTTCTGTCACCTCATTCTGAACTTTATAAAGTACGTAAGTTTCTCATAGAGCATGAATTTTCTATCGGGAGAGAGACTATGATAAAAGAGGACGGAAAATATTATTCCGTCATGGGTGTTACCAGAGAAGCTTCTGTTTTAAGCGGTCTGAATCCGGAACTGGAGTATCGGTATGGCAGGGATTTACTGAAGTCAGGAGATCCTGTTTTAAAGGAATACTTAAAGAAAGAGCAGATAAAGCTTGGCCTGATTTTAAAAGGTTTAAAGTCAAGCGGAACAATAAACGCAGAAAGCAGAATCGGAGAACTGGAACTGGACTTAAAGTGGAATAAGGAGGCACAAGATGCAATGCAGCAAACTGATTGAAATACTGGAAAAACTGGCACCTGCCGCCTGTGCCTGTGAATGGGATAATGTAGGGCTTCTTGTAGGACGGAGCAAAAAAGAGATAAAAAAGGTGTATATCGCCCTGGATGGGGATGAGAGAGCGATAGAAGAAGCGGTGGATTGCGGAGCCGATCTTCTTTTGACTCATCATCCCATAATTTTTAAGCCTTTAAACCGGATTAATGACAGTGATTTTATTGCCGGGAGGCTGATGAAGCTGATCCGGAATGATATCTGCTGTTATGCCATGCATACCAATTTTGATGCGGCTCCCGGATGTATGGCGGATGCGGCTGCGGGAATACTGGGATTAACGAAAACGAATGTCCTGGAAATAGAAGGAACTGTTAAGACAGATATCACGGAAGGCTCTGCGGAGACTGCATATGGAATCGGAAAGACCGGTTATTTAGAACAGCCTGTGACAGTGAGGGAACTGGCCGGACTGGTAAAGGAGAGGTTCGGGCTTCCGTTTGTCACCATATACGGAGAGCAGGATCTAAAAGAACCTGTGGCTTTTGTGGGAATCAGCCCGGGCGCAGGTTCCAGCATGATAAAACCTGCCCTGAAAGCGGGAGTTGAAGTACTGATTACAGGAGATATCGGACACCACAGCGGAACTGACGCGGCAGCAAACCATATGGCAGTCATTGATGCAGGTCATTATGGTCTGGAATATCTTTTCCTTGATTACATGGAAGATTTTCTGAAGAAAAAAGCAGGAGAGGAACTGGAGATTTACAAGGCGGACGTGAGATTTCCTGAGACATTTTTATAAGGAGGAAAAGAATGGCGATTGTAACAATAGATGGAACAAAGAGAGAATACCCAATTGGCACGACTTACCAGGATATAGCGAAGGAGTATCAGCCGCAGTATGACGATGAGATTCTTCTGGTAGGCATCAACGGAAAGTTAAGAGAACTTCATAAGACGGTTCAGTTTGACTGCAGCCTTCATTTTTTTACCGGAAGAGATCAGCCCGGGATACAGACCTATCACAGAAGTGCGATTTTCCTTATGCTGAAAGCATATTATGATGTGGCGGGATCAGAGAATATCGAAAAGGTGACCGTGGACTTTTCCCTGGGAAAAGGCTACTACATTCAGCCTCACGGAACGGCACCGCTTACAGAAGAACTGTTAAACCGTGTGATGGCGCGTATGAGAGAATATGTTGACCAGAAAATCCCCATCATGAAGCGAAGCGTTAATACGGATGATGCCATAGAACTGTTCCACAAGCACCGGATGTATGACAAAGAACGGCTTTTCCGCTACCGCAGGGTATCCCGCGTTAACTTATACAGCATCGGCGGTTTTGAAGATTATTTTTACGGCTATATGGTGCAGAATACTGGATATATCAGGTATTTTAATATCATTCCTTATGATGAGGGATTTATGCTCATGCTTCCCCAGAAGGAAAATCCCCAGGAGGTGCCTGTTTTTGAAGCAGAAAAAAAGCAGAAGCTTTATCAGGTATTAAAAGAAAGTGTAAAATGGGGGGAGCGACTCAAGGTTTCTCATGTCGGAGCCTTAAATGAAGTGATAGCTGCAGGTGATATCAATGAACTGATCCTGATCCAGGAGGCACTTCAGGAGAAAAAGATTGCTGAAATCGCAGCAAGGATCGGCGCTGACCGGAGCAAAAAATTTGTTATGATTGCAGGCCCATCCTCATCAGGAAAGACAACATTTTCCCATAGATTATCGGTACAGCTGAAGGCGCAGGGGATGATTCCCCACCCAATTGCAGTTGATGATTATTTTGTAAACAGAATAAACAGTCCGAAAAATCCAGACGGAAGCTATAATTATGAAGTTTTGGAATGCCTGGATATTGATCAGTTTAATAAAGACATGACGGCTCTTCTAGCCGGAGAAACGGTAGAAATGCCGAGGTACCAGTTTAAAACAGGAGAACGGGAGTATCGGGGCGATTATTTAAAGCTTGGGAAGGATGATATTCTTGTAATTGAAGGGATTCACTGCCTGAACGACAGATTATCCTATTCACTTCCAAAAGAAAGTAAATTCCGTGTTTATGTCAGCGCGCTGACCCAGTTAAACATTGACGAACACAACCGGATTCCCACTACCGACTGCCGCCTCATAAGGCGTATGGTGCGGGATGCCAGAACAAGAGGCGCATCAGCCCAGGATACCATACGCATGTGGCCGACTGTGAGAGAGGGAGAGGAAGCCTATATTTTTCCGTTCCAGGAATCCGCAGATATGATGTTTAATTCGGCTACCGTATATGAATTATCCGTTTTGAAACAGTATGCAGAGCCGCTCCTTTTCGGTATACCCAGAGAATCGCCCGAATATATGGAAGCAAAACGGCTTTTAAAATTCCTGGATTATTTTCTGGGAGTCAACAGTGAAGACATTCCACGCAACTCCATAGTGAGAGAATTTATTGGAGGAAGCTGCTTTAAGGTATAAAAAAATCAGGTCATTGAAAAGGCAGCTTTACAAATGCCTGGAACTATGATAGAATTATATGGTTTTGAGTAAGACAAATGGCCGCAGCTGCAAAGCCGAAAGGCTGCAGGTGAGGAAAGTCCGGGCTTCACAGGGCAGGATGCCAGATAACGTCTGGCGGAGGCGACTCCAGGGAAAGTGCAACAGAAATAAACCGCCGCATCTGCGGTAAGGGTGGAAAGGTGGTGTAAGAGACCACCGCTCTTCTGGTAACAGGAGGGGTCCATGTAAACCCCATTCGAAGCAAGACCGAACAGGAAGCATAAGGCGGCCCGTCTGCTTCCGGGTAGGTCGCTTGAGCCTGCCGGCGACGGCAGGCCTAGATAGATGGCCATTCAACGACATAACCCGGCTTATCGTCTTACTCAAAGCATTTAATAAATGAAATGAAACAGAGGGTATCGCTATATCACATTTCTGGTGATTTTGGCGTTACCCTCTTATTTTACGGAAAATAGAAAACTGTTATATCATGTCAGATGAATGATCCAGCTGGAACTGGTAAATAAGCTGATTTAAATTTTCTGCTTCTGCAGCCAGTTCCTCGCTTGCAGCAGAGCTTTCTTCCGCGGTGGCTGATGTAGTCTGTACAACCGTAGATATCTGGTTAATTTCATGGCTGATTTTTTCCAGAGCAGAAGTCTGCAATAAAGAAGCTTCGGTAATTTTATTCATCAGTTCGGTTAACTGCTCAGATTTAGTGAGAACAGTGTTTAAGGAACCTTTGGTATCATCAGCCATTTGTGCTCCGTTTACTATGGCGTTTAACGTGCGGTCGATCAGATACTGCGTCTTTTGGGCAGATTCCGTACTTAAGGAAGCGAGGCGGCGTACTTCATCAGCAACAACAGCAAATCCCTTTCCGGCAGCTCCGGCCCGGGCAGCTTCTACGGCAGCATTTAAGGCAAGAATATTTGTCTGGAAGGCAATACTCTCCATTGTTTTTATGATTCCGCCTATCTCACTGGAATTATCGGAGATATCTTTCATGGCTGTATTCAGTTCCATCATCCGGTCATTGCTTGTACTAAGTTCCTCCTGTGTTTCAAGCAGCAGAGCGTTTGATTTTAAAATTCCGTCAGTGTTTTCTTTGATCTGGCCTGATATATGGCTTACTGTTTCAAAAAGCCGTTCAACGGAATCGGCCTGATCTATGGCATTTTCCGCCAGAATCTGTGAACCCTGTGATACCTGTTCAGAACCGTTTTTGACCTCACGTGAGGCAGTCTGCACATGATTTAATGTAAGGTTTAAGGAATGCAGAATTGTTTCCATTGAGGTACGGATGGGTGAAAAACTGTTTCTGTAATCCATGCTGATTGTTACAGTCATATCTTTGTCAGCCATTTTTTTTAGCACCTGGGAAATATCACTTATGTAGAGATTCAGTGTTTTAATAAGACTCCGGACGTTGTCAGCAAGAACACCCAGCTCATCTGCTGACTGGTAGGTGACATCAGTGTCTAATTCACCTGCGGCCAAAGCTGTGGTAGCAAGTTCCAGTTCCCTGATTGGTCTAGTGAGGCTTTTCGTCAGGAAGATGCATAATAAAACAATGGCAGATAATGTGATTGTCGTAAACAGAATGAGAACCGTATAAATTCTTGCTGATTCCGTTTTTCCATCTGTATAAAACTGGCTTGCACGATTGATGGCTGCCTGCTCTAACTGAGTGGCAATGTCGCTGGCAGCGGCTGAACTTGGTTCAAAGGAATCTATATAGATGCGAAAAGCATTGGCAGAGCTGCCTGATTTACTCAAATTAATGATTTCCTCAGCCATCTGCTCACGTTCCTTCTGGGAATCTATAATCTGAGCCAGTTTTTCCTGACTTTCCGGTTGTGTCATGTTCTTTTTTAAAAGTGAGGTTTTTTCATTGAGCCGCGCTGATGATTGATTAATTTCATCCTCCCATTTGGAAATATCATCTCCGTTTTTGCTCTGGATAATCAGAATCAGGTTTTTTTCAATTGTACGTAAATCGTACTTGATATACAGTGTGGCATTGGATACTGTAAACGGGCGGTTATAAAAAGAGGTAAAAGTTGTGTATAGTTTGTTCATTCCCCTGCCGGAGAGCAGGGCTGAGATAATAAACAGGAGAAAAATCAATCCAAATGCTGCTATGATTTTCTGACCTATTTTCCAATTTTTCATAAGATATCCTTTCATTTGTAACGTATGAAATATGCAGCCAAAATAAAGATATTATTCTGGCTGCAGGCTTTTTCATTTTATATAAACAGTGATGCAACAACATTAAAGATAGTAGCAGAAATGACGCTGACGGGTACAGCAACAAATAAAAGACGCGGGAACATGGCAGTGCGTTCTTCGTCAGTAGTACAGGTACCCAGAACCAGACTTCCCCCGGAAGAGAATGGGGAGATCGCTGAACTCTGTGCGCCGATTACGATGCTGCTGAAAATGATCAGCGGACTGATTCCCGTTGCAGCCGCAAGGGAAGGAACCAGGGGAAACAGTGCAGGACATACAACTCCAAGGGTGCTGGAAAAGAAACTCATTATTGATCCGATCAGGCTGAATGCGACCGGAACCACATAAACCGGCAGACTGGAACCTGCCCAGGATGCCATTAAATCAAGGGTACCTGCTTCGATGGCTACGTTGATCAGCATGCCCACACCGCAGATCATGATAATGGTATTCCACGGAACCTTTTTGATGACTTCATCCTGAGGAGCCAGCTTTAGAAATAAAGCAACAGCTGAAAATGCAATGGCTGTCAGACCAACATCTATTTTGCTGTTAATAAAGGTTACTGCAGCAGAAGCAGGGAAGATAATGTGCAGGATGGGGAACAGCAGAACAACTGCTATCATAACAATGATCAGAATAAGATTGGTTTTTTGCTTTGCAGTAAATGCGTCCGGCTTTTCAAACACCATATTTTTTTGTACTTCTCTGTTTTTTCCTGTAATAAAGCGGAATATCACAATCAGTAAAAGAGAGAAGATAACACTCTCAATAAAGATTACAGAAGTATAGTTAAATGAAACACTTGCATAATTATTTTCATCCATCAGCCCTCTGAATATAATTCCGCTTCCGCTGGTCATGAAATTTGCTCCTGACAGAGCACCGCAGTTAACCGCTGCAGCCCCTACCATTTTATCCATTTTCGCTTCTTCACAGATTAACAGTGCAATTGGTGCCATAAAAGCCATAACGGTAAAGAATCCGGCACCTAATGCTGCGATTCCCGCGCTGGCAAAATAGAGAGCGAAGGGAAGAAGACCAGGGAATCTGCGGCAGGCATAAAGCAGATACCGGGCGGTTTTTTCCAGTGTCCCGTTTACCAGAGCAAAGTTATAGAAAAGTGAAACAGAAAATATTACAAACATGGTATTGACGGGCCATCCCCCGATTACCTTTTTTGGTGCTAACCCCAGAGCAAAACAGCCTAACAGATAGGCGAATATAATTGCGAATAAACCAGTATTAAAGCCTGTTTTGTACCCGATTATGATTGCAAGTGCAATTGCTGATACGATTAATATGTTTATCATAAAACATAACCCCTTTTTTTGTTTTATTGACTTTCATGTTACGTTATATCAAGTAGTTCTGACTGGATTGTATGAGTCATGTGGAAAACCTCTGAGTCCGGTATGCCGTTATCCACAAGATACTGCATATATTGTTCCATTGCAATTTCCCAGTTTGGATTTTCTACCTGTCCTCCGTCGGTGGAGACCATGACATTTCTATATCCGCATTCTTTTATGGCCTCCAGATTCACAGGCAGGTTGCTTTTATATTTCCCTCCTCCCAGCGGCTGGGCAAAGCAGTGTTCCAGAATTACACCGTAATCTTTTACAATGCGTACCTGATCAGTAATGTCCATGCTCACAAGCCACCATTCCGGATGAGTTACTACTATTTTTTTAACTCCTGCGTCTCTGGCGGCTTCTACAACCTGAAAACACTCCTCTGGAGATATATGGGCTGTTGCTAGTACTGCATTATAGTCTTTAACCAGCTCAAAAATATCCCTTAATTCCGGTACGATTTTTGAATCTCTGATCACATCAATGCAGTCAGCTGTGGACTGGTTCATTTTAAGCTTATGATTTCTTGCAGACTGTGTAGGAAGCCATATGACTTTTGCGCCCAGTTTTAAACCGCTTTCAACCGCAGCGGGGTTGATTCCTCCAATCTGTCTGTTTAACGTTACGCTGCCGTACATGGTGAAGTTATTGTCACCGTTGTGTGTTAATTTGTTATGCTGGTTACATAAGTATGCCCGGTCCACGGTTGTGCCCTGGTGTGTTTTAATTACAATTGCTCTGGCACCCACCTTTATGGCAGCTTCCATCAATTCGAAATCGTCATAAGCACGGTGACGAATATCAGGATTTGAGTGGACATGCATATCAATGATACCCCCTAAAGATACCTTACTCATTTAACATCTCCTTTCTTTTATCTGGCAACGATAGAGCTTTGTAGAAAATCATCAAATACACTTCTTGGAAAAAAAGAATATTTATGTTGTTTTGGCAGAAACTGATGATAATTTTTCCTGTATCTATAAAGTTGCACAAATAATAAGTCGATTCTATAATGAATATATTATCGGTGCAATCTAAAATAAGTAATAGCTGATATCGAAAAAACCGATGGGAGGTAAAAATGGAACTGAAAGAATTGAGATATATTGTTACTCTGGCAGAAGAAGGCAGCATATCAAGAGCAGCAGACCGGCTGTTTATGGCCCAGTCCAGTCTGAGCCAGTTTTTACAGCAGTACGAGAAAGAGCTTGGAACTGCATTGTTTGCAAGGACTGCAAAAGGGATACGTCCCACAACAGGAGGTGCAAACTTTATAGAAAACGCCAGACAGATTTTAATTCAGTACAGAAGAGCGGAAAATGAATTATGGGACAGTGTAAATCTGGAAGGTGGAAGAATTATTTTTGGTATCAGTTCTTTTCGGGGAAGGTACATGCTTCCGGGTATTCTCGCCGACTTTCAGAAGAAGTACCCGAAGGTGAAGGTCGACATTGTAGAAGCTAACAGTATGGAACTGGAGGAAGAACTGACTGCAGGCAAGCTTGACCTGGCAGTGGTTGCACTGCCCGTTAACTTAAAAGGTAAAGTGGAGAAATTCTACAGGGATGAAGTAGTAATTGTATGCAGTAAAAATCACCCTGCAATGGAATATGTATATCGGGATGATAAAACAGGGCAGTACCACATGGAACTAAAGGATGCCGCCATGTTTTCCTTCATACTCAGCGATTACAATACAATGCTTGGAACTATCAGCAGGCAGCTGTTTGAAAAAGAGAATTTAAAAGTGCATTCGGACAACAGCAATATAACTGCAGCCCTGTCGGTGGGAATGGCAAGAGCGGGTCTTGGGCTTGCTTTTACTTACCGGTCCTGTATGGAGGAATACGAGGATACGGCTTACATATCGGTTGGCAGGCAGGGAATTTTTCTTGATCTGGCACTGGCCTGTTCTGCCATGGGATATCAGTCCAAGGCTGTATTTGCTTTTGGGGATATGATTAAGGAAAGGTACAAAAGAAAGCCGCTTCCGGTCAGTTAGGCAGGAAGCGGTTCTGTCACAGTATTATCTGCTGTATTTTTCTTCACAGTACATGCAGCGGTAGGTTTCCTTTTCCGCATCTGAGAGATAAAAAACATGGGGAAGCCCCTGTTCGATGGAAGTGATGCAGCGGGGATTTTTGCACTGGATGATGTTGGTGATCTTCTGGGGAAGACTGAGTGTCTTCTTTTCTACAATTTCATTATCCCGGATAATGTTTACCGTGATGTTGTGGTCAATATATCCGAGAATCTCCAGATTAATATGATCCATGCCGCCTTCTATTTTAATAATATCCTTTTTTCCCATTTTATTGCTTTTGGCATTTTTAATAATGGCCACCTGGCAGTCTAACTTGTCCAGCCCCAGATTATAATAAATCTCCAGACTTTTTCCTGCCTCAATGTGGTCTAATACGATACCTTCTTTTAATCCGCCGATATTTAACATGGTTTATTTACCTCCAGTAATGTCATGATAAGAGCCATACGTACATAAACACCATACTGTGCCTGCTTAAAGTAGGCGGCCCGTTTATCATCATCAACTTCTACAGAGATCTCATTGACTCTGGGAAGAGGGTGAAGAACATACATATCTTCCTTTGCCAGCTTCATCTTTTTCTTATCCAGAATGTAGCAGTCTTTTAAACGGATGTAATCTTCTTCATTGAAAAAGCGTTCTTTCTGTACACGTGTCATATACAGGATATCAAGATCCGGCATGGCATCGTCAAGACTGTCCATTTCGATAAATTCAATGTTGTTGGCCCTTAGCACATCTTCCCGGATGTATTCAGGTACCCGCAGTTCAGGGGGGGAAATTAAGATGAATTTGATGTTTTCGTATCTAACAAGAGCGTTAATGAGAGAGTGAACGGTACGGCCGAATTTCAAATCACCGCAAAGACCAATAGTTAAATCGTTCAGACGGCCTTTTAAGGAACGAATAGAAAGTAAATCGGTAAGTGTCTGTGTGGGATGCTGATGTCCGCCGTCTCCTGCATTGATGACCGGAATACCGGAATGGCTGGCAGCGACTAATGGTGCTCCTTCTTTGGGGTGTCTCATTGCACAGATATCTGCGTAACAGGAGATGACCCGAATGGTATCAGCGACACTTTCTCCTTTTGAAGCAGAGCTCGAATCGGCAGAAGAAAAGCCAAGTACGCTGCCTCCTAAATTAAGCATGGCAGCCTCGAAACTCAAACGGGTTCTTGTACTTGGCTCATAAAAAAGTGTCGCTAGTTTTTTTCCATTGCATACATGAGAATATTCCGGAAGATTATCTTCAATATCTTTTGCCAGATCAAGCAGTTGTCCGGTTTCTTCCAGACTGAAATCTAACGGGTTAAGTAAATGTCTCATAAGAATCTCCTTTATCCACTGAGTTATGGTTTAAAATTCTATCCCATTATAAAGCATACTTTGAAATATTTCCACTCTTTTTTTAAAAATTTTTAACAGCCTTTTGGAAGGCCTTCCGGGGTGTAAGGAATATGTAAGGAAGATTAAGAAAATAAAGAATGCAGGATTTACCAATCCTGTTGTATAATGTCATTGCGTGAATAAAACAAGGAGGATGCTTAAGTGGTGGAAAATAAGACACCTATGATTCAGGTTAAGAATCTTTATAAGGTGTATCAGGTGGGAGATACCAAAGTCTACGCACTAAACGGAGTAGACTTTACAATATATAAAGGTGAATTTTGCGCCATTGTGGGCCCGTCCGGCTCAGGGAAATCCACACTTTTAAATATGATGGCGGGTTTGGAAAAACCATCGAAGGGGGAAATTGTCATTGCGGGAAATCACATTGAAAAGCTTTCAGAGAATCAGCTGGTTGCATTCAGAAGAAAGCATGTCGGGTTTATTTTCCAGTCTTATAATCTGATAAAGACATTGAATGCGGTAGAGAATGTTGCACTTCCCCTGTCATTTCGGGGAGTACCGAGAAAAGTCCGGAATGAAAAGGCAAAACAGTACATAAAGCTGGTAGGGCTGGAGAAACAGATGAACCATATGGCAAACGAGATGTCGGGAGGACAGCAGCAGCGGGTGGGAATTGCAAGAGCGCTTGCAGTTGATCCAAAGATTATTTTTGCGGATGAACCAACCGGAAATCTGGATTCCAAAACGACAAAAGAGGTTCTTAATCTGATGCAGAAGATTGTAAAAGAGCAGAACCAGACACTTGTCATGGTAACACACGATAATTATATAGCTAAGTTTGCAGACAGACAGTTCCACATAGTGGATGGAAAGATATTTAAGATTGAAGAACAGCACCACGAGGATACAGAGGGGGATAAGGAACATGTACAGAGTTAAGAGAAAAATTGTATGGCTGCTTGCTGTGCTTATGGTGGCTTCATCAATACCGGCAACAGCTTTTGCACAATATGATTTAAGCAAAAATACCTATATTGATGTGAAGAAGACTCCGTCTGGAAAGACAGGAGAGAATATTACCATCAACATGGTTTTTACCAATAATACAGGCAGTGATTTGGAGGATGTGGCAGTGAGATTTGACAGGGATATTCCGGAACAGGAATACAGGGCCACGGAAGACGCGGAGGAAACCACTACTTATACAGGCTCCGTGTTTCCTTTCGAAATATCCTCAAACACCTTTGATAACAAAAAGCTGGGCAAGGTTAAAAGCGGCAGCTCTAAAACCTTCAGCCTGACTGCCAGAATCAGGAGAGATGTATCTGAGGGCTATTACTTAGTGCCGTTAGAGGTCGTTACAGATGCAAAGAAAAAAGATGATGGAGCCCATGCATCCTACGAGAAGGTAAATATCTGGATTACGAAATCTTCCGCCACAACCTCTTCCGGAGCAAATGAAGGAACCATAAGCTTTGAGCTTGGCGAAGATCAGAGCACACCCTTCGGCACTTATCCGGAAGTCATGAATTTCAATATGAATGTCCGTAATTCTTCTTCCCTAACCGCATTCGACGTGAATGTACGTATGGGCGTAAATCAGGACAGTACAAAATTCCCTTTTGATATCAACGATGGGAATTATACCAAACATTACGACCGGATCGGGGGCGGGGAGACCATATCCGTGCCTTACAGCATGATGATCAGAAAAGATGTTTACAGCGGATATTATCCTATTGTATTTAATATCGAATACCGGGACAGTACAGACGGTGATATCCAGAAGTCAGAAGAGACTTTCTATGTAAAGGTGCAGAATAAGGATAAAGAGGAAGAGACAAAGGAGTTTAATGCCAATGACAGAACCAAGGCAAGGATTGTTGTTGACGGCTTTGAAACCAATCCGGAGAAGGTTTACGCCGGTGAGGAGTTTGAACTTACGCTGCATATGAAAAATGCCTCGGAGAGTGTTACTGCGAGCAACATTCTTTTTAATCTGGAGTCTGAAAAGGTAACGGAAAGCGCTGTGTTTACGACCGATGAAGGAAGCTCTTCCATCGTTGTGAATACTCTTGGGGCAGGACAGACCGCAGACATCAAGGTAAAGCTCAGGGCCGGGGCATGGGTGGACCAGAGAACCTATGGACTGACCATAAATGAAAAATATGACAGCCCTGAATTTAAAAATGCGGAAGAAAAGATAACAGTTAATATTCCGGTCAAACAGGTTGCACGTTTAAATACAGGAACCATAGATATTATGCCGGAATCAATAGCCGCAGGATCTGAAACCAATATTATGTTCCCTGTTAATAATACGGGCAAGGTTCTTCTTTATAATGTTATGGTGGCATTCGTAGGAGATTCTATCCAGCAGACTACTACCTACATCGGTAATATTAAGCCAGGAGAAACCGGTAATGTAGATGCCATGATTACGGGTACAACTCCCACAGCAGATGACGGAAAAATCAAGATTCTAATTACCTATGAGGATGAAAACGGAGTAGTCTCTGATCCGATAGAAAAAGAAGTCACATTAATGGTAACAGAGCAGGAAGAGACAGGGACGGATACAGGTGATATGGGTGAACTGCCTGCAGATGTACAGCCCACAGGTTTTGCAAAGTACAGTAAAATTCTTGTCCCAGCCGCTGGCGTACTAATCGCTGCAGGAGCCGGTGCCGCCATTTTCTTCTGGAAAAGAAGAAAAAAGAAGAAGCTGGCAGCAGAAGAGGAATTAAACGATGAGATTTAGCGATTTGCTTTCCATGAGTGTGAACAATTTAAGACGGAGAAAGATGAGGACATTTTTAACTGTTCTGGGAGTTCTGATTGGTACGGCTTCCATTGTTGTTATGGTATCTCTGGGGATCGGTTTTAATGAACTTACCATGGAACAGTACGCTTCTTATGGAAGCCTGACTGAAATCACCGTGTACTCCAATCAATCGTTTGGCGGAGACGGAAAGAACGAACCAAAGCACATGACGGATGATGTGATTGCCCAATTTGGAAAAATGGATCATGTAAAGGCGGCTTCCCCGCTTTTGCAGGCAGATACGATCATGAGCCAGGGGGCATATCAGGCAAATATCACAGTGATCGGAGTAACTCCGGAATATATGGAGAATATTTCTTTAAAACAGGGTCACCTTCCGGATAAAGGGAAGAAAGAACTGCAGATGGTGGTTGGAAATATGGTTGCCAGGCAGTTTAGCAACCCGAAAAGCAGAAGTCAGGATTTTTATGATGATCCAACCAAAGTTCCTGATATTGATTTTATAAACAGACCCATTTTTGTGGTTTTTGATACGGATGCCTATTATCAGGCCCAAAACGGCGGATCAGGTGACGGGAAAACTCCCGTCAAGCCGCCTAAAAAATATCTGTTGAAGACAGCAGGTCTGGTAGCGGGAGGTGTGGAGGACTATAATAATTACAGCTACAATGTTTATGTTGATCTGGAAGCGTTAAAATCCCAGTTAAAGCAGATTTTTAAGAAGAAACCCATTCCCAATCAGCCTACCAATAAAAAGGGAAAGCCTTACGGCTATTTTATTTATGACCAGGCGGTCGTGGAGGTAGATGATATGGCCAATGTAACGGAAGTTCAAAAGGCTATAACAGATATGGGGTATCAGGCAAACAGCAATATGGAATGGCTGGAACAGTCCCAGAAGCAGGCTAAGATGGTTCAGGCACTGCTTGGCGGAATCGGAACGGTATCCTTATTTGTAGCAGCAATCGGTATTGCCAATACCATGATGATGTCCATCTATGAAAGAACGAAGGAAATCGGAATTTTAAAGGTACTGGGGCTTGATATGAACCATATCAGAGACATGTTTCTTCTGGAATCAGGATTTATAGGTTTCCTTGGAGGCGTAACGGGAATTGTATTCAGTTACGGGGTTTCTTTTCTCATAAACCGTTTTCTGGCCGGCCGTTTTATGCCGGATATGCCTGGAGATTTATCAAGAATACCGGTGTGGCTGTCTCTGGCTGCCGTAGGATTTTCTATTTTTGTAGGCATGGCTGCCGGATTTTTCCCATCACTCAGAGCCATGAAACTGAGTCCTCTTGCTGCCATTCGCAACGAGTAAAGCTAAGTAATATTAAAAAAAGACCTTGCATTTTTCGGAGGAATCATTTATTATGTTAAACAAGGTACGTGCAACTGGCGGATAAGTGGAGAAAACCACGGGGAGCACGTTACAATCAGAAGCCGACCGCCTGGGCACCGCTATGGGATGTCCAGGCGGTTTTTTGCGTTCTTATTGATGAAGGAGGACTAGAAGTCATGAATTTGGTTTCTTTGAAGGATGATTTAACGAACAATTCCTATCCGGGAAGAGGGATAATTATCGGCAAATCCCCTGATGGCAGAAAGGCAGTAACAGCCTATTTTATCATGGGAAGAAGTGTCAACAGCCGCAATCGCGTATTTGTGGAAGATGGAGATGGAATCCGTACCCAGGCTCACGATCCTTCAAAACTGTCAGATCCCAGTCTGATTATCTATGCTCCGGTTCGTGTCATGGGCAACAAAACAATTGTGACAAACGGAGATCAGACAGACACCATCTATAAAGGAATGGATTTTCAGCTTACGTTTGAGCAGACTCTTCGCAGCAGAGAGTTTGAGCCGGACAGCCCCAATTACACTCCACGTATATCCGGTATCATGCATGTGGAGGATGGAAGATTTAACTATGCCATGTCTATATTAAAAAGTAACAATGGAGATCCATCTGCCTGCAACCGCTTCACCTTTGCCTATGAAAATCCAGTACCAGGAGAAGCCCATTTTATTCATACCTATATGCATGACGGCAATCCCCTGCCAAGCTTTGAAGGGGAACCAAAACTGGTGGAAGTTTTAGATGACCAGGATGAGTATACTTCCATGATCTGGGAAAGTCTGAATGAAGAGAATAAAGTATCGTTGTTTGTCCGTTATATTGATCTTGTAACAGGGGAATTTGAGACCCGGATAATAAATAAGAATAAATAGCAGGAGCACAAAAGATGAATGAATTAGAATTAAAATATGGATGTAACCCCAATCAGAAACCATCAAGAATCTATATGGCAGATGGATCCGATCTGCCCATAACCGTATTAAGCGGAAAACCCGGATATATTAATTTTTTGGATGCATTCAATGGCTGGCAGCTGGTAAAAGAGTTAAAGGAGGCCACCGGTCTGCCTGCAGCTGCCTCATTTAAGCACGTGTCTCCTGCAGGTGCAGCAGTAGGACTTCCCTTAAGCCCCGTACTAAAAAAGATCTACTGGGTTGAGGATATGGGGGAGCTTTCCCCTCTTGCCTGTGCTTACGCCAGAGCCAGGGGAGCTGACCGCATGTCTTCCTTTGGCGATTATATTTCCTTGTCAGATCCCTGTGATGAAGATACGGCTAAGATCATAAAGAGAGAGGTGTCAGACGGCGTCATAGCACCTGGTTATACACCGGAAGCTCTGGACATTTTAAAATCCAAGAAGAACGGCAATTATAATGTTATTTTAATTGATCCGGAATATTTACCGGAGCCCATAGAGAAAAAGCAGGTTTACGGAGTTACGTTTGAACAGGGAAGAAATGAAATTAAAATCGGCCGGGAATTGTTTGAAAACAGAGTGACTCAGAATAAGGAGATTCCGAAAGCTGCCGAGATTGATTTAATAATCTCTTTAATTACGTTAAAATACACCCAGTCCAATTCTGTCTGCTATGCAAAGGACGGACAGGCAATCGGAATCGGAGCCGGACAGCAGTCCCGCGTCCACTGTACCAGACTGGCGGGAAGCAAAGCGGATAACTGGTATTTAAGGCAGGCACCAAAGGTGCTTGAACTCCCATTTCTTGATAATATCCGCCGTGCAGACAGGGATAATGCCATTGACGTTTATATCGGTGAGGATTATATGGATGTATTGGCGGATGGCAGATGGGAGCTGGTGTTTAAGGAAAAGCCCCCGGTTTTTTCGGCAGAGGAAAAAAGGCAGTGGCTTGATCAGTTATCTGATGTATCCCTTGGATCTGATGCATTTTTCCCATTTGGAGATAACATTGACCGGGCATTTAAAAGCGGTGTGAAGTACGTTGTTCAGCCAGGCGGCTCCGTCAGGGATGATCAGGTGATTGAAACCTGTGACAAATACGGTATGGTAATGGCATTTAATGGAATACGCCTCTTCCACCATTAATAAAATAAATGAAGGGATCGGACCGGTGTCCGGTCCTTTTTTTTACGGTTTTACTTTACATAAAAATATTATGTAAAGTAATGCAGATAATCTGAGAAAAAATAAGTACCAGCCTATATTTTTTGTAAAAGCACTTTAAAGGCGGGGGCGGCATAAAATAGGATTAAGTAAGTTTAAGGTGGCTTTCTTTGAAAACTTTTCCCAAACCTTTAACTGCGCGAGAGGAACGAGAGTGTCTGGAACGATACCAGGAAGGGGATCAGGAGGCGAGAGCCACACTCATCGAGCGTAATATGCGTCTTGTGGCCCATGTTGCAAAAAAGTATCAGAATACAGACTATGATATGGAAGATCTCCTATCCGTGGGGACTATCGGGTTAATCAAAGCTGTTAATACCTTTCATCCGGACAGAGGATCAAGGCTGGCCACTTATGCGGCGAAATGTGTGGAGAATGAGATCCTATCATAATGGCTTCTGTATTGAGCTGCAATGCTCATATTTTTTCTGAAAACCTTTGAAAAATAATTGCTGTACTCTTGCAATAGATTACCCAGTTGTTATAATGATATCAGATTTATCAATAATTACCAGGAAAGGATATGTATATGAGCAGAATTTTATCATCAGAAAAACCTCCCATGGGATGGAACAGCTATGACTATTATGATACCACAGTAACAGAACGTGAGGTCAGGGCTAATGCTGAATATATGTCACAGAATTTAAAAGAATATGGCTGGGAATATATCGTGGTTGACATACAATGGTATGCCCATTATGCCGGAACCAGGCGGGAAGAGTGCCAGTATATCCCCTTTGGGAAGGTTGAGATTGATGAATATTCCAGACTCTGGCCGTGTCCCGGCCGTTTCCCGTCTTCCGCGGGAGGTCAGGGGTTTAAACCGCTGGCTGATTATATCCATGGACTGGGCTTAAAATTTGGAATTCACATCATGAGGGGAATTCCCCGTATAGCGGCTCATAACTGCATGAAAATAATGAATACAGATATAACAGCAGACCGGATTTCAGATCCTTATTCCATCTGCTCCTGGAATCCGGATATGTATGGAGTAATTCCCCAGGCTGAGGGGGCACAGGCGTATTATGATTCTGTTTTTCAGCTGTATGCGCAGTGGGGGGTGGATTTCATCAAATGCGATGATATCTGCCGTATGGATGCAGCGTCTGCAAAAGAAGAGATACGTATGCTTCATGACGCAATCAAAAACAGCGGGAGGCAGATGGTACTCAGCCTGTCACCAGGACCTGCCCTCCTTGATGAAGCATGGCATTATGAAACTTACGCCAATATGTGGCGGATTACCGATGATTTCTGGGATGACTGGAAGCTGTTAAAACAGATGTTTGTTCGCTGCGAACATTGGCAGAATCATGTGAGTGAAGGAAATTACCCGGATTGTGATATGCTTCCGGTAGGTATGTTAGGAAAAGGTTTCGGTGATGAGAGAATGACCCGGTTTACAAAGGATGAGCAGATTACAATGATGACGCTGTGGTGTATATTCCGGTCTCCGCTGATGATTGGCGCTGAACTGACTCTGATGGATAAATGGACGAAGGGACTGCTTACAAATCCGGAAGTTTTAGCCCTTCTCAGTGACAAATGCAAAGCATCACAGCTTGCGCGCAATGGGGATCGGTGTATCTGGCACAGCAGCCATAGGGAAAATGGTTTTAATTATCTGGCTGTATTCAATCTTTCTGAGGAGGAAAGTGAGATTGTCATACAGACCTGTCTCTTAAATATTGAAAACTTTAAAGATATCTGCTTTAAAGAACTTTGGACAGGTGAAATATTTACTTGTACAACAAAGGATCTGGTATTAAAAGTACCTGGTCACGGAGCAAAACTTTGCCGGTTCCAGCAAACCTGACTTTAAAAGACATGGGAGTGAGAATATTCCCATGTCTTTTTCATATATATAAAAAAATAAGACAGGGGGGATGAAAAACGAAACTGATTGCTGTTGGCAGCCGGCTGATGAAGGATGATGGAATTGGGCTTATCGTTGCACAAGAGCTGGAAAAACGGTTCCATGATTCAGAACTGGAGATAACCTATGGAGAAACAGACAGTGAGGGGTGTTTTTATTCTCTGAATCCCGATGATTTTGTACTGATTTTAGATGCCATGACAACCGGAGAACGGCCGGGTACTGTGAAAATATTTTCCTTAAATGAACTTATGGATCAGAGAGCGGATCTGTCCATGCAGCACGATATGAGTTTTCTGGATCTTATGAAACTTTACAGATGTTCCATAAGAGGATACTTAATTGGGATTGAGGCTTCCCTGATTGTTCCAGGCCTTGAGCTAAGTCCTGCACTTTACAGGCAGTTTCCGGAAATTTGCAGAGAAACAGAAGATATAATAAGAGGTATTCTGTCAAAAGAAGCAAAGCGGAAAACAGAATGAATCACCTTCTTGTACAAAAAACATGGAAATCAGGCTTAAAAGGCAGGCCTGCACATATATTCTAACAGATAAGCGTCATCTGATCATAGTAATTTATATTTAAACCAGAAAGAGTAATGATGATTTGGCGTTCCTTCAAAGATTTGCCGGTGAATTAGTAAATGTAAAAATTGGTAAGGAGGTTTCATTATGGATATGGATTTGCTGATGACATATCTTGTGAGCAGTTTAAAGAGATTAAATACTGATGTAGAGAAACTTCGCTCTAATCAATACAACAGCGATGATATACTGGATCACTTAAGCAGTGAATTAATTATGCTGCAGAATCATGTCTATTATTTCGGACAGATGCAGGAGAAAGGTTTATTTGCCAGTCAGATGAACGGTCGGGCAGGTGGACTGACAGGAGGCCAAATGGGCCCAACAGGTGAAGGTCCAACGGGAGGCCCAACAAGTGCAGGTCCAACGGGAGGCCCAACCGGTGCGGGTCCAACGGGAGGCCCGACAGGTGCAGGTCCAACAGGAGGCCCGACAGGTACAGGTCCAACAGGAGGCCCAACCGGCGGTGAAACAGGAGGAGCAACAGGCGCAGAGCAGCCTGGAGAAAGCCCGGAGCCAGAGCCCCTGACCTATTTTACACTGGAGCAGCTGTCACAATATGATGGAAGAAACGGTGCTCCGGCTTATGTTGCAGTCAATGGAGTTGTCTATAATGTAACCGATAACCGGTTATGGTCAGGAGGAAATCATTTCTGGGGACTGTCTGCAGGAAGGGATTTAAGCATAGAATTTGCATCCTGCCATCCGGGAGCAATGGTTTTAAGTGTGCTGCCGGTTGTTGGGTACCTCATTCAGGAATAGGGGGAGTGATAATTTGAAGGGAGAACATGCATCATGTCCTTTTCAGGAGTATAAATTAAAGGAAACCACACATCTGGTATCCAGGGCAATGGAGGAAATCGGAAGCCGGAAGCTGGCAAAGCCTAATCTGGTATGGCTGGAGCTTAATGGATGCACGGGAAATACGATATCTCTGCTTGACGGTCAGAATCCGGATTTCCAGTATCTTATGACACAGATGACAAACTTTATTTACAGCAACAGTTTGATTGCATCTGAGGGCGCAGAAGCAATGGATCAGTTGTTCGATATAATTGGGGATGAGTATATACTGGCAGTAGAGGGGGCTGTATCCATGAAGGACAATGGATTATATCATATTATTGGACGTCATGAGGGGAAAGAAGTGACGGGTCTGGAAGCTGCAGTCAGGCTGGGGGAACATGCCTCCCATATCATTGCAGTTGGAGACTGTGCATCTTACGGAGGGGTATCGGCAGCAAGACCGAATCCGGCAGACTGCACTGGAATTTCAGATGTTGTAAACCGGAAAGTGATTAAGCTGACGGGATGTCCCTGCCATCCGGACTGGCTAATGGGAACAGTGGCATATTTAATTCTTTACGGGGAACCGCCTCTGGACGATATGGACCGGCCTTTGATGTTCTATGGCATAACAATTCATGACCGCTGCCCCAGAAGATCTTATTTTGACGAGGGTATATTTGCGACAAAGCTGGGAGAAGAGACTTGTATGTTCATGCTGGGGTGCAGGGGGCCTGTGACCCAGACGGACTGTCCCATCCGCAAATGGAACGGACACGTAAACTGGCCGATAGGAGATGACACTCCCTGTATCGGATGTGCTCAGTTTGGATTCCCGGATGCCATGGAGCCCTTTATCACTTATGATACCATGAGGGAGGAATAATATGGCGGAGACAATTATCATTAATCCAGTTACCAGGATCAACGGGTTTATGGAAATAGAAGCAGTGGTGGGAAATAATGCTGTGACAGATGCCAGGACAAAAGGACTGATGTTTCGCGGATTTGAAAAGATGCTGGCAGGCAGAAGTCCGTTGGATGCAGTGTATTTTACGCAGCGTATCTGTGGAATCTGCTCCACAGCCCATTCTATGGCTGCCTCTTTAGCCCTGGAAGATGCCCTTGGGATTGTACCGTCAGAGCAGGGAAGGTATCTGAGGGATCTGCTTCATGCCTGTGAATTTCTGCAGAATCATCTAAGGCATCTTTACCAGTATACTCTTCCGGACTATGTAAAACTGCCGGAGGGTTATCCTCTCTTTAAAACAGATCACAACGATTACAGGCTGCCCAAAGAGGTTAATACACGCCTGGTAAATGATTATTTTGAATCCCTGGAATACAGCAGGAATGCACATAAGATGTTAGCCATTCTGGGAGGAAAGGCACCTCACAATCATGGAGTATTTATAGGCGGAATCACGTCACCTGTTACGGTTGATATGATTATTGCCATAAAATCAATTTTATTCGGGATTGAACAGTTTATAACGGAAAAAATGCTGCCGGATGTGTATGAAATTGCCGCTTATTATCCGGAATATTATCATTTTGGAGGCGGTTATGGTAATCTTTTAACCTATGGCTGTTTTGATCATTATAAAGAGCTTGGGACTTTATATGTAGCTCCATATATCTTTACTAATGAACAGTACTCCCGTTTTGATCCGGCTCTTATCGTCCAGTCAGATGAATATGCGTGGTTTAATGAAGCGGATGAACCGGACAGGAATAAGCCAGACGCCTATTCCTGGATCAGAGCTCCCAGATACAACGGAATGCCTTTTGAGGTTGGACCGTTAGCAAGACAATGGCTGTCTGGAGAGTACAGACGTGGGATATCTGTTATGGACAGAACCATTGCCAGGGTTCTGGAAGCAAAGAAAATCACACAGATTATGAATACTCTTTTGGAAAATCTCATTCCCGATGTGCCGATGCAGCAGGAATATACAGTACCGGAACAGGCTTATGGAACAGGTCTGATTGATACAACCCGCGGAGCACTTGGCCACTGGCTGACGATTGAAGACAAGAAAATCCTGTTCTACCAGATTATTACGCCTTCTGCCTGGAACCTATCCACTCAGACAGGACAAAGAAAGGGAACAGCAGAACAGGCACTTTTGGGTGCCCCGGTGAAAGATGAGAGTATGCCGGTGGAGATAGGGAGAATCATAAGATCCTTTGATCCCTGCGTATCCTGTGCCACTCACGTATTCGTTCCGGGAAAATGGGATAAAATTATTCAGGTTGTTTAAATGTCTGGGTACTTTCTGCTTTAATTGCGTTTAACAGCGCTTTTTTCTGGTCGTTTGGGCAGTGAAGCAGGCGGACTGTCTGCATAAGTACCTGATTATGAATGACGGCTGCCCTTCTGCCAAGTTCTTTTTTATCTTCCTCCGTCTGGGGATTATATACGATCATATTCATAGAGAATGCCTTACAATTCAGGGTTTATATATTTGTATGTTATTGTGCGTGTCCCGTATGTTTGAGGACTCGCTTTCCATGAGAAAACAAGGAGGATTTGTGTGGTGGAAGACAGAAATCAACCATTTGCCATATATTCCAGAAAATCCAAATTTACCGGCAAAGGAGAAAGCATCGGAAATCAGATTGAACTTTGCAGACAATATATCACGGCCCATTACGGGGAAAGCATAGCGGACAGTGCCATGATTTTTGAAGATGAGGGCTTTTCCGGAGGAAATTTAGAGCGTCCCCAGTTTCAGCAAATGATGAAAGAGGCGAAGAAAAAGAACATCTCAGCCATTGTGTGCTATCGCCTTGACCGGATCAGCCGTAATATTGGTGATTTTGCTAACCTGATCGGTGAACTGAATCATCTGGATATTTCATTTATTTCAATTAAAGAGCAGTTTGATACATCGTCGCCCATGGGAAGGGCCATGATGTATATTGCTTCCGTATTTTCCCAGCTGGAGAGGGAAACCATTGCAGAACGGATCAGGGATAATATGCATGAACTCTCTAAAAGCGGAAGGTGGCTTGGCGGAAACACTCCGACCGGTTATAAGTCTGAACGGGTGACATCGGTTACCATTGACGGAAAACAGAAAAAGGCATATAAGCTGAAACGGATTCCGGAAGAGGCGAAGCTGGTAAAACGGATATATGAGAAGTTTTGGGAGACCGGTTCCCTCACACAGACAGAGACCTATCTCATACAGAATGGATACAAAACAAAACAGGGACGGTTATTCAGCCGTTTTGCAATTAAGGGGATTCTTACAAATCCGGTATATATGATTGCAGATCAGGAAGCTTATGAATATCTGAAGGAGAAAAAAGTGGAACTTTTTGCAGACCGGTCTGATTTTAAGGGCATCCATGGTGTTATTGCATATAACCGGACCTTACAAAAGCAGGGAAAAGCCCATGAGATGAAAGATATGGAAGAATGGATTGTGTCAATCGGTAAACATGAGGGATTGATCCCGGGAGCGCAGTGGGTCAGCGTCCAGCGTCAGCTGGAACGGAATCGATCAAAAAATTACCGCAGGCCCAGAAGTAATGTGGCACTTCTTTCCGGTATTCTTATCTGCGGAGCATGTCATGATTATATGCGTCCAAAGCTTTCCGGCAGGTATAATGACAGAGGGGAACAGATCTATTCCTATCTCTGTTCCATGAAAGAAAAAAGTCGCATGAAATGCTGTGCAATGAAGAACGCAAATGGAAATCTCCTGGACAGCATGGTAATTGAGGAATTAAAAAAAATTTCGGAAGATAAGAAGGAATTTGCCAGACAACTGGAGGAGGGAAGAAAACAGCTTCAGGAAGAAAAGCAGGATTATGAGATGGATTTAAGCCGTTTGGAAGAGGAACTTTTACAGACAGGGAAAGAGATTGAAGGTCTTGTCGCCTCTTTAAAGACTGCCGGCGGAACGGCGGCCGGGGATTACATTGTCAGACAGATCGAAAAACTGCATAAAAGGAAAGAACAAATTTTGTTTCAGATAGAAACGTGTAAGGAAACCGCCATGGGTAAGGAACTGACTGCCCTTGAATTTGATCTGCAAAAAGAAATGCTTTCCACGTTTGAAAAGACTGTGGATCGAATGGATGTAGAACAGAAACGGGCGGCCATACGGATATTGGTGAAACAGGTTGTCTGGGATGGAGAAAACGTTCATCTTTACCTCTTCGGTTCCAGGGAGCCGTCCTGTGACTCTAGCAAATGAGATCCTGATGCTCCTTCGTGCGAATAAAAAATATTCAAAAGAGGTTTCTTTATATGAACCCATCGGTGTAGACAAGGATGGAGAAACAGTGAGCCTTCTTGATGTGATCGAAATGGAGAATAAGGAAACGTTGGAGACCATCATACTAAAGCAGGATATCAAGGAACTTTATGAGGTTTTTGATTCCTGTTTAAAGGACAACGAAAAGACGATCATCGGCATGCGCTATGGACTTCATGGCGGCAGGGAATACACACAGAGGGAGATCGCAGATCTCATGGGGATTTCGAGATCCTATGTATCAAGACTTGAAAAAAAAGCACTGGAACGGCTTAGAACAGAATTGAAAAGAAATGGGATATAAAAAGTTGATTCCTCTTTCTTCATTTGATACAATAATAAAAAACAGTCGAAGGAAAAAACATGAGTGTAAAAAAGAACAAAGAAGTGGAAGAGCCTCTAAGCTGGAAGAGGGAGCTGTTTGAATGGCTGAAGATTATTGTCATTGCAGCAGTGATTGCATTTTTTATTAATACGTTTCTTATTGCCAACAGTAAGGTGCCAAGCGGGTCCATGGAGACAACGATCATGACAGGGGACCGGCTCATCGGTTCAAGACTGGCTTACCGCTTTAAGGAAGAACCAAAAAGGGGAGACGTGATTATATTTGACCACATGACTGGTCCTGGAAATGAAGAGATTCATCTGGTTAAACGGATCATCGGCCTTCCGGGGGAAACAGTTGACATTAAGGATAATCATGTCTATATAAATCAGTCCAAGACTCCTCTTGAGGAACCGTATTTAAAGGAACCCATGGAATCAGAGGATTATCATTTCAACGTCCCGGACGGATGCTATCTGATGCTGGGAGATAACCGGAATAATTCCGCTGATGCCAGATACTGGAGTGACCCTTATGTACCGGAGGATAAAATACTGGCAAAGGTTTTGTTCCGCTATTATCCCGGAATTAAAAAAATCAGTTAGCGGGTTTCAGGTGCCAAAGCAATTGCCTGTGAATATATTAAAATAAAAAGGGTAGTTCGATGAAATATGCGTAATATTTTCATTCTGGTTCTGGCGCTGAGTACGGATACGTTTGTTGCCAGTATTGCTTATGGTGCAAACCGGGTAGGCATTTCATGGATAAAGATAATTGCAGCGAATGTAATCTGCAGCGGATGTCTGGGGGCAGCGCTGTTATTCGGCAATGTGATTGATAATTTTGTGCCGGAAGCATTCGCAAAGGGAGCAGGCTTCTCCTGTTTATTCTTTTTGGGAGTGATGAAGCTGCTGGACTATACCATTAAAAAATACATCAATCGTCATGTCCATATTCATAAAGATCTGACTTTTTCCGTATCAGGGCTTAGTATAATTATTAATATATACGGAAACCCTATGGCGGCTGACTGGGATGAATCAAAAACGCTGTCATGGAAAGAATCGGTTATGTTTTCATTTGCAATGTCCATTGACAGCCTGGTGGCGGGCGCCCTGTCCGGTTTTTTAATGATCAATCCGGGGTTTGCAGCACTGGCAGCTCTTTTAGTAGGAATTGCCGTGATGTATGCCGGACTTTTCCTGGGGAAACGGCTTGCTGCACTAAAAGGATGGGATCTGTCCTGGCTCAGCGGAGTTCTGTTTCTGTTTCTTGCTTTTAGTAAACTTTAAAAAGATTGACATTTACCCAATACTTTGCTATACTTAAAATAAGTGAATAGTAATCGGATTGTTACTGGAAAGCAGGCAAAACCAATTTTGATTAAGAAAATAACATCTTATTTTCATAGTCAAAGTTGGTTTTTTTGTGATAAGAGGTAATATATGAATATTGATAAAATTATTAATAACAATATTGTCACTGCACTGGACCCGGATGGTAAGGAAGTTGTCATCATGGGCAGAGGAATCGGTTTTGGCACAAAGGCGGGCCGCCCGATCGCAGAGAGCAAAATTGAAAAAACCTTCCGGCTAGACAGCCAGAACAGTCTGGACCAGTTTAAGGAACTGCTTGTGAAACTTCCGCTTGAACACATCAAGGTATCGGCGGAAATCATCTCCTATGCGAAAAGTGTACTCAACAGGACTTTGAATCAGAATATATATATCACACTGACGGATCATATAAATTTTGCCATCCACCGCTTTAAGGAAAACATGGTTTTTTCAAATCCGATTCTCAGTGAGATTAAGACATTTTATAAAGAAGAGTACTTAGTCGGCGAGTATGCGGTTGCACTGATTGAGAGAAGTGTGGGAGTCAGACTTCCGGTAGATGAGGCCGGATTTATAGCAATGCATATTGTAAATGCAGAACTTAATACAGCCATGAATAAGACGATGGATATGACCAGTCTGATTCAGAATGGGGTAAAAATAGTAAAAGAATTCTTTGCCATGGAACCGGACGAAGGATCCTTAAGTTATCAGAGGTTTATTACCCACTTAAGATTTCTTGCCCAGCGTATTCTTACCGGAGAACTGTTAAACAGCGCAAATACTGAATTCAGTAATATCATAGCGGGGATGTATCCGGAAGAATATGAGTGCAGTTTAAAAATAAAGGACTATATATTTGAGTCATATCATCACGATGTAACAGAGGAGGAAACTGCATATCTGGCAGTTCATATCAAAAGAATGAGGCTCTAGAAGAAAGGGGAACCAATCGGCATGTTTGAAGCATTAAAGAAGCATTTAAAAAGAGGGGGCGTTAAAAGGGAGGAAATTCTTGCACCTGTGGAAGGAATGGCAGTCCCTTTAAGTGAAGTTAAAGATCCTGCGTTCAGTGAGGAGATTCTGGGAAAAGGAATGGCTATAATCCCTTCAAAAGGAAGAATTGTGGCTCCTGTAAATGGAGTGCTGTCAGTTATGTTTGAGACTATGCATGCGGTCAGCATCACTGCAGATAACGGGGCGGAGGTAATGATCCATGTGGGTCTTGATACTGTAACATTAAAAGGGGAGGGCTACCGGTCCTTTAAAAAGCAGGGGGATGCAGTAAAAGCAGGGGAGCTTCTGCTTGAATTTGAACTGGAGGAAATTAAAAGGAAAGGGTATGACTTAATCACACCGGTAATTATTTTAAATACCGGAGAGTTTCCTGATATGGAATGTCATGTTGGTAAAAAAGTAAAGGAGCTTGAACCAATCATTGAATTGCAGGTGGTAAAATGAGGGAGTATCGATATGAAATAGAAGATCCCATGGGACTTCATGCCAGACCGGCCTCTAAGATTTTTATGGAAGCAGGGAAATTTATGTGTACCATAGAGGTTTACTGGGATTTACAAAAGGCGGACTGTAAAAGCCTCCTGGCTATTATGGGGCTTGGAGCAAAAAAAGGGGATGTCATTGTCTTTCATTTTGAAGGTGAGGATGAAGAGGCTGCGTATTACGCAATACGGTCTGTTCTGGATAAAAGGTGATCGTAACCTGCTTATCTGCAGGTATGGATAAAAAATGTCCGGCAGGACAAAAAAAGAAAGGGGTTTCTTTTTATGATGAAGTATTTGCAAAAACTAGGTAAATCGTTGATGCTTCCGGTGGCATGTCTTCCGGCAGCAGGTATCCTGATGGGGATTGGATACTGGATTGCCCCAAGCATAATTTCCGGGCAGGGGACCGCTACAGGAGTCTGGTCCGTTATTGCTGTTTTTTTAATTAAAGCTGGAGCAGCAATTATTGACAATCTGCCAATTCTCTTTGCTGTCGGTGTAGGTATAGGGATGTCCGATGACCAGGAGGGTACTTCCGCACTTGCAGCTCTCGTCTCCTGGCTGATGATCACGACGATTCTTTCAACAGGAACAGTTGCATTGTTATTCAAAATTGACGCATCTCAGGTAAATCCGGCTTTTGGTAAGATTGCAAACCCATGTATTGGTATTATATCAGGACTTATCGGAGCTAACTGCTATAATAAGTTTAAGAAAACTAAGCTTCCTGATGCTTTGGCGTTTTTCAGCGGTAAGCGCTCTGTTGCAATTGTTACGGCCTTGTCGTCTTTGGTGGTTAGCATTGTATTGCTTTTCGTATGGCCGGCTATTTATTCTGCAATCGTTGCATTTGGTGAAATGATTCTAAGTCTGGGACCTGTTGGAGCTGGTCTTTATGGATTCTTTAACCGTCTGCTCATACCGCTTGGCCTTCATCATGCACTGAATGCTGTGTTCTGGTTTGACCTTGCCGGAGTGAATGATATCGGTAAATTCTGGGGTACGGCAGAAGGCGGAATATTAGGTCAGACTGGTCAGTATATGTCAGGATTTTTCCCTGTCATGATGTTCGGCCTTCCGGCAGCGACTCTGGCTATGTACCATACTGCAAAACCAGGAAAAAAGAAAATGGTATATGGTTTATTTTTCTCAGCCGCATTATGTTCTTTCTTTACAGGTATTACGGAGCCTATTGAATTTGCATTCATGTTCCTTGCTCCTGGACTTTACTTAATCCATGCAGCTTTAACAGCTATTTCGATGACAATCATTGCTATACTTCCTGTACGTGCAGGCTTTTTCTTCAGTGCAGGTTTTGTTGACTGGTTCTTAAGCTTCAAAGCCCCATTTGCGGAGAACTCCTGGCTGCTCATTCCAATCGGTATTGTTTATGGTGCTGTTTACTACATCATATTCCGTTTGGCAATTCCGTTATTTAACTTTAAGACACCTGGCCGGGAAGAAGATGATGAAGTTAATGAGAGTACAGTGACTCTTGCCAATAATGACTATACGGCTGTTGCTTCCATTATTCTGGAAGGGCTTGGAGGTAAGGAGAATATCACCAGTATTGATGCATGTATTACCAGATTAAGGCTGGAAATTGCCGACTACACTAAGGTAAATGAAAAAAAGATTAAATCGTCCGGTGTGGCAGGAGTCATCCGTCCTGGAAAGAACAGCGTTCAGGTTGTGGTCGGAACTCAGGTTCAGCACGTTGCAGATGAATTTAAAAAGCTTTGTAAATAATATTCGGCGAAAAGGGACTGTCGCGCTAACGATTTTTATCGCTGGTGCGAGGCCCTTTTTCTCGTTTGTTTTTGAATATTCTTATAAAATTGCAGGCTAAAGCAAGTGACAGTGATTTCAATGTGTGGTAAAATAGTCGGGGTTTAAAGAAAAGATATGTTGGGATTGGAGTAGAATTATGCAGGTTACAATACCTCACTATTACCCAGGCTTTCATTGCATCGCAGATCATTGCAGTGATACCTGCTGTGCGGGCTGGGCAATTATGATTGATGATGCTTCTATGAAAAAATACAGAGCGCAGACAGATTTACTGGGCAGAAAACTTTTAAATGGAATTGACTGGAAAAAGGGGTGTTTTAAGCAGAGCCATGGCAGATGCGCGTTTTTAAACGAAATGAATCTCTGCGATATGTACACAGACGGGGGACCTTCCATGCTCTGCAAAACCTGCAGGGAATATCCAAGGCATACGGAAGAATACGAAGGCGTCCGGGAACTCTCCCTTTCAATGTCCTGTGAAGAAGCGGCCAGGCTCATTCTCGGTTTAAAAGAACCGGTTCGTTTTCTTACAAAGGAAGATGACAGAGAGGAGACTTATCCTGAGTTTGATTTCTTCCTTTATTCCAAACTGATGGATGTGAGGGAGGAGATATTTTCTCTTTTACAGAATCGGAACAGAGAGATTTCTCTTCGGGCAGCCATGATTCTGGGACTGGGACATGATTTGCAAAAAAGGATCAGGGACGGCAAGCTGTATCAGACCGAGGAGCTGATCGTCAGATACAGGCAGGCTGGGTGTGAAGAATTTTTTCGTATGAAAAGCCGGGAGTATACTGCGCCTCATGGGGAACGTTATATCAGAATGAATAACTGGTTTTCTCTCTTTGACAAGCTGGAAGTTTTAAGCCAGGAGTGGCCGGCTTATATAGGGGAGTTAAAGATTCTGCTTTTTGAGCAGGGACCTGATCAGTACGGGAAGAAAAGAGAAGAGTTTTACGAATATATTGAGACAGTACCGGAAAGAAAGAGGGAGTGGAGTCAGTGGCTGGAACAGCTCCTGGTCTATTTCGTTTATACGTATTTCTGCGGAGCTGTTTATGATGAGCATCCTTATGTGAAAGTGAAGATGGCGGTTATCTGTACTATATTAATAGAAGAACTGGCGCTGGCAATTTATATCAGACATCCGGGCTGTCTTTCCTTTGATGATTTTACCCGGCTGGTTCACAGATTTTCCAGAGAGATTGAGCATTCGGATGTTAATCTGAATACGCTGGAGAACTCTTTTAGAACAGAAGAAGTCTACGGTCTGAAAGAAATTCTCAGGGTATTATAAGGAGAGCAGCCGGAGGGATCTGTCCAGTGCGGGACTGCAATAATTAAATAAAATTAGCAAAAATTGAGGCAAATACAACCGTACAAAGCCCTGATGTGGCAATTGCGAGACTGCTCATGGCACCTTCGATTTCGCCTATCTCCATAGCCTTAGTCGTGCCAACTGCATGGGATGCAGAACCGATGGCGATACCAACTGCAACCGGATCTGTTATTTTACATATCCGGCAAACGGTTTCTGCTATAATGCTGCCTAGTATTCCGGTTACGATAATACTGGCAACCGTGATTGTCACAAATCCTTTCATCTCCTCTGAAATTCCCATTGCAATGGCAGTAGTAATGGATTTGGGTAAAAAGGTTACATATTCCTGATGGTTCAGGCCAAAAACCAGCGCCAGCAAAAAAACCGTACACATGGTCGTGAGCACACCTGTAAGGGTCCCGGCAATGATTGCTTTGGAATGTTTTTTTAACAGGTTAAGCTGACGGTATAAAGGTACAGCCAGGCATACGGTTGCAGGGGTTAACAGATAACTGATGTATTTGGCACTTTCATTATATACCGTATAATCGATCTTAAAGACAGATAAAAAAGCCATAACGATGATAATTGAAATTAAAAGCGGATTAAAGATGGCCAGTTTAAACCGTTTCTTAAGCTGGATCCCCATTTCATAGCTGACAAGACTTATAACGGATCCGAAGAATAAAAAGTCACTGATTGTATGATTCATCATTTGTTCCTTTCTTCTTTTTATCAGTTTCAATAAAAAACTGGGTTACTTTTCCAGTAATTGCCATAACTATAACTGTGGAGAGAAGAGTAATTACCAGAAATGGTATGAGAATTGGCTGAAGGGAACCCCATGAATCCAAAAGTCCGACAGCAGCCGGAATGAACAGCATGGGCATAATCTCCAGTAAAAAATTACTGACATCCTCAACTGCTTCCAATGGAATCAGTTTCGTATTTAAGCCAAGCAGCATAAGAATTAGACCATAAATACTCGCAGGTACGGGAAGTGGTACAAACAGATGAATCACTTCTCCTGCAAGTGAAATAAATAAAATAATGCCGAATTGTCTGATGTGTTTCATGATAAAGCCTCCTGTATATCCTGTCGAAAATTCAACTATGCTTAATCCTATACGCAAATCTTCCGGTTGTCAAATGATTTTATAAAAATTAATAGAATGAAATATTATAAGTACTTATAAATGCAAAGGAGTAATTATATATGTTATATCAAATAGAATTTGCCATCCTGTATGCCCTGCAGTCTTTGCATAGTCCATGGCTTGATCCGATTATGGTCCGCATCACCGGCCTGGGAGACCACGGATTTATCTGGATTCTAACAGGAATAGTACTTTCCTCTATTCCCAAAACCAGAAAAACAGGGATCAGTGTTTTACTCAGTCTGGCAGTTGGACTGCTTTTGGGAAACATGATACTTAAAAATCTCATTCAAAGGCCCAGACCCTGCTGGATTGATACACAGATTGTTCTTTTGATTCAGAATCCCAAAGATTATTCGTTCCCTTCCGGCCATACACTTGCAGCATTTGAATGTGCCCTAAGCATCTGGCTCTGCAATAAGAAACTGGCAGTACCCTTCCTGATCCTGGCAGTTTTGATTTCATTTTCCAGAATGTATTTATTTGTCCACTTTCCCACTGATGTTTTGGGAGGAGCGTTACTTGGTACTTTTATAGCACTGTATGTACACCGTATAATAGAACGAAACAGTATGTGCTGAAAAAAAACACTTGTTTTCTGTAAAATCTATGTTATACTGATGGCGATACAAAACTAAATAAAAAGTCGCAGAGTAGACTTGTGTGCGTTAAGTGCCGGCTGAACAGGGAGTTGTCAGCAGGACGAAAAGATTTTCTTGCGGTACACGAGTCGCATCCCGCTGCACCAGAAGATAGGTGTCTTATCTCCGGTCGTAGTCTGAGGTCTGCAAAGGAGGTATTTTTTTATGAAAAAATTCGTCACTTTGTTCACCGATTCTTACAGAGAGCTGAAATCTGTAAGAACAATCACTGCCGCAGCCATGTTTGCCGCAGTCGCCATCATTTTGGATATGTTCTCCATTCAGCTGGGAAGCTACATTAAGATCACATTCTCATCTATTCCCAATGGAATCATTTCCTACTTATTCGGTCCGGTAGTGGGCGGACTGTTTTCCGGAAGCCTTGATGTGCTGAAGTATTTATTAAAACCCACCGGCGCCTTCTTCCCCGGCTTTACCCTGGTTACTGCCCTGGCAGGAATCCTGTATGGCATTCTGTATTACAGAAAGCCCGTTACCTTAAGAAGAATTCTTATATCCAAACTGGTGGTCATGCTGATCTGCAATGTGTTATTAAACACCCTTTGCCTCTCCATGCTTTATGGAAAAGGATTTATGGTGTTGCTGCCGGCAAGAGCACTGAAAAATCTGGTTATGTGGCCCATTGATTCCATGATATTCTATACCTTGCTTAAGACCATGGATTCCATAGGAGTTTTTCGAACAATCCGGAGTGCCCATCTGCTTCGGACAAAATAATGATTGAGACCCCGGGGTGTAAAAATACTCCGGGGTTTTTACTAATGCGAAAAGATCTGCCGTATATACTGGGTTCCATCAGACTCATAGACATAAGGCTTAGTAAAATACATAGACATAAGCCGGATTTCGTAATATAATCTTAGGTGTATGCTTTTAGACAGGAGGAATGAATGATGAGCGATAACAGCTGTACTCATAATTGCAGTACTTGCGGAGAAAGTTGCGGAAGCAGGGAGGAAGCACAGACAAGTTTTTTAGAGCCTCTTAATCCTTCCAGTATTGTAAAAAAGGTAATTGGAGTGGTTAGCGGGAAGGGCGGCGTAGGCAAATCGCTGGTAACTTCCATGATGGCAGCCGGTATGAATGGAAAGGGATATAAAACGGCGATCCTGGATGCGGATATTACAGGACCCTCCATACCGAAGGCATTTGGTTTAACAGATATAGGTGTTGGAATGACCCCTAACGGATTGATGATTCCGGCAGTCAGTTCCACGGGAATTGAAGTGATGTCTGCTAATTTAATTCTGGATCATGAGACAGATCCGGTGATCTGGAGAGGACCGGTTATTGCCGGGGCAGTAAAGCAGTTCTGGCAGGAAACTCTTTGGGAAAATATAGATTATATGTTTGTGGATATGCCCCCTGGAACGGGTGATGTGCCTTTAACCGTATTCCAGTCACTGCCTCTCGATGGCATTATTATTGTGACATCTCCCCAGGAACTGGTTTCCATGATCGTTGGAAAGGCAGTGAATATGGCAAAGAAGATGAATATTCCCATTCTGGGGCTTGTGGAGAATATGAGCTATTTAACCTGTCCTGACTGCGGAAAACAGATTTCAGTATTTGGAGAAAGCCATATTGATGAAGTAGCTGAAAAATACGGTGTGGATGTACTGGCCAGGATTCCCATTGATTCTAAAATTGCGGCTGCTGTAGATGCAGGAACTGTGGAATATTTAGAGGCGCCATGGCTGAAAAAGGCAATTGATACAGCAGAGGCGGTTTAACCGGAACTGCTTTTTGAGGTATAAGAATGAATATTAGCATGAACCCGAATAGTGAACTGAATCAGTCAATTGTGAAAGTACCAAATCTTGCTTCCGTCCCGGATCCTCTGATTAAGCAGGCCTATCAGTTTCAGGAAGCCATGATGATGTACACCTGTGCCATCAGAGAGGTTAAGACGAAGCTGGAAGTTTTAAACGACGAGCTGTCGGTGAGAAATTCCAGAAATCCCATTGAGCTGATAAAGTCCAGAGTGAAAAAGCCGGTCAGCATTGTGGAAAAACTAAAACGCAGGGACCTTCCGGTTACGTTGGAATCCATGATGGAGAACCTGGATGATGTGGCGGGAATCCGTGTGATCTGCTCGTTTCTTGATGATATTTATGCAGTGGCAGATATGCTTGCCCGTCAGGACGATGTTCATATTATTGCTATAAAGGATTATATTCAAAAGCCCAAAACCAATGGCTACCGCAGCTATCATATGATAATTGAGATTCCTGTTTTTTTCTCTGATCAGAAGAAGTGGATGCGGGTGGAGGTTCAGATCCGGACCATGGCTATGGATTTCTGGGCAAGCCTGGATCACCAGCTGAAATATAAGAAAGAAATGCAGGATTATTCACAGGAGATCAGTGATGAACTGCAGGAATGCGCAGATGTGATTGCCCGGACCGATGAGAAGATGCTAAGTATCAGAAAGCGGATTGAGGAACAGGGAATTACTGTTACAAAATAAAGAAAATAAGGGACAGGCTGTTACGGAGATGGTGAACCGTAGCAGCTTATCCCTTATTTTTATTGAGAATGGGAGAGGACCGGCAGTGTAACGGTAAATATGGTTCCCGTTTCTGCACTGCTGGCAACACTTATTTTTCCCTTGTGGTGTTCAACAATGGTTTTGGCAATAGAAAGGCCCAGTCCGTAACCGCCTTCTTTCCGGACTCTGGATTTATCGGTGCGGTAAAAACGTTCAAAAATATGCTTTTGTTCTGTTGGTGAAATGGTTTCTCCCGTATTGACAATCGTAAAAGCCGTATGCCCGGCCTGCCTTTTTAAACCAACGGATACGGAACCATTTATTCCGGCATATTTACAGGCATTGTCCAGAAGAATGGTGATTAACTGTTTTAGCTGGGCTTCGCTGCCTTCTAAAAAAATATCAGATTCAATGTCATTATCAAGAGCAATCTTGCTTTCAAAAGCAACGGATTCAAAGAGCAGTACACCGTTTAAAACCAGTTCACTGAAATTCAGAGGAAGCTTTGAGATCTGGACCGCTTCCCCGGACTGGGCATCCGAGCGGGCGAGAAAAAGAAGCTCTTCCACAAGCTGTTTCATCCGGTCCGCCTCTTCCTTTGTATTAATCAGCCATTTCTCCTGTTCCTTTATCGTGCGTTCTTTATGAGAAAATAAAATCTGTAAATTCGCAAGTATGACAGTGAGGGGAGTTTTTAATTCGTGGGATGCATCCGCTATAAACTGGTTTTGCTGCTCCCATGCTTTTTCCACAGGCTTTAGTGCCAGGCGGGAGAGAAAGAGACTTAAAAGGAAAAATAAAATTACGGCGTAACAAAATACCAGTAAGCAGTTCACCAGTAAAACCTCCAGGGAGTCGCGTTCATAGCTTTGATCTGCAAATCCGATTTTAGTTCCATTCCTTACAGAGACTTTCCTGTAACGGAGAGAATAATCTTTTAGATATCCTTCCAAGGAACCGGAATCATTGACCAGTTTTATTAAAGATGAGGCTAATTCATTGGTAACAGTGATGTTATTTTCCTCAATATTTTCTATGGCATTATCTGAATTCAAAGTTATTACAAATACTGGGATTACCGGGAATGGATTTTGTTTCGGCCGCCTTCCAAATTCCACTTTGTCCGGTGGTATCTGAAAACGCTCATGATTTACGGACTGGATGAGAGCCATGGAGGTATCCATTATAATCCGTCTCCGGTTTGAAAGGTAAAAAGCTCCCAGGACTACGGCCAGTATGCTGATGACAAAGCCCATATTAATGAGTATAAACCTGGTCCTTAATTTCTTAATCATCTGGATTCCTCCAGGCGGTATCCTACTTTTCGAACAGTTGTGATTTCTGCTTTCGAACCCAGAAAGTTAATTTTTTTGCGGAGAAATGAGATATATGCCTCTACGTTATTATCCTCCGCATCAGAATCAGATCCCCATACCCGGTTGATTAAAGTATCCTTTGAAATGATCTTACCCAGGTTGCTCATAAGGATTCTTAACACTTCAAATTCTTTATAACCCAGATGAATGGATTTGGTGCCGCAGCATAAATCATTGGTGGACAGATTTAATTTAAGGTCTCCAAACGTCATTTCTTCCACAATCACTTCCCCCTGCCTGCGTGAGAGCGCCCGGATGCGGGCCAGAAGTTCCTCCGGAATAAATGGCTTTGTCATATAATCATCGGCTCCCTTATCCAGCCCGGTTACTTTATCACTGATGTTGTCACGGGCTGTGAGCATGAGGATGGGAGTTTGTATTCTGGCTTCACGAAGCTTCTCAACAATCTGAAATCCATTCTCACCAGGGAGCATCACATCCAGAATAATCACATCATATTCCCCGGACAGACCGCAGTATAATCCGTCTTTTCCGTTATAAACAAGATCAGTCTGATAATGCTGCTCTTTCATAATCTGCCCCATGGCTTCTGCCAGTCTGACTTCATCCTCCACAATTAACAGCTTCATGGTTAAGTTCTCCTTTGCTTTGTTTTAAATAGGAACTTATTACTGGTTATTATAGCCTTTAAAGCGATTTTAAGCAATGCAGTGCCTGTTTTTTATTATAATGGTTCAATCTTAAATTAAGCTGAAACAGCAAAAAAAGGCGGCGGTTTAGCTAAGGCTTATTTCAGGTTAATTTCAGTCTGCCATCACAAAGCCATCACAAGGATCTGTTAAGATAATAAGAAATCTTATAAAGGAGAGGAGAAACCTGAATGAATGCACGAAGAGCAGCGGCTTCTCTTGCAGTTGTTTTGGCTGCAACGGCGGTTACACCGATGAGAGCGGAGGCATCAGCCAATTTTGATTTAAGAAAAAAAGTCATCGGTATATCGGGTATCATGAATACGACCAATACCGATATGACTGTCACACGAGGGGAATTTGCCTCCATGCTGGTGAATGCTTCTTCTTACCGAAGCACAGTGAGCAGTTTAAGCAATACTTCTGTATTTGCAGACGTGCCAAGAGACAATGAATATTCGGCTCAGATCCGGATAGCTGCAGAACAGGGGTGGATGAATGGTTATCTGGGAGGGTTGTTTAAACCGGATGAATACATAACACTTCAGGATGCAGTGAAAGGAGTTCTGGCATTATTGGGATATAAGAATTCGGATTTTACTGGTGACCAGTCGGGATCCAGGCTATCTAAGTATCATTTTCTTGAATTAGATGAAAACATCAATATGGAAGCCCAGGAAGTGATGCAAAAGGATGACTGCATTAATCTGTTTTATAATCTGTTGAAAACAGACAATACCTCCGGCACCATGTATGGAAAGATTTTAGATTGTGAATTGACCGAAGACGGTGAAATTAATCCCTTTACCATGGTTGATAACAGTTTAAAGGGGCCGAGAGTGGTAAGAAGCAAGAGCAGCCTGAACAATTATCTGCCCTTTAAACTCAGTGCAGCCAATGTATATCTGGATGGAGAGGCAGTGGCAAATTCCAGTGATGCCATTTCTGCAGCACTGGAAAGTTCAGATGGAGTTCTCGTCTATTATCATTCATTATCAAAAACAGTATGGCTTTATACCGTTGGAACTGAAAATGAAAGCGGACGGTCCGCGGCATTTGGTGAAATAACAAATGTAGTGTATAATTCCACCGATTTAATGAATCCCAGTGCGATTATTCTTGATGATGGAAATACCTATACGCTTACCAGCACTGAGATGCAGTTCGCATTTTCTTCTTATGGAGATTTGAGAGTCGGAGATACCGTTACTCTTGTTTATACGCTTTCCACCGACAATAACGGAGATGAAACAAGGACTGTCATTGATTATATAGAAGATTAGCGGGAGAGACCGGAATGAAAAAGATCATCCAGAAAATTTTAAGAACTGATCAGAAAAAAAGAAAAGGAAAGAAGCAGATTCTAATCATTCTGATCCTGATTCCAGCTGCACTTGCAGGACTCTTTTTTGCAACATCATATAAGAAGAGCAGACAGGCAGATGCAGAAGCGAAAAAAATCAAAACAGCAGTTGTAACAAAAAGAGACATCTCTTCCAAATTATCTTCCTCCGGAACTATTTCTCCGAAGGATACGTATGATATCACCTCACTGGCAGAAGGAGAAGTCGTTGAGGCGAATTTTGAAGAGGGTGATGAGGTAGAAAAAGGCCAGATCTTATACAGGATTGACAGCTCGTCAGCAGATAGCCAGCTGACCTCGGCCAATAACTCCCTTGAACGGGCGCAGGAAAGTTACCAGGTCGCATTGGATAATTATAATGATGCTTTAAATGATTATAGCGGAAATACATACAAATCTACGGAAACGGGATACATCAGCGCTCTGTCCATAAAAGAGGGAGATAAAATCAGTGATAAAACTGAAATTGCCTCCATCGTAGATGACAGCGTCATGAAAATCAAGCTTCCATTTCTTTCTGGAGAGGCAGCCCAGATACCGGCGGGAAGTCCTGCGGTCTTAACACTGGTGGATACGGGAGAGCAGGTCAATGGAACGGTTGTTTCAGTAGGAAATATGGATGTGACACTGACAGGAGGCCGGATTGTCCGTTATGTCACCATTGAAGTTTCAAATCCGGGAGGACTGACAAAAGATTCTTCGGCGACGGCAACAGCGGGCGGTTTTGTATGCAGCATGGAAGGGGCTTTTGAAGCAAAGCTAGAGACCACCATGAAAGCAGATCTTCCGGCAGGAGTGGAGGTGGGCGCGCTGCTTGTACACGAGGGAGATTACGTGACCAAGGGCACACCTGTTTTCACCATGGAGAACAAAAGTGCGTCAGCGCTCATCCGTACTTATAAGGATGCCCTGGATAAAGCGGAATCTTCACTGGAATCTGCAAAGAGTTCCCTTGAAAACACCCAGGAAACCTACGATAATTATACGATTACTGCTCCCATATCAGGTAAAGTGATCACAAAAAGTATTAAGGTGGGAGATAAGATTACTAAAAGCTCAAGCGGAAGTACCACACTTGCAACAATCTATGACATGTCCAATTATACCTTTGAAATGAGTGTGGATGAACTGGATGTCAAATCAGTGGCAGTGGGGCAGAACGTAACAATAACTGCCGACGCAGTAAGCGGAAAGTCATTTTCCGGCACAGTCACCAATGTAAGTCTGAAAAGCACCACAACTGATGGAGTGACAAATTATCCGGTTACCATCACACTAAATGACGGTATGGATGATCTCCTTCCCGGCATGAACGTAGACGGTATCATTGTTCTTGATGAAGCCGCTGATGTACTTACAATACCGGCAGATGCGCTGATAAGGGGGAATTATGTTTATGTAAAGGATGATACTGTAAAAGAGGCGAAAGGAAATATTCCTGCAGGATTTAAAGAGGTTGAAGTAAAAACCGGAATTATCAATGATGATTATGTGGAGATAACTTCAGGTCTTTTAGAAAATCAGGAAGTTTATGTTGCGCAGACCACAGTAAGCACCAGTAAAACTACCGGTATGCAGGGAGAAATGGGAGGTCCCCCAGGAGGAATGGGCGGCGCCATGGAAGGCGGAGGACGAAACGGCAGCGGAAATAACCGCAGAATCAGCGGCGGAGGCGGCCAGTTCCAGTCAAAATAATGAGGAGGAATGAAACGTGGCAGAGCCCTTGATTGAGTTGAAGGAAATCTACAAGGTATACCAGATGGGAGAGGAAGAGGTACGTGCAAACGACGGAGTGACCATGACCATATTCCGCGGAGAATTTGTTGCCATTGTAGGAAAATCGGGAAGCGGCAAGTCCACTCTCATGAATATTATCGGCGCCCTGGATGTTCCCAGTGATGGTCAGTATCTTTTAGGCGGAGAAGATGTGGGAAGCATGTCGGACAATCAGCTGGCACAGATACGAAATAAAATGATCGGCTTTATATTTCAGCAGTATAATCTGCTTCCCAGATTAAATCTTCTGGAGAATGTGGAGCTGCCGCTGCTCTATTCAGGAGCCGGCACCGAAGAACGGAAAGAACGTGCCATGGCCTCCTTGGAACGGGTGGGACTGGCAGAAAAGTGGAAAAATCTCCCAAGCCAGCTATCCGGAGGCCAGCAGCAAAGAGTGTCCATAGCCAGGGCTCTGGCCGGAAATCCGTCCCTGATTCTGGCAGATGAACCCACAGGAGCCTTAGACTCCAAAACCAGCCGGGATGTGCTTGATTTCTTAAAAGAACTAAATGATGAAGGCAACACCATTGTGATGATAACCCATGACAGCTCCATTGCCTTAGAGGCACGGCGTGTGATCAGGGTGCATGATGGCAAGATTAATTTTGATGGAGACGTAAATGAATATTCTGCAATCCTTTAAAATGGCTCTGAAAAGTATCTGGAGTAATAAAATGCGTTCCTTTCTTACCATGCTGGGGATTATTATCGGTGTGGCATCGGTCATTATTCTGGTCAGCCTTGTAAACGGCCAGATGTCTTATATGAAGGACAGCTTTACCAGCATGGGTACCAATCAGATGACGGTCCATTTAACAAACTTAACAACCAGATATGCAGACGCAGATGAGATGTATCAGTTTTACAATGACAACCGGGACTTATTCTCCCATATGACGCCAAGTGTTTCCGTAAGTGCAGCCTTAAAATACGGAACAGAGTCTCTGGAGGATACGACAGTAACCGGAGTCAGTGAAGAATATTTAGACATGAAGGATCAGACTCTGGATGCAGGACGTTTTATTTCCTATTCCGATATTGCTTCCAGGCAGAAGGTGTGCGTTGCAGGCTATTATGTTGCCTGGAAATTATATGGAAGTGTGGATAATGCCTTAGACAAAACAATTAAAATAAATGGCAGTGCCTACCGGATTGTGGGTGTGATTTCCAGACAGGATGAGAATGAGCTGGAAGAGGGAGGAACGGATGACATCCTCTATCTTCCTTACAGCAGTGCGGCGAAGTTAAACAATACTGCCCGTATCAGCAGCTATGTGTTTGCAACAGCAGATACGGACTATACGGCGAAAGCCAAGGAATCTCTGGAAACATTTCTGATGGACATTTACAAAGATGACGGTCTTTTCCGGGTCACTGCCATGAGTGAAATGCTGGAATCCTTAGATTCCATGATTGCCATGATGTCCATGGTCCTGGGAGGGATTGCCGGAATTTCACTTCTGGTGGCAGGTGTGGGAGTTATGAATATTATGCTGGTGTCAGTGACAGAGCGGACGAGGGAGATTGGAATAAGAAAGGCTCTGGGAGCAAAGAAGATTCACATTATGCAGCAGTTTGTAATCGAAGCGGCTGTTACCAGTTCTCTTGGAGGAGTGGTGGGTATCGCAGCAGGTTCAGCGGCAACCACCATAGTCGGGGCTGCCATAGGGATTGCTGCAACACCTACGCCGGGCGCGGTTGTTGTCTCTTTCAGTGTATCGGTGGGAATCGGGCTTTTGTTTGGATACATGCCGGCCAGCCGTGCTGCTAACTTAAGACCCATTGATGCACTTCGGAGTGATTAACAAAAGAATAATTTCTTGCAAATCTGTCATAGGAGTGATACTATTTGCATAGGTACCAAAGGAGTAGCTCTGTAAGGGCTGCTCCTTTTCGGGCATCAGAGAAACTGGGTTACAGGAAAGGATTAGAAAATGAATGTTGCAGATATGCATTGTGATACCATAGCGGAGCTTTATTACAGAAAACAGGCAGGAAAAGACTGCTCTATATTAAAAAATGACTGTCATATTGATTTGGAGAGAATGAAAAAAGGAAATTACTGTCTGCAGAATTTTGCTCTCTTTACGGAACTGACAAAGCATGAAAGACCGTTTGAATACTGCATGAAGCTGCTGGATTTATTTTACACGGAGCTGGAGGAATATGGGGATTTAATCGGAATTGTAAGGTCATTTAAAGACATTGAAAAGAACCGGATAGAAGGAAAAATGTCTGCTATGTTAACCATTGAAGAGGGCGGTGTCTGTCAGGGCGAAATTGCTTTTCTGCGTAATTTTTACCGTCTGGGAGTCCGTATGATGACTCTTACATGGAACCATATCAATGAACTGGCTTATCCAAACCGGATCCGGATTGAGAAGGAAGAGGCTTTTTTTGAACCGGAAACAGAGCACGGGCTGACAGAAACAGGGATTGCCTTTGTGGAGGAGATGGAAAGGCTGGGCATGATCATTGATGTGTCTCATTTGTCCGATGCAGGAATTTACGATGTATTCCGTCACACGAAGAAGCCGTTTGTGGCAAGCCATTCCAACGCCAGAACCATAGCTTCCAACCCAAGAAATTTAACCGATGAAATGATTAAAATGCTTGCAGAGCGGGGAGGAGTTACTGGAATTAATTTTTGCGGCGATTTTCTTCATGACTGGAAGAAAGGGGAGAAGTCGTTAAGCCGGATTGAGGATATGGTCTCACACATAAAACATTTAAAGCAGACTGGAGGAATCGGCTGCATTGGTCTTGGATCGGATTTTGACGGAATCGGAGGAGAACTTGAGATGAAATCTCCGGAAGATCTGCCGCTTTTAGAAGCATTTATGAAAAAAGAAGGCTTTCATGAATCTGAAATTGAAGCTGTTTTTTATGGCAATGTTCTCCGTGTATACAAAGAAATTTTACAATAAGATAAAAATTTACATAAATTTTACATTCCTATGTATAATACTTTACATAGATTTGATATGATACTTACATAACATGATATATCATGAAATACGGGAGGACAATATGTCAATAACAGATATACAAATGCTATTTAAGTTTATTGGAGGACTGGGGATGTTCCTTTACGGAATGGACGCCATGGCTGATGGACTTCAAAAATCTGCCGGTCATAAGATGCAGCAGCTGCTTGGTGCATTAACAAGCAACCGGCTGATGGGGGTTTTGTTAGGAACCGGAATTACAGCTATTATACAGAGCAGTTCGGCCACTACGGTTATGGTGGTTGGGTTTGTCAATGCGGGAATTATGAATCTTCAGCAGGCAGTGGGCATTATTATGGGTGCCAATATCGGAACAACTGTTACCAGCTGGATCGTTTCCATGAGTGAATGGGGAGAGATGTTAAAGCCGGAATTCTTTGCTCCTGCACTGGTGGGTGTGGGCGCTGTTTTCAGCCTGTTTTCAAAGAATGAAAAGAAAAAACAGATTGGTGAAATCCTGGTAGGTTTTGGTGTCTTATTTATCGGACTTGGCTTTATGTCTGCCTCCATTACTCCTTACCGGAATGCTCCTATTTTTGGACAGGCATTTTCGGTACTGGGCAGAAATCCAATTCTGGGAATTCTTGCGGGGCTTGTGGTAACAGGAATTATACAAAGTTCTTCTGCGTCTGTCGGTATTTTACAGACTCTTGCATTGAATGGAATTGTAAACTGGCAGTCCGCTATTTTTATTACACTCGGTCAGAATATCGGCACCTGCGTAACGGCTCTGCTCTCCAGTCTGGGTGCCAACAGAACAGCAAAGCGTGCGGCTGTCATTCATTTAATGTTTAATGTAGCGGGGGCTGTCATATTTGGTATTATTATGTTCATTTTATTTCAGATGAACCCCGTGCTGGCTTCTTCCAGAATCAGCAGTGTGGAAATATCTGTTTTTCATACTGTTTTTAATGTAACGAATACCATTTTGCTGTTTCCTTTTGCCGGACTTCTGGTGAAAGCTTCCGGTATCTTTGTCAGAGGTAACGAGAAAGAAGAAGCATCTGATTCCGAAAGTGAAATGAAGCGCCACTTAGACGATCGAATTCTGGAAACACCTTCTTTTGCCATAGAGAATGTAAACCATGAAGTAGTGAATATGGGATACGCAGCTCTTGAGAATTTTGATGTGGCTGCAGACGCATTACTCACCAGTAATTTATCTGAGATAAAACAGGTGGAAAAACTGGAACAGAAAATCGATCATTATGAGAAATTACTGACCGATTATTTAATTAAAATCAACAATCAGTCTTTAAATGAAGAACAGCATATCCTAGTTAAAAATCTCTTTTACACCATCAGCGATTTTGAACGGATCAGTGATCATTGCGAAAACTTATCAGAACTGGCGACGGAGAAAGCGAACCGTAATATTATTTTCTCCCAGGAAGCAGAAAGCGAAATGAAGGAAATGTTAAAGGCTGTCCGCGCTTCTTTGGAACATGCAATTAAAGCCAGAGAAACCTCCGACATGTCAGAGGTTCGTTCCGTGGTTCAGTGCGAGGAGAACGTAGACAGTCTGGAGGAAGAATTAAGAGAACGCCATATAGAACGACTATCCACTCAATCCTGTAAACCGGAAAATGGAGTTGTATTCCTGGATGCATTAAGCAATTTAGAGAGAATTTCTGATCATGCCCATAATATTGCTGGTTATGTAAAAGAAGAGATATAACAAGCGGATTTAATTTTTTGAGACAGAAAGGAGAATGTATGGAACGAATCTATGTAGTGGAAGATGATGATAATATCAGGGATTTAATTAAAATTGCCCTGGAGGGATTTGGATATGAGGTTTCTTCCTATGAGACGGCAGAGGAAGCTCTAAAGAATATAGAAACTGAGAAACCGGCGCTGGCAGTCTTTGATCTCATGCTTCCCGGCATGGACGGAATGTCGGCAATACGCAGAATCCGGAAAAACGATTTGTTAAAAGACATTCCCATTCTTGTCCTGACTGCAAAGGACCGGGAATTTGATAAGGTGGCCGGTCTGGATGGCGGTGCAGATGATTATATGACAAAACCTTTTGGTGTCATGGAGCTGGCAGCGCGCATCCGCAGCCTTCTGCGCAGGAGTACAAAAAACCAGGGATCTGAGGATGAGCTGGAGCAGTACTGTCTGAACTTAAACAAAAAGACCAGAGAAGTTTATTGTGACGGAGTGAAAGTCGAGCTTACATTAAAAGAGTTTGATTTATTGCAGTATTTAATGGAAAATCATAATAAGGTTGTTACCAGAGATGAACTTTTGAATCATATCTGGGGTTATGATTATGACGGAGAAACCAGAACTCTTGATATGCATATCCGGACACTGAGGCAGAAACTGGGAGACAATGGCGGCTCCTGCATCAAGACAGTCCGGGGAGTAGGATATCGTTTTATCAGGACGGAAGAATAGTAAAAAAGGAATGATGCTTAAAGGCTGACGGAGGTATTATGAAACAGGCGATTTTTGTGAAATTTATTCAGATTATACTTGTGGTGCTGGTACTGAGCAGTTCCATATTTTATATTGCCTCCAGCAGTGCGCTTCTTAAAAATTCCAAAAAAGATATGAAATATACATTAAAGGCTATGGATGAGGTTCTGGATTATACCGGTGATTTAGAAAAGGAAATCGGAGAACTAAAGCCTACATTAAGCGAAAACCATAGCCGTTTCACCGTCATTCGTTTAGATGGAACTGTAGCGGCCGATACTGGAGAAGTACCGGTCGCTTCTTTGGATAACCATGGAGACAGGGAAGAGATAAAGGAGGCGCTGGCGGAAGGGGTAGGCACCTCCAGACGTTATTCAAATACATTAAAGGAAAATATGCTCTATGTGGCTATCAAGTCATCCAAAGGGGATTACATTCTCAGAATGGCGGTTCCCTATACTGGGATGAAAGAAAACTTAATGCTTCTTCTTCCGGCTGTATGGCTGAGCTTTCTTGCCGCAATCATGTATTCTGCTTTTTCAGCGGACAGTTTTGCTGAGTCGATTACACGGCCGCTTAAGGAAATTTCCCAGGAAATGCTGAAAGTAAATGGGGATTATACGGATCTCTCCTTTGAAACGTATCAATATCCGGAAATTAATATCATCGCAGAAACCACTACCAGAATGTCAAAGAACGTAAAGGAGTATCTAAACCAGATTGAACGGGAAAAGCAGATTCGCCAGGAATTTTTCAGCAATGCTTCCCATGAGTTAAAGACCCCTATCACTTCCGTACAGGGGTATGCAGAACTTCTGGAAAGCGGTATCATACAGGATGAGGAGCAGAAGGCTGATTTTATTAAGCGGATTAAGAAAGAAGCGGGAAATATGAATAATCTGATTAATGATATTCTTATGATATCCCGTCTTGAAACAAAGGAAGCAGAAGTATTAAAAAGCGAAGTGCGCCTTTCCATACTGGTGGAGGATATAATCGAATCACTGGAACCGCTTGCTGCATCCCACGAAGTCCTGATCCATATGGACTGCAGGCCGGTCTGCATCTATGCCAATGGCCAGCAGATGAAGGAATTGATTGGCAATCTGGTCAGCAATGCGGTAAAATATAATAAACCGGGCGGAGAGGTATGGATTACTGTGAGGGAAGAAGACCGCAACGTGGTGATCCGGGTAAAAGATAACGGAATGGGAATTCCAAAAGAATCTCTTGGACGAATATTTGAACGGTTCTACCGGGTTGATAAAGGGAGAAGCAAAAAGCAGGGCGGAACCGGTCTGGGACTGTCCATTGTAAAACATATTGTGAATTTTTATCATGGCACCATTACGGTGGAATCAACCATTGATGTTGGAACGGAATTTATGGTTAAAATTCCGGTTCAGGGAAAAAAACTATAGAAATGCCGGTTAAGGCAGGAGGTGTACGGGTATGGAGAAATTTGTTTTAACATGTTGTTCTACGGCAGATATGAAAAAAGAATTTTTTGAAAGACGTAAAATTCCTTATGTATGTTTTCATTATACTATGGATGGGGTTACTTATCCCGATGATTTGGGAGATAGTATTCCGTTTGAAGAATTTTATGATCGGATTGCCAAAGGAGCAGCTCCCTATACCTCTCAGGTAAATGTTGAGGAATACTGTAATTTCTTTGAGCCGATTTTAAAAGAAGGAAATGATATTCTGCATCTGACCCTGTCTTCCGGAATTTCCGGTACTTATAATTCCGCCTGTGTGGCTGGAGCTGAGATGCGGCAGAAATATCCGGAAAGAACCATTATTATACTGGATTCTCTGGGGGCATCATCCGGTTATGGACTTTTAACTGATTCGGCGGCAGATTTGCGGGATAAAGGAGCAACGCTGGAAGCAGCGGCAGAGTGGGTTATGAATAACCGGCTTTCTGTACATCATTGGTTTTTCTCAACGGATCTCACCAGCTTTAAACGGGGAGGAAGGATATCTGCCACCTCTGCCATGCTGGGGACTGTTTTAAATATCTGCCCTCTCATGAATATTGATGATACAGGACATCTGATACCAAGACAGAAAATACGCACAAAAAAAAGAGCCATTCAGGAAATGGTAAAGATGATGGAACTCCATGCCCAAAATGGCTCACGCTACAACGGAAAATGCGCGATTGCCCACTCTGCCTGTGAGACCGATGCAAAAGAAGTAGCAGCCCTTATTGAGGCACGTTTTCCCATGCTCGCAGGGAAAATAATCATAAACAGTATCGGCTGCGTAATAGGATCCCATACAGGCCCCGGAACGGTGGCATTATTCTTCTTTGGAGACAAAAGAACTGATTAGATGTTTAATTACCGATGATCTGGGCTATCATACGATTGGGCAGGCAGACGATGCTTTCCCCTGTGTGCTCAATCGTGCCCTGGTGAATACAGATTTTGTCCGGGCAGGTTGCATCGGAAACGTGCACTTTACCGCCCTGGATTACAATGCGGTTGGTGCCTCCCTGGTACCCGTTCACTAAAACTTCTGTATCATGGCTTAGATCCAGAGTTTCCACAACTTTGCCATCTACGGTAATTTCCAGATATCCGGCAGGCTTTGAAAAAATGATCTGGTTCGCAATAAGAAGTATGAATGATATTGCTAGAATTACAACAATTAATATGGCTTCTTTTTTATGTTTTTTTATTTCCATTTCTGACAGGTCCTCTTATTATTTTCTATTATCAATAAACAGAATTTGAAAAATAAATTCTGCTTCATTATAACACATAATCC
>NZ_QOHO01000068.1 GCF_003432035.1 Lacrimispora amygdalina
AATGGAGATTATTATGAAAAAGACTATGAAAACAGCTTCTCTCATCATGGCTGCAGTCCTTACTGCCATGAGCCTGGCTGCATGCGGCAGCACGGCTGCACCAACAAAAACAGAAACCTCTGCAGCAGAAACTTCCGCGTCTGAAACTGCAAAAACGGAAACCACAAAAGCCGGGGAAACGAAAGCTGCCGAAACGTCAAAAGCGTCAGGCTATAAGGTGGCCATGGTCCTTGACTCTTCTGTATCTGACGGAGGCTGGGGCGCAAGCTGCTATCAGGCTATGGTAAATGCAGCAAAGGACAGCGGCTGGGAAACTGTGTACACCGACAACGTAGCGACTGCTGATTTTGCCACCGTTATGACAGATTATGCAGAACTTGGCTATAACCTGATCTTTGCTCCCGGCAATCAGTATACCGATGCAGTAAAGCAGGTAGCAGAAGAATATCCGGAAATCAATTTTGCACTGTTAAACGGAACCGTTGAGACAGAAAACATCACCTCCATTCTTCCTGATGCGAAGCAGATCGGTTACATGGCAGGTGCTCTAGCCGGCCTTATGAGTAAGACAAACAACATCGGATTTATCGGCGGTATGGAGTTAGATACCACAAAGGCAAAGCTGGAATGTTATGAAAAAGCAGCAAAAAAGGTAAATCCTGATATTAAGGTTTCTTCTGCCTATGCAGGCTCTTTCAGCGATACCGCCAAGGGCAAGGAGATTGCTTCCTCCATGGTCTCCACCTATGACGTCGATGTAATGTTTGGTGATGCCTCCGCAGTCGATACCGGAGCACGGGAAGCTCTGGCTGGCTCAGAAGGCAGATACGATATCGGTCAGCCTGGAGATTTAGGTTCTGCTGACGACAAGATTATTATCTGCTCTGTGGTAACCGACAACGCAGCTCTGTTAAAGGCATGTATGAAGGATGTGGAAGCAGATAAGTTCGGCGGACAGACCATCTACGGCGATTTAGGAAATGGCTGCTTAAGCATTGGAACATTCTCAAATGCAGTACCAGAGGATATTCAGACACAGTACAAAGAAATTGTGGATCAGATTCAGGCAGGAACTTTTATTCAGTAATTAATAAGCCCCGTGTAAACGAGTATGAGTCATACTTGTTTCACGGGGCTTTTTCCTGCCTTTTTCGACCGGAATCTTTCTAACGATACATAAATAACAGAATTGGGGAATCCTGATTATAGCTGTTTAATAAGAATCTTATTTTTTCAGTGCAAAGGAATTAAAGAAGGTATCGATTTCCGGTGTTCTTTCTCCTGTTGCAGAAACTGCCTGGAGCTGGTAAATATAATCTCCTGCAATGTATACTCTATGATAGAAGGTGATGTTATCAGATCCTAAAGGAGCACTGTATTTTAATTCTTTTCCATTATATTCTCCAAGGGTAATATCACTGCTTTCATCAATTGTATAGGGAATATTGGAAACGGCACCCTCCAGCATAGCTGCGGGATCTGCTGCACTGCCCTCTGGTATAGCACTGTACATCACGTTATAAAGGGCATCTTCCTGCTCAAGCATATAGGAATACATGTCAATTGTAGTATTTCCGGAAGGAACTGACTGCTTCATCTCTTTTGGTGTTCCCGGATAGCTGGCTGTAAACACTCCGTTGGGATCTTCAAAGGTTGTGAATCCTTCTGCAGCGCCAGCTTCTGTACTCACTTCATCTGCTTTGCTTTCTTCTGTTGTTCCCTGTGATTCTGCTGCAGTTGTGTCTTTTGCCTGTGATTCTGCTACAGTTGTTTCTGTTGCCGCGGTTTCTGCCTTTTTGCTGCAGCCTGCAAGTGCTGCAATCAATAAACAGGCCATTAAAATAGAATAAATTCTCTTTTTCATAATTTCTCCTCGTTAATTGGTATTGGCTATCCCCCTGCTTTTATATGTAAAATCGAAAGCAGTAAAATTATAGCATAAAACCCAAATGGTAACAACCTTTTATTTTTTTAATTATTAATTAATATTTTGTAACGTTTTTATATCTCATTCCGTCGTTTATGATTTTTTCATAAGGGTTTACCAAACAAGGAAACTCATGATATAATATAGGAAGAAATATGCCGTTTTTAGTGCGGCAGAACGGAGTTTTACATGTCACTCATACCGTTTCAGAAATTACCGCCCAGAAGGCACTCCGAAGATGCCAGGCAGTATGCATACCGGATCATACGTCATTTTATTCTAAACCTGCATCTCCCTCCGGGAAAAAAGATGAATGAGGTGGAGCTGGCTGATGCTCTGAACATCAGCCGGACTCCTGTCCATGATACCCTGTACAAGCTATCCCGGAAAAATCTGATTGATATAATTCCCCAGAAAGGTGCGTTTGTTTCTAAGATAGATACCCGCCGGATCGAACAAACCTTATGGATTCATAAACAGCTGGGAACATCCATGATCCAGAATATCTTTATCCGAAATGTAAAGGGTTCTCAGTTTGATGTTCTTTATCACCATCTGCAGGAGCTTGAAGACTATTTATCCCAGGGAGATTTATCCCATTCCGTCCGGTTAATCACCGATTATTACCATCTTCTTTATGAACTTGGGGGAAAGATGAACCATATATGGGAAGCTGTCCAGAAAGCCGGAATGGATCTTCAGCGGCTTTTATATCTGGCTGCATCTGATTCTTCTGTTACAGAAGATTTTATAAAAGACCTTACAGCTCTAACCGACGCGCTGGCTGCCAGAAACACCGACCGGGCATGCACGGTTTACCGCCATCATCTATCCCGGATCCAGCTTCTGGTTCCGCCATTACAGGAGTGTTATCCGGACTATTTTCTTGAAAGCCGGTCAGACTGCCAGACTGCGGACTTTCATAGCCAGAAAGGGATCAGGCTTACTGCACAAGCAAAGGAGCCGTGAATATGTATACCAGACAATTAGCATGTGAATGGGGAAAATATGGCATTACCTGCAACGCCATTGCCCCAACCTTTGTCCGGACGCCTATGAATGCCTTTCAGCTGGATGACCCCCAGTTTTACCAGACCCTGACGAAGCGGATTCCTTTGGGGCGAATCGGGCAGGAAGAAGATATTGCGGCAGCTGCACTGTTTTTATGCAGTGATGCCTCCTCATTTGTGACCGGACAGATCCTTGGTGTAGACGGCGGATTAACTGCCATGCAGTAAGAATGAAAGACGATACCTGATTTGTAAATTAACGGAGGAATAAATTATGATTTTTGGAAATATTTATAATCCCATGCTGAACGAGCAGCTTGCCATTCTCCCCGCCCCTCTTGGCTGTGCAATCCGTTATTTAACCGAGCATGACATGGCAGCCCACGAACCAGGCGTATTTTCCATCGACCTTAATGGTGTACCTGTAATTCTTCAGGTACTGGATTTAAAGACCGGAGACCGAAGCGGACTGCGTCCTGAGATTCACAGAAAGAACATTGATGTACAGTTTCTTGCCTGCGGCGGCCCGGAAGAAGCCGGCTTCTACACAGACGACGGAAACGGACAGGTTGAGGAAAATCTTCTGGATACTCCAAGAGACATCCTCTTTTACAAAAATGATCCTGCAGCAGCGGAAGGCCGGATTCATATGATTCCCGGAACCTTCGCCATTTATTTTCCATGGGATGTGCATATCCCTGCAATTAAAGCAGGCAATACAGAGGCTCCCATAAGAAAGATCGTAATAAAAGTACCGTTAGAAAGCTGCCTGCAGGACAGTACCCGTTAGGAGGGGAATGAAATATGGAGTTAAACCATTATCTGGCAAAGCTTTCCTTAAAAGATCCCGAACAGCGGCGTAATGCTGTGAGGGAGGTGCTTGTAAAGGAGCATCTGGATTTTGATATCCAGGAAGAGCCGCCTTCCCAAAAGGCTCCAAGAGGAATTTATAACTACCTTCTGATCCCATGGAACAACCAGCCTGGTCCGCTTTTCTGTGCCCATTATGATGCAGTACCAGGCAGCTTCGGAGCCAATGACAACGCAGCATCCTTGTGTATTCTCATGTCACTCGCCGGAAAGCTGAAGGAAGAGAATTTTCCTGCACGTTTTGCTTTCTTTGACGGAGAGGAAGCAGGCAATACCGGCAGCAGACTCTACGCTGCTTCCATGAATCAACAGGAGATTACAGGAGTTATCAATCTTGATGTATGCGGTTATGGTGACACCATTGCAGTTTACAGCCGGGGATTTGAACGGAAACCGGGAGTAGAAGCATTTTGCAGAAAAGAGGTTCTGGCAGCACATAACGGAGTTCTTGTTAAATATCTTCCAGGAAGTGACGAAGCCTCCTTTTCTGGCGGACGGACTCCCGCGATCAGTATTGCCAGCGTGCCCAGATGGGATATCCAGTATCTCAATGCGCTTTCCAAGCTGGGCAGCGGTCTTTTAGGCAAGCCGCCGGAATTTCATATGATTCTGGATCAAATGGAGATATCCTCTACCATGCACGGCGGATACCGGGATACACCGGAATGGGTAGATTTAGCAGCCATGAACCGGATATATGACTATTTAACTGACGCACTCCACCGGCCTTATGATAAAAAGAAGAGGTTCCTTCCGTTTTAATACACAGAAGGAACCTCTTCTTTTAGAGAGAGTGGGGTTTTAAAAATCAAATGTAAGAATAATCTTGCGGATAGACGGATCATGGCTATCCACAAAATCAAAGGCCTCCTGAGCCTTAGTCAGCGGGAATGTGTGGGAAACAGAACCGGTTAAATCCAGTTTTCCCTCATGAATCATGTCAATAGCTTTTCCAAACATTTTATTCTGAAGTCTGGAGCCTCTCACATCAAGCTCCTTGGCCGTTATTGCAAACTGATTGATCTCTGTGGATGCTGTTGAAAATCCCATGGTAATAACCTTTCCGGCATTACCGGTGGCATTTAAAAGGCGGATCAGTGAATCCTTGCTGCAGACAGCATCTATGGATACCGTTGCTCCATGCATATGGGTATATTCCTTCACTTTTTCCACAAGATCTTCCTTGAGAACGTTAATCGTATGCTTTGCACCATTGGATTTCGCAGTTTCAAGCTTGTCATCCTGAATATCTGCTACAATGATGTGGTCACAGATTTGTCTGGCAATTTTTAAAATGGAGCTTCCAAGAGCACCGGAACCATAAATGAGAAGCATATCGTCCTTTTCCAGTTCTGCTCTGGTGCAGGACTGGATGGCAATGGTGGTTGGTTCTATCATAACCGCATCCTGATCAGATATGGAATCAGGAAGATGATAACAGTCCGTTTCCGGCACTGCGATATACTCCCGATAGCCTCCGTCAATATGAACTCCCCTTACTTTTAAATGATCACAGACATTTCCTCTTCCCTTGCGGCATGGATAACAGTGTCCGCAGCTGGTAACCTGGTTGACGATTACACGGTCACCCACTTTTAGTTTTTTTACAGAGGAACCGGTTTCTGCCACTACACCTACCATCTCGTGCCCGATAATTCTGGGATAAGTTGCCGCTGCATTGGTTCCGTGATAAATTCCCACATCTGAACCGCAGATTCCTGCAGCAGTCATTTTCACAATCACATTGTTTTCTTCATCAAGACCGGGTTTTTCTATATCAATTACCTTTAATTCTCCCGGCTTTACAATCTGTACCGCTTTCATATGATTTATCTCCTTTATGTCTCACCGTACCTCCAGATATTTGGAAAGAATCTCATCCATTTCTTCTTTCTGGCTTTCCGTTAAAGGCAGCATAGGTTTTCTTACTTCGCCGGCTGGAATTCCCTGACTGGAAACAATGTACTTTAAGTTTGCGCAGAGGCCGTTTTTCAAAAGCACATCCAGAATGTTATTGGATTTGGTCTGCAGAACTCTGGCTTCCTCCTCTTTTCCTTCCAGGTACAATTCCATGATCCGTCTAAACTGGGGCAGCATGAAATTAAAGCTGCTTCCAATGAAACCATCGCAGCCAAACGCAAGAAACGCAACCATGGAGCTTTCAAAGCCTCCGTAGCAGATGATATCGGAATTTATATTTTTAATCCGTTCCATTTGCAGAAGGTTTAAATTGGTGTGTTTGATTGCTCCCACTGCTCCAGATTTAAATAAATCTCTGGTCTCCGGATTATTTAGATCCAGCTCTCTGTGAGTACTGGATGGAATGTTATAATAAAGGACCGGCTCCCCCACTGCCTCAGCAATATCATAATAGTACTCTGCGATTTCCTTCTCAGAAAATCCAAAATATAAAGGCGGTGTCGCTGCAATTCCCCGGATTCCCAGTTCCTTTGCTTTTTTTGCGAAAAAAATGGCTTCATCTGTGCTGATCGCACCCACATGTGCATATAGTTCACAACGCTCATTCAGCTCCGATGCCAGTTCAAATGAACGGATCCGTTCTTCTCTTGTAAGCAGAAAACACTCTCCGGAACTTCCTCCGATAAAGAATCCATCTGCTCCTTCAGAAAGATTTCTTTCCCATAGCTGTCTGGCTGAAGTTTCGTTGATTTTTCCCTGTCTGTCAAATGGCGATATTGAAGCTACAATTAATTTTTTCATGATAGTTTGTCCCCCTGACATTTAACTGAACCCCATATTATCCCGGTCTGCTGCCGGAATCATATAAAAAACGGGTGTCCCTAAGGCAGATAGCAGGATACAGTCACTCCTGTACCGGAATCATTCCAATACCAGATATAGCTGTATTCATTCACACTGACTCTTTGGGACACCCTCCCTTCCTTCGCAGTTTATTTCCGTTCTTTCCCTTCCAGAGCATGTACCATTTCCACTACAAACTCATGGGTTGGAACGGGTATTTTGCATTTTTTAGCTGCTCTTACAACCGAACCGCTTATCATATCCACCTCTGTTTTCCGTCCATTCTGTATGTCTGCACGAATTGAGGTACAGCCGCCCGGTGACATCTCTGACGTCTTTTTTACTTTTTCCATAATTTCATCTGTATTTGCTTCCAGTCCCAGACCATGTGCCACTGCCACCGCTTCACGGATCAGTGCGGCTGTCATATTCCAGGCATGTTCATTGGCGGCAATGTATCCCATATCTACCTGAAGAATTCCCGTTACTGCACTTAAGGAAACATTGGTAAAGAGCTTGTTCCAGATCAGCTGCTGTATATTGGAATGAATCTTCACGGAAAAGCCGCAGAATTCAAACTCATCCTTAAGTCTTGGGAGAAACTCATGTTTATCCTTTGTAAGCATTCCCACATTGGTATTTCCTGTTCCGCCTCTCCTGATCACTCCGGGACCTAAAACTGCTCCGTTATCTTCTGTTGTTCCAATGATAATGTGATCCTCAGGGGCAAATTCTCCCAGAATATCTTCATGACCGGAACCGTTTTGCAAAGTCATTAAATAAGTATCTTCTCCGATCAGGTTCTTACCTGAAACAAGCGCATCCCTGGAATACAGAGATTTCACAAAAAGAAGTACCAGATCCATGACCGGAAGACCCTCTGCAGAAGTTACTGCATTGGGATAATATACGTTTTCTTCCCCATTCTCCTGTAGTCTGATTCCTTCCTTCCGGATATGTTCTACAATGGCAGGAGAAGTATCCACCAGATAAACCTCATGTTTTTGGGACAAGTGGCCGCCATAAATGGACCCCATGGCTCCAGCCCCGATTACTGCAATTTTCATATCCATTCACCTTCCGTTATCTGGAAAACTCTGCGATTCCCTCAATGGCATACGCACGGATCGGGCAGGAATCAAGGCCTTTGATCGGAATTGGTGTATAGGACATGAAGAAGGTGTCCGTTGTCAGTTCCTCCAGATTCTTAAGCACTTCTAGGAATACCACATCAACTTCCATCAGAACATCATGGAATGCAGAAACATCGGTGTTGTTGCTTTCGATGGAAACACCGTCGCCGAATCCCACACATTTTACTTTCTTTTCTTTCAGCCATTCTGCTGTTTCACGGCAGATAAAAAGTCTCTTATCTTCCTCAGTATTGGAAGCTGGAGTAAATGGAGGCAGCTTATACTGGGAATCCAGAATTACGATATCGCCTTCTTTAATCCGGTCACCGCAGGCTTTTTCCAAATCTTCTGCCTTAATTTTTCCGTTGGGCTCCATATGTGTAATGTTTACATAAATGGCGCGCCCCATAAATGTACTAATGGGAAGACCCTGAACATCAGTCCAGTTGTCATTGTGATGATACGGACATTCTACATGGGTTCCTAAATGGCTGGTTAAATCCATGATGGTATGGAAATCCGGAATTGGGCCGCCTGTGTTAAAACGGAATAAATGGCACCGTCTTGATTCAGTAGCCGGATCCAGCTGCTTTGTTAAATCGATTACTCTTAAACCATTGCCTAATTGTGATACGCTCATTTGAATTTCCTCCTGCGAGATAAAATATTATTTTTCTTACTGCTGCTATTATACCTGTATACCGGTATACCGGTCAATCGTTTTTTGTTGACTTGTGAAAATTTCTAGGGTATGATAGGCTAAAACCATGAAAGGAGTTTTTCATGTACGATAGCGGTTCCCTGCAGTCACAGGCTTATAATACCATCAAAGAACAGATTTTATCCAAATCACTGGACTCCGATCTTTTATATTCAGAGACCAGACTTGCAAAAGAACTTGGAATTTCACGGACTCCCCTTCGGGAAGCTCTCCAGTGCCTTTCCCAGGATGGTTACATCACAATAATTCCAAGCCGGGGATTTAAGATTCGCCGTCTGGATAAGGAAACCATGCGTGAATCCATTGAAGTCCGCTGTGCCATTGAAGGTTTCTGCGTTCATCTGGCTGCTTCTTTAAGAGGAGACGAACGGTTTACAGCTCTTCTTAAGGATATGGAAGCGTCTCTTGAGAGGCAGAAGGCCGCACTGACTTCAGACAGCTTTCCAGCCTCATTTACGGAGGAGGACCATCAGTTTCATATGATTCTGGTCCATTTCGCCAGGAACAGTGAATTTGACCACTTATTCCAGCGCCTCCTTTATATGATCCACCTGACGACAGCCAATGCCCTTACTGTTACAGGACGGACACAGGCCACGTTAGAGGAACACGAAAATATTTATCAGCAATTAAAGAACGGGAATACCGATGAGGCTTATCAGGTTCTGATTGCTCATTTAATGATGCCTCTTGGCATGAATTTAATTTAACAAAAACCAGCTGCTACAGAGCCACTTTTACTACCACTTTTTTGACCTGGCAGGGTACTCCTGCCACGCAGCGGGGTTTATGAGCATCCTCAGGTGCAACGATTATCAAATCTCCCTCTTCCAGAAGTATGCTGCCGCTCAGTCCCGGCTCTTCATAAAAGATTAAGTCGTTCTCCTCCCGGCGTTCCTTAACAGTGAGTCCATCCCGTTTGCAGACACCAAACTGCTCCCTGCCGGAAACTACGTACTGGATATCGAAGAACTTTTCATGAGTTTCAAATGAAGCCTCATCTGGAGAAATTGTAGTGTACTCCTGAACATTTGCCACAACCTGGTCGCCAGCGATTTTATAGCTTCCCGGCTGAAGAGATGTAATGTCAGTTGATCTCAGCCATTCATAGGCTTTTGTAAATTTTTCTTCCAGATAATTATATTTCTCTGCAACTGTGATATTAGAAAACAGCATAATCTTTTCCTCTTTCCGCTTAATAGGGCTGTGTTTTATTTGCTTGCAATATCCGTTGTTTCCAAATTTCCCTCAGAGATGGCAACGATCTGCTCCCAGATCTTTTCATCTACATTGACTCCGTTTTCCATACTTTGCTTTCTTGTTTCTATAGTACGCTCGCCAGGACAGGTAACTTTGCCTCCCTCTTTTTCCGGATGGCTGGCATCTGCAGCTGCTACTCTCTTGTTCAACATTTCCTGAATTTCTTCCCTGGTGCCGAACAGATAAGGATCATAGGCAATGAAGATCTGGCAGCAGCCCGTACAGCTTCCTCTTCCTTCTTCATCCAGATTCAGACCGCTTTTTCCGTTGGCCATAAGAGCAGCCGCCAGATCCAGAGCGATGGCCATTGAACTTCCCTTCCAGTAACCGGTAGGAAGAATTCGTCTGCTCTCCTCAATTGCTCCCGGATCATCGGTTAAATTGCCTTCTTTATCAAATCCGCCCGGGAACGGAAGCTTTTTGCCTGCCAGACGGTAAACTCCAAGTTTTCCGTAAGCATACTGGCTCATTGCCATATCAAGCACGATGGGGCCGTTTTCTCTTGGAACAGCAATACAGAAAGGATTGTTTCCTACGCCCGGTTCATCGCTTCCCCAAAGCGGCATACAGCTTTCCGTATTAATCCAGCTCATTCCCATAAATCCTGCTTCTGCCATTCTCCATGCATAAGTGCCGCCACGCATCCAGTGAGTGGTGTTTTTTAATGCAACACAGCCGATTCCGTGTTCTTTGGCAAGCTCCATGGCGCGGTCTGCACAGAAAAGAGCATTGGTGATGCCGATTCCCAGATGTCCGTCATAATTTTCCACTGCGCCCTTACCACCTATTAATTCCGGCTCACCTTCCGGATCTACCAGGCCGCCTAATACATACTCCACAAAACGGGGAACCCGGTTTAATCCATGGCTTTCCACACCGTCCGCGCTGGACTGGGCATGGATTCTGGCACAAACCTCTGCCTTTTCTTTGGATAGCCCCGCCTGCAAAAGCGCTTTCTCTACGGTTTCTTTCACTGTTTCATAAGGAACTTTTATACTCATATCTTCTCCGTCTTTGTGAAAATTTCATGCTTATATCGTTCTTCTACAAAATGAAAGAGTTCGTGAGCCAATAAAAGTCTGCTTACATCCAGCCCTTCTGTCAGGACCCGGGTTACCTCTGGGTTCAAAAACAGTCTGGCCGCCTTGTTTACTGCATCCATATAAATGCAGATCTTATCCGGCACCCGGAATTCTGCAAACAGCACACGGTCCGTCTTTTCCGGAAATTCCGGATAAGAAACGTTCATTCCCATGGCTTTTGCAAGTTCCTTGGGATCCCGGGTTTTATATTCTCTGCATACGATACCGGCATATTCTTTTCCGCATGCTAGACTCTTTTCCATCCATTCCCTGCGCTGGTCATCATTAAATTTTCCATTCAGGGGCTCTCTGGAAAAAGCATAGCCATACCATTCCCATGGTTCAATTTCTGCCAGGTCTAAAAGCATGTCCCCAATGGTGCGGATTGGGAAATGGGGGCGTTCATATCTTTGCTGGCTTGGTCTGCCTAAAAGCCCCGCCCCAATGGGTTTTAAGGCTTCCCGAAATTCTTCTTTTGTCATATTTTTTAACTTTCTCTAACGGATGCAATAATCAGGACTTCTTCTTCCGGTTCCCGGTCACCCAGATCCAGACTCATTAACAGCATGACCTGTTCCAGATCCACAGCGCTGTAATCACTGACTCTTGGTCCTACGCAGACATAAAAGTCAGGGCGCAGTACGGTATCTGTTTTAAAGACTGCATTTTCATTCCAGATTTTTTCAACGGTTTCCTCATAATTCTTAATATGGCATTTCTCTACCACACCATCGGAACACTGTACCTTGATAAAACCTTTCTTATCCACGATTCTAAGCGGTGATCTTCCTTCTCTGCTGCCCTGGTATACAAAGAATTTATCAGTTTTATCCGCCAGTCTGATGTCAGAGACTTTTGGCCCGAAATCTTCTTCTGCCAGCTTGCGTGCTTCTGATTCATCGCATTCTTTTAAGAGATCAGTGGTTTTTACCTCTGTGGACCCGGTAGCAATGGCGGTAACCTTACCAGTCTGATTGTCAATTTCGATGTGGATTTCCACCGTATCCGGAGAAGCACCGGAACTGACCGCAAGATCTGCTGCTTCTTTCTTCAGATCCCTGATGTCTTCCTGGCTTGGATTAGGAATCACACGTTCCACAACATCACGAACCATGGACAAAGCTACTCCAATGGAGGAGATTACTTCCGCATTCTCCGGGATACTGTATTGAAGTCCCATCTTCCCTGCGCAGTAAGGTACTAAGGCAGCAGCTCCGCCTCCGCAGCCAACCAGCCTCATACTGTCATGATCCAGCTTATATTTATCTGCCAGAGCGTTGATACATGCGCTGACCTTTTCATAATCTTTATCAAGTATCTGGGTTGCAAGTTCTTCCACTGTAATACCAAGCTTGTCTGCAACCGGCTTCATTGCCTTGCGGGCAGATGCTGCATTACCGTGTGCAAAGTACTTCTCATCAATCAGTCCAAGAACATTGGCTGCATCGGTGTTTGTAAAACAGATTTTCTTTCCGTTTTTCAAACGCAGAGTTACATAATCAGCCGGATCTCCCTGTTTCGGACTTACCAGCTCGATCTGGGGATCCTCAATTTCCTCTTCCGGCAGGAAGCATGCATACTCACAGCCAGCAATATGGGCAGAACGGGGGCCTACATCGACGACAGCCTTGTCGCTGATACGGACCATGGAACCGCCTGCACAGCCTAAGATTCTTACGTCGAGGGAGTTAATGTACGTATCATGGCCGCCGATCTTTGCATAATCCACGCCTGGCCGGCCGTTTTTAATAACACCGATATTGGTTGTGGTTCCTCCTACCTCAAAATAGATGGCATTGGAAGCACGAAGATACATCAAAGATCCCATAACCGAAGCAGCAGGTCCGGAAAGTGCGGTAAGAATGGGACGTTTACGCATCTCATTAATCTCCATAACGCCTCCGTCACCTCTCATGATCATAAGCGGAACCTTAACCCCAGCCGCATTAACGGAACTTTCTGTAGCATTTGCAGTAGACATCATCTTGGGAAGTATGGATGCATTGATCGCAGCCGTACGGGTACGGCGGGTAAGTCCATACAGTTTTGTAATATCGGAAGCCATTGTTACCGGCACATTTTTCTTCTTTGCACAGTCGTGAATGCGAAGTTCCTCATCCATGCTGTCTACGCCAAACGCCATGGAAGCCACAATTACCTTTGCTCCCTGATCCAAAAGCTGGCTGATATTCTGATTTATGACATCCTCGGTCAGCATTTTTTTCTTAATGAATGTATTATAAACCTTAATCATACGCCCCACTTTTTCATCCAGCACAATATCCTTTAGTGCCAGCTGACGTTTTGCAAGCAGCCCTTCCAGACCGCCTCCTGCAACACCTACCACGCCTACGGAAGCTACATCTCCCTCGATAAAAGCATTGGTTGCCTGAGTAGTTGAGTGGGCTACGAATACCACATCTTCAGGTAAAATGCCATTTTCCTGCATACAGTTGCGAAAGCTCTGTACAACACCGGCAGCAACGCCATCTTTGTCATCATGTGTGGTCTTCACTTCATTTTTCCCAATAATTTCATGGGTATCATTGTCCATGGCTACGCATTTGGTATATGTTCCGCCTACGTCGATGCCCATTCGGACTGCTCTGTGTTTACGCTCTGCCATTGTATTCCATTCCTTTCCAGATAAATAAATCAAATTTTATTAACACGGATTCCATGTTACTGCTCCTCAATTACAGTTTGTTGAAAAGCGTCCGGGTGCGCAGGGAGCGCGCCCGGACAGGGGTAATCATTTTGGATTTTGAGATTTCGTCTCCTTGTCCGAGACTGATATTAAGACAGGAACCATGCAGCACCCAGTCCGCCTAACATGATGAATGTTGCCACATACTGCAGCACTCCGGCAAAATATGCATTGGGAATGGAAAGCTTTAAGAATTCTCGTGATTCAACTTTCGAATAAGCAAGCCCCCATGCAACCCATGACTGAGTGATACAGCTTCCGATATTGACGGTAATGGTTGGAATTGCAAATACCGCATAGAGGAATGGAATGGAGAAAGATGCAACGTTGGAAAGCACACCAAGTGTTGCTGCACCACAACCAACCAGGGTCATGGGTCCGCGGAACAGGCCCATGAAAAGGAGCACTGCAAATACGATACACACAACGATCTCGCTTCTTGGCATTACATTTCCAAGAATTACTTTAAAGTAAGGAGAAGCAAGGGCTGCAACTGAGTTAAACATAGGAAGGGTAAGAAGGAATCCTACCAGCGGAGCGGTATCAACCACGCCGTCATAATACAGCTTATTAACCAGCTGACAGTTCTCTTTGAAACTTCCTTTCATTCTTCCGCAAAGGAAAAGTGCCAGGAATCCTGCAATTACAAAACCGCCGATTACGGAGAAGTCCAGCCAGATCTTTAAAATAACCGGAACTACAGGAAGGATTAAGGTATAAAACGGTGCATTCTTCTGCTCGGAAGCAGCTCCTCTTGTCTGAGCAGCCCATGCGTGAACTGTCTTGGCACGTTTTAAATAGAAAGCAGCCAGAAGAGTAGTAATAACCAGCATGATAATAAGAGCAGCATAGCCCCAGTGAACAGCGTACCAGCCAAGAGTAAACTCAGGCATTTCATCTGGTTTTAAGAAAAATGCACGATACTGTGTAAAGTTAACCGGGTTAATATAAATACCTGCTGCAACTGATCCCATAAATGTAAACAGAGCTACAGATTTGGGAATACCCAGAGACATAAGAATCGGAAGTACAATAACACCAATTGCAATTACCGGACCTGCTCCTGTCATGGCAGTAAAAATCAGGGCAGTTACCACATTTAAAAGTGCCACTGTTACAAATGGCTTGTCTCCGCCTAACTCAACAGTCTTGCGGATCAGGGTAGATGCAATTCCGGTATCCATAAGTACACGGCCAAACCATGCACCCCAGCATACGTTAACCAGAGTTGTTCCCCAGCCTTCTGGTGCCGACTGATAAATCTTATTTAAGGCAGCAATCAGAGTATTGTCTTTACCAAACTGCAGAATCGGATTGGAAGCAAGAAATGACTCGCTTACAAACAGTGTTCCTCCAAGCGGAAGAATGGTCCAAAGAAGAGTAATCAGCAAGAAGCCGATCATCAGGTTATGGCCTTTGATGCAGTAATACGCCAGACCAAAGAAAGAAATTAATAATATAATACCAATAATGTACTCCACAATAATACCTCCTATAACTTTTTATTCCCCATACTGCTGATAATAGTTAACCGGTCTGCAAAATAGCAGCCTTTTCTCAAAACCTGGATTCCCCGCTCCTTTCCTCATATATGGTATTTCTATTTCTAACCGGTCCGGCTTCTTATGCCTGTCCGGAAAAGAACTGTGGATAAATATCCCGAAGTGTACCTGCATTCCATAAAATGGTATTAAAATGATTGGCACAGATCAGGCTGGCTGCTTCCGCATCCTTTCTTCTTAAATTATCAAGGAGCAGACGTCCCTCTACTAAAACATGTTCCCAGCTGGTAAGGGAAGACATATCAATCCGGTAGTTGAACGTGGTAAATTGAAGATAGTTCAAGCGCAGCAGGTCTGAGTCTATGGTTCTGAATACCTCCCAGGTATACTCCCTTCCGCAGAATGCAGAAAGAAGATAATGTACCTGCTGCTCTATCACCAGAAATTCCAGGGGATTTTCATTATTAATCTCCAACTTTTGTCGATTTAAAACTTCTTCCAGCTGTTCAAATTGTTTCTCAGTCAATCCCTTGCGGCAAATCTCTTCTATCATGGCCTGTTCCAATACAGTATGGGAAAAAACAACCTGTCTGATCCGCTCTAAATCAAGCAATGTCACCTCTGTGCCACGCTGGGGATAGACTACAATGTATCCTTCTTCAACCAGGCGGGAGAGTGCATCTCTTACCATGGTCCGGCTGGCATTCATCTGACTGGATAATAAGTTTTCACTCAACCGCTCTCCCGGTTTAATGGTCAGATTCAATATCTGCATCCGCAGCTGATTATATATGTCATTTCTCTGATTACCTTTTTCTTCTTCCATTTCTGCCATTTTTATAATCTCCTTTGTATCAAAGAATGTAAAATGCATACAAGTATTTCATTCTGATAAGATTGCATATCAGTATCCCGGTAAATGCATATCAGTTAGCACTTTATCTCTTTACAGCGATCATCCTTTTTGTAAAATATATCACATTAATCCTTGAAAATCAACTATATTTTTCATATTTCACACATATACTAATAATCCTACCCCATTATTGACGTGTTTTTGCACAAGATATTTTCCCTTACCCCCTGTTTTTACCCCTTTTATGATTGCATACAAGTTGTTTATTCTTGCTTTTTATATAACAAATGAGATATGATAAACAAACNNGTTTGTTTATCATATCTCATTCCAGGTTAACCTTAACCTATACATCTATTCCATTAGAGGGTATGCAATTATTTAAAAACGGCGCAGCCGTAAGATCTTCTACTCTGCGCCGTACTCTTTGATTTTGCAATATAGTGTGGATCGGGAAATTCCCATGTTAATTTTTATTTTACAGGATAAAAACCAGAAGGCACTTCACTTAAATTAATCATAATATTCTTAGTCTGTGTATAATGCTCCAGCATCACCTTATGTGTCTCACGTCCGACTCCGGAAGTCTTATATCCTCCAAAAGGTGCTCCTTCCGGTATTGCATTGTAGGTATTCACCCACATACGGCCTGTTTCAACAGCTCTTGCAACACGTATTGCCCGGTTAATATCTCTGGTCCATACAGCTCCTCCCAGTCCAAATTCACTGTCATTGGCCATGGCAATCACTTCATCCTCTGTCTTAAACTTGATAATACAGGCAACCGGTCCGAAGATCTCTTCCCTTGCCACTCTCATATCATTGGTCACATCCCCAAGAAGAGTGGGGCGGAGAAACGCACCGTTCTCAAGACCGTCTCCGGTAAACGCTTCTCCTCCGCACAGCACCTTAGCTCCTTCTTCCTTACCTATTTCCACGTATCTTAATATTTTTTCCAGATGTCCTTTATTAATCTGACTGCCCATCTGGGTATCATCTTCCCATGGAAGCCCAACCTTAACCTTGTTAAAACGCTCCACAGCTTCCTTCACAAACCGGTCGTAGATTCCCTCCTGCACAAACACTCTGGAACCTGCGCAGCACACCTGGCCCTGGTTAAATAAAATTCCAAGCTGCACGCCATCCATGGCCATCTCCCAGTCACAGTCATCAAAGAAAATATTGGCTGACTTTCCGCCCAGCTCCAGTGTAGCAGGAATCAGCTTTTCGGCCGCAGCCAGAGCTACGTTCCTTCCCACCTCTGTAGATCCTGTAAATGCAAGTTTTCTGAAACCAGGGTGTTCCAGCATATACTGTCCTGATTTTGAACCTCCTCCTGAAATCACATTAAAGACCCCTGCCGGAATTACGTCCTGAATCAGCCTTGCCAGCTCAAATACGCTTAAAGGCGTCGCACTTGAGGTCTTAAATACCGTGCAGCAGCCACTAGCAAGAACAGGCGCCAGCTTCCAGGCCGCCATTAAGAACGGAAAGTTCCATGGAACGATCTGGCCGACTACACCGATGGGTTCTTTTAAAACAAGACTGAGCATATTGTCCCCCAGTATACTGGCACTTCCTTCCTCTGCCATTATGCAGCCGGCGAAATAACGGAAATGCTGGGCTGCCAGCGGAATGTCTATGTTTAACGTCTCCCTGACCGGCTTTCCATTGTCCAGCGTTTCAACCATAGCCAGATGTTCCTTGTTTGCATCAATAATATCTGCAATCTGATTTAGGATTGCCGCTCTCTGATTAACCGGAACATACTTCCAGGTTTCAAAAGCTTTCCAGGCAGCTTTTACCGCCTCATCCACATCCTCTTTCGTCGCTTCTGCGCACTGTGCAAGAACTCTGCCGTCTGCCGGACAGGTGACTGTAAATGTTTTTCCGTCAGAAGCAGGCTTCCATTCTCCTCCTATAAATAACTGATATGTATCCTGAAGTATAACGTCCTTCATATGATTTTCCTCGCTTTTTAATAATTTAATTTAATGGCTAGTTATTGACCATAGTCATTTATACTCATTATAGGCTTTATTTTATAACTGTCAATTTAATTATTTTTTTCACATTTTATTGATACTTATTTATCTTTAAGCGATTATTGTTTAACGACATCAATTATTTTATATGTTAAAACTTAATTATGATTTAACTGTTTATTTTAGAAAGCAATTTAAATTTAACGCATGCTTCGTCTATCTTTTTCAGAGAGGGATTCAATTAAGAGGGATTTATAAGACTGTTTTGATATGTTCTTAACAATTATAACAGTAATAGACTTTGGAGATGCACTGAAAACAGTTTAATTATGATATTTAATTAACTAAGGCCGTAATAAACTAGATCTAAACGCAAAAATCGGGAAACCTCTCAATCAAGGTTTCCCGATTTAAATAAAAAGCGGGTGATGGGAATCGAACCCACGTATCTAGCTTGGAAGGCTAGTGTTCTACCATTGAACTACACCCGCAAGGATTTCAGAAATATTTCAAATGTGCTTCGAGAAGCACAGTGCCCAAAGCCGGAATCGAACCAGCGACACGAGGATTTTCAGTCCTCTGCTCTACCAACTGAGCTATCTGGGCTTATTCTCCTACAACATCAGTAATTCTACAAGATTTTCTCCCAATTGTCAAGACAAGTTTTTTAAAATTTCGAAAAAAATATAAAATAATGATTTTTTATTTATTGACTATATTATAAAATTATAATATTATAATTT
>NZ_QOHO01000007.1 GCF_003432035.1 Lacrimispora amygdalina
TTAGTCCGCCGCGTCAGATGAGTATAATAGACAGGAGCTAAACTATTCATATCCATTTTGGATACCTCCTATGTGATTTTTGTGGTTGGCAAACCCACAACTATTATAACATAGGAGGTTTTTTGCTTGAAGCTAAAGCTAGTTGGGGACACACCGGCATAGCCGGTGGTTTTATTGTACCGAGATACAAAAAAACAGCGGGGACGGACCGGATGACCGGTTCTCCCCGCTGCAAAATATGAATTTATTTGTTTTCCTCCAGTGCTACTCCGGCAATCCGGATGTTCACATCAAGAACAGAAAGACCAGTCATATTCTCAATGGCATTCTGCACCTTTTCCTGAACTTTTTCACTGACGGAAGGGATACTGTAACCATATTTTATGTTTAAGGACAAATCTACGGAAACGTGTTCCTCTGTCAGTTCCACCTTGACACCTTTGGATAAGTTTTTCATGCCCAGCTTCGCCACCAGTTCGTTGGTGATATTGCCTGCCATGGAATCCACTCCGTCTACTTCCGTTGCAGCAAGACCTGCGATGATAGCTACAACATCATCTGCGATCTGTACTTCACCGATTTTATCTTTTTCATATACTTTGTGAGTATTTCTGTTTTCCAATTCTGCCACTTCGATTCCCTCCTGTTTAGTATTTCTGGGTTCTGAAATCATTATAGCAAAATTGTCAACTGTTTGCAAAGGCTTTTTACTCCTCCAGTTTCATCAGAGTAATAACAATGCTCTCTGCTCCAACTTCTGTTTTTCTCTTTACGATATCTTCGATCTGGGCACGCTGGGGATCTGTAATGCTGGCTGCATTGATGACTACATCAACTTTTCCGTTTGAGATGCTGACAACCGGATTGGCAAAGCCTTTGGCAAGGAGAAGGGTCTCTGCGGCATTTTCCTTTTCGGCAATTGCTGTCATATCAATCATCTGCTGAATGGCCTGCTGTTTTGCGGCCTCTTCAATGTTCGGATTGTTGATTAAATTCATCAGGGTTTCTTTGTTTCTTGCCCTTACCTGTTCTCTGTTTAACTGCACGCTGGATATGTAATCTGCTACGTTCATTCCGCTGGTTAAAACAGCTTCTCCGGGATTATCAAGACCAGTATCAGCTGCCTGAGTCTCACCAGCTGCAAGGTTTGCTGCTGCCTGGGTCTCACCTGCTGCTGCCTGGGTCTCGCCAGCCGCAAGGCTTTCTGCTGTCTGGTTCTCTGCCGCTACCTTTGTATCTCCGGCTGCTGCATTATCCGCGCTGCCCGCAGATTCGGCTGCTGCCAGTTTGTCAATATCTTCGGCATCCTGATCCAGACTGGCGATATCCTTGCTGGAATCACTGCCATTTAATGCCTGGTTCTCTGCTAAAATGTCATCTTCGGAAATGTCAGTCGCTCCTGCTTCATAAACATCGGTTCCGGAGGCTGCTTCCTGCTTTCCGGCATAATTTAAATATCCGGCGGCAGCGATCATGACTGCCAGAGTTGTAATGATTATCTGGTTTCTTCGAAACAGTTTCTTCATATCCATTTTCTTTGGGGTTTTCGGGACATTGGGTTCATTGCTTGTTTTCCAACTTTTCATACCTGACACTCCTTTTTATTCCACCCTCTTTAATACTTTTATTTTATGTGGGGGCAGGTTAAATAATGCTTCCATGGCACTGGAAATTTCAGCTTTTACCGTAGGACTGCCTCCGCCCTGGGCACTGATGATAATTCCTTCTATTTCCGGACGTATTTCTTTCTCCACAATTGGAGCTGTATTCTCCCCCTGGCCGGTAAGAATGGTACTCTCCTTTAATTCCGCGCTTGTAATTTTTCTCGATCCTCCGGATGTATCATTTTCTTCGGTAGAAGAACTGGAATTGTCTTTATCCACTCTTAATACCTTTTCCTCAGAAGATTTTAATACAATCAGCACATCCACCTGACCGACTCCATCCACGGTTTTTAATATTTTCTTCACCCTGGCTTCCATCTCTTCTTCATAGGACCGCTGCGCCGAAACGGAAGCGGCAGCATCACCGTCTGCAGGCTGTGTTACAATCCCCTGCTGTAAAGTGGTCTGCTTCTTATCTTCTTTCTGTGCAGTTTTTTCCACTTTACTTGCAATTCCCGGACCGGACGGAAATGTAAGGATCAGGATTATCATTCCAACCGCCAGCAGGATCAGCCATTTATCCTTACCCATCTTCCATTTGAATTTCAATATCCTGTTCTTCCAAACCATAATATTCCGCAATCCTCCTTCTAAGACCAGAAAGACTGGAATTTTCTTTCTGCTCTTCTTTTTTTCCGTCTTCCGGTATTTTTTCGCCACTCTGATCCGATTCTTTTACTGTTATTTTAATATTTTTTACATCTTCAACCTTCTTAACAGGATCAATTTTGCTGCCAACAGAAGCTGCTTCCTCTGCCTCCATCTCTTCTTTTCCTGATGCAAGTACAAGAGAAACCTTTACCACATGGCCAAAACGGTCACTGGACTGGTCGCTGTTAATTTTTGCACTGGTTTTTTTACAGGAAAAACCTGCCGTCTCAGCCATTGTCTCCAAATCAGTTCCCACCGCTTTCTCGTAGCCGGAAATCATGCGTTCCAGCCTTGTTTCCTCCATCTTTGAAACTTTCCCTGTTAATTCACCTGCTTCTTTTTTCAGGCTGATGGCTTCAAAAGAATAAGCCAGTCTGTCATCCAGTCTTAAGCCTCCTGTAACCGGCTTTAACACAAGGAGAATGAGAACCATGCCGGCGAAAAATTTGATGTATTTTTCATATTTTTTATTTGGCAGCAGATTTTCTGCCACTGTTATAAAAATCAGATAATAAGTAATATTTCTGATCCACTCAAATAATTGATCCATGCCACTCACCCTGAATAATAGGTTACATTGGTAGAAGCACACACAAGCGCAATGGTAACGATAAATAAAATCATTCCGGATACAGCAACTGACAAAAGCATTTTATGTCCTTTTGCCATATCGGAAATACAGGAAATAATTCGTTTATCGCATACCGGCTGCAAAAGGGCTGCCACACATTGATAAAATAGCATTAAAATAACAAGCTTTATAATGGGAACAATGGTGAGAATCAGAAGAATCAGGATACCGGCAGCTCCAATTGTATTCTTAATCAGTACACCGGAACCTAATACCATTTGTGCTACAGAACTGACCCCCTGGCCGATTCCGGGGATCGCACCCACCAGTTTCTGAAACGCCCCTGTCTTTAACGAGTCCACATAAGGCAGCACCATGGACTGGATCATCTGAAAGCCGAGAACCACTCCGACTAAAGTCTTTAAACTCCAGGAAACCACCTGCTCCAACAGCTCTGTCAGCTTTGAGAGCATGTCTTCTTTTGCGATATGCCCTGCCATGACCAAAAGAGCGTACACCCGGATCACTGCCAATAGAACAGACCCTAAGAGCCACTGGGCTGCGGACAGAATGACCAGGGTAAACTCATAGGAGGCCACTGCCGTTGCACTGCTTCCTGCAAATGCTGCCGCAAGAAAATACGCAGGCATCAGCACTCTCATAAATCCAAGTATCTGTCCCACCACATCGCTGACAATGGTGATGCTGGTAAAAAAACTGGCCGCCAGATATGTAAACAATAATAAATAGGTAACAAAAAATCCCGTTTCTGAAATCTGGCTGCCTGTAAAGACGCTGGAAAAGTTAGAAAAAACTGCCCCAATGATGCCCAGCACAATAATCTGCCCCATCATATGCCCGCTGGTTTCTATTTCGCCCATCAGCATTTTCTTCAATGCGCTTCCAGTCTGGCTTAAGACTTCATTCAGCTTACCATCCATAAGACTTTTCATTAAATCCTGAAAGGAAAGATCAAGCCCCTGTTTTCCATTCCTCTGATCCAGAAATTTCTGAATGTCTGTCAAATCATACTGGCCAAGATCAAGCCCCTGGGTAACCTCTGTTTCCTGTTCTCCGGCCGGAACCTCAGCTCCCCAGGAAAGGCTGCAGGGGAGAAGAAAACACAGAATACTAAGAAGAAATAAAAACCTCCTTTTCATGGTCCTTCCTCCTGTCATGATAAAAATACCTGAAGTGTTTCAATCAGTGCCAGAAGAATTGGCATACTGACTGCCAGCACGGAAAGCTTTCCAAAAATTTCAATCTGGGTTCCTACTGCACCGTAGCCCGCATCTTTGCAGATTCCGGATGCAAACTCTGCTATGTAGGTAATTCCGATCATTTTTACCAGAGTGGCCAGATACACGCTGTTGATTTTTATATAGGACTGGATTTCTTTCATAGTATCAAGGATTGTGCTAAGCTTCCCCACTCCATAAAAAAAGATAAAAAACCCTGCCGCAAGGACCAGAAAGGTTCCGTATTCCCCCTTCATTCCTTTTAAGGAAACCGCCAGAAGCACTGCCACAATCCCCACAACAGCTATGGATACAACTGTCATATTCTCACCTACAATGCAAACAGATTTTTAATGGATTCAAACAGCTGATAGATGTAAGGTACCAGCCAGAACAGCACAAGGATGAGCCCTGCCAGGCTTGTTAAGAATGCCTGTTCTTCCCGTCCGCTGTGCTTTAATACCTGGCAGATGACGGAAACCAGGATTCCAACTGCTGCAATTTTAAATATCAAATTGACTCCCATGCTATCCTCCTTAATACATGACTATGCTCAGGAATAAACCGCCCATGATGCCAAGGCTTGTATAAAGCCTGCTTTTTTCCTGCTTATGATTTCTTAAATAACCGATTGTCAGATCCAGCTGCTCCAGATAAAGAAGGATTGTCCTCTCCTGCATTCCGGTATCTAAATATCCCAGATGCTCACCCAGCCCCTTTAAATTCTGCTTATCCTCACCGGAAAGGCACACCTCTTTGGAAAGCCCGTCGATTTCCTCCTGCCAGATACCGTAAAAGCTTTCTCCTCTTTGTCCCATTAAACGTTGTGATACCTTTAAAAACAAATCCCCCATCTGCCCCCCTGCTTTCCTGCCTGTCCGTTCAAAGGCTTCCGCCAGGGGAGAATTGGCGTAGACGATTTCTCCTTTTAAAAGAAAAATCATTTTTCTTAAATGCTCAACAGTTTTTAAGTGCTCATTCCATTGAGCCGCCATATAAAAACCAAGACCGGAGCAGGATAGTATTACAAGGGCTGCCCCTGTCACTCTCAACCATGTATTATCCATAAGCCCTGCTCTCCTGCCTGTCCGGCCGGACTCCGGTCACAATTTTATCTGCCTTATACATCTGCGTTCCCCTGGAATCAAAGATCTGGTCAATGTTTCCGATTTTACTGAAGTTGTTTAAGACAATATACCGTTCAAAAATCCGCTCTTCCAAAAGGGTCCGAAGTACCGGCTTCTGCCTTAAATCCTCTATGGAGCTGCCGTGTACCGTCGCAATCAGTTTGCATCCGCAGTTCATCACATACTCTATGGCATCTAAGTCCTCTCTGCTGCCCACCTCATCCACTGCGATTACTCTGGGGGACATGGTGCGGATTAACATCATCATTCCCTTTGCCTTGGGACAGCAGTCTAAGATATCGGTGCGGATTCCCAAATCATTCTGAGGTGCTCCCTGGTAACAGGCCCCGATCTCGGACCGTTCATCCACCACCCCAACATTCATGCCTTTAAATTCTCCTGAACCATCAGATATCTGCCGGATTAAATCTCTTAAAAGTGTGGTTTTTCCGCATCTGGGCGGGGAAATAATGAGTGTATGGCATACCTCACTGTGATTTTTATAAACAAAAGGCAGTATGGGGGAAGCGCATCCTTTCACCTGATGGGACAGACGGATATTAATAAATGATATGTATTTCATGGTTTTTATTCCGGACTCATCAAGAATTGTCTTGCCTGCGATTCCAATCCTGTGGCCTCCCTGTACAGTAAGGAAGCCCTGCTTAAGTTCTTCTTCAAAAGCATACAAAGAGTAATTGCTCATGTACTCCATGGTTTCCTTCAATTCGTTTTTTGAGACAATATATGCATCTTCCAGTTTCTTGCTGATATCCCCGGATCCGGTTAAATAATACTCTTCGTTTTTGTACACCAGCATAAGAGGGGCGGCCACACGGAGCCTTATTTCCTGGACTTCGTCAAAACTTAAGGCCACCTGGTTTAAGATTTCTCTTATGTTTCTGGAAAACAGATTGATCAGCTCGTCTTTTCTCTCCACTCTCATCCCTCCTCTTACCTCAATATATGAAAAGTGGGACAAATTATGACTTAAAAAAAGTACTGTCTCCGACTGTTGCCAGCGTCGTGACAGTACTTCTTTTTGTTTATGAAAATATTTTTCTGGACCGCATCAGCGGAAAGGGGGTGCAGAATGGATAAAAAGATACAAAAACCCTAAATTTCTCTCAGTTTAAAAGTCTCCACCGCCTGTTTGAGTGACTGGGCAAGAGAATCCAGTTCCTCACTGGATGCAGAGCTTTCCTCGGCTGTAGCGGCGTTATTCTGCACAACTGTAGACACCTGGGATAATCCCTGGTTAATTTCCTCCATTTCCTGCACCTGCTCTTTTGATGCCAGGGCGATTTCCTGAATAATGTCGTCTATCAGACCTGCTTTTTCTTCCACCACCTTTAGAATTTCCGCAGACTGGTCAGCCAGTTTTCCTCCCTCTGAAATCGTAGTAACGGAATAACCGATCAAATCTGCGGTCTGCTTGGCAGCCTCTGCGGATTTTGCCGCTAAATTACGTACTTCATCAGCCACTACTGCAAATCCCTTACCTGCTTCTCCTGCCCGAGCTGATTCCACGGCAGCGTTTAAAGCCAGGATGTTGGTTTGAAATGCAATATCCTCAATTACCTTTGTAATATTTTTGATCTTCTCTGACGCCGCACCGATCTCTTTCATGGAGCGGTCCAGCTGACCCATACATTCATTTCCTTCTCTGACCCCTGATACAGCTTCCTTTACAAATCTGGCCGCATTCTCAACCCGTTTAGCATTTTCCTCTGCCTGACCGGATACATTTGAAATAGAAGCATTTAATTCTTCCACAGTAGCCGCCTGCTCAGCAGCCCCTGTTGCAAGGGACTGGGAAGCGCCGGATATCTGCCTTGAGCCTTCCGCCACCTGATCAGAAGATACACGGATATTTCCTAAAACCGAATTCAGATTAAGAATAATTCCTCTTAAGGAATCCTTTATCTGGACAAAATCTCCCTTGTAATCCTGGTTTACGCTGACCGTACAGTCCCCTTTTTCCAGACTGGAGAGTATGACCGAAATTTCATTAATATAGCTGTTTAATGTGAAAACTGTACCTGTAAATGATTTGGAAAGTGTCTCAAGTTCATTGCCTGTATTGAACTGGGGAACTGGAGAATGAAGATCTCCTTCTTCCAGAAGCCGGATCCTGTTAACCAGATTTAAAACAGGTTCAACGATGGGTTTTGCAATACGGAAGGCAATGACAAATGACAGGATGACCATAATCAGAGTGATCACCATGGTATTAAAAATGGAGGAGCGAAAGCTTGACATCATCTCTGATTCCTTTGTCACCACACCGATGGACCAGCCGTCTGTGCCCTTTATTGGAGTATAGCCTGTGGTCATATTTACTCCTTTGAAATTCACGGTCTGGATTCCTGTCTTTCCTGCTATCATATCTTTCATCTCATCGGATGTTCCCTGGTAGTTCTTATCTGTTTTTGCCATTTCAATGTAGTTTGTCTGATCTTTCACCCGGTCTCTGTTTTTGTGGGCGATAATTTTTCCCTCTTTATCAATAATAAATCCGTAACCGGATTTGCCGACCGCTACACCATCAATCATTGTGCTGAAGGTATCAGAATCCAGAGTTGCAATGACGATTCCGTTATAATTTCCGCTCTTTACCTTCGCAGATACAACCAGTACGGTTTTGCCGGTTACTTTGCTCACAATTGTTGATGAAATATATGTATTTCCTCCAATGGACTGCTTAAAATACTCCCGTTCGCTTGCATCCCCTCCGTCGCTGGTTTTCCCGTCGGCACCTGCAATGGAAAGTGTTGCAAATCCGTTGTCTTTTGCAATCCGGGCCAGTAACTGGGTTCTCTGATCCGAACTTAAGGATGGATCTGTAATCTCCGGATTCTGTGCAATAAATTCAATTCTCGCTCTGTAGAGATTAATGTAATTTTCCACTGACTGACTATAGGCAGTGGCACATTCCGTCAGACGAAGCTTTATATTAGCCTTGGCATCCCGGTAAAACATCATGCCGTTCATCAATCCGTAGATGGCTGATATGGAAACTGCCATACCGATGATTCCAAAAAGAAGCCTTCTCTTAATTGACTTGTTTTTCATTGTATTTTTAATTTTTCCACCGATTGAACTCTTTTGTTTCAATGTTTTCCTGTTCTCTTTTTCCATCATATTGCCCCTTCTTCTTTATTCTTTTGAGTATTCTCCATCCCTCCATCCAATCAGTACATTGATCACAGTGGGAATGATGAGTGTAAATAAATTAATATAGGATACCAGCGTAAGCCCTTTGGAAACAAGGCTGGTAAGCCCGACCTGTGATACCCCCCAGGTCAATATAATATAGAACAATGTAAGTAAAGCCCCTCTTTTGTTTCTCTTTAAATTAGCAGTTTCCGGGTCTTCTCCTGTTTTTTTCTGATACCAGTTGAGCACGCGGTCATTAAAGCCCTGGGCGTAATTGATGGCTGTGGAAATTGTGGCAAAAAATATGGAAATGGTAATGAGCGTCAGTAAAACCGCTTTCATCTGCTCACCGCCAAAGCCGTTTTTCACCACCAAAATGGTATACACCGCTTTTCCTGCTTTCCAGCCTTCCAGCACTTCTGAATAATTGGAAGCTAAATTGACCACTGTCATCTCAAGAAAAATCCAGTTTAAAATGACAGAAAGAACCACTGCCCAGCGCAGAGTGCTTTTATTCTTAAAAATCTGTGCATGATTTACATAAGCCCCAAAGCCGCCAAGATTCTGACCGGAAAATATATAAGCCCAGCAAAGGGCAGTCAGAAGATAGCTCAAAAAGCTTCCGGCTCCTGATGCGATTGACTTATTTAAGGAATCTCCCATCACTCCCAGTTCTCTTGTCAATCTGCCGCCGTTCAAGTTATAGAAAAGATTGGGAACATGAATTGCCAGTAAAGTAACAAAAATAACTGCACTCATGAAAACCGCGTTTTTCCTGACCAGACCTGCCCCCTTCATGCAGAGGAGAAACATGATGATACCAACGGCAAAGGTTGTAAGCAGATAAGGCATTCCGGACAGTTCTGCCAGCGCAGATCCGGAAGAGGAATAGGCAAGAGCCATGCAAACGATCAACAGCCAGTTAAAATTAAACTCGTACACAATCTGCATTGGTTTTGCAAGCCTGCCTCCAAAGAAGCGGGAACCGTATTTTTTCAGAAACTCCCCATAGTCAAAGGCCTTGAAATCCATTGCAAATTTCATAAAGAAATAGATGATGAAGCAGTTGATTGCCGCTACCACAAGCGGCATAAACAGACAGAAATAAGACTGTGTTACTTTAGGAAGCATTCCGTAAAACCCCGTATTCATAAAAAAATAGGACCAGGGTGTGGAACCGGCGGCAAATCCTCCCCCGCACTGGGAACTGAATGCAATGGAAACAAATACAATTACCGTTTTCCAGTCTACCGCACTGGATTGATTTCTATAAACTGCTTTTCCGGTGCTCATGATACCATCCTCCTCTTCATTATGACGACCCAGTGTCTCTTTCATCCCAAAAGTCGATCTATGTCGTTTTTTTAACAATATAGTCATATTATAAGTCATGTATGAAATAACATCCAATCGATCAATCCTATGTGTAAAAGCTGATTGATAGTTTTTAACCATATGTTTATTTACTGCTTGTATCCTGCCGGAAAAGTATGATATATTGCAGAAAGTACGAACAACATTCCCAGTTTAAGAAGGAGGAAGACCAAATGCGGGAAGAAATTATGGAAGGAATCAGGCGTCACATCCTCCCTTTAAGCGGCGTGGAGAATGCAAGTCTTTTAGAAGTATGGCCCGGACACTCAAAAATTTCCATAGACATTACAGAAAGTGCACTGAATCTGTATGGAAATCTCCATGGAGGCTTTATCTTTACACTCTGTGACATCACATCGGGTATGGCTGCTTATGCTTACGAGTACGCCAATGTCACACAGCATGGAAACATCGATTTTTTAAAGGGAATCAGCTCCGGTCTGATATTTGTAGAGTCCAATGCCATTCATAAGGGAAGCCGTTCTGTGGTAAACAGAGTGGAGGTCACTTCCTCGGAAGGTACGCTTCTGGCCGCGGGTACCTTTACCATGTACCTGCTTTCTGCTCTTTAAGCAAAAAAAAACGTATGAGGCTGTTATCCTCAATACGTTTTTTCTCTACTGGTTTAAAATTCTTCTCACCGACTGAACCGGCTGGAAATCCACATTGGATATCTTAATACCATCTTCCGGACCGCTGGCATGAATCAGCTGGCCATTGCCGATATAAATCCCGATGTGTCCTGTATATGTAATAAGGTCTCCTGGTCTGGCATTTTCAATACCGCCTGCATCCACTCCTGCTGCTGCCTGATCCTGTGAGGTTCTTGGAAGATTAATTCCGAAATTTTTATAAACGCTCTGTACAAAACCGGAGCAGTCCGCTCCTTCTGTCAGGCTTGTCCCTCCGTACCGGTAGGGATTTCCTAAAAATTGTTTTGCATATGACACTACCTGATCCGCTGCAGCAGACGGACCGGCTGAAGCAGGTCCGTTCATTCCGGCTCCCGGACCGTTAACAGTATTTATAACAAGAGGCTCTACCAGAGGAATTCCCCCGTTTGTCAAAGCAGTGTCAGCCTTTGCCGGAAAGCTGGCCAAACCTGCCATCATAAGTCCTGTGAATAAAACCGTAATCAATGTTTTCTTATGCATGGTTTACTTCTCCTGTGGTTTTATAATCCCATATCTTTCACGTCTTCTGACAGAAATCTGTGGTATGTCCCATGGTTTTCATGGAATTTAATAAAATATCGGTAAGAATCAATGGCGGAATCTTTAAAATACAGAATGAAATCACATTCTTCCCCGTCACAGCTTTCACAGACATAGTCACCGTCTGAATACCTGGAAAACACGTTTTTAATGTCTTCCAGCTGTACACCAGGCTTTTCAATCGTCTCAATAAATTCTCTCAAAAATCCGTTTTCTTCTATCTGTTCACTGACGTATTGTACGCCTTTTGGAGGAATCAGAAAACAGAACCGCTCCTGGCTTCTGGTAATTTTAATTTCTCCCAGCCGGTCTTTTACATACGCCTTAAATTCCTTCAGTGCTGTTTTTATTTCGTCTTCCGAATCCCCTGCTTTGAGGATTCTAAGCAGTGCTTTTTCCGGATAATAAAAACGAATGGCTTCCTTTTCATATCCCAGTTTCATCTGTACTTCCTTAATTGAATTAATGAGCATCCGCTCCAGAGCAGCATACTGCATGTCCGCTCTCCTTTCCATGCGTTACGGCACATTATTCATGAAGCCGCCGTATAATTTTAAAGATAATACCCCCTTCGGTAACGAATGGCTGGGAATGGGAAAAAAATACGATTCCTTCTGTGGGTGCAAGAATCTGGCTTATAATCTCTCCCTCATAAGGGTCCAGGATATCTGCCAGAATCTCCCCCCTGCTCACTTCCTCGCCCGGCTTTACGTGGGGGCGGTAAATACCGGCACAGTCTGTCCTTACACTGGATAAATCGCTTTCATGAAGAACCGTGGCAATATAGCCGCTGTGACTGGTGTAGCGCACCATTCCCATACGGGTTAAAAACCGCAGTACAGAAGCTACCGCCATACGGGCAGAGGGTTCGTCAATCTGATCCGTTCCGCTGGTATAGATGGAGAATGCACTGGTATTCTTTAACTGCCAGTTATAATTCAGTGTCGCCTTATCAAATGGCTTGGCATCCCGGACCACCACATAGGGAAGTCCAAAGAGATTAGCCAGACTTGGATTCTGATATCCGGTATCCATCATACGCACATGGGGTACGAAATTGCCGGGTATATAAAAGCTGGTAAACTGGATTCCATAGCTGTATTCTTTCACTGCATCAAAAATCCCCGCCGCAATTCGTTTGGTGGTTTCTCCGCTTCCGTCACCGGGATACATACGGTTGATGTCCGAATCGTCCGTCGGCCAGAACCGTTTTCCAACATTAAAGGAAGCTGTATTCACAGTAGGGATGACCATAATCTCGTTTCCTTTAATTATGGCTCCCCGCTCTTCCAGTTCCTTTAGCTGTCTGATTAACTGGGAACAGATATAGAGCTGCTGTACCTCATTGCCTCTGCATGCACCTACAATACACGCCGACTTTTCCCCTTTGCCGAAATGATAGCCATACAGATTCATATCGTCCCTGTAAAGATTCTTCAGTGTGAAAATGGTCTCTTTCCTCATACCTGTTCCCCTCCCAGCACCCGCGCAAGCAGTGATCCTGCCGATACCACCGGATATTCCCTGAGAGTAAATACCAGTCCGTCTATGGGGGAAACCACTTCTTCCAGAATCGTTCCGGTCAGTGGATTTAATATCTGTCCAATGGGCTGGTTCTCCCTTACCGTACCAAGATGCTCCACCAGAGGCATAAATATACCCGGACTTTCCGCATGCAGAAGTCCAAGATCCCGGTTAAAGGAAATCATGGGCTCTTTGGGGACGATGGTTTCACCGGTCCAGATTCCCAGCTCCTTCATCAGGCAGAGAAGCCCTTCTGTCAGCTGCTTTCCATAGCTTTTTGTGATCCGCATTCCCACTCCCATTTCAACCACAAAGGTAGGAACTCCAATGCTGTTTAAACCATGGGACAGGGTGGAATCCAGCACTACGGCATTCTCATAAACCCAGACCAGATCCACATTCATCAGCTTTGCATATCCAATGAGCTTCTCTGCATAGGCCTCACTCATACGGACCTGTGGTATCTCTCTTAAAAAGATGTTACTGGCATGTAAATCCACACAAAAATCAGAACCGGAAATATCAGACATGATCTCAGAAGCTATGTGTTCCGAAACAGCTCCCTCCTCATCACCTGGAAATATACGGTTCATATCAATGTCATACCCGGGCAGGCCTCTGGTAATCGAATCAATTCCAAGTGGGTTAAGCGCCGGATAAATATCCACAATTCCTTTTAAAAACTCCCTGTTTTCCCTAAGAATGCGGTTAATTTCATAACATACAAACTGGCCTTCCAGCTCGTCCCCATGAACTCCGGTGACAATACTGATCCGCTTTTCTTTACCGGTCACTGTCTCAGGCTCTAATCTGTTTTTATATATGTTCCAGCTTTCTCCTACAGGCAAACCTACGGATGCAACTGTTTTTATCATATTTTTCATCACCCTTGTTCTTATACTTTATTACATTATAAGAATAAATCAGCATGATTCAAACGTCAAGCAATTCCTGCCTGATGGCTTCCTCCTTTTTTATCTGAATGAACATCCCATCCACCACTTTTGCCCCCGGCGAAAGAACCTCCTGTCCGGATATCACCAGACCCCCATCAAACCATTTTTTAATCTGGCTCCTGGATACTTTAAGCTCTCCTGCAAGCAGTGCATCTGCCCTCAGCTTAAGCCCGGACGGATTTTTTATCTGTATCTCCATATATGCAGTCTCATCAACCGGTTCGACTGTTCCTGTCTCAAGAATATGATACCCGGTTTTTATTTCCGCAATTTCCGCTTTGTTTTTTATAAACAGTTCCCTGTCACTTCCATAGCCGGCTGCCAGCCGGGGGCTGTTGCTTAAAAATCCTTCATACTCCGTTTTATTTATGTTCTCTTTATTTGCCCGCTCAATAATGGTCATATTCCAGGAAGTATCACAATGACTGCAGCGGTAAATCAGCCATACATCAAGCAGTTTTCCATTGGCGTTCACCCTGAATTTTCCGCTGTTTTGAAATTCCGTTTTTTCTTTGCATTTTGGGCACCTTCTTATGACAGCGGGCAGCTGGTCGGGAACAATCAGCCACAGCTTCCGTAAATTACGATTCATATCTTCCTCCATGTTGTTGTCTTTACGGATAACTCTACTATGAACCGTGCCGCCTTCCCACCTCACTTTCGTTTATGAAATAAAAAAAAGGCAGCGCATCATTGTTATGACACACCGCCTGTATCCTTTTTCTTTTCCTGGAGTACGATCCTTTGAATACTCTTCTCTGACAGGTAATAACGCTCTGCCAGAATCCTTACACAAAATCCGGATACATAATCTTTGTAAATGGAACGGTCCCGGCGTTTCCGCTCTTCTCTGGCTCCGGTCCCTTCACCCCAGGTTCTTTTGTTTTCCTGTTTTCTGGGGATATAGACATACTCCCCGTCAATATAATTCTGAATCAGTTCCACCAGCTCTTCTGGCAGAATTTCATTGGCCTTCTGATAGCGCATCGCTGCCTCCCAAACATATTTTCTGTCCGGAATAGCAAAGGCTGTACAATTACTTATAGTTTCACTGCATAACCCGTGCTATGCAGTCTTTGAGGGTTCCATCATAAAATAACCCGCCTCCTTTTCAACACTCGTTTACCCGCCGTATCGTTTCCATTCTAGCACAGGTTTCCGAAAAAAAATACCTCATATTTGTTACAGATATAAAAATGATCACGTCATTCGCTTTTTACAACCACCCCTAAATACCTTGCCAGTTCAGCCGCCTGGAACAAATCCACAACTGCCCCCTTTAATTCTCTGCACTCATCAGACAGCACAATTCCGTGTATGGTGCAGCTGGTAAAATCCATTCCCTTCAGCATGGTCTTAAAGAAGCTGGCATTATCCAGATTCACCTGCGTCCACAAAATTTCCTTCATGCGGCACTGGGTTAGAAATCCCCCATCCAGCTGCGAGCCCGAGAAATGAATATGCTCCATCTTCGATCCGTCAAAATTGGCATAGCGGAAATTACAGTCGGAAATTCTGGTATGCAGCATGGTACTGCCGCAAAACCGGGTGCCCACTCCTTTGGAAAAGCTGAATTCCGTCCGGTTAAAATAGCAGTCCTCCAGACCGCAGTTGGAAAAATCACAGGAGCGGAAAATAACATCGGTAAATTCCCCTTTTTCAAAGGAACAATCCTGAAACAAACAGTTTTCAAAGATCACAGCGGAAAACTGCATGCGTGAAATATCCTCCCCGCTCATACGGACGTTTTGTATCACTGCATCTCTGAGTTCTTCTTCATTCTCTTTTTTTCTGTATAATTCCGCTTCATCTGTAAGGATTAATACCTCTTCCCCTGAAAGAATCGGCGCAAGCAGCTTCTCTTTCATCTAACCATACCCCTTTTTTCCTGTTCTGCCTTTTATTATGCCATACAGCTTCTGTCCGGACAACCAAAATAAACCAAAGCTTTAAAATTTATGCATAGGCACCGGCTATCAATGAAGGAAAAAAGGCCGAACAGAGCCGATTGGATTTTTACAGATGCAACGCTTATAATAAAAACAGCAAGATTGTTAAAAAAATATTTATTAATACCAGGAGGAAGGAACTATGAGTAAATTATCCAAGGAAGAATTTCAGGCCTATTTAATGCAGATCCGAAAGCTGGCGGAAGGACCGTTAGAAGAGATCCAGAAGGAAGTCGAGGTTACCAATAAATTCCCGAAAGAATTTTACGATCTGTCAATAAAAAATGATTTATACCGCTGCGCTCTTCCGGTTGAATACGGCGGCTACGGTCTGTCCGAGCTTGAGATCTTACAGGTACAGGAAGAATTCTCCAGAGGACCGGGCGGAATGAGAATGCATCTCCACTATGCAATGGACTTAAACTGGAGAATCCTTGATGATTACGGCAGCAGGGAACTGAAAGACGAATACATGAACAAGTTCCAGGATAAATCCGTATTTACCTGTTTTGCACTGACTGAGGCAACCGGCGGAACCGGAGCCGATTTACATACCATGGCGGTAAAAGACGGCGATTCCTATGTATTAAACGGAGAGAAAACTTTAATCTCCCATACAGACTGCTGTGAATTCGCTTATGTAATCGCAGTTACCAATCCTGATTCCAAAAAGGATGACAGACTTTCCGCATTCTTTGTTCCGATGGATGCTCCCGGATTTGAAGTAATCAACATGCCTCATATGATGGGCTGCCGCGGAGCCGGACACGGGGAACTGAAATTTACAAACTGTAAGATTGACAAGAAGTATTTATTAGGAAAAGAAGGCCAGGGCCTTGAAATTGCCATGCATTCCTTATCTGTATCCCGTGCCCATATCGCAGCGAGCAACTTAGGTATGGCTCAGAGAATGCTGGAACTTTCCTTACAGTATGCAAATGACCGTGTAACCTTCGGAAAACCAATCGGAACCCGTCAGGCAATCCGCTGCAAAATTGCTGATATGTCCATGATGGTTCATGCACTGCGCTGTATGGTTTACGATTTTGCAAAATCCTATGAAGAGAATCCAACCGGCGAGTACATTGAAGAGAAAGCAGCAATGTGCAAGCTGTACAGCATTGATACCACCAGAAAGGTCAGCGACGAGATGTTAGAGATCTTCGGCGGAGTCGGATACTTTGAAGACTGCAAGTACGGTCCTGTAGAACGCCTCTACCGTGACTGCCGCGCAATGTGGCTGGAAGAAGGCGCTCCTACCGTTCAGCGCATCACCATTTCCAGAAATACCATCAAGCATGGCGCAAAAATGGAATACATCATCTAACAGGAATTCACCTTGGGGTCATCGGTTCCGTATGGGCCTGATGACCCCGGGTTTTTGTAAAGGAGGATCAGCATGAAACCTTTAGAGGGAGTAAAAGTTGTAGATTTAACCACATATCTTGCAGCCCCTACCACAGTCCGCGTTCTCGGGGAATGGGGCGCCGACTGCATCAAGATCGAGTCCGCCAAGGGTGATCCTGCAAGAACACAGGGCGCAGTATTTAATATGCCCTATGAAGACGATGAAAACCTGGCATTTGATGTTGCCAACATGAACAAACGCTTTATCACCCTGGATTTAAAATCCAAAAAAGGTCTGGAAATCGCATACAAACTGATTGGAGAAGCAGATGTCTTTGTCACCAATACCAGAACCAAATCCTTAACAAAGCTGGGACTTGACTATGACACGTTAAGTGAACGTTTTCCAAAGCTGGTCTTTGCACAGGTCTTAGGTTATGGGGAAAACGGTCCGGAGAAGGATTCTGCCGGATTTGATGTTACCTGCTACATGGCCAGAGGCGGTGTATTTGGAACTACCGTAAACAAAGGCGATGCTCCCATGATCCCCACCAACGGCTTTGGCGACTTCCAGGTTTCCTTAGGCCTTGCATCGGGAATCTGTGCTGCTCTTTATGCACGGGAAAAATCAGGAAAAGGCGATAAAATCACAGTCTCCCTCCATCATGCTGCAGTTTACGCACTGAGCACTGGAGTGATTTCCGCCCAGTACGGCAACCAGTATCCAAAAAGCAGGAAGGAAGTTCCCAATCCATTTAATAACGTATACCGCACCAGCGACCAGAAATGGGTGGTAATCTGCTGTCCGGAGTATGACAGAGACTATGAAAAGATCATGACACTGTTAGGAAGAACGGACATGGTGGGAAATTCCCGCTACATGAGGTGCGCCGAGGTAAATGCCGGACATTTAAACCATGAGGTCATTGATATTCTTGATGAAGCAATCGGCAAACTCACAAGAAAAGATTTAATGAGCATGTTTAAAGCCAATGACTTAGCCTGCGAGGCTGCCTATGAGCCTCTTGATATGTACGAAGATGAACAGGTCTGGGCCAATCACATCATAGCAAAGATCCCATATCCATCCGGTGAACGCTACCTTCCCACAAACCCGGTAAACTTTGGTTCTGCCGGAGAACCGGAATATCGGATTGGCGGCTCCCAGGGTGCCCATACGATTGAGATCCTGGAACACCTGGGATACAGCCAGGGTGAAATCGGTGAGATTCTTGCCTCCGGCGCAGCCACCGGGGAAACAAAGCTGAAAAAATAACCACGATAGAATGGAAAGGTGAGATGACATGAGTTTACTATACACCGAAGAACAAAAAGAGCTTCTTGCTCTCGTAAAAGAGATGGCTGAAAACGAAATCAAGCCTTACGTAAAAGAAGCAGATGAGAAGGGCGAGTGTCCGAGAGAACTCTTTCAATGGGGTTTTGATATGGGACTTCACATGCTGGAAATTCCGGAGGAATACGGCGGAACCGGCTTAAGCTATGAAACCACTGCCATGATATTTGAAGAGCTGGCAAAGGTAGATGCAGGCTATGCCATTACCTTTGTAACTACCTTCGTTGCCTTAAGAAACGTAATTCTTGCAGGAACTAAGGAGCAGGGACAGTATTTTGCAGATAAAATCAGACCCGGATCATTTGCAGGGTTTGCCTTAACCGAGCCAAATGCAGGTTCTGACCCGGCTGCCATGCGTTCCACCGCAGTCTTAGATGGGGATGAATACATCTTAAACGGAACAAAAACCTTCATTACAAACGGAGCGCTCTCCGATGTATTTGTAGGATTTTTCAAAACCAGCCCGGCTGCCGGACACAAGGGAATTTCCGCCTTTATTATCGATGCTGATACACCTGGCGTTACTGTCGGTGCTCATGAAAATAAAATGGGGCTTCGGCTTTCCAATACCACTGACTTAATCTTCGAAAATGTGCGGGTAAAAGCTTCCGCTATGGTTGGCCCGGAAGGCTCCGGCTTTAAGCTGGCTTTAAATGCGCTGAACTTATCCCGTGCATTTGTGGCAACTCTGGCAGTGGGAATTATGCAGAGAGCCCTTGATGAATCCGTAAAATACGCCAAAGAACGAAAACAGTTCGGAACTCCTTTAATTAAGTTTCAGATGGTTCAGGCCCTGCTTGCGGATATGGCAATCAAGGTTGAGGCCTCCAGATGCCTGGTTAATAACACCATGCGCATGATGGACCAGGGAATCATGGTTCAGAAAGAAGGCTCCATCTGCAAAACCTTTGTCTCCGACTGTGCACAGGAGGTCACCTCCAATGCAGTGCAGATCTTCGGCGGATACGGATACAGCAAGGAATATCCGGTAGAAAAGCTGATGAGAGACTGCAAGGTATTCCAGATCTTTGAAGGCGCCAACCAGATCCAGCGTATGACCATTGCAAACGTTCTGGATAAGGAATACAGATAGGAGGACATAACAGGATGAATATTGTTGTTTGCATCAAGCAGGTTCCGGATACAACAGAGATTAAAATCGATCCGGTAAAAAACACCCTGATTCGTACAGGTGTACCAAGCATCATGAATCCATTTGACAAAAATGCCTTAGAAACAGGGCTTTCCTTAAAGGACCGCTACGGCGGAAAAGTGACCGTTATCTCCATGGGACCGCCTCAGGCAAAGGCTGTGTTAAGAGAGGCTCTTTCCATGGGAGCTGATGAGGCTTATCTGGTGACTGACCGTGCATTCGGCGGTTCTGATACCTATGCCACCAGCTATATCCTGTCACAGGCCATTAAAAAGCTTGGTGACTTCGATGTAATTCTTGGCGGAAAGCAGGCCATTGACGGTGATACAGGACAGACGGCTCCCAGTATCGCAGAACACCTTGGCGCTGCAAGGCTTACTTATATTCTGGATTTAGAGGCAGAAGGGGATAAGGTAACTGCCAGACGGCAGGTGGAGGAAGGCATTGAAGTGATTGAGGCACACTTTCCCATTCTTTGTACTGCAACAAAGGAAAGCAACAAACCCAGATATGCGACCATAAAGAGAAAAATCGCCTCTTTAAAAGCAGAGATTCCGGAGATCACTCTGACTGACTTACCAGATGCGGATGTGTCAAAAATGGGACTCAAAGGCTCTCCCACCAAGGTAAAAGCCACTTTCACACCAAAACGGACCGCCTGCGGCGTGACCATAGAGGGAAATACTCCCGGTGAAATTGCTAACGCACTGATCGGCAAGCTGGCCGACGGGAAAATACTGTAAAAGGAGGCCGAAGAAAATGAGTTTTGAGACATGGAAGGATGTTTGGGTATTTGTAGAATGTTTTAAAGATCAGCCCAAAAGTGTGGGACTGGAACTTTTAGGCCAGGGCAGAAAGCTGGCAGAAGGTTTAAAACAGGATCTCTGCGCTGTGGTAATCGGAAAAGATACGAAAGAAGCCGTGAAAGCTGCCGGAGAATATGGTGCGGATAAAATTTATGTGGTTGAGGGAGAGGAATATGAAGATTACTCTGCCGATGCCTATGGAAATGTATTTTTAAAACTGTGTGAACTGTATCATCCCAATACGATCTTAGTTGGCGCGACGGTAAATGGCAGGGACTTGGGATCCAAAATCGCCGTAAGCCTGCGCACCGGTCTGACTGCAGACTGTACCGCCCTCAGCGTTGATGAGGAAACCGGCAATGTTGTCTGGGAGCGGCCTGCTTTCGGCGGCAATTTATATGCACAGATTCTTTGCAGTGAAACCAGACCCCAGATGGGCACCTGCAGACCGGGTGCATTTAAGAAACCGGAAAAAAATCCGGATAACGAACCGGTTGTGATCCGCAGGGAAATCCGGACCCCGGACGAAGAAATACGGACGAAGGTAATTGACTTTATCAAAGCCTGTGATGACAATGACATCCGTCTTGATGAAGCTGAAATCATCGTTTCCGGCGGCCGCGGAATGAAATCTGCCGAAAACTTTGTCCTGTTAAAGGAGCTGGCCGATGTGCTTAACGGTACGGTAGGCTGCTCCCGCGCTGCGGTTGATGCAGGCTGGATGCCGCAGACCAAGCAGGTTGGGCAGACGGGTGCAACCGTTTCCCCGAAAATTTATTTTGCCTGCGGTATTTCAGGAGCAGTGCAGCATGTAGCCGGAATGAGTGAATCAGGAACCATCATTGCCATTAACAAAGATGAAACCGCTCCGATTTTCGAGGTTGCGGACTATTGCATCGTGGGCGATTTATTTGAAGTGGTTCCTGCTCTGGTCAAAGAGCTGAAGGCGAGGCAGCAGGGATAACCGGATCATACCTCTGCTCTTCATTTCCAAGGAGAAGGGTTATGCTTGAAGAAATAAAAATAAATCCTGATTTAAAACTTCAGTATTTGAGTAACGGATACTGGTCGGACCGGACACTTACGGACTGCTTTCATGAGTCAGTTAAAAAATATCCGGACCGGGAATATGTCGTTGATGACCGTGGAAACCGGTATACATACAGGCAGATGGATGAGGCCGCTTCCAAAGTGGCGGCCTTTCTCCGTTCCCAGGGAATCGGCCCCGGTGATGTGGTTTCCTATCAGATCCCCATCTGGAGCGAATTCGCAGTGATCACCATCGCCTGCTTTAAGGCAGGTGCCGCCGCCCACCCGATTGCCATGTCATACGAGGAAAAGGAACTGGTCCGCTGTTTGAATTTAACGCAGTCGAAGGCTTACTTCGCTCCCACTTACTTTCACAAAACCGATTATGAGGAGCTGATTCTATCGGCACTGCCCCATATTAACAGCCTTCGCGCAGTGGTTTTGCTGGATCAGATGAGGGAGAAAAAAAGCAGCTGCTATACCTGGAAGGAAATTCTTCATGACTATAAGCCGTTAAGGAAAGAGGATTGTTTTAAGCAGACAGGGCAGGATATTGCCGCCATTCTTGGAACATCCGGCACTACCTGCGGCTCCAAGGGCGTGATTTTAACTCACGACAACATCCGTTACAGTGAGGAAACCTTTAACCGGGAGCTGGGACTTACAATGGAAGATATCATGTTTATGCCTGCTCCCCTAAACCATGCAACAGGCTTTCATCATGGTATTATCGCTCCCATGCTTACCGGTGCAAAGGTAGTTTTGCAGCAGAAATACTGCTGCCGGGAGGCCATTGACTTAATGAACCGGGAGGCCTGTACCTATTCCATGGGCGCCACTCCTTTTATCTATGATATTTTAAGGGATTTAGAGACCAACGGAGGTGCCATCCCCTCTCTTAAATTCTATTTATGCGGTGGCGCTCCTGTTCCGGGCTATATGGTACAGAAGGCCTGGGATTACGGAATTCTTCTATGCGAGGTGTATGGCTCTACGGAAAGCGTTCCTCATGTTTTCGTCAGACCCGGTGATGCTTTAAAACTGAACGGAACCACTTCGGGAAAACCGCTTGCGGGAATTGAAATCCGGGTGGTGGACGAAAACGGTGCGGACGTTCCTTTTGGAACTGCCGGAGAAGAACTGTCAAGAGGCCCCAATGTATTTGTGGGATATTTAAAAAACCGCGGGATTACAGATGAAGTTCTTGACGATGACGGCTGGTTTCACAGCGGAGATCTCTGCGTTATGGATGAGGATGGGAACATCCGGATTATCGGACGAAAGAAAGATATGATCGTCCGGGGCGGAGAAAATTTAAATTCCAATGAAATCAACGACAATTTAGAGGGCTGTCCCGGCATTCTGGATCATACGGTCATCGGTATGCCTGACGAACGTCTGGGGGAACGGATCTGCGCTTTTGTGGTTCCCGCAGAGGGTTTTGAAAGCTTATCCCTGTCTGATGTGATCGAATATTTAAAGGAGCAGCGCATATCCAAACGCTTCTGGCCGGAACGTCTGGAATTAATTGACCGGATCCCCCATACAGGAAGCGGAAAGGTAAAAAAATATATGCTGCGGGAAGAGCTGTTAAAACGGATGAAGGGGTGACTGGCTATGACTCAACAAACATTCGGACCAAGAAGATGCCGTGATACAAGAAAACCTCCTGCAAACCAGTGTCCGGAGGTATCCTTTTACCGATGCGAAACGTGTGGCGGACTGTTTCCCGCCACCGGCACACCAACCCTCAGTGAAATGGAAATCGTATGCTGTGGTTCAAAAGCGGTCCATTTAATACCGGAATCACCGGATCTGGTAAAAGAAAAGATACACTTTAGCTATCGAATCACCGGCGGCTACAATGACAACGCCGTGGAGGTATTCTGGGAAGCTCTAAAACCGGAATATATGCCGGAATGGATGTATTTAAAAACATTTACCGGAGGTTATTTAAAATATATACCCAGGGCAAAGCGTCCTCCTCTTGTTTTTTCCCTGGCAGACACCGATGCCTTTGCCTACTGCGATGAAGACCCATGCCTGGAATGCGTCTTCCGCTGTAAACGTGGATTTGTAATCTATTCCTATTCCAGGGAAACAGGGCTGACAGCGATTCCGCTTGACAAAATGACGGCGCAGTGGCAGTCCGGTGCAAAAGAGAAAGCTTAATCCAGAGTTTTCATGACTGACAGACTATTTAAATATTGGAGGGAACATTATGTTAGCTACGATTGGTCTTATTATTGCCATTGCACTTTTAGTCGTAATGATTATCAAAGGCATCGATATGATAACAGCGACGGTGGTCACAGCAGCTATTATTCTGGTCACCAGCGGACTGGATCTTAAGGAAGGGTTTCTGACCACATTTTCCGGCGGTGCCGGCGGCTTTGTGGCCTCCTGGTTTCTGATCCTGGGACTTGGCGGAGTCTTTGGCCAGCTGGTTTTAGAAACAGGTCTTGCAACAAAAATCGCCCAGACACTGACAAAGAAGCTTGGAACAAAAATGGTAGGTCTTGTAATCCTGATCTGTACCTTTTTCATCACTCTGCTTGGTATCAACGGTTATATTATGGTATTTGTCCTTTATCCCATTGCCGATAACCTTTTATATGAAAATAAAATGGACCGGCGGGTGCTTCCCTTCCTTCTTTTAGGCGGCGGTGCCTCTGCCAACGGATTTGCCTATTCCTTAGATATCTGCAATGTACTGCCAAGCAAATATTTAAATACCTCCCTCGGATCAGCGCCCCTGCTTTCCTTTGTATTTACTGCGATCCTTGCCGTTTCTTATTTCTTATATTTTAATTACGCACAAAAGCAGAGTATGAAAAATAATACTCCGGAACAGCTTCTGGCCATGTATAAGACACAGCAGACGTCTGTCTCTGAAGAAGAGCTTCCCGGAATCTTCATTTCCGTTCTTCCTTTTGTTCTGGTTTTAGGCTGTGTCGTTGCTACCTCAGGCTGGGGAACTTCCCCAAGTATTATGTTCTCTCTGGTAATTGGTATCCTGTTAATTATCTGCACTCAGTTAAAACGGATTAAGAACATGAAAACCTCCATCAAGACTGGAAGCAGCTCCGGTTTAAACTCCATGCTTACGGTTGCTGCTGTTATGGGACTTTCCAAGGTTCTTGGCGCTTCCCCTGCATTCCAGCAGCTTCAGCAGGCAGTGCTTGCCATGAATATGCCCGCATATCTGAAAGCATTTTTTGGCACAACGGTACTTACCGGACTTACCGGTTCCGCAATCTCAGGAGAAACCATCTTTATGGAGAGCTTTGGAAAAGCATTTGTTGATATGGGAGTAAATGTTGCTGCTCTCCACCGCATTGTAACAGAATCCGCCCTGATCTTAAATAAACTGCCCAACTCCTCGGTTGCAATCCTTACCATGTCCATCTGCGGATGCAGCTTAAAAGAAAGCTACAAACATATTATTTTAGGTACCATGATTCCGGCTTTTATTGGTGGACTGGTAATTGCACTTATGGCGACGGCAGGTATTGTATAACTGCTGGAAGCCTGATGGCTTATAGACAGGGAAACAGCGGTATGCTCTTGTGGAGTACACCGCTGTTTTATTCTATTAATTTGATTTTATTTAAAAACTCTAAAAGCTGTCTTCTACCGCGACTGTGTCAAGTTCATAGGAGTTTCATATCTAAGATAAATTTCCTTTGGTTGTAGCATTCTACACATTTTATTAACAATTTTTATATTCTTGGCTCTAGGTATTTTTCTTAAAACCAAGGCTCCAAATTTCATCCCCAGGTTCCCAACAATAGAATCATATAAGTAATTTATAATAGCAGTCGCTTTTTAATAAGCGTTTTCTAATGGCGATGAACCTGTTTCCGTTACTTTCGGTATCACAATGACCAAATCTTTTAACCCGACTATCTCTAAGTTAAATCCTGACAACCGTTTCTGCATAGCTGATAATTTGGCAGGATTTCCGGTTCCATATATCAATTTCATATTTACTCCATTCCGCCTGTCTGTTTATGGAAGATTCATTTCATGTGCCACAATAAAATCTGCAAACGCTTCCACGGACGAGGAAACAAAATTCTTTCTGCTGAATGTCATATAAATCAGACGGGTATCCCTTGGAACATCAGTAAGAGGGATGAGTACCAGGTTATCAAATTGTTTTAAAAAGGGAGTACGGGCAACGATAGCTGCCAGATTTGTCTCAGAAATCACACCTCCGATAGAAATTTCATCATCATAAGAAAACGTTGCCTCCACCTCATGCTGCTGCAAAAGATTTCGAACTACCTTTCCAATGGGTATGCAATCACGATATGTAGTAAGATTGTAATTCTTTAATTCGCTTAAACACAATTCTTTTCTTCCCGCCAGCGGATGGGCGTCGTTAACAATCAAAACCAGCTCCTGCGCCATGATGGGAACAAATAAAAGATCCGGCTCCTCTTCCACCATAGAACAAAAACCTAAGTCATATTTTCCAGCCGCCACTCCATGAGCCACCTCAATAGACATCCCCTGGAATATATTAAATTTGGCCTGAGGATTTTTTTTCATGTAGTTTTGAATTGCAGTCGGAAGAAAATCACCTAATAAAGTGGGAATACAGCCTACATCAATGGTGCCTCCAAGCTGCCCGGAATGCATCTTCATCGTGGCAATTCCACGTTCCAGTTCGTTTAGTGCCTGGGATACATGGATATAAAATTCTTCACCATATTTTGTGAGTATTACATTGCGTCCCTTTTTCTGAAATAACGATATTCCAAGCTCACTTTCCAGTGAAGCAATCGAGTCACTTAATGAGGGCTGAGCGATGTAAAGTTCTTTTGCTGCTTTCGTATAATGCTGTAATTCTGCTAATTTTATGAAATAATATAACTGCGGCAAGTTCATGCAGAATCCCCCTATTTTTGTTTAAAATTTAACAGTTTTATATATGTATATTATACAAAAAACGACAAGATTTGACAACTGTTTGTGTGAATAATATTCAGTATTTTTACACTTATTAAATAATAAACGCTTACCAGTTTAACAACAAAATAACACAACTAACCTTACTGATGGTTGCAGCAGGCTTTAACTTCAAAACAGGCTAAAAACCGAGCCCGTTACACTATTAATGTGTAATGAGCTCTGTAACTGTGTATCTATTTATGATAAGGTTCCCCATTGATAATCCGATAACTCCGATAAATCTGTTCCAGCAAAATCACCCGCATCAACTGATGGGGAAACGTCATGTTAGAAAAACTCAGCTTGTAATCCGCCCGCTTTAACACAGCCTCCGCCAGACCAAGGGAACCGCCTATGATAAATACAATCTGGCTTACTCCGCCGACTCCAAGAGCCGCTATCTTTTCTGACAGTTTCACCGAATCAGGAGTATCACCGTCAATGGCCAGAGCGATCACATAGGCCCCTTCCTTTATAGATAGAAGGATCCTCTCACCCTCTTTCTCCTTGATCTGCCGTTCCACCGTCTCGCTGGCATGATCCGGTGTCTTCTCATCTGCCACCTGTATAATCTCAAGCTTGCAGTAGCGGCTCAGTCTTTTGCTGTATTCGGCTATGGAGTCAGTATAAAATTTTTCTTTGATCTTCCCCACAGTCACCAACGTGATTTTCATTCGTATCTCCTCTATCCATTCAGTTCTTTCTTCATCATGGCGATTAAAAAGCCAGTGATATCCCTTGCAGAATGTTTCTGGCCTGTCTTCACTTTCCGGACAACCTTTCCTTCCGGTTTTACATTAATATGATAAACAACCCGCAAAAATTCTTCGGCTTCCTCCCAGGCTTCCCGACTCTCCGGTATTAAATCCAGTCCCATCTGAAATACATGAAACATTCCTTCAAAGACGGATATCCTGCATTTCACACCCGCTTTTTTTAACTTCTCTCCCACCATAAGAGTATCACTTAATAAAACCTCATAATTTCCCACCTGCATGAGTACGGGAGGAAATCCGACAAAATCTCCGAACAACGGAGAGATATATGGTTCCGTCGGATCCGCTTCTCCGATATAGGTGGAATTGTAAAGCATATTGTGGGTGGAATTGCCGAAAAGTGGATCCAGCTCATAATTAGCCTGGTAACTTTCGCCGCTGTTTGTTAAATCCGTCCAGGCAGACATGGTAAGAAAACCTCCCGGAAGAGGCAGGTGATTATCTTTTAAATAAAGGCCAAGAGCAAGGCCTAAACCTCCTCCGGCCGAATCTCCTGCTATCACAATATTTTCGGGGGCATACCCCTTCTCCTGCAAAAGCCACTGGTAAGCTGAAACAGCATCCTGCAAAGCAGCCGGATAGGGATCTTCGGGAGCTACCCGGTAATCCGGAGTCAGTACATCTCCTCCATAGCTTATCTTGGAATACCGGACTGCAAATCTCCGGTAAATATTTTTCATGGGACCGATATAACCGCCTCCGTGAAGCTGAAGAATCACACGTCCGGTAACTACTCCCACAGGTCTTAAATACTCCATCTTCAGATTACATTTTTCAATAATCTCATATTCATATCCAGCCGGACATACCCAGGCAGGCTCCACCGGATTCTTTCTCAATTCTCCGGTCTGGATTGGCTGCTTAAAAGAAGTCTCCATCACATTCTGCATCATATCTCTCACCAGATTTCCCATCACACTCACCTTTTTTCTTCTCATGTGTCATACCTCCTTTCCAGACAGCATTTTCTATATATGAAACCGTCTAATCAGCTCATTCTTTACTCTCCGGTCTCCCAAAACAATGGTGACTGCAAGAATAATCACGGTCACTGCCACTGTCACAAGGGACAGGAGGGGTCTGGTAATCAGTCCTGCTGCCCATAGAATCAGTGGAATAAAGCTGAAAACGGTAACTGCAATCTGATACATGAAATAACTCTGCCAGTTCATTCGGTTTACAAGAATCAAAAATACCACTGCCAGATCAGCAAACAATATGGTACTTGGTATGCCATAGTTTACCGACCAGCCGCTGTACCCTGTTGCATGATCAATACAAAACCATACGATCTCCGCCGCTATGGTCTGCATGACAACTTTCCCTGCCAGATTGGAATGGCGCATAAAGGAATACCGGACTGTCATGACGGAATAAGCCATTAAGACGATTGCAATCACAGACCATATGGAGCCGGAAAAAGTTGCTAGGTTAATAATACCAAGAACTGCTGCTCCAAAAATCATGATTCCGTAAAAGACATTGGCAATCTTTTTCATTCGTTCCTTGTCATACCGGATCTGGGGATACTGCCCCTTATCATCTCTGTGATCCGGCACCCCATTGCTTTCAAGCTCTGCCGGAATCCCTTCTTTCTTCAGAAAACCAAAAAATGTATCTGCAAGCCTTGTATCCTGAAAAACAGAACTGAAGGTGACGATAACCTCATCCCCGTAAGAGCAGACCCCGCATTTGATTGGCTGTCTGCGTGAAACTCCGATCATCATGGTGAAGCGTTCAATCTCGTCTGCATAGTCTTCATCCATTTCAATGGGACCGATGTTTGACAGTGTCATGGTATATGCCCCATTGTTCCTCCAGAATATCAGATTCAAAGCAAGCCATTTTATCACCAGAGGGGTAATGCGCAGATACCACTTCTTCTCACTGGAAACATTATAGGAAATGGTCTCCTCCATCTTCTCTTTCGTGATTTTCTCATCCATCTGAGTGCTGACTGCACTTAATATTTCCTCAAATGTGTGATTCTCTCCGGAAGAAAGAAATTCCACCAGAGTTACAGCAAAAAAATTAGCCATTGTCTCAGAGCCGAAAAAATTCCTTAAATTAATGGGAATGCTGATGCCAATGGAATGTTCAGAAGGTTTCTTTTTTAAATATTCCTGATAAATGGACCAGATCAGTGCAGCGGTCAAAAACCGGGTGATGCTGACACCGTAGCGCTTACTCACAGCCTTCATCTCTTTTAAACCGATATAGCCGTGAAGAATGTTCTCCTCATCCAGGGAGAGATATTCTCCGGTAATATGATACGCTTTTGCAGAACTGTATTTCTGTTTTCGTATCTTTTTATAGTGGCGGACATAACTGTCCTCCACATTCATGGAAACATCGGAAGAAATCTTCTGCGGCGCCCTGTGACCGGTTCTTGAATCCTTTACCAGATCAAGATAACGGTAAACCAGTGCCTTTAAGAAATTAACAGCTCCCAGGCCGTCTGTGACAGCATGAAATACTTCCAGGTTGATCCTCCTGCCAAAATAAGTGACCCGGAATAAAAAAAGCTGGTTGCTGTGTGGGTCAATATACTTACAGGGGTAGGTTGTCTCCCGTTCAATGACCGGCATACGGCTGTTGTGTTCAAAATAATACCAGAAAAAACCTCTCCGCAGTTTCACGGAAAACCCTTCAAACTGCGGCAGAACTTCCTCTAATGCTCTCTGCAAAGTTCCTGGCACCACTTCACACTTCAGCTCAGTACTGATCCGGAACACATTGCTTAAATTCTCATCGGCTATGACAGGAAAAATCTTTGCCGTATTGTCAAGCCTTCTCCATCGTTCCCCCTGCGGGCTTTTCTTCATCGTATCAGCACTCCTTAATTTAAGAAAAGGCGGATCTCTCCGGTTCCCCGGCAGAAATCCTCCTTTTTTCACTAGACGCGGAAATAATATCCCACACCCCATTTGGTATGCACATATTTGGGATCGCTGGGACTGGGCTCAATTTTCTCCCTCAGACGCCTTACATGAACGTCTACCGTACGGACATCGCCTGTGTCCATAGCCTTGTTTCCCCAAACATAAGTAAGCAGCTGTTCTCTGCTGTAAACCTTACTGGGGTTGCAGGTTAAAAGTTCCAGAAGATCAAATTCCTTGGCCGTTAAATTGATCTCCTTATCTGCGATAAAGACCCGTCTTGCATCCCGGTCCAGTTTTAAATCACCGGCTGTCACCAGATGGCTGTCTTCCTTATGATCCCGTCTGCCCTTCTTGGCATTTCTCCGCATGATTGCCTTTATCCTGGCTTTTACCTCCAGAATATTAAAGGGCTTTGTAATATAATCATCGGCTCCGTACTCCAGCCCGAGAATCTTATCCATATCATTGCCCTTGGCTGTCAGCATGATGATGGGCATCTCGGAAAACTCCCGGATCGCCTGACAAACTTCGTATCCATCATACTTTGGAAGCATCACATCCAAAAGCACTACATCGTATTCCTTCTGCTTTGCCAGATTAATGGCTTCCTCACCGTCATAGGCACAGTCCACTTCCATACCGTCCTGCTCCAGACTGAATCTCATTCCCTTTACAATCAGTTTTTCGTCATCTACTACTAAAACACTTGCCATTTTGCACCTCTGTCTTCTATTTAAACCGTTATATCGTCTTTTATCTTCTGAAAGGCTGCCTCCTTAATCCCTGATATCTTCATAATATCTTCAATCTTCTGAAATCCGCCGTGACTCTCCCGGTAACGGATGATGTCATCCGCCTTTGCCTCTCCCACACCTCTTAAGGTCATCAGTTCTTCCTTGCCTGCCGTGTTAAGATTCACCTTATGACTGCCTTCCGGTAAATTTCCCAAGACAGATGTTCCCTGATCGTGAAGCCTTTTGGCTTCCTCCTGATCCGGCACCTGAATCTTCATCCCGTCTTTGACCTGTTCTGCCATGTTTAACGTATCGGCAGCTGCATTCTCCGTAAAGCCTCCGGCCTCCTTAACAGCCTGAAAAACACGGCTACCCTCCTCCAGCTCATAGACTCCCGGAGAAACCACCTCTCCGCATATATGTACATAACAAATACGTGACGGTACTTCCGGTGCTTCCTGGGAAACCGAAGCCGTAGTTTCCTCCGCAGAGGTAACAGGCGGCTCCTGAATCGAAACAAAAGCTTTTTCTTCCCGGTATATATGATTTCTGTTTAAGCCATAGCAGATGCTGCATATGATTACACATATAGCTATGGCTGCGATCTTAATCCTATGATAGTTCATGGAATCCTCCCTTTACAAAATTTTGCAAAAAAGGATCCCATCCTCAGCCCTTGTACCTATTCTACCTAAAGAAATAAGTAAATACAAGCACTATTTCCAAATTAGTTAAAGATTATAATGCCTATGATGGCTACAACTGCCCCAATCAGTTTTTTCCACTCAAATCCAACTTTTTCCACGCCGAATAATCCAAATACCTCCACTGCATAAGCCACGATGATCTGGGATACTACTATAACCAGCGCGGCTTTTGCCGGCCCTAAGGTCCCCATACTTTTTACAACTGTATAAGTAATAAATGCGCCGATAATACCTCCGATCAGCATGTATTTGGGGTGAACCGAAAGAAGGGCTGAAATATCGTCCCTCCCGGAAAAATACCATAGTATGAGGCAGGTCAGAAAAGCGGTCAGCTGAACCCAGCCGGTGGACACCCACATACTTGTCTGTTTGGACACTCCCGTATTTAATACTCCCTGTATGCTCATTAGTGCTCCTGATATCAGAGCTATGATAAAGCCTGTCATTTACACAACCTCCGCATCTGTATTTTTAATCTGAAAAAATGCAATGATGCACTGCTTTACTAGGTTGTGCTTAATTTACTTTTTTATACTTATTTTACATGCTCAAATAGCTTGACATTCCCTTTTATTTCAGTTATACTCACACCGAAATGAAAAAATTATGACACGCTGGGGGAGCCTCGGGCTGAGAATGGTATTTACCTGACCCTTACTACTTGAACCGGATAATGCCGGCGGAAGGAAGCAATAGTAGTAGTCCCCTCCTGTGCATACGAAGGAGGTTTTTTTATGTCATTTTTTCTAACCTATTCTCAGGAATCCGGAGAATACTTTTTAAAACCAGCCGGATACGGACTGGTGGTTGTCACGCTACTGGTGATTCTGCTGGGACTTCATCTGCTTGGAGGCAAAACCCTGCCTACCAGACAGCTGAAAACCCGCCAGATGGTAACCTGCGCAGGCGCGATGGCACTGGCGCTGGTGGCTTCTTTCATCAAATTTGCTTCACTCCCGTTTGGAGGTTCCATCACACTGTTCTCCATGCTGTTCATCTGTCTGACCGGCTATATCTACGGCGTTAAGGCCGGAATTATGACAGGAGTGGCATACGGAATTCTTCAGTTCATTGTGGAGCCATATATCTATGCTCCCGTTCAGTTCCTCCTGGACTATCCGATTGCATTTGGATGCCTGGGACTTTCGGGGTTGTTTCATAACAGAAAGTACGGACTGATTCCTGGTTATGTTACAGGTGTTTTGGGCAGATATCTCTGCCATGTTATTTCCGGTTACGTATTCTTTGCTTCCTATGCACCGGAAGGCATGAATCCGCTTTTGTATACCCTCGGATACAACGCCACCTATATTGTTCCTGAGATGGTTGTAACTGTTGTAATTTTATATCTGCCTCCAGTCATCGAAGCCATCAGCCAGATGAAACGCCAGGCGGTAAATGGTTAACGTGTAGCAGGAAAACGCTGATCCATAAGCGAATCATCACCTTTGGATCAGCGTTTTTCCTGAATCAGAGAAGCTCATGAATGTCTTTAGTCTCATGATCCTCATATTTAACTACATTACCCTCCCAGGTTCTGAATTTTACATACCCCGGACCTCTTGAAATAATATAATTGGGGAATATGGGAGTTTTTCCCTGCCCTTTCGGCGCATTGACAATAAACGTGGGAATCGCCATGCCGGAGGTGTATCCTCTTAGATATTCCATAATTTCTATCCCATCCTCTATGGACGTATTAAAATGGCTTGTTCCCTGAACGTGTTTTGCATGAAAAATATAATAAGGCCGTACCCGGCATTTTAACAATTCATGATTCAGCACACGCATCACAAATTTATTATTGTTAACACCATTTAACAGGACCGCCTGATTTCCCAGGACGATTCCGGCATCTGCAAGTCTTTCACAGGCAGCCTTTGATTCACCTGTAATCTCCATGGGGTGATTGAAATGAGTGTTTAAATAAATAGGGTGGTATTTCTTTAACATGTTACAAAGCTCATTCGTAATTCTCTGTGGCATGGTCACCGGAATTCTGGTTCCAAGCCTTATGTAATCCACATGAGGAATTTCCTTTAACTGGCTGATGATCCATTCCAGCTGTTCGTCTGACAGAGTCAGTGCATCTCCCCCTGTTATGAGAACATCTCTGATTTCCTCATTCTCTCTGATGTAATTGATTGATTCTATTATTTTTTCACGGGAATTGTGCACATCCTGTTCACCGATGTTGCGCCGCCTCTGGCAGTGCCTGCAGTACATGGCACATTCATTGGTCACATTGATGATCAGACGGTCCGGATACCGCCTGGTAATGCATCCGGCAGGATTGGTATATTCTTCTGCCATAGGATCTAAATCTGTGCAGGTATCTTTAAGTTCCTTATAATTTGGGATACTCATCAGACGTATGGGATCAAATCTGTCGTCCGGTTCTGCAAGACTTAGATAATATGGGGAAACTGCCCAGCGAAACTTCTCCCCCACTTCCCGGATCAACTGCTTTTCTTTTTCGCTGACCGGGAGAATCCGGCTTAAGCTCTCCACATCTGTAATTCTGTTTTTCAGCTGCCATTTGTAATCATTCCAGTCCTCTTCCGTTGCCGAATAAATATGAAGAATTTTGTTTTTCCGTTCCTTCAGCACATTTTCTTTGCTGATTCCAGTGGGAATTGACTTCCTCGCCTCAAGAAAATCTTCAATCCTCCCCTTCAGTTCATCTGCCCGTTTAAGTGATATCTGACGTTTTTCTTCTTTTTCCATATATTTATTCTCCTTTTGCCCCAAAAGAAACAACTTTATTATAACAAATAAGTTGTTACTACGTCAATAAAATTTATTCAGGCATAATAAAAAAAGAAGCCTGCTTAAAATCAGCCGACCTCTTATTTACTCTAACAGATTCTTGGAAGCCCTTCTCCATATAAAAGATCTATGGTTCTCAGTCCCTTCAGCCTGGTTTTCATTCTGACTCCGCTTCCTTCAAGAATAGTTCCGATTATTCTGGCATTTGTTCCGTATTTACTGCTCTTCACTGCTTTCAGCGCCTTTTCAGCCTGATTGCCAGGTATAACAGCTATCATCTTTCCTTCATTGGCCATATAGAGAGGATCCAGCCCCAGTATGCCGCAGAAGCCCTTCACCTCCGGGCTGACAGGAAGAGCCTCCTCCCATATCTCCACGCTGCACGCGGACTTCTCTGCAGCTTCATTTAAAACAGTGGCCAGGCCGCCCCTGGTGACATCCCGCATGCAGTGCACCCGGATCTGGCTGTCCAATAAATTCCGAACGATGGATGTAAGCGGAGCACAATCGCTGGCAATCTGATTTTCTATGCCCATGCGGTGGGAAAGGATGGCTGCATGATGTTCTCCTAAGTTTCCTGATAAAATGACGGCATCACCTGGTTTACAGTTAGAAATGCTGATGCCTCCCTTTTTCACTTCTCCGATTCCGGAAGTATTGATAAAAACCCCGCCGTTTCCATCCACCACCTTGGTATCGCCTGCAACGATCTTCACTCCTGCCTCTTTCGCTGTCAAAGCCATGGTGCGGGCAATTTCCTCGATGGCATCCAGTTCCGTACCTTCCTCAATGATGAAACCTGCAGTGAGATATTTAGGAACAGCTCCCATCATAGACAAATCGTTAACTGTCCCGCATACAGCAAGCTTTCCAATATTCCCGCCTTTAAAAAACAGCGGAGTAACAACAAAGGAATCTGTTGTATAGGCGATCTTCCCCTCAGCAGACACCACCGCCGCATCTTCAAGCCTGTTTAATGTTTTATTATGAAAATGCTTTAAAAAAACCTGATTAATCAGATCACCCGTCTGTTTTCCTCCGCTGCCGTAAGACATGTCAATTTTCATAGCTTCTGCCCTGCTCCTTTCGACTGTTATTATAAAACGGATTTTTTAAGAATTCTGATACCAGATTCCACAGGCCCCTTCTGATGATACCATACAGGGACCCACAGCATGTAGCGGCGTACAGACCGTCTTAAACAAAGGGCATTCTCCCGGATTTTTCCGTCCCAGAATTACCTCCGTACATTTACACCCCTTTGGCATTTCCTCGTTCCTGCCCTGAATGCGGCTTCCGCCATCATAGATCTCATATTTCTTTTTCAACCTTAAAGCAGAATTTTCTATGATACCAATTCCCCGCCAGAAATCATCTCCCTGCTCAAAATATTCCAAAAGCAAAGCGCGTGCTTTCTCATTGCCCTTTTCTTTCACTGCACTGGCATACATATTTTTCACTTCAAACCGCCCTGTTCTCAGCTGGCGCATAATTTCATAGACAGCTGCCAGAATATATTCTCCTTCAAAACCTGCAATTACAAAAGGCTTCCGGTATTTTTCTGCCAGTTCCCGATAACTGTCGGCTCCTGTGATTACGCTGACGTGGCCAGGGCTTAAGAATGCATCAATGTTTTTTTCCCTCTCGCAGATATAGGAAAGGGCCGGAACGATTGTTTTTACTGAAGTTAAAAGTTTTAGATTGGTTATCTCCTTTTGCTGCATTTCCTCCAGCATGAGAGCATAGATGGGAGCCGTCGTCTCAAAGCCCACAGCCGCAAACAGATACTGGATATTTTTATGCTCCACGGCTTCCTTTACGGCCATCAACGGAGAATACAGGATTTTCACTTTTCCTCCTGCTGCCTTCGCTTCTGTCAGGGACATGCTGCTGCCTTTCACTTTCATCATATCACCGAAGGTCAGGACACAGTGATCCTCCTTTAAGGAAAATTCCGTTAAACGGTCAATATAGGCCGCCGAGGTAACACAAACCGGACATCCGGGACCGGAGATCAGCCGGATTTTAGGGGAAATCATACTTCTGATCCCGTTTTTAAAAATGCTGGAAGTATGGGTTCCGCACACCTCCATGATTTTTACCGGTTTCCCGTCATAAGATTTCAGTTCCTCAATCACTTCCTGGATCTTCATATCTGTCCTCCTGAAGTTCTGAAAACAGGCTGAGTATATCCTCAGCCATTTCCCTGCTTATCACTTCTATGGCACAGCCTGCGTGGATCAGAACATAATCTCCTATTCCAGCATCCACAAGCTTTATATTCACATCGGTAATATTATCCATTACATTCACTCTTGCATAATCTCCCCGTATTTCTATGACTTTTCCTGGTATTGCAACGCACATGAATTCCTCTCCTTTCTGCCGGTTATGTGTTAACTGCCTTTAAATGCTCTCTTCCTAAGTATATCTGTCCAAGACTCAGTCCGCCGTCACCCGGAGGAACAAGGCGGTTTATGTATACGCGGAATCCTCTTTCCCTCAAAAGGGTAATCGTCCGCTCTGTAAGTACGGTGTTCTGGAATACACCTCCGCTTAATGCCACCTCACTAATGTGATAACGGCTTCTCAGCCTATCGCAGATTTCTGCTATTCCTTCCGCCGCTGCATGGTGAAAACTCAGTGCCAGGGCACCGGTTTTCTCACTGTCCATGTATCTTACTGACGCTTCAAAAAATGGTTTTGGGTCCAGTTTCAGGACGTCATCTTCTTCTGTTATAAGAAATGGGAGAGAAGGAGGTTTTATATGTTCTCTTTTTGCAAGCTCAGCTTCTCTTTCAAGCAAAATGGCGCATTCTCCCTCGTACCGGTTCTCGTTGGCTATATGAAGGACAGAGGCCGCTGCATCAAAGAGCCGTCCCATACTGGAGGTAAAAACCGTATTGATTCTTTGATCCAGTGCAGCCGTTATGATATGTTTCCTCTCGTCCGGGAAGTAACTGTCCAGACCTGCATGATGCAGATAACAGATTGCAGTCTTTTTTCCATCCCGCATGGACTGATCGCCTCCCAGTATAGGGAACGGGCTCAAATGAGCAGCCCTCACAAATTCCTTTCCTTCACAGATTAAGAATTCTCCTCCCCAGATGCTCCCATCGGTTCCATAGCCGGTCCCGTCAAAAGCCACGCCTATTACAGGACCTTTCAGCCCATGCTCCGCCATGACAGACGCAATATGAGCATGATGATGCTGCACCTTTATGATTGGAAGCAGCAGACTCCGGGCAAAACGGGCAGAGTGGTAATTGGGATGGAGATCACAAACTGCCAGCCCCGGTGTGATGTTTAAAAGGCGGGTTAAGTCTTTGTAGGATTTTTTATATTCCTCCATGACAACACATTCTTCCAAATCCCCGAAATACTGGGATACAACTGCCCTCTCTTTGCGGCAAAGACAAAAAGCCGCTTTCAAATCTCCGCCTGCAGCAAAAACGTCTGTTTCCCCGGCATTTTCTTTATTCAGAAAAACCGGATAGGGAACATACCCTCTGCTCCTTCTGATCAGCTGCGGGCTCCCTGCCACAATCTTTGCTACAGAATCATCCACGGATCTCACAATTCTTCTTTTATTATATAATACTCCATCAATAAATGGATCAGAAAGAGAAAGCATACAATCATCCTCACGTATAATCGGCTGGCCGGACACATTGGCGCTTGTCATAATAAGCGGTCCGAGTTCTGCAGTCAGCAGATGCTGGAGGGGAGTATAGGGAAGAAATGCGCCGCAGTAAACGCTTTTCTTATTGGTGGATGGGGCCATAAGATCTTCCTTCATATGAAGAAGCACGACAGGTTTTGCTTTGGATTTTAACAATGCCTCCTCTTCCATGGAAACATTGCAGTACTTCTTTATTTCAGTAAGAGAATGAAACATCACGGCAAAAGGCTTTTCTTCCCGTCCTTTGCATTGGCGCAGCCGGACTGCCGACTGTTCAAGAAAAGGCGAACACGCCAGATGATAACCTCCAATTCCCTTTACTGCCACGATTCCGCCGGCAGCCAGCACTTTTATGGCTTTCTTTAAGGCCTCCCGGTCGGTAAACTCTTCTGCTTCCGGCTTCCTGTTATCCCTGTATAAAAGATAGGGACCGCAGTCATTGCAGGAAATTGTCTGTGCATGAAACCGTCTGCTTTGGGGAGAGGTGTATTCTTTTTTGCAGACACTGCACATGGGAAAATCTTTCATGGCGGTATTGTCCCGGTCATAAGGCATATCTTCTATAATCGTATATCTGGGACCGCAGGACATACAGCTGATAAAAGGATTGCCAGATCTTCTGTCTGAATCATCGTCAAGTTCTTTTAAGCAGTCCGGGCAGACCGGCAAATCCGGCGGGATCATGGTGACTTCTTTTGCCTCACCGCTTGGTATAATAACAAAATCATCAAGGATACAGACCGGCAGTTCTTCCATCTCCATATTTAAAATCTCGTATCTTCGCTCATTATTCTCTTTTAAATCAGATAAGAACCGGTCCACTGCTGTTTTTGACGCCTGGGCCACAATTTCCACATCACCGCCAACGTTTCGTACCCAGCCTTTGATCCCCATTTCCCTGGCTGCACGATAAACAAGGGGCCGGAATCCAACCCCCTGTACAATACCGCAGACCTTAATTTTTACTGCTGTTTCTGTATTTTTTCCATTATCCATTCTGCTGCCTTTTCATAACCTTCTCCGGTCTTTCCTGACACCCTGATCACCGGAGCCGTTTTATTTAATGCCCGGACTCCTTTCATGAAGAAATCTTCATCAAAGTCCACATAGGGCAAAAGATCACATTTGTTTAACAGAATGATATCTGCCTTTTCAAATGCAAGGGGATATTTATAAGGCTTATCGCTTCCCTCTGTTACAGTGGATATCAGCATTTTTGCATGCTCACCAATCATAAATTCGGCAGGACAAACCAGATTTCCTATATTTTCAATAAACAGTACTCCGTCACTGATGTGAAGTTCCTCTACCGCCTGGCCGATTAACGGAGAATCCAGATGGCAGGCTCCCCCGGTGTTGATCTGTATTGCCTTCACACCAAGAGATTTCAGGGTTTTTGTATCAAAATCCGCCTCAATGTCACCTTCAATCACGTAAGCGGTTACTTCTTCCAGACGTTTGATCAGCTGGATCAGAGAGGTGGTTTTTCCGGCTCCCGGCGCTCCCATCACATTGACGGCATAAATACCGCTCTTTGTTAAAGAAGCCTGGATCCTAGCTGCAGCCTGGTCATTCTTTTCATAGACAGACTGCATAATTTCAATTTCTTTGTTTTCTGACATGGCAATCTCCCTGCTTTTCATAATATGAATCCGCTTTCCGGCTCATCCAAATCCTGTATTTCTATAGATTTTATATAAAATTCCTGTCCTATTTCAGTCGGTACTCCTTCTCCTTTGCAGAAGGGACATTCAAAAGTAAAGGGCTTTCTCACAAACAGCTGGCCGCAGCCTGTACACCGCAGTTTTGGGACCACCCTCTCGATATGAAGCTTTGCGTGCTCACATGAAGTGCCCTCGGCAATCAGCTCGAAATAGAGTTCAATGGAGCTGGCCACATAACCGCAGTAATCTCCCACAACCAGATTGATCACCTTTACCTGCGGTGCACCATTGTCTTTTGCATATTCTCCGGCGATTTCTATGATTCGCCTGGTGATTGGATATTCGTGCATTTTACATATTCATCCCTTACGTTCCCATATGACGGAGCTGTGTACTCATTCTCCATAGTGAGGCATTTTTTCGGGCAGACCTCGGTGCAGTAGCCGCACTGGATGCATTTCAGTCTTTCAATGCTCCATGACGTCTTTGCCTTTTCCGTTTGAATTGCCCCGGTAGGGCATCTTCTTTCACACATGCCGCAGAAAATACAGTCATCAATGGAAATTCCTATTTTTCCTCTGGTCCGCTCAAACGGTTCCTTCTTCTTTACCGGATAGGGCACAGTATAGGGACCATGGAATATATTCTTTAACAGTGTCTTTGACATCTTAAATACAGACATAATACCCTCTATTCTGCTGCTTATGACAGCAATCACATGTTATCCTGTTACCTGTTTTCCACCGTACCTCTTCACATCTACCGTTCGGTACAGCTGATACAGGGATCTATGGTAAGAATCAGTATGGGTACGTCTGCCAGGGAACAGTCCTTTAACGTCTCAAGCAATGCAGGCAGATTGGCAAAGGTAGGTGTACGGACCCTTACTCTGTCCAAAAATTTGGTTCCATTGGCTTTGGTATAATAAACTACTTCACCCCGGGGCTGCTCCAGCCGTATAAAATGTTCTCCATTTGGATTTCCTTTTACCTTGACATTGATGTCACCGTCAGGAATTAAATCAATACACTGTCTGATTAAATCGATTGACTGAAACATTTCCTTGATCCTGACCCTGGTTCTTGCATAGCAGTCCCCGCCTTCACTGGTGACCGGCTTAAATTCCAGCCTGCTATAGGCGCTGTATCCCTGTGTTCTCATATCCATTTCGATTCCGCTTGCCCTCGCCATAGGTCCTACCGCGCCTAAATCAAAAGCCGTCTGTTTTGAGAGGACGCCTACCCCTTTGGTGCGGAGCTTAACTGTAGTATCGTTTATAAAAACACCGGTGGTCTCTTTTAATTCCTTTTCCATCTCCGTTAAAACAGTCCTGATCTTCATTAAAGTCCCGGAACTGATATCTTTTCTCACACCACCGATATCACATACGGAAAAAATAACTCGTCCGCCTGTTGTCTCTTCGAAAATATCCAGAACCTGCTCCCGTAATTTCCAGGACTGCATAAACAGACTTTCAAATCCAAAAGCATCAGCCAGAAGTCCAAGCCAGAGAAGATGGCTGTGTAGCCGAGACAGTTCTGCCCATATTGTGCGTAAGAATTCTCCCCGCTCCGGCACCTCTACATCCATAATACGCTCAATGGACATACAATATCCCATTCCATGCATAAAAGAGCAGATTCCGCAGATCCGTTCTGCAACGTAACAATATTGCTGATAATCTCTTTTTTCCACCAGCTTTTCCAAGCCTCTGTGAATGTATCCAATTCTAGGAATTGCTTCTACAACCGTTTCATCCTCCAGCACCAGATCAAGATGGATCGGCTCCGGAAGAACCGGATGCTGCGGACCAAACGGAACAATCGTCCTGTTTCCCATAAATAACCTCCGTACTGCTGCGGGCTGCCACAGCAGCTATTCGTTCATGCCAAATGGTGTCTTCACCGGAATCTTATAAAGGTTATCATTGAAATCCGGCAAAATTCCTGTTATTTTTACCCCGAACAACTCCTTTATCTCATTTTCATAAAGAAAAGAATATGGATAAAGAATGCAGATGCTTGGCAGTTCGGTTTTCGTATCTGTGATCAGCCTTATATTCAGCAGTTCATAATCCTTATCAAAGGAATAGGTTAATTCCATTCCATCTTTATTCGTGCAGGAAATTGCTACCAGCCGGTAACCATCATTCTTTATTTTCATGATCTCCGTCAGCAGATCATTGGCGGAGATTTCTCTTAATATTTGTTCTTTCATGTTTCTCCAATCCGCTTTTTGGGCATAGCCTTTTTCTTCTCTTCCAGAATATCAAGGGCTTTCACCACACCGTCAATAATTGATTCCGGACGTGCCGCACATCCCGGTACATAAACATCCACTGGAATTACCTTATCAACTCCACCGGCTACGTTATAGCATTCTGCAAAGATGCCGCCGGAGGTTGCGCAGATTCCAACTGCTACCACTGCTTTTGGTTCCGGCATCTGTTCATAGAGCTGCTTCACAACCGGAATATTCTGTTCATTGACACTGCCGGTTATAAGTAAGATATCCGCATGCTTGGGATTACCGGTGTTGATAATACCAAAACGTTCCACATCATATAATGGTGTCAGACACGCCAGTACCTCGATATCACAGCCATTGCAGCTTGTGCCGTCATAATGCAGAATCCAGGGTGATTTCTTTACCACATTTACATTCATATGTACTCTCCTCAATTTTCTCAGGGCATCATTTCATAAAGAATGAAAGAATCACCAGATTCACCGTACCCATTACTCCCGTAACAATCCACGCAGAATTAAGCGCATGCTGCCATTTCAGCCTTGCTGCACAGTTATCCACAATAATTTCAAACAGGTACACACAAAGACAGGCGACAACTGCAATTGCACGACTGCCCGGTGCAGAGGTAGCAAAAAATACATAAACAAGAGATAAAGAGATGATCACCTCATACCAGTGGGTAACCTCAATAACAGCCAGATCCTTTCCGGAATACTCGGTTGTAATGCCCTTGACGATTTCCTGATGTCCATGGTGGGACATGCTTAAATCAAAGGGTGATTTCCTCAGTTTAAAGGTCAATATAAATACCAATCCCATAAAGACTCCGGGCAGATAAAGAATCGATGGTTTGTCAGTCATAATAATATCTTTAATAAAGAAGCTTTTTTCCGCATAATACAGACCGATACAGGTAAGAAGCACCATTGGTTCATAAGCCATGATCTGTAAAAGCTCTCTCTCTGATCCGATGGTGTTATAAGGAGAGTTTGATGCGTAGCCTCCCAGGACAAAAAACACAGATCCCAGTGTCAATGCGAAGATTGCCAATAAAATATCGCCGCCCAAAAGTATGATAACCGTGGTAAATACGGCAAATACCATTGAAACATACACAAAAAAGCGGTGCATGGAATTGACTTCAATGGACTCCTTCTGCATCAGTTTCAGCACATCGTAAAATGGCTGGGCAACCGGGGGACCCTGCCTGCCCTGCATACGGGCTGTGATGACCCGGTCCATACCGGTTAACAGTCCTCCCATAACAGGTGCAAGAATAATGATCCCCATAACCCTTAGTAAGTTCATCATGATGCAATCCCTCCAATCAGCAGAATCACTCCCCATACAAGAATGACAAAAGATAAAATGTCACTAAAGAAAGATAACCGCTTTGTCCCAAAATAGCCGTCCATATACCAGTTCCGAAGCTCAACCTGACGCGTTCCGCCAAAGGATGCGTAAAAGGTTTCATTGTCCCCTGTATTTTCACCTGCCATGTAAATCGGAGCTTTTCTTCTTTTATCATTCTTATAAACAGGGATAAAACTGACTGGCAGTATTATAAGCATGCTTAACATATACAGCATCAGCTTAATATCACCTTCCCCGATGGGCATCAAAGCCTGATTATGAAAAACTCCGCTCAAATACGGGATCAGGGCGTATTTGGAGACTACAGGGAAAGTAAAACAGGATACTACCACCAAACCTGCAAGTATGGTAATAGGAATCTCTTCATCCAGGTGGAATTTATTTTCACTTTGCTGTCTCATATTAACTTTTGACACAAGCTTTCCCATCCACTTCGCCCAGTAGAACAACGTTGCCGCGCTGCCATAGGCAAGGATGATAACAATCAGAATATTATTTGAATCAATAAATGCTTTCATTGCAACCCATTTGGAAATCAGCATGCCAAAAGGAGCAAGGAACATTCCGGCAATTCCGATCATCATACACAGCGCAAGTTTTCTTGAAACTCCCAGAAGCATATCCATGTTTTCCACATTCCGGTTTCCAATCTGATGTTCTGCAGAACCAACGGATATAAAGAGCAGGGATTTGGATACTGCATGAAAGATAATCAGCAGAATCGCTGCCCAGATGGATTCCTCTGTCCCGACGCTGGCACAGATAACAATGAGTCCCAGATTTGCCAGTGTGGAATAGGCCAGAACCTTTTTTGCGTCACTCTGGGAGATCGCCATGAAAGAACATGCCAGGAACGTCACTCCTCCCACAAGTGTTACGGTTTTTCCCACCGCTGAGTCACCAAGAAGAGGGGCCAGCCTGATGATTAAATACACACCTGCTTTCACCATGGTTGCGGAATGAAGCAATGCTGATGTGGGGGTAGGCGCCACCATGGCTCCAAGCAGCCAGGAAGAAAACGGCAGCTGAGCCGATTTCGTAAGTGCTGCCAGAGACAGAAGAAATACTGGAATCATAAGGAATGCATCCGGCTCTCCGGCTGTAAAAACTGACAGCTCCAGCGTATGTCTGCTGATGCCGATGATGATGATTCCGGCAGCAAAAGCAGCTCCGCCTAAAAGATTAATGAAAAGTGCACGAAACGAATTGTTTCTTGCCTCCTTCGTCTTTGTGTACCCGATAAGCAAATAAGAACAGAAGGTCGTAAGCTCCCAGCAAAAATACATCCAGGTGAGCTGGTTGCTCAGCACAATACCAAACATTGCAGAAAGAAATAAGAATAAAACTGCAAAAAAGAAGCCCTTTCGATCCTCATATTCCGTATGGTGAATATGATATGTTTTCATATAACCAACCGCATAAATGCAGATCAGACTGCCGACCACTCCCACAATTACCACCATGACTGCGGTAAGCTTGTCAAAGATAATAGCTTTATCAACTTCAATCCGGCTCTTTACAGTCAGTTCAAAACAAAGCATGGCTGCCGTCTGCAAAAAAGAAAGAATTGAGATGGCATAATTTTTATAACGTATTCCGGTTACAATGATATAAGCGGCAAGAGCCACTTCCACCGCTGCCATAATGAAATCAATTGCTTTTTCCCAGAGGTATGTATAAGCAATTCCCTTATTGAAAAACAAACAGACAACAATCAGTGTCAAAACTGCTGTTATACCTGCACTCACCCGGACAATTTTGTTTCTTACTTCATCCTCTCTCACCAAATATACAGCAAGTGCTGCAAGCAGAGGAAATAATATCAATACCGTAATCGCACCCATACATTCATCACCTTACTTTTTATAATATCTGTCAGGAAATCACAAAAATTTTATCTTCAGTTATTCAAATGCCACAACCCATGATGTCAAATTACATAATTGATCAATTCGAGCTCATTATATCACACGAAAAAACGTTGTCAATGTTTTATTATCTGTACAATTTACACAGTTTTAATATAAAAATGCGAAATATGGAAAACTATTCCAGAAAAAAGAGAAAACTCTAATTTTTGAACAAGTTAAATATTTAACGCATCAAATTCCAACTATTTTTCCCAATTATTTTACGTTTTTTTAACATTTATGTACAAAAAATATACAACTTATTTATACAGGCGGTGCAATGGGTGAGGATTTTACAATATAAAGAAACTGTTAAATTAATGCTGCCCGGCTGTATAAAGGAGGATTTGGTAAGTAACTTTTTATCAACCAAAAAAGGACGCTTTGCTGCAGAGCATCCTTTTTATCAATTCCAATATCTTTTTTAGAAATACCAACTCATTTCATAAAGATTTATTCATCCTCATAGAAGAAAAACAATTCCTCCACTGTAGAAGAAAATACCTTAGCAATATCCATGGCAAGTTTTAATGATGGATTATACCTGCCTTTTTCCAAGTTAATAATCGTTTCCCGCCGCACTCCAACAAGTACAGCAAGTTCATCCTGTGTTAAGCTTTGCTTTGCTCTGTATTCCCGCAATTTAGTAATTAAGGCCATGTTTATATCTCCCGCTGTTCATTTATTTCCAGTACCACGAGACTGATTGTAAAACAAATCATAGAGACAACGTAGCACGATACCAATACAATGTTGACTGGCAGAATTGCTGGAAACAGGAAATGTACGGCAATGGCAAGACCAGTGGCCCATACACCGGAAAAGAAACCATAACTTGCCGCTTTTCTGACATTTTGCTGAAACAGCTCATCCGGTGTTACAAAAAAATACCGGATGTATTGGGCAAAGCCGAAGAAACCGAAAAACGGAATACTAACAGTGAAACCCATAAAGCCTAACAAAGCGAGAATGGACAGGAAACCCAGTTTATTGACTTTCATAAAAGACCTCCAATAGTGGTATATTTCTAACATTATGTTATAAATATACCACTATTTAATTTTCTTGTCAACCGTAAGACCTGAGCCCTGGAAAGGTGTGACGCCAGCATTTCCGATAAAAACTTCTCGAATAAGGGGCTGTCGCACAATCAGTTCATAAACTGATTTTGCTACAGCCCCTAATAAATTTATTTAACACGAGCAATTTGTATTGTACCACCTACCCCATAATTCTTGCAGCGATTACGGTAGCCCATTGGCGTTTCACCGGTAATCTTTTTAAATATCTTAATAAAATATCCCGGTTCACTAAATCCAAGCTTTATGCTTACTTCACTAACTGTCATATCTGAACCTTTCAGGAAATCTTTTGCCCAGGATATTTTCAGTTTAGTTATAAATGTTGTAAATGGTTCACCAATTTCTTTTGCAAATAGTTTACTAAAATAGGGTGCACTTACATGGCAAAAATCAGCTGCTTCGGTTAATGTGATCATTTTTTCCTTCTCGGAATACATATAATTAATTGCCTTCATAATTATCTGATTAGAGAGGTTAGGATAATAAAAACTCTGTTCTCCTATTAATAATTTTTTCTCTATATCTATATTAGCTGAATCATTGTTACCTTTTTTTAGTATTTCAGTTGCAAAAAATGAACATAAATGAAAAAGCATTTTAGTCATATGGTCAAGTTGTTCCTTTGTATAGGAAGGAATTTTGTTGTAACATTTCCTGTATTTATCTATTATTGCCTCTGTTTCATATGAATCGATTGTCAGAATCTGCTCAAGTTCTTCTTCCGATTCACCTTTAACATGTACTTGACCTGCCATTACAGCTCCTAAGTATGAATCCTCAACTATTATTGGGATGGCTATATCTACGATACCGAAGTGACATTGATATATATACGGTCTTTTTTTCAAAACACCTTCAAGGCTTCCTCTCGCATCACACTTTTGACATAAATTACTAAGCTTCTCTTCGCTCCTGACATGTGAACAGAATTCACTGCATCCACTATGTGTGGTTATCGGAATACCCCGGTAATCAACCGTATGTATTGCCATACCTGTTACTTCAGATATTGCATTTTGAAGCTTTTCCCAAGAATCTAAATCTACTATATTACTAAAACTCTTGACATCATTCAATCAACACACCTCCGAATGTATGATCAATCAATGGCTACTAGTATAATAGGTTCTCCATCTTTCCATATTACTCTTTCATAAAGAGAATCAATCATTTGAGTAAACATGTTAAGTTCACTGTCTTTTAAATTATCTCCAATCTCAAACATCTCTTGGAAAATTCTCTTAGCATATCTCTCAGTATACTCATTGTAGATATTACGTCCAAACGGTGTAGCTTGGATAATAATGTCTTTTTTGTTTCCTTTTACATGATACTTTTGCAGTAATCCCTTATCAGCAAGTTTCTTTGTTAATTTCGTAAAAGAACTGCTTGATATCCCTAAAGCTTTAGCAATCTCAGACATGTTAAATACATGGTCTTCATTTTCAATTAAGTATTCAATAACTTGAATCTGAACAAACGAATACTTAACTTCTTCACCCATTAGTTCTTTATTTAATGTTAAAGCGTAGTTATTTGAAAATCGTATTAGTGAATTTACTAGCTTTCGATATCTGCCTAACCATTCTAATTCCAATTAAAATCCCTTCTTTCGAATTAATATTGTTTACCGTGGAAACTATATTGATTCTACCATAAGGATTTTTTAAAAACAATGCCTAACAATTACCAAATATATGATCATTTTTTGTGCAATTTATACTATAATTTAATACTCCCTTCACCTATTCGCTTACCTCCCATAAAAACCTCCATAATCTTTTTACAGTATTATATAACAAAAAGTACCCCAATAGTTAAACACAGCCTCTTTTTCTGTGTCTTACTATCAGGGTACAGTTTACCCCATTTTTTATTGGATGTATATTATGGATTAACCAGGTTCCATAGCAGGATAGTATTTGCCACCTGTATCATAGTAAATAGCATTGAATTCAAGAATGCTGCAGTCCACACATTATGTGTCTTTTCGAATATTTTTCTAGTGAATATAGCTGCTATTAACAACGAAGGAATCAACCCTAAAAGTCCGATTGAAATCATACCGCTATTTGACCAATGAGCTTTTCCTGTAATGAAGAATGTTCCATATTGGTAAACAAACCATAACACTAGACCGCCTGTTGTAGACAATATTGCTACTAAATTGCCATGTTTTAAAGCTCTTGTAGTTGCATTAATTGAAATTGATATAACGAGGTAGAACACGAAAAACATCGGTAAGTATTTTAGCATTGTTATAAAGTGTTCTGATTTAAATGTTTTTACGGCAAAAGTCCATATTCTAAAATCAACATTTAATACATTATTTATAATAAACAGAATTATATATCCTGCAATTACTGTAATGGCAGCAGTTAAAAATGCAGCAAATATCGAAACCGGCTTTACTTTCAAACCATATTCAGCAAGTCCTGCACCACTTGGTTTATTAATGAAGTAATACATCATTACAACTATAATTGCGAATAGCAGTCCAAGATTTAAGCTAAAGAAGGCATACCAGTTAGAAGTTGTTGAGTTAAAGTAAGCACTTTGAGCAAAAGCTTTAAACTTAAACAAAATAAGTATATCGATTACAGAGATTGCAGTTGTTATAAACGCCCCCATTGCATAGCTTGCAAATCTTCCGCTGCTATCTTTTGAAGCTTTCAATTTACTTATAATACCAATTAATAGCATGATTACAGCAAATATTATCATTATAGTTCTAAGAAGCTTAATACTACCTGCAACCTGGACGAACATCTCATCTATATTAGTTAATGTCACGAATAAAGACGCCGGTAATATTGTATATACCATAACTACAGACCAATAAATTACTTTGTCCAATTTCTTTTTTGGTAACGGTACAGCAGATACTTCTTCTGTAACCGCATTTTTTAAGAATCCGTTCTTCGTTATTAACGAGATAAATGGTACGAAGAATAAAAAGAATCCGATTAATGCTACAAAATTACCTGCTTCTTTTAACCACCACGCTTGATTAGCTGATACCATATTTACAAGAGTCATATCAGGTGTATAAACTCCCTTAAAAGCAGTCTGGAAGAAGTCGATAATGTGTGATTCAACTGTAACAGAAAAATGGTTCTGTGCATGTGTCTCGTTCACTAAATACACAATATGTTTTCCAGCTTGTGATTCTCTTACGGTTTTTCCGTCAAGCACCAGATCACCTGATGGAACATCATAAAATTCTCCTGATTTTCTTTCAGCATCATTATTTTTACCTAAAAACACAGCTCCACTTTCACTATTATTAATAAAATCTTTATAGAACATTCCTTCTCCCTTATTACCAAAGAAGAACTCATCATAATGCCCTGATACGATACCCATTGTTCTGTTGCCGTATGAAGCTAAAATTGTTTCAAGGGGAGCAACATTGTTTGTGAATGTAAAATCAGCACTTTCAGGAATTGCTGCATATATCATTCTATGTCCACTTTGCAATGATTGCATTTCATCAAAAAATACAGCCATAACTGTTGATAAACCACCCATTGAATGTCCGCTACATCCAATATAACCATTACCATCTTTGTCCTTTAGCGTATAAGGTTGGTTATAAGCATATGTAACCGCGTCAGACATTGAGAACACCCAGAATGTTCCAAGCTCTGTTCCGTTTGGAATATCTGCCGACCAACGTGACAATCCGTGGTCATATTGATCCACTACTAAAACAATGAATCCTCTTCGTGACATCTCAACTGCTGTTGCATCTTGCATTTCCTTTGAATTCAGATAGCCATGTGTGAGTACAATAACCGGTCTGGGATTATTGGGACCTGCACCTTTTGGCATATACAAGTTCGCCGCTAAAGTTCCTCTTTCTGTATCAAAACTTAGCTGTGAAACTTTTACAGAATTAAAATCCGAATTAATTACGCTTGCAAAAATACTTCCTAAAATTATTAGGACCAGCGCAATTGCTAAAGACTTCAATGCTTTTCTACTCTCCATTATAGTTTAACCTCCCAATAAATTATTGTAAATTTGAGTAGTACCCCGTTGTTTTTCAATTAATAGAATATCATTTGATAGCGATTATCGCAGTGAAATATCTTATCGAATAATTGTAATTTCATAATATATACGCTGCTTAAAAAGCATTATTATTACTATATACGTTAACCAAATTTCCAATAATATTAGGATGCGGGCTTACCATCTATCTCGCTGAAGAATTTACTGTAACTGGGATTCAGGCAATTAAACATCTCGTTAGGCAAATTTGAAAAACATAGGATTTTCCCTTTGCACCTGATAACTGTTTGGATTGCTATGGCCTCCTGTTCGTCTTCCGGTTGCTTTTTCAGAAAAATGTCGCATATAGACCAGTTTTTCATATCCATCAAGTCGCACAATCGCAACCATTTATAAATTCCTTAACTAGTAAATTCTCGCCTTATTTTTCTTCAAAAGCAGGGATGAACCATGGGGGCGAAAATGATGCAGGTTAAAGAGCCGGGGTCAAAAGCTTCCCCGACTCGGCTAACATCAGCCCGCAAAATGCGGGCTGATAAGACTTTTTCATCGGGGTCGGATTTCAAAAATCCTATAAATCATGACCACCGGCT
>NZ_QOHO01000070.1 GCF_003432035.1 Lacrimispora amygdalina
CCTATGTGATTTTTGTGGTTGGCAAACCCACAACTATTATAACATAGGAGGTTTTTTGCTTGAAGCTAAAGCTAGTTGGGGACACACCGGCATAGCCGGTGGTTTTATTGTACCGAGATACAATAAAAGGTCTGCCGGTTCAGACCACATACTGCAGTAATATCTGATATGGATATCTTATCAAATGGTTTCTCTTTGCATATCTGCTTCAACGCTTCTGCAATCGCACGTTTAGTAATAAGCGAATCCGACATAAGCCCTCCTGTTATACTACTCTTTCATGTCTGTAAAAAAATTAGCAATTGCCGCAAACTGCTCTAAATTCAGTGCCTCTCCTCTCACTGACGGGGAAAGACCCAGGCTTTCTATGGCATCTGCGATCTGTTCTTTGGTATAAAGTACCTCAGGAGAATTATTTAAACCGTTTTGTAGTGTCTTTCTTCTCTGGTTAAACGAGGCCCGGATCAGCCGGAACATCAACCCCGGATCTTTCGCATAGACGGGGGGATTTTTATGCCGGGTCAGGCGGATAACCGCAGATCCAACATTAGGCCGGGGCATGAAGCAGTTAGGGGGAACATTGGCCACAATATAAGGTTTAGCATAATACTGAACAGCCAGAGACAGGGCTCCGTAATCCTTGGATCCAGGGCCTACCTGCATGCGGTCTGCCACCTCCTTTTGTACCATGACCGTAATGTTGTCAATGGGTACATTCCCCTCAAAAAGCCCCATGATGATAGGAGTCGTAATGTAATAAGGAAGATTTGCTACTACCTTAATGGGACGGCCTCCGTTATACTGTTCCGCAATCTGATTGATATCAACCTTCAGGATATCATCATGAATTACGGTAACATTATCATAATCCTCAAGAGTCTCATTCAGAATGGGGATCAGCTTTGAATCAATCTCTACTGCAACTACCTGCCCGGCATTTTCTGCAAGATACTGAGTCATGGTCCCGATTCCAGGTCCGATTTCCAGAACGCAGTCATCTTTTGTCACTCCTGCAGCTGCAATAATTTTATCCAGTACATGAGTATCTATTAGAAAGTTCTGCCCGAACTTTTTCTGAAAGGCAAATTCATATTTCTGTATGATTTCAATGGTTTTCTGGGGATTTCCTAATTTATTCTGCATATAACCTCTTTTTCCGCATATTTTTAAATTTATGGTATCTTATTATATGTAAAAAGTCAATAATTTAAAAATTGGATCGGGGTTACGCATACTCGCTGTTATGGCAATATTCTGATCAGCCAACAGGGGCAATCACGATTTTTCCGTCTGCTTCAATCGGAACGGCGCCAGCATCTCTCAGAACAACTGCAACAGCGGCATCCAACCGTGATGGAAGCTCCGGCCATTTCAAGGAAGCCTTGAATTTTATGTACTTGTTATCCGATTTGAGTAATTCCTTTACGATTTCGCCGATGGTTGCCCGGCCAATCCGGCGATGTGCTGCAAGTATCTCTTTCTTCATTTCTTTATAATAAGTGCAGAAGAAGTCAAAAAAAGCTTCGCTGTCAGCACTGATACCAGTATACATCTCCAGCTCATATTTATTGATCAGTGTTTCATTCGCCTTAAGTATTTTGTTCATGTCATGAGATCTGTGGGCAACTGATATCTCTGCTTTTGACTGCACTTCTGGTTTAGTCTGAAAAATTATACCAGCGCATAAAGCCTTTTAGCATTTCTGCTTGTAATCTCCATTATCGTTTCTTCCGGAATTCCCTTGATCATGCTGATTTCCCGCACCACAAAAGACAGGTTTAAAGAAGTATTGCGTTTTCCACGGTTGGGTACTGGAGCCAGATAAGGACAGTCGGTTTCCAGAACCAGCTGTTCCAAAGGCATGTACTCCACCACTTCTTTGAGTTTTCTTGCATTCTTAAAGGTAAGCACACCTCCAATTCCCAGATAGAAGCCCATGTTCAAATATTCTCTTGCCATCTCTTTCCCATAGGAGAAACAATGAATTACACCACCAATATCCTCAGCCTTCTCTGCCTTCATGATATCCAGAGTATCCTTTGCTGCGTCTCGACTGTGAATAATAACCGGAAGTTTTACCTCCCTCGCCAGATTCAGCTGCTTAATAAACCAGGTCTTTTGTGTATCATGATCTGGTTCCTCCCAGTAATAATCGAGTCCGATCTCTCCAATAGCTACAATCTTTTTTCTCATTGAGTTTTCTTTGAGCCAGTTTAATTTATCCTCATCAAGCTCTGCAGTCTCATTAGGGTGGACACCGATAGCCCCATAAACATACGGATATTTTTCCGTCAGTTCCAAAGTGTTTTTCGATGTTTTTATACTGGCTCCCACATTAGTAACCGCTTCTATACCATGAGACTTAAGGCTGCCAAGCAGATCTTCTCTGTCCTCATCAAATGCCTCATCATCGTAATGGGCGTGCGTATCAAAAATCATAAATATCTCCTTTAAGCGTTTGTCATGCTGTTATCATCAGCCTCAGAATGTAAAGCAGGATTAGATGAAACGGGTAAAACCAGTAAAAAAGATATTTTAAATTCCTCTCCCCTTTTTTCCCGTTATACATGTGTATGGGCAGGAGAGCAAGCGCTCCCGCTCCGAGGCAGCTTACGCTTATTAATGCTGCCGTAATTCCTGAAAATACAGTCTGAAGCTTTTTATTATTCCGAAATACGTATATGGTCAGAATCAGTACAATTCCATATATGTTATAATCCGATTTTAGCAGTATGGATACCCCGCATCCCACTCCTATTGCCAGAAACTGCCTGAGTGGATCACCCATGGCCTTCTGGTACCATACCAGCACCCACAGACCAATAAAAAGCGTAAAGAACACATTCTGATATCCGGGGTGAAACCAGCTGTTAAAAACTGCCAGATCAAAAGGAATCTCTGAGATTAAAGCGAAAGCAAACAGCCTGATTCCATACTTTTTAATATCTCTGGTATGAAGAAACCCTTCTACCAGTAAATAGCAGAAAATAGGAAAAGCAATTCTCCCTATGGTTCGAAGAACAAAATCAATGGCACTCCACCTCGCCCCTGCCGGCGTAGCCAGTATTGTCTGCATCAATAAAGGATTCTGATATTTTAATATCCCGTTTTCAATCACAACCGCACCAATATGGTCAATCAGCATGGTTATGACCGCAATCATCTTTAAGGTATTCCCGGAAATTCCTTTTCTATGGGAAGCGGCAGATTCTGTCATGAAGTCCTCCTTTTAAATGACAAGACCGGATTATTAAAATCCGGCCTTTTATATCTTTTTCTATCCTTACGACAGTTTTTTATCAGCAGATCTCTGCTCCGGATGGCATTGCCTTTTCCGGAACCATAAGAGATAAATTGCCCTGTGCATCTTCCGCGCATAAAAGCATGCCTTCAGATAAAACTCCGGCCAGCTTCGCTGGTTTTAAGTTTACCACAACCATAACCTTTTTTCCAACCATTTCTTCCGGTGAGTAATGGGCCTTAATTCCGCTCACAATCTGTTTTACCTGACTGCCTATTTTTACTTTCGAACATAAAAGCTTTTTTGACTTGGCTACCGCTTCACAGGCAATTATTTCACCCACCTGAAACTGCAGCTTTGCAAAATCCTCATACTCAATTTCCGGTTTTGCTTCTATATCGATTCCGTCATCCGCCTGTTCTTCCTTCTCCTCTTTGCCGCTTTCTGCTGCTGTATGCATAGCCTCCACCTTCTCCATCACTTCTTTTATATCCATGCGGGCGAATAATATCTCCGGCTTATCCGTCACCTTGTTTCCAGATGGGTATAAACCAAATTCATTCATCTGTGACAGCTCTCTTTTTGTTGTGTTAAGCTGGGCAAGGATCTTTTCAGAGGTTTTGGGCATAAAAGAGGCCAGAAGGGAAGCTCCAATGGTAATGGCTTCTGTCAGGTTATAAAGAACCGTTTCCAGACGGGCTTTTGAAGCCTCATCCTTTGCAAGAGTCCACGGTGCTGTCTCATCAATATATTTATTGCTTCTTCTGAATATATTAAAAATTGAAGTAATTGCATCTGCGACACGGAGTTTTTCCATCTTCTCGCTGACTTTCTTCACTTCGTCAAGCACAACTGCTTTTAAATCCTCATCAAATGCATCTGTCGTTCCACCGTCTCTTACCACACCTTCAAAATACTTATTGGACATGGAAACAGTACGGTTTACAAGATTGCCCAGAATATTGGCAAGATCAGAATTCATGCGCTCAACCATAAGCTCCCAGGAAATGATTCCATCATTGTCAAAAGGCATCTCGTGAAGCACAAAATAGCGGACTGCATCCACTCCGAAGAAATCTACCAGTGTATCAGCGTAAAGAACGTTACCCTTGGATTTACTCATCTTTCCATCACCCTGCAGCAGCCACGGATGACCAAATACCTGTTTCGGAAGGGGTACATTAAGTGCCATTAAGAAAATAGGCCAGTAAATGGTATGGAAGCGGATAATATCCTTACCAATCAGATGAAGGTCTGCAGGCCAGAGTTTTGTAAACTGGTCACTGTTTTTTCCATCGCAGTCATAACCGATTCCTGTAATATAATTTGTCAGTGCATCCAGCCATACATAAGTAACATGCCTTGGATCAAATGTCACCGGGATTCCCCATGTAAAAGTAGTTCTTGACACGCATAAATCCTGAAGCCCTGGAAGAAGGAAGTTGTTCATCATCTCATTCTTTCTTGATACCGGCTGTATAAAATCAGGGTTTTCATTAATATGCCGGATCAGTCGGTCGGCATACTTGCTCATACGGAAGAAATAAGCTTCTTCTTTTGCCGGTTTTACTTCCCGGCCGCAATCCGGACATTTTCCGTCTACCAGCTGGGACTCTGTAAAGAAAGACTCACAAGGGGTACAGTATAAGCCTTCATAATATCCTTTATAGATATCTCCCTGGTCATAGAGCTTTTTAAATATTTTTTGAACCTGCTTTTCATGCTCCGGATCAGTCGTACGGATAAATTTGTCATAAGAGGTATTCATCAGATCCCAGATTGTTTTGATCTGACCTGCTGCCTGATCCACGAACTCCTTAGGGGTAATGCCTGCAGCTGCCGCTTTCTCCTCAATCTTCTGTCCGTGCTCATCAGTTCCTGTCTGAAAGAACACATCATATCCTTCTTCTCTTTTAAACCGCGCTATGGCATCAGCCAGGACTGCCTCATAGGTGTTGCCGATATGAGGTTTACCGGATGCATATGCAATGGCTGTGGTAATGTAATATGGCTTTTTGTTCGAATCTTTACACATAATCTTTTCCTCCAGAAATATAATGAGATGCAGGATGAATCATTTCCCAACAAAGAAAAACCCGTCTTAAAAAATCCTCATAGGAAATTTAAAGACGGGGCACTATCCCGTGATACCACTTTAATTTATCCATGCCTTACAGCACAGACCTCACCGGCTGCGTTCTAATCAAAAGCTTTTCAGAATAGAGCTTATGGTATATAATAACAGTCTGACACGATAACGGGTGTGACCGTCGAAATTTAAAGGCTCAGAAAGCCAATTCAACTTCGCTGCTCCAAGGCCATGTTGGGAAATACGCTCAGGCTTCCTTTTCAGCTACCGGAATTCTCTGTACATGAGGCGGGTTTCTTACTCTTCTTTTCTCAGCATTCTCAAATGAATCAATTGTTAGTAACCCTAGTGTAATAGTTTCATTCCCGTTTGTCAAGCAGGTAAGTTTCAGGATCTGACCTTTTGTCATTACTTTTTTCTTATAAACATATAAATATTATTAGTGAATTGCGGAGGATCTTAATATGAATAACATGATTATCAGGCAGGGACGCCGTATCCTTTCCATTGTCTTGGCGACTTCTCTGTTTTGTGCCTGTACACCGCCTCCAAGACAGACAGGAACTCCTTCAGACGCTCTATATGAAAAATACCACGCAGAAGATTTATCCATGCAGAAATCATTTGATCAGTTTACTGCCGATTTATTCCGGGATGAAATCAGCGATTCCGGCATCAGCTTTCATTTCAGTATCGCTGATCCCGCTTCCAGAGGAATTGATACGGTTCCTTTAACTCTTGGTGATTACTCTCTGGATAAGATGAAGCAGGGTACAAGTGATCTTCAGGAGGTAAAGAAAAAGCTGGAAGGATTTAACCCCCGCAAGCTGACTTCTGATCAGAGGCTTACATACCAGATTCTGTATTCCTACATTGATACCGAATTAACTTCTGACGGAATGGAACTCTACGCCCAGCCGCTGACCACTACAATTGGAATTCAGGCCCAGCTTCCTGTTCTCTTTGCAGAGTATTCGTTCTATAACAAAGCGGAGGTAGACCACTATCTCTCACTGCTGTCCACCATTGATGAGTATTACGGGCAGATTCTGGAATTTGAGAAGCAGAAATCTGCTGCAGGACTGTTTATGTCAGATACTGCTGCAGATCATGTTCTTAAATCCTGTGAGGCTTATTTAATACAACCGGATCATAGCTTTCTTGCTGAAACCTTCAATACAAGGATTGATGCACTGACGGATCTGACTGACGAGGAAAAAGCCGAATATAAAAAACAAAATTTAAAAATACTGGAAGAACATTTCATTCCTGCCTATAAAAACTTAATAAGCGGAATTACGGCTCTTATGGGGACCGGAACCAATGAAAAAGGCCTTTCCTGGTTTCCTGAAGGAAAAAAATACTTTGAATATCTGGTTCACTCTAATACCGGAACCTCCTATGACTCAGTCAAAAGCTTAAAAAAAGCAATTGAAAGGCAGATGAATTCTGATATTAAGGCATTAGGACAGATCACAAAAGATCATCCTGAAGTGCTTGATTCACTGGACCATTACTCTTTCAAGTATACAAAACCAGAAGAAATCCTGGAATCCCTGAAGTCTCAGATTACCACAGATTTTCCGGAACTTCCGCCCTGCAGCTACACAGTCAAATATGTGCCAGGTGCTTTGGAATCTTCCTTAAGCCCGGCATTTTACCTGGTTCCCCCTTTGGACCGGTACCAGGATAATGTTATTTACATCAACAATAATCCGCGTTTTAAAAACGAAGACCTTTTTACAACCCTGGCTCATGAAGGCTACCCGGGACATTTATATCAGAATGTATATTTCCTAAGCAAAAAGCCAAATGATTTAAGGAGCATACTATCTTTTTCCAGTTATTCCGAAGGATGGGCTACCTATGTGGAGTATTATTCCTATACATTAGACAACGGACTGGATCCGGAGCTGGGAAAGCTGCTGGCACATAATACAGCAGTGACACTGGGAATCTACGCCTACCTTGATATCTGCATCAATTATGAAGGATGGGATAAGGAAGCAACCGCAAAATATCTGGGAACCTTCTATAACGTGGAAAATACAGATATCACAGATTCCATTTTTAACAGCCTGGTTGAAAATCCAACCAATTATATGGAATATTATGTAGGATATCTGGAAATTATGGAAATGCGAAGCACTGCAGAGAGAATCTTAAAGGATGACTTCAACTTAAAGGATTTTCATACCTTTCTGCTTGATGTGGGGCCTGCACCCTTTTCTGTAATCCAGCCGGCTTTCCGCAACTGGCTGGCTAAACAGCTGAGAAGTTAAACTAGAATAAAAAAAGAGGCAGAAGCCATAAATTCATGGCTTTTGCCTCTTTTTTTATTTGATTTCTTTATAATTCTTTACATATTCCAGATAATCGTTGTCGCCCTGTTTGATCGAACCGCTGGAATAATTCTTGCCGTTTACCAAAAGTTTTAATTTATCCAGTTCAAAGTTTTCGATAAAGGTGTTGCCTATAGCAGCAATCGTAAGCTTGTCATCGCCCGAACCGCTCTGAGGCACTGCGGACAAATCCAAGGTGCCAATTCCATCAGCAGATTCATATTTCAAAACCTTGGTACCTTCCTCTAATACGCCATATTCAATGAGTTTGCTCACCATTGCTTCGGCAGTCAGCTTATCCACTGCATCCATAGCCTGATTTAAACCGGTTTTATTATCATTCTTACTGTATACGGATATAATCTCCATAGGCTCTGCATTTGGGTCAGGAACTTTATCGCTGGCGCCTCCTGTTGATGCCATAACCTGAGGATCAGGCGGTGTTGTTTCCATCTTCGGCTGAGTTGGTGTACAGGCCGCCAGGGATACCATCAGCATTGCGCTCATTAAATACAAGATGATTTTTTTCATAAATGCGTATTGCCTCCTTTAATTCTGTTAAAGGCTCCGAAACCATTTATTCAGTTTGGTCAGAGCTTTGATTAAAACTTCTACCTCATCCTCACTTAACCCTTCTATCACTCCGGCTATCATCTCCCGATGAAATGTGGCATGATGGTCATAGGCTTGTTTTCCTTTATCTGAAAGAGAAATATAAACAACACGCCGGTCCTCTTCTCCTCTTTGGCGGGTGACATAACCTTTTTTAACAAGACTGTTCATGGCTATAGTCAATGTCCCCACCGTGACGGACAATTCCCTTGCTATCGCGGACATATTCTTAGGTTCTCCGACTCCGATCGCCTCAATTACATGCATATCATTATTGGTGATATTATTAAATTCCTGTGTAATGATAGCCTGCTGTTCGATATCCATTATATCCCGAAACAGCCTTACCAGTACTTCGTTAAGAGTTCCGTAAGTATCCACGTTTATCCCCTTCAAATCTATATGACAATAAAAGCTTCTTCGTAATTATACATGATTATGTATTTGAAGACAACCACCTGAATTCTTATGAAATTCTTAAATCAAAATGATTAATTTCCTTTTATACCAAAATCCGGCTCAAAAATACGCTGGCTGCAATTCCGGCTGCAGTAGCTGTCAATGCCCCCGCAAGAGTGTACCTTGTTTTTCTTATTTTCACAGTACCAAAATAAACACTGAGACAGTAAAACAGCGTCTCTGTGCAGCTCATAAGAACAGAAGTCATAAATCCAATATAAGTGTCTGTACCATATTTTTTAAAAATATCCAAAACCAATCCAATGGCCGCTGAATTCGAAACCAGCCGGACTAAAATAACCGGCACGACCGGTGCCGGAAGATATAAATAAGAAGCCGGTTTTGTAAGAAGTTTCGCCAGAAAATCCAAAAAGCCGGAGGCCCTGAGTACTCCAACCGCCGTCATAAGACCAATCAGTGTAGGCATAATGCCCGCAACGGTTTTCATACCATCTTTCGCACCGTTTAAAAAATCATCAAATACCGGACGCTTTGATAAAATACCAAATCCGACAATATAAAAAATGATCAGCGGAACTGCAGCTTCAGAGAGAAATAATAAAAATCCCATAGTTTTACTCACTATCCGTTAATTATTATAATCTATTCCGGCTGTTTCCTTTTCATACTATGGAATAATTTCAAAATCCTTCTTCGAAGAGTTAAGACAGATCTTTGTAAGCAGCAAATGACGGAATTCCAGTAATGCAGTATTCTCAGCTGCTTTCTTACAATGGTTTTAGATCCCCTTTTATGAAATTCAGTCATAATCTTCTGGAATTCATCCGGCGGAGGAGCAGGCGCAGCCGGTGTTAATTCCGGGTGTTTCTGCATATAATCAAGCAAACGGGCTTCCAGTTTTTCTTTTGAATTATGATTTGCATTTAACAAATGAAAGATGGAGTGCTTATTTATGGAATCTTTCTTCAGTTCCACATCTATACCTCTTTATTGCTGGTTATCCTTTGGTTCCCATACGCTTTGGGGTTGACTTTTTACCACTAACGTTTACTATAATAGTATATCGAATTTGGGAGGCAGCTTTTTTATGAAAAAAATAATTTTAACTGGCGGCGGTACTGCTGGTCATGTTACCCCGAACCTTGCTTTGATTCCTTCTTTAAAAGAAAAAAATTATGAGATTCGTTACATCGGTTCGTATCAGGGGATTGAACGAAAGTTGATTGAGAATGCTCAGATCCCATACAGCGGAATCTCAACAGGTAAATTCCGAAGATATTTTGACGTTAAAAACTTTATTGATCCTTTTCGTGTAATAAAGGGATTTGGAGAGGCGTTGAAACTCATGAAACGCTACAAACCTGATATGGTATTTTCCAAAGGAGGATTTGTGGCGGTTCCTGTCGTATTGGCAGCGAAGCACTTAAAAATTCCGGTGATCATACACGAATCAGATATGACTCCCGGCCTCGCCAACCGCATCTGCATACCTGCAGCAACCCGTGTTTGTTGTAATTTTCCGGAAACTCTCAGCTATCTCCCGAAATCCAAGGCTGTACTGACCGGCTCTCCTATTCGGAAAGAACTGTTAGAAGGAGACCGTATGACTGGATTAAATTATGCAAAGCTCAGCGAAAATAAGCCTGTCATCCTGATCATCGGCGGCAGCCTGGGTTCTGTTACGGTTAACAATGCCATAAGGGGCATCCTGCCAAAACTCTTAAATAATTACCAGGTAATACATATCTGCGGAAAGGGCAATCTGGATGAAAGCCTTGCGGGTGTCCGTGGATATGTACAATATGAATATGTAGATGCCCCGTTGAAACATCTTTTTGCTGCTGCCGATTTAATGATTTCCAGAGCTGGTGCCAACTCTATCTGTGAAATACTGGCTCTTAGAAAGCTTAATATTCTGATCCCGCTTTCAGCCGCCGCCAGCAGAGGTGATCAGATTTTAAATGCCCGATCCTTCTCAAAACAGGGATTCAGTTATCTTCTGGAAGAAGAAAACTTAAATGGCAGCACCTTACTTCAGGCCATCACAGATACCTTCGCAAACCGTCAGTACTATCTTTTAAAAATGGAAAGCAGCGAACTCCATGATGCAGTAAATACCATCATTGAAATGATTGAGAACCTGATTTCCAAAAATTAATCCAAATTATAATTGGGACCGAGTATATTCTTTAAACAGACTCTTGTCCGATAGATCCGGGAACGGCAGACCGTTCCCGGAATTTCAAGCCTTTCACAGATTTCCGGAATCGTCAGCTGTTCCAGGAAATACAGTACGGCCATCTCTTTCCACTCATCTCTCATATTGGAAATTTCACTGGTAATTTTTAAAACAGACTCTTCCCCAAGAACAACATCCAACGGATCGGTAACCACATACCTGTCAAGTAATGCCATCTCATTGGATGCATCCTCTTCATCAAGGCTCACTTTTTCGTAATGACCATTTTTCCGAAGAGAGTCTATGCATTTGCGTTTTAATATCTTAATCAGCATGCTTTTTTTCCGCGTATCTGTCCAGGTTAATGAATAATTTTCAAAGTAAGAGATAAATGTCTCCTGTACCACATCATCAAGTTCCAGATCCGGTACATTGAGTGTTTTTGCAATTCGGCGCAACAGTCCCTGATATTTACCATATATGGACTGCAGCAGCTGATTTTCATCTTCATGTATGCTCATATCATATGCCCCTCTGATTACAGGGCGCTCCTGATGGCGGCTCCTGTCTGTGCTAGTTCTTCCGGACTTGCTTTACCCGGCATCCATGAAACCATAACAGGACCTTCCTCATATCGGGGAATCAAATGCACGTGAAAATGAAAAACCGTCTGGCCTGCCTCTTTTCCATTATTCTGCACTACATTGAACCCGGAGCATCCCAGCGCCTTTTTCATGGCGACTCCTATTTTTGCTGCTAATGGAAGGACCTTTGCTGCCGTTTCTTCATCCAGATCACAGATATCTCTGTAATGCTGCTTCGGAAGAATCAGGGCATGCCCTTTGGAAGCCGGTCCTAAATCCAAAATTATACGAAACGTATCATCCTCATAAATTGTCTCCGAGGGAATCCCTCCATTTGCAATTTTGCAGAAAATGCAGTCATCTTCTCTCACACGCTCACCTCCTTCCAGTGTTGTATCCCTATATTTATTATATACTACGGCTTCTGGGTCTTCGGTATAAAATAACTCCCATGATAACACCTGTAATCAAACCTGCTACATGAGCAGCATTATCAACACCTGTGCTGGTAAAACCAAAATACAGGGAACATAGAATTACCACCACCAGCTGGCGGGTACTTAAGTCTTCCAGCTGACCGCGGTTAACTGCCACGGCATATAAAAGGCCGCCGATCACTCCGAAAATCGCACCGGATGCCCCAGCAGATACCACGCTTCTGTATCGGGACAGGTTCACAATCATGGATACAACATTCGCTCCTACACCGCAGATTAAATAAAAGACCAGATATTTAATATGACCAAGTGCGCGTTCCAGATTATCTCCCAGAATAAATAAAATAAGCATGTTGTTCATAATATGATTGATACCAAAATGCATAAATACAGAAGTAAACAGTCTGTAATATTCTCTTCTTTCAATTACCAGCGACGCAAACATGGCTCCATGGGAAACCATAAACCGGGTATCCTCGGTAGATCCAATCATCTCCAGGAATAGAAAATAAATGACATTTAACGCAATGAGACAAATATTTACATAGGCCTTCTTACGTCTGCTAAATTCATCCATGGAAGCGCTCCTTCTGAACTATAATATGCTTATTTTATCATAAACTGACAGATTATGTAAATATAAACGCAAAATTTGCGATAAAAATTTCATCTCCCAGGTTTAATAAAACAGTTTCATTTGTTTCCAGAAGCCGTCCATTGACATATGTGCCATTTGTGGAGTTCAAATCACTGATACAGTAATCACTCCCAGCCTTTTCTATTTTCACATGAATCCTGCTGATTGCCTCCCCGTCAAGTACATAATCCACCAGTCCCTCCTGTTTTCCAATAAGAAATGGCGTATATGTAATTGCTATATCCTGATTACCCGGACCAGCCGACTTTAGAATATGAACTTCTATGTCTTTTTGATTATTGGTTAGAAGTACCGTCTGTATAAGTTCTTCTCCTCCTGCAGATTTTAACGGAGCCCGTGGTTCCTCCTTACTCTCATAAAACGCAGTCTGCCATTCCTCCTGCTCCTCTCCATAATCGGAGTAACTCTTTGCACTGTCTTCCACAAGATACTTTAATTCATTTTTGCTGCCTGATTTGATTATTCCATACAAAAGGGACAATATTCCTGCTGCCAGCACTATATACCAGTATTTTTTTATTCCTATGTAACCAAATATACTCCAAAACAGAATCGCAGCCACGGTCATGACAGCAGGTGGTATTATTAATGGCCTCCAAGAAACAAATCTGGAAGCTTTTATTTGCGCAGTCTGGGTAAAATCCTGAATAACCTGTATATTGTCTTTTTCTGAATCCGTAAACCCTGATTGGGACTCACCAGCTTCCGTAAGATCCTGGCGGTTTCTTTCTTCCCTCTCCTGTCCTGCCGCCGGGCTGGTATTATGACTGCCGACCAGCTCTGTCAGAGTGTCAATACTATAATTATCCTTTAAGCTTTCCTGATACAGAGCGTAAGCCATTACCACGCATTCTTTATCCTGGTGGTTTACTTTTCCCAGAAGATAACGCAACAGTTCGGTCATTTCTTCCGAAAATTTCCTGTCTCTTCCTGGTACCAGACAGAGAGAAACCAAAAAATGATCTGGTTCCAGATAGATAAATTCCGGCTGAAGAAGTATCTGATCCTCTTTTAGCAGATAGACAGGAAGGCGGTTAAGAACCTGGGCAATCCCGGCAATAAGGCCTTTAAGTTCTTCTTTGTTTAAGCTGTGGAATTCTAAAATCCGGTTTAAGGGCTGCTTTGAGGTGATTTCATAATAAAAATAGCTACGTGAATCAATCTGTTTTAAATGAAATTTCAGTAGACCATTAATCTGATTTTCTTTAAGCATGTTAATCTCATATCCCTCTGTCCAGGATTTATCCTGCTCTATAATCAAATAATTATGCTTCATTTCCCGCCTGTATGTAACATTCATCTCATTCCTCCTGACTAATCAGCGTAAGCTTTCTTAGAAAGTTCTCGGGATCAAAAACCCGCTGTTCCAGCTGAAGCCTCCATTTTCCGCCCATTCCTGTTCCTTTAATCCGTCTTCCGGTAAGTAAATTTCCAGATACATTTAATTCAAATCGGTATTCCTTCCATGAGAATGGAACGCCGGCTCTGTGAATTGCCCAGTTTGAGGCATCTTCAGGAGATTCCGTCTCATTGTGCCTCAGCCTTTGCACTGATTCTGCAAGTGCCATAGCCCCCGCTACCTCGTCTCTTAAGCGATAAGCGGACTGAATTGATATCATGAGAGCGAATAAAATGACAGCCATAACAAAAGCGGCCTCTACCGTATAACTTCCATTTAATCGCCTGTTCATCTTATCACCATTATAAGCCATACCGGAATCAGAAACGGGATAAATGGAATCTTTTCTTTTCCAACATCAACTCCATTAACACGGTTTATCAGAAAAAACAGGCTGCAGAAAATACCGCATAAGCTTAATCCATAAACCAACAGCTTTAAGTTAAATAAAGCAGGAAAAAACAGACCGCTTATGATAAAGAAACACCCATCCCCAGTGCCCACAGATTCATTAGTCAATCTGCTCACCGCCAGTAAAGCAAGGCCAACCAGACAGCCAGTTAATCGGCTGATCAGATCGTCTCTCTGTAATAAACACATAATAATTCCTGCCGCTCCGGCGCTTATAAAGAGTTTTATACTGATACTTTTACTGCGGCCATCCTCCCAGGCTGCTGCCAAAAGAAATATTCCAAAAAATATACGATTCAGTTGTTCTGCCATCTTTTCCCCCTTACTGAGAACAATAGGAACAAGCTCCTAAGTGAACCACTTCCGATAATGGAACCAGCCTTACATACGCGGTGATCGCCGTACAGTCTTTATTACTATGATATTTCTCACCTGACGGCATTATATAGACCACACTTCCTTCTTCTGTAAGACCGGTGCATCTGCTGCAGGGCTTATATTTTCCTCCGTTTATATTGCGCATACTCTCAAGATCCTTTTTATTAACCGCCTTAATATGATTATATAAATAGTGGCAGGTCCTTTTTTTATGATACCTTGTACTGTCTCTTCCCACGTAAACCAGTTCCTGTGAGTGATCAGATTCCTCATTATAAAGCAGTGTATTTCCAATCCATGCTCTTCGGCAGCATCTGGCTGTCATTTTAATACTTTTTAGTCCTAATACGGCAAATGGCAGACGTATCCGGTAATCCATAATTAAATCAATGGTTTCGTTATCTTTTAAAATGGAAGAATGGGAAAAAGATACAGAATCGAGGTATTCAAAGACATCATGCCTACTCATTTTCATTCTTGCATAAAGAAGAATTCCCTGTTCTGTCATTCCATTCAGGAAGCCGTCGGGCAGTTCATTTACCCCTGCAGCACTAAGATCTTCTCTTTTCTCCAGCTCTTTTAAAACAGAAACATACTGGCTTAACTCTTCCCCTGTAATCTCAAGGGCAGTCTGCACCTTTCTCCCATCATTTAATAGTTTCATGGGCATCATCAGGATTATTACTGCGAACAGGAAAAGAGGAAGTGCCAGTGCTGCTTCTATGGTCAGACTTGCGGAGCCCTCTTTTAAGGAGGCGGATGACAATACCCTTTTTGCAGAGATCTTTCTTCTTATCAAGGGGATTTGTACCTGGAGAGTAACCTTTGCTTTACGGATGATTTTAATAAACTCTCTGAAAAAGGGCATGATCATTCACCTCCTTAATATGCTTTTTCTGTCCGTACGTCCATCCGAAAAACAGGTTCCAGCCCTCCGAAAAAAATATGCCGCGAAACAACTGTTCCTTTCATTTCCGCCCGATATATACAATGGGACATGCGAAACTTTTCATCTGCTGTACAAAGATTCATCTGAATGATATCCATAAGACGGTAATACTGCAGGCTGCTATGGGAGATAAAAAGAATCAGTTTTAAATATCCGGTATAATCAATACCGTTATTGTCGCTTCCCCCTCCCTCAAACTTCCCCTGGCTTCCTGCGTCCAGCAAACTCCCAAGTGAGAGTCTCCAGTTTGCTTTTGATTTGATAAGGGAGACCTTTTCTCCCTGAAGAATGCGCCTTATATCAACAATGGCTTCCCCCATTGCCCAGATGCTCATTACGAAAAAGGCTACAAGTCCCGTAAGGGGCGTGAGTCCCGTAACGCCGGTAATTACTCCTGCCAAAGCATTTGCTTCTTCTCTTTTTTCCTGGTCTGTCAGAATATGTACCAGATTCAGGCCCTCCCTTATGGCCAGAATATCGGTTATGGCTTGTAAAAAATTGTTCTCATCGGTATTCTCACCTCCAATTAAGTATTCCATCTCATACTTGACGTCCTTATCTTCTTCTGATAAAAAGTTAGTCAGAAAGCGTCCACAGTACTCCTCAAATAAGATTCGGTCTATTAATCCGTCAATCTCTCCCTGTTCTCCTGTATAAAGCAGGGATGGGAATGAATTATTATTTAAAACCCCTTTTGATAACTCCTTCCCTTCCGGAAGAACCAGAGCCATCAGACCGTTTTTTACAAGATCCTGCACTTTTTCTAAAATTTTTTCTTTTTCAGGATTTTTTACACCGTTGGTATAGGAAAGGGAAGAAATATGTATCTCATACCATATATCCATAACAGAGCCCCATAGTCCGGATAAATCAGGTTCATCATCATCATCATCGTCTGAACTGCTATCCCATTCATCTATTATTTGTTCTACCTCCATAGCCCGGTCTTTCGAACGTTCTATCTTGCCCTTCATGATAATGACCTCTCCTGCAAGAGCTTCAACTTCCTTTCTCCTGTCTCCATCCTGCCTGACGTAGGAATCATACCAGTCAGTGTCACTGTTTAATGTGCTTTGAACCGAATCGCTTAACTGATATATGGTTTCTGCTTTTTTACTCTTTGTCTTTTGTAATTGAATATTTAATTGATCAGCTATGTCTCCGTAAGTTTTTATAAGGATTGGAATCCGGTCTATTTCTTTTTTTAGATCGTCCGCTTTCTCTATGAATCCATGCCCATCATAATTGTTTAAACAAGAATCCGCCTCCTGCCATATGTGCTTTTGGTTTTCTAAAGATCTATTTATGTCCTCAATCACATGCTCCAGACGTACTGCTTCCTTTGTGTGTTCCCCATAGGATTTGGATAGCTCTTTTACTGCTGCGGCTTCCTTAAGATCTGCGAGCATTGTAACGGCTCCTGTCTCATCTGGAATATGATCGAAAATACCGTACTTCATATAATCCAGTATTTCCTGCTTCATGTACTTCCCTTTGTCATCGGTAATCTGAACACGCTGCAGCAGATTTGCACTCTCTATATCCATAGAATACCAGCCGGAGTATTCCATATAAGGTTTTATATAATCCAGCCAGTCCTGTTCCAATTGATTGCCTCTTTTTTCCTCCAGAAGAAAGATCCGGTACTTATCCCATGCCTCTCTGTGATATTTGCTGAATACCGAATCCATGGCAGAGTCCGCTGCAATCTTCAAATACCATCTTGTCCCGGCAGTCCGTGCGGACTCTAATAGTCCGCACATCAGACTGAGGATGCATAAAAAAGTCAAACTGAGAAAGACCGTTATATGGCCATTGTTATGCATTAATACACCTCTTTCGACTGCTTGTTAATCTCTTCAAATATACTATCAAGCAGTTTTTTGATGTTGGTTTTGAAAATAATCACAAGACCAATTAAAACCACCAGTATCAATACAATTTCGATAACCCCTACTCCGTCCTCCTCTCTTATAAAGTCTTTGATCTGTTCTCTCATTAATACAGCCATGGTATCACCTCCTCTCTAGTAAAATGCAAGAAATGCAGGAACTACTATCATAATCATGACCACAAAAAGCATTAGAAGGAGCGGAAGCAAAAGTCTGGTTCCGGCCTCTTCTCCCAATTTCCTCGCTGCATTCTTTCTCTGCTCAAATGCAGAAGCCATCTCAATATCAAGCGCATTTCTTAGCTGTCTGCCTCCGTTTTTCTGATTTTGCTCCAGCAAGGCTGCAAGCTTTATGTATGGCTGAAGGCCGCACCGCCTTCCAAATTCACTGTAAGCACGGCCTTCGGACAGACCGCTTTTTATCTGCGATGCCGCCTTAACCATCTCTTCGTAGGCAGGACGAATAGTCTGCTTTCCGTTTTTAAGTGACTCCCCATAACCGGCAGCAATCCGTTCCCATGCTCCCCTGACTGTATAACCTGCTCCAATATAGACTACAAGTTTTGATATCACTTCCGAATAATCCAGTAAAAGCTGCTGTTCTCTCAACCTGCCTGCTTTCTGTTTTTCAACCTGGGTCCTGACCTGTAAAAGGACTGCCAGTGATAAACCAAGCACAGGCAATATCCCATAGCCTCCATCCCTGGGTTTCAAATACTTTAGTTTCTGACCTTCAAACTCCTGAGGTAAAACCAGTGCATCCTTTGTCTGCTGCATTGCATCAATCTCATCAGCCCATTTTCGAAAAGCTGCTTTCTGCTTCTCTTCCATTGTCAGGGCAGGTGGAAATACCTTACCTTTAAATTGATATTCTCGCTCATGGATCCCGTCCGATACTTCTGCAATGATCATAATTTCTTTTCCTCCATCAGCAATATCCTCGTTATAAACCGTTCCAAAGGAATCAATCAGGTCAGGATCACTGGTCTCCCAGCGGACCGACAGACCGAAGCTGTCCAGTCTCGTTTTGAAATTCAGATTACGTTTTATGGTATTAAGGGAATCATTCTCTGAAAGCATCTGAGTTTCCAGTTCCTTTTCCAGTCTGTTAAAGAGATCTTCTGCTTCTTTTTCTGTATAATGACGCTCCCGCACTGGAATTTCGATCAATAACTTCTTATCATCCTGTACTTTATCCAATCCTTTTACTAAAACTTCATAAATGCTCTCTCCCTGCCCGGGTCCTGCTCTTTTTAACCCATTTCCTTCGATCTCATTCTGCCTGCCCCATAGGGAGAAAAACTCCATAATTGCATACAAAAGTACTCCGCCCGCCATGCATGCAGCCTGAATCTTTGTTACAGGCAGTTTCCATCTGATTTTTAACTGATCTTTCATCAAACCTCCTGGCTATATTTCAATATCCATAATCCGCTTTGCTGTCCAAAAAGCAACCATATAAATCGCCATGCAGATGGTCATTAGAATTCTTCCTGCCCCTGTGGTATACATGATCTGAAAAAAGCCAGGAGAGGTAACGTCAATATAAATAACTATAAAAAAAGGAATGAGATTCATAATCTTTAGTTCGAACTGTTTGGAAGCCGTCATGGTAAGTATTTCCTGTCTTACCTGTACTTTATCCCTAATCACATCTGCGGTATGGCTGATAATAGAAACCAACTCTCCTCCACTTCGTTTTGCGGCGGAAAACACCTCTGCAAAATTCTTTACATCATCCAGCCCGCTTCTTAAGGCAAATTCCAGAAATGCCTGCTCTACCGGCCGGTTAATACGAATCTGGCTTTCAATCAGCTGAAATTCCTTCGTTATAAGTCCTTCCTTTCCATAAAGAGCAGACAGCTCTCTTGAAGAGGATAGCAATGCGTTTTCAACGGAATACCCGGCACTCAAAAAAGAGGATAGAAGTAAAATCCCTTCTTTAAATTCCAGATTCAGCTGCCTGAGCCGCTTTTCTTTTAATTCTTTTCTTTTTATAAATGGAACAATGATTCCGAACGGAATAAAAATCAGAAATACCATCAGACTGCGATAGAAAATATATGAAAATAATGCTGCGATTAATAATCCCTGTCCACTATAAACAATCCATTCCCTCAGAGACAGGATATATGTATCATAATTCAATGCCTGCTGCTTTGAGTTTTTCTGTATTTTTAAGACTCCCCACTTTTTTAAGGCTTCCACGAACTGTCCTGGCATTACCCTGCTCCGTCTTTTCTTCCTCAAATCTATAAAGGGGATTAAGTCTGATTTCACCATCTTCATAGCCTGCTACCTCCACAATTGACAGGACCCGTCTGCTTTTATCTCTCAGTCTGCCTAAATGAATTAAGACATCAATCGCAGCTGCAACCTGGCTGCGTACAGCCAAAAGGGGGATGTCTGCTCCCATGAGCACCATGGTTTCCAGTCTGGACAGCATGTCCTTAGGGCTGTTGCCATGTCCTGTGCTTAAGCTTCCGTCATGTCCTGTATTCATGGCAGAAATCATATCAAGCGCTTCTTTTCCTCTTACTTCACCCACAATGATCCTGGATGGATTCATACGAAGAGCTGCCCTGATTAAATCACCAATCGTCACCTTTCCCTCCCCTTCTCCATTGGCACCTCTTGTCTCCAACCGGACCAGATTGGGGATGTGTTTGATTTGAAGCTCTGCTGAGTCCTCTATGGTTACAATGCGCTCATTATTTGGTATATAAGCAGAAAGAGCATTTAAAAAAGTACTCTTTCCAGAATTTGTACCGCCGCTGATAAAAATATTATATCCGGCTTCTACAATAATTTTTAAAAAATCTGCTGCATCTCTGGTTATTGAACCAAGCTTTAAAAGCCTGTCTATGGTTATAGGCTCCGGAAACTTTCTGATTGTAACAGCCGGACCGTCAATGGAAACAGGCGGAAGCACAACATGAACTCTGGATCCGTCAGCAAGCCTGGCATCTGCTATGGGTCTTGAAACATTCGCAGTCCTGTTTACACGGCTGACAATCTGCTGAATCATATCTTCCAGTTGTTCCTGATTCTCAAATACCTTCTCCCAACGTTCCATATGTCCGTTTCTTTCAACAAAAATCTGATTTGCACCATTTACCATAATTTCCGTCACTGTTTTATCATCTATCAGTTCCTGAAGTACACCTAAGCGCCTGAAGGAATCAAACAACCACCCCCGAAGCAGCAGCTTTTCTCTCAATGGCAGATACTCTGTCATTCCCAGCTTTATTATCTTCTCATCTATCATGGTATACAGTTCATCATCTGATATCTGCTGATGCTGATTTAATTCCACCATGATGTCTTCCCGCATTGCTCTGCGCTGTTCCTCTTTCAAATCCGTTCCCTCCCTATGGCTGCTTTCTTAAGAGCTGCCGGGTAAAATCTCCTAATTCGCTCCATAAGAGCTGATCCAGATAATTGTCCCTCCTGCCAAAGGTACAATGATAGGGAAGTTTGATTTTCTGGATTCGTTTCAACATGGCATCATGACCGGAGGCCGCCAGATATGTCTCAAACTCCTCTACCTTGGCGGCTGATACACAGTCTTCTTTTACCGGCATATAGATTCCATCACATACTTCAAGAACATCCGCCGCTCTTTTCCCCATCTGTCCCAGATCAAGTATGATGGTGCCATATGTGCTTTGTTCCGAGATCTGCCTGATTAATCCTGCTATCTCCTGTGATGAAACGAAAGCAAGATCTTCCGGATACTGAACCGGAGGCACATAATCCAAATCACCCCATGTATAAATGGCAGCACCAAGTCTGCTAAAGGAAAAGGTTCCCTGCCTGTAATAATAAAACAGATCTGACATTCCCCTCTCGTACGCTTCCCCTGTTAACCCTGCCAGGCCGGAGCAGTCTTCCAGATTTAAATAAAGAACTTTTAAATCCCGGGAGAGAAGCTGTGCCATGGCCAGAGAAAAAGACGTCTTTAAGCAGCGGTTTACCGGCGAATAAACGCCTACCACCCTGCTTCTTTCAGACACTACGGTATACCCCTTGTCTTCTGAAGCTACACAATATTCCTCCATAATTTCCCGAAGAAGGTGATCGGCAGCCTGATACTTATAAACACAGGGATATGGCTCACCAAAAGGAATCATCTTCTCTTCTGAAAGAAGAACCACCCTGTCCGCTCCTATCTGTTCAATCTCCTCATTTGATACGCCGGAGCTGATAAGAAGAAGCTCTATACCATGATCACTGCTGTAATTGTTCAGTTCTTTAAGGGAAGTAAAGGACACAATGGATATGGGAACCCGTTCCTTATCATTCACAAATTCTGCAAACTGTTCTCCAAATGCTGAGTCTGCATCGTATATTGCCGTAATGCGTTTATTCATGGAACCTCCTGTTAAAAGAAAACAACTGCAAGAACCGCTCCTAAAAACATGCACAATCCCAATGGAATTACCGCATCGTACCCATCCAGGACGGAACTATAATAAGCTGTAATTTTTTTTGTTTGTAATAAGGACCTGAAATAGGTCAGAAAATAAGAAAACCGCTGAAAGGCACAGCCTTTCACAGTCATTAGAACCAGGGACCAGAATGCCCCTATTAAAAATCCACATGCGACCGCTGCAAAACCGACGCTAAATCCCAGATAACCGCATATCAGGGCGATAATCTTAATATCACCCGCACCGATCATACGGCATATAAACAAGATAAAAAACCCCGCTGTAACTACCAGGAACCGGCATGCAAAAGATGTCATCTCCTGCAGTACAGCCTGACTGCCTCCCATCCCGCCCGTACCCAGCCCGGATAAAAAAAGTCCGGCTGCTATACCGGTTAGCACCAGCCAATTTGGTATCCTGTGTTCTCTTACATCAAAATAAGAACCGGCTGCCAGTATAAACAATAATACTATAATTTTAACAATACCATCTCCTCTTTTCTAAATTTAAAATCTGAAAATAATGCCGGAAATCGACTGTGGATCATGGAACAATGAATTCCATGTCATTGAAATTGAGAAAGTCCATATACAGAATGTATTTGGGATTCTGACCCTATTATGCACAAGGTGAGAACAAAAGTCAACTGTTTTTTACAATTTTTTACAGATGCTCTTAAACGGAGTGACACCACCCGACAATATTTTTATTGTTATATTTTACATTTTTTTACTATTATTTTAAAGTTTATAAGTAATTTTATACAATTTTCATTGACCTTTCCCCGTCCGGATGTTATTATAATATTAGTTCACTATTTTAAACCAAAGGAGATGTTTCAGGTGGCAAATGGAGATTTTTCCCAGCTATTTAAAAACTGCATGCCGCTTTTTATTGCCTTAGGAGACGAAGTCCGGCTTACAATTATCGAAGTTCTTGCCAGGACGGATTCGTTCCAGACAGAAGGCTTAGCTTACATGGGGAATCAAACCGCAGTCCGGGGGATGAATGTAAATGAAATCACGGACAGAACAAGTTTATCCCGCCCGGCTATATCTCATCATTTAAAGATTCTGAAAGAAGCAGGACTGGTATCCGCCAGGCAGGAAGGAACTGCTAATTATTACTTTCTTACCTTTGGAGAAAGCACAAAAAAACTGTGCACTCTTGGTCAGTATCTCCAGAATTATATGGATCCAGTCCAAATAATTTATGGAGAATCAGGCAATAGATGAATAAAGTTCCAGTTTCCAGATATACTGAGATTTATAGGGACCTCGTTAATACGTTATCTGGAGATGATCATATGAAAAATTTATTGTTAGGAAAACACTTTTCCCTTACGGAAGAGGAACGGAATTTACGCAAGGAGATTGAACGTTCCAAAACCGCCATTGATGCAGCAAGGAATCATTTTGAGCAGGTCGTTGATCCGACATTAATTGACTGTTATATCTACGAGCTTAATGCCGCACAGCTTCGTTACCAGTTTCTATTACGCCGTTTTAAAAGCCGTGAGGTATAATCAGCCACAAAATCCGATTTGATACGGACCTGTTACAAACGCTGCTTCAGCCAGTGGAATCGTGTACCATAATGGAGGGGTGAGCAAATGGAAGATTTAACAAAAGATTTGGAAACAGGTTTTATTACGGAACTTGACCGGTATTTGTACAACAACGGCCGGCATTATGAGATTTATGAAAAACTGGGCGCTCATCCGAAAACATACAACGGAAAACAGGGGATGTATTTTGCAGTCTGGGCTCCTCATGCCAGCCAGGTTGGCGTAGTCGGTGATTTCAACGGCTGGAACCCCGACCTAAATCCCATGGTTCCCCTGGCCGACTCGGGGATCTGGGAAGTATTTGTACCGGAGGTCGGTCCGGGTCAGCTTTACAAATATTCTGTTACCACAAGCAGCGGAAAGATTCTCTTTAAAGCGGATCCCTATGCTTTTTATGCGGAATTCCGCCCCCAGACTGCTTCTATTACTTACGATTTATCCGCATACCCATGGAAAGACCAGGCTTGGGTGAAAGAAAGAGAAAAGCAGGATCCTTTATCAGGGCCTGTCAGCATTTATGAGGTCCACTTAGGATCGTGGAAAAGAAAAAACCGGGAAGATAAAGAAGGTTTTTATACATACAAAGAAGCCGCCCATGAACTGGCGGAATACATAAAGGATATGGGTTATACCCACATAGAGCTTCTGGGGATTGCAGAGCATCCATACGATGGATCCTGGGGATATCAGGTAACCGGTTATTATGCTCCCACTTCCCGGTATGGAACTCCGGACGAGTTCATGTATTTTGTTGATACCATGCACCAGAATGGAATTGGGGTCATACTGGACTGGGTTCCTGCACATTTTCCAAAAGATGCTCACGGACTTTCCGAATTTGATGGGGAAGCCTGTTACGAATACGCAGATCCGCGCAAAGGGGAGCATCCGGACTGGGGGACAAAGGTCTTTGATTACAGCAAATATGAGGTGTGTAATTTTCTTATTGCCAACGCTCTCTACTGGGTGGAAAAGTATCATGTAGACGGGTTAAGAGTGGATGCCGTTGCCTCCATGCTGTATCTGGACTACGGAAGAGACCAGGGCGATTGGGTTAAAAACTGCTGCGGCGGAAACGAAAACCTTGAAGCCATCGAATTCTTTAAACATTTAAACAGTATGGTAAAGAAACGTGGAAAAGGAGCCGTTGTTATTGCAGAAGAATCCACTGCCTGGCCAAAGGTTACGGACCAGCCTGAGAATTCCGGTCTTGGTTTTACTTTTAAGTGGAATATGGGCTGGATGCATGATTTTCTGGAATACATGAAGCTAGATCCCTATTTCAGAAAATATAATCACCATAAAATGACTTTCGGACTTACATATTTTACCAGTGAAAAATATATACTTGTATTGTCCCATGATGAAGTCGTTCATCTAAAAGGTTCCATGATCAATAAAATGCCCGGACTTCTTGAGGATAAGTTTTCTAATTTAAAGCTCGGTTATACTTTCATGCTTGGACATCCCGGAAAGAAACTGCTTTTTATGGGACAGGATTTCGGTCAGTTCCATGAATGGGATGAAAAGGACTCCTTAGACTGGTATCTGGCCAGAGAACCTCTTGGGGAAAATCTGCTAGATTATGTCAGAGACCTTCTTCATCTATACCGGAAATACCCTGCACTCTATGATAATGATTACGTTTGGGAGGGATTCTCCTGGATAAATGCCAATGACAATGAACATAGTATTTTCAGTTTTATCCGGCATGGTAAGGGCAGCCAGAACAGCCTGCTGTTTGTTCTGAACTTTACTCCTGTCAAGCGGCCCGAGTACCGGGTGGGCGTTCCCAAACAGGGAAAATACACCCTTGTTCTTGATACATCTCACGGACTGTATGAAAAAGACAAAACAGCTCTGGTTTATAAATCTGAAAAGACTCCATGGGATGGCCAGGATAATTCCATTGCTTATCCGCTCCCGGCCTATGGAGCAGCCATATTTTGTTTTTGATTAGCTAATTATTTAGTCATATTTCATATAATTTTCTATAATTAGCTATACTTTTTCGCTATTTAGTAGTAAAATATAAGTAAGAAATTACATAATATGCTAGACTCAAAGATGGAAGGAGAGGTTCATATGGCAGCAGAATTAATCGCTACAACAGCAACAAAAAAGGTCTTTCACGATGGTGAAAAGGCAATCAAGGTTTTCAACGCTGAATTTCCTAAGGCTGAAGTTTTAAACGAAGCACTGATCAGCGCCAGAGTAGAAGAGGTCGGCGGCATTAACGTTCCCAGAGTACTGGAAGTCGGTGTTTTTGATAACCAGTGGTCCATTACCTTTGATTATATTGAAGGAAAAACCCTCCAGCAGCTTATGGATGAGAATCCTGAAAAACTGCCAGAATATATGGAACAGATGGTCAATCTTCATCTCAATGTCATGTCTAAGCATTGTCCTCATTTAAATAAGCTGAAGGATAAAATATCCAAACAGATTCAGGATATTGAAGAGCTTGGTGACGTAACAAGATATGACATGCGCACTCAGCTGGACAGCATGCCAAAGCACACAAAACTCTGTCACGGCGATTTTAACCCCTCAAACATTATTGTAAAAAACGATGGTACAATGTATGTTCTGGACTGGGTTCATGCCACTCAGGGCAATGCCAGTGCAGATGTTGCCAGAACCTATCTGCTGTTCTGTCTGCAGGATCAGAATAAGGCGGATATGTATATGAACCTGTTCTGTAAGAAGACAGGAACTGCGAAAAAGTATGTTCAGTCATGGCTTCCCATTGTTGCAGCTGCCCAGCTTTCCAAAAAACGGCCGGAAGAAGCGGAGCTTCTGAATAAATGGGCTGGAGTCTGTGATTATCAGTAATGAGATCTTCAAAGGGAACAGACCTTAATCCGTCCGTTCCCTTTTTATGAATCATATTGTGCCATAACCATTTCATAATATCTGCCCCGTTTTTCCATCAGACTCTGATGAGTTCCCTGTTCCGCAACTTCACCCTGATATATAACCGCTATTAAATCCGCATTCTGAATGGTAGAAAGACGGTGTGCAATCACAAAACAGGTTTTCCCTGCCATCAGGCGGCGCATGGCCTGCTGGATACGAATTTCCGTTCTTGTATCCACATTGGAGGTTGCTTCGTCCAGAATCAGTATTTTGGAGTCCAGGAGCATGGCTCTTGCAATAGTTAAAAGCTGCTTTTGTCCCTTAGAAATATTAGTTCCATCTTCTTTTAAGACAGTATCATAACCATTTGGCAGCTGTTCAATAAAAGAATGTATCCGCGCAGCCTTTGCCGCTTCCATCACTTCCTCCAAAGTTGCGCCTTCTTTCCCATAAGCCAGATTTTCATAGATTGTTCCCTGAAAAAGCCAGGTTTCCTGTAATACCATGGAAAAGGCCTTTCTAAGACTCTCCCTTGTCACAGCTCTTATATCCAGCCCATCAATCAGAATCCTGCCTTTATTCACGTCATAGAAACGCATCAGAAGATTTATGATTGTTGTTTTACCTGCTCCTGTTGGACCCACAATTGCAATCAACTTTCCAGGATCCGCCTTTAAGGATAAATCCTGCAGTATGGGTTTCCCAGGTTCATATCCGAAATTCACATGAGAAAACTCCACACAGCCTACGACCGGGTGATTTAAGTCAGAAAGCACTACCGCATCTGTACTGTCTTCCTTCTCCGGAATTTCATCCATAAGCTTAAACACCCTCTCTGCTGCAGCAAGAGCAGACTGAAGGTCATTCATGATATTTGCCGCTTCATTGATGGGACCGGAAAACTTTCTTGAATAAAGAACAAATGATGAAATCTGTCCCACTGTCATGGACCCGGTCAGATAAAAGAACGCCCCGAATATGCTGATTAAGGTCAGGGATAAGTTGTTGATGAAATTTACCATTGGACCTGTCATGCTTCCGTAATATTCTGATTTGTAGTAGCTTTCCACTGCCTCTCTGTTGCGGATGGAGAATTTACTGATTACTTCCTCTTCCTCACAATAGGCTTTAATGGTCTTCTGCCCAGTCACCTTCTCTTCCACGAAGCCATTGAGGGCTCCAAGGCTTTTCGACCGCGCCCGGAACAAAGGTCTTGTGCGGCTTGTGATAAATCTGGTCATCAGACCTGATAAGGGCACCGTTATTACGAATACCAGCACCAGTCTGGGGGAGATAATGACCATCATATAAAGAGCTCCCACAACCGTCACCAAAGTGGTAAGAATCTGGATTAAATCACTGGAAAGCGATTCATTCACCATATCGATATCATAAGATATCCGGCTTATAATATCTCCGGTCTGGTGGGTGTCATAATATCCGGCAGGCAGGCTGAGCATCCGGTCAAACACATCCTTACGCATCTCATATACAACCTTCCGGCTGATGGTGATCATCAATACCGACAGAAGATAAGACAGAACGGAGGAGGCCAGATAGAACACTGCCATAAGGCCTGCATATTGAAACACGCGCTGGAAATTTACCAGCCCTTTTCCAGGTTCTATGGCATCAACAGCGTAGCCGGAAAGCAGCGGTCCCAGCAGTGCAAGCAGGTTGCTGCCGATTGTCATGGCAAAAGCAAGAAGGAGCAGAAACCAGTACTTCATAAGATAAGGCATCAGGCGTTTTATTATGCTTTTCCGTAAGTCCTTCATCCGTTTTCTCCCCTTTCCGCTCCCATCTGGGAAATAACAATCTCCCGGTAGCCTTCACAGGTTTTCATCAATTCCTCATGAGTTCCCATACCAATAGCAGCACCTTCCTCCAGCACCATAATCTGATTTAAGTTCATAACAGAACTCACTCTCTGGGCGATGAGTATGCAGGTAGTATGGGAAAAATTCTCCCTTAATTCTTTTCTTAACAGAGAATCCGTTTTATAGTCCAGAGCACTGGAAGAATCATCAAGTATCAGAATTTCAGGATGGGCGGCAAGAGCCCTGGCTATCAGGATTCTCTGCTTCTGGCCTCCGCTTAAATTTGCACCGCGGATATTTAACGATTCTAAAATCCCTCCTTTTTCACCGATAAAATCAAGTGCCCTTGCAAATCCTGCTGCCACAACTGCCTCCTGCTCAGAAATGTTTCTTCCCATTCGGATATTTTCCAATATGGATTCTTCAAATATCACATCATTTTGAAAAACCGTTCCAAACCTGGACCTTAATTCCTTAAGATTCATGGTTCGGATATCCCGTCCATTCATGCGAATAACGCCCTCATCCGGATCATAATACCTCATAAGCAGATTAACCACTGTAGATTTCCCAGAACCGGTTGCTCCTATAATACCAAGCGTTTCTCCTTTTCCCAGTTGGAAAGTGATGTCTCTTAAATGATTCCCGGTACCGTCATAGGAGAAGGAAATATGGTCAAATTCCAGTAATGAGTCTTCTTTTTTCTCCTCTTCTAAAACAGGAACGAACTGAAAAGACGTCTCATCCTCACTTTCCAGGACCCTGTCGATCCGATCCGCAGACGCTGCTGCCTTTGATACAATAACGAACATCCTGGAAATAGACATCAATGCGTTTAAAATAATTGTAAAGTAAGTCATAAATGCCAGTATGGTACCCACTTTGGACAGCCCCTCATTAACCCGGTATGCCCCTGCAACCACCACGCACACCAGACCCATATTAAGAAATAAGTTCATGGCGGGGTTGGTTATGGCTGTTGTGATGGTTGCACGTTTTTCCCAGTCCACCACATCACGATTACTTTTATCAAACCGGTTTCGTTCATAGTCCTCTTTCGAAAGTGCTTTAATCACACGTATTCCGGCTATATCTTCCCGAATAAGCCTTACAAATCCATCCATGTTTTCCTGCAGCTGGGTAAAAAGCGGTATACTTTTTCCTGAAACAGTAATAACCACAACTGTAAGAAGGGGAAGAACAGCTAAAAGAATGCAGGCCAGAGCCGGATCCAGTAAAAGCGTCATAATAATCCCGCCCACCAGTAAAATAGGCGCCCGGACTCCAAGCCTCTGAATTCTCCCAATCATCTGATGAACATGATAAGTATCACTGGTAAGCCTGGAGATCAGGGAAGGTCTGGTTATCTCATCTGCCTGCCGGTTTGAAAGAACCATCACTTTCCGGAATAAATCTTCACGGATGGTAAATATCGAGTCACTTGCCACTCTCGCTGCCATGCGGTTTGCAATAATACTTAATGTAACAGCCAGCACAGAACATACAAACATGAATATTCCCCATAAAAAGATCTCTTCTTTCTTTCCTGACGGAATTACCACATCAATCATGCGGGCCAGGGTCCAGGGAAGAAAGAGATCCATTAGTGTTCCAGAAAATTTAATGAAAAAGCCCACTGTCATCCGTAGATAATAGGGCTTTAAATAGTACGTAATAATTCGTTTCATGACTCTTCTTTACCAGACATGGTCTCATGCTCTTTTTTTAATTCCTGATACAATTCATAAAAACTCCATTTTGAGTTGGTATCTGTTATCACGGCCTTTAAGGCTATTTTTGATACCCCTGACCGCTTTAGGTTCATCAGAAGTTCATCAATCCTCCTGCTGGAGAAATTCTTCATAATCAGAACCTCTTCTTCCACAACCGGACATTCACCCGCGGTTTGTTCCCCGAATCCGTCCAGTCCTGCCAGATATCCTATCGTCTGGTCCGTCTGATCCGGAGAAATATTCTTAATACGGATTCCCATTCGAACGAGAACTGCCTTTAACCTGGCAGTCCTGGTATCATTCCCTTTCTGACTGTCCTTTTCCGGGCAAAAGTATAATACCATTTCCTTCTTTACTGACATATCAATTCCTCCTGCTGTCTATAACAATTGTCTGCGAAGTTCTTCGCCGTCTAACATGCTTAAATAGGATGGCGCGATATCAAATACGGTTTTACAGCCGCTTATCCCCTCATTATTTAAACGATACGCAGCCCTCGCATAGGCAATAAGCACAGATGCGGTAAATTCAGGGTTAGAATCCAGCTTGAGGCTGTATTCAATCACATGACTGTTCTCATCGTTCCACCCTGTTGTTCCGGTTCTTATAACAGATCCACCATGTGGAATCCCCTTGTGGTCCCGCATAAGCTCTTCTTCACTGATAAAGTGAACCTCTGTATCGTAATCTGCAAAATAATTGGGCATGGTCACAATCTCTTCCCTTATTTTTTCCTGATCTGCGCCTTCTTCTAATATCACAAAGCACTCCCGGGTATGCTTTTGCCTGGTGGTAAACTTTGGATTAACCCCACTCCGGACTGCCTCCAAAGCCTCTTTTACAGGAATGGTATACTGTCTGGCATCTTTTACTCCTTCAATCTTTCTTATGGCATCTGAATGTCCCTGGCTTACTCCTTTACCCCAGAATGTATAATCATGTCCGCCTGGTAATATGGCACCCGCATACAGGCGGTTTAAAGAAAACATACCGGGATCCCAGCCCACGGATATGATACTTACTTTATTTCCCTTTCTGGCTTCTGCGTCTGCCTTTTCATAATGTTCCTGAATCTTTGCATGAGTGTCAAAGCTGTCTACCACATTAAAATATCTGGCAAACCGGGGCGTCTGCTTCGGAAGATCCAGTGCACTTCCTCCGCAGAGAATCAGCACGTCAACAGCATCTTTCATTGAAACGGCCTCTTCAACCGGATAAACCCTTACCTCCGGTGTAAGAAGACTGATTGATTCCGGATCTCTCCTGGTAAACACTGCACAAAGCTCCATATCCGGATTATGAAGGATGGCGCTTTCCACTCCTTTCCCAAGATTTCCGTAGCCTAAAATTCCTATTTTTATAGTCATAATTAATCTGCCTTTCCAAAAATTCTTACTTTCTATTATAGTTTACAGGAAGTCCGGTGTAAATCCTGTATCGCATTTATAGAAAAAACCGCAGCCGGATAAACGGTCTGCGGTTTAAAAATTCTAAGTTACTTAAGCAAATGCTGCTGCAACCTCCGGCATCTCAAGCGCGGTTGTCTCATACTTATCCAAAATTACTCTCTGGATCATATCCCGGGTTCCGGAATTAATAGGATGTGCAATATCCCGGTATTCCCCGTCTGCAGCCTTGCGGCTTGGCATGGCAATAAACAGGCCTTTCTCTCCTTCAATTACCTTAATATCATGAATCACAAATTCATTGTCCAGTGTTATGGATACAATTGCTTTCATCTTACCCTCTTTTTCGATGCGTCTAACTCTTACGTCTGTAATCTGCATGTTAAAGCCCCTTCCCGTCACATTTCCTATAATGTGTATCTTTCGTTTTTTTCTATGACAATTTTTACATTGTCTGGCGTTCCTATATAGGTAGTATTGGCCCGGATTGTATCCCGGCTTTCCACGATACAGTTTTCTATTACCGTATTGTCTCCTATATAAACATCATTTAAAATGATGGAATTCCTGATGACACAGTTGTTACCGATGTATGCTTTTTTAAATAATACGGAGTTTTCTACTACTCCATTGACAATACTTCCGCTGGATATCAGACTGTTTTTCACAGATGCTCCAGGGTTGTACTTAGCTGGTGGCAGGTCGTCAATTTTAGAATAAACATCCGGATACTGCCGGAAGAAATAATCCCTGACCTCTGGTTTTAAAAAGTCCATATTGGTTTTATAATAGGACTCCACAGAAGCAATGTTTCTCCAGTATGTATTCATACGGTAAGCATAGATTCTTTTCAGATTCCGATAGCGGACGAGAATGTCACTAACGAAATCATACCGGTCTTCCATGGCACACCGCTCAATTAACTCAATAAGCTGGCGTCTGCGGATCACATAGATACCACAGGAAACCGTATTGGAGGAGGCAATCATAGGTTTCTCCTCAAAATCTGTAATTCTCCCATCGTCATTGGTTTTCACAATTCCGAAACGGGTCGTATCTTCCCCTGCCGGAAGTTCCGTACAGACAACGGTAATATCAGCCTTCTTTTCAATATGATATTCCAGAACTTTTCCATAATCCAGCTTATAGATTCCATCCCCTGCAGCGATAACCACATATGGCTCATGGCTGTTTTTTAAGAATATCAGATTCTGATAAAGGGCATCGGCAGTTCCCCTGTACCAGTCGCTGCTTTCTGCTGTAATGGTGGGAGTAAATACATACAAGCCTCCCTGCTTTCTTCCGAAATCCCACCACTTTGACGAACTTAAATGCAGATGAAGAGATCTGGAATTATACTGGGTAAGCACCGCCACATTCTGTATATGGGAGTTTGTCATGTTGCTTAGTGCAAAATCAATGCTGCGGTAGTTCCCTGCAATGGGCATAGCGGCAATGGCCCTTTTATTGGATAATTCCCTCATTCTTTTGCTGTTTCCGCCTGCTAATACAATTCCTATGGCCCTCATCTCATACCACCTGCCTTTATGATGTAGTCACCGCCTGTCAACTCCCCATCAGGATAATCTTCCGGCCTGGTCTCTCCAACAATTGCTGTGTTCTTTCCCACCTTTACTTTATCTGGTATGACGGAATTTTCTCCGATAGTCACCAGATCAAACTGATAGACTTTTGGATCATACTTGCTTGGCGCAAAATCACCTGCTCCCAGCTCACAATCCGCTCCGATAATAACATTCTCAGCGATGATTGCTTTATTGATCCTGGTGTTTTCCCCTATCACACATTCTCTCATGATAATGGAATCTTCGATTACAGCTCCTGATTTGATTACTACACCGGCACCGATGACAGAGTTATGAACTTCTCCCCAGATCTCAGTTCCCTCTCCGATGATGCTACGGTCAATGACAGCCTCTTCTGCTACATACTGGGGCGGTATAATATCACTCTTCGTATAAATCTTCCAGTACTCTTCGTAAAGATTAAACTCAGGAATGATATCAATCAGCTCCATATTTGCTTCCCAGTAAGAACTTAAGGTACCTACATCCTTCCAGTAGCCGTTATACTCGTAAGCAAACACCCTGTTTCCTGATTCGAAGCAATAAGGAATAATATGTTTGCCAAAGTCACAGCCAGGAACATCCGACATGCGGATTAAAGCTTCCTTTAAGACCTTCCAGCTGAATATGTAGATACCCATGGAAGCAAGATTGCTTCTGGGATTTGCGGGTTTTTCCTCGAATTCTGTAATCCGGTTATTCTCATCGGTTATCAGAATTCCAAACCGGCTGGCCTCTTCAATAGGGACCGGCATGGCAGCAATAGTGATATCAGCATTATTTGCTTTGTGATACTCCAGCATAACTTCATAATCCATCTTATAAATATGATCCCCTGAAAGGATAAGAACGTAATCCGGATTATACGTTTCCATATACTCCAGGTTCTGATAGATGGCATTGGCTGTACCGGTATACCAGTCACTCCCTTTGCTTCTTTCATAGGGAGGCAGAATCGTGACACCGCCAACGTTACGGTCTAAATCCCACGGGATACCTATCCCGATATGAGTGTTTAAACGCAATGGCTGATACTGAGTCAGGACCCCTACTGTATCGACTCCTGAATTGATGCAATTGCTGAGCGGAAAATCGATGATACGGTATTTTCCGCCAAATGATACTGCGGGTTTTGCCACCTTCTGCGTCAGAACACCCAAACGGCTGCCCTGACCGCCCGCAAGAAGCATGGCAATCATCTCTTTTTTAATCACGTTATCACCTCTTGCTGTTGATATTTATTGTACTAGCATTATACCACACATTCGTAAAATAGTGAACAAATTTTTGAATTATTGTGATAATTTTTTGTGCATTTTCCGACATTTTTCATGCTTTTGTCATTTCTTTTACATTTTAGCATTTATCCGGCGTTTTTGCTCCTCTCCCCCTTGAATCGAGGCTGAAAATACAGTATAATCTTATTAAGTATGCGAACATGTAAAAGGAGAAGCTATTATGGATTTAACCACAGTAAGACAAATATATAGAGATAAAGATTCATTTCTTAATAAGGAAGTTACAATCGGAGGCTGGGTGAGAAGCTTAAGGGATTCCAAAACCTTCGGTTTCATTGTGTTAAATGACGGAAGCTATTTTGATACTCTTCAGATTGTATATCACGACACAATGGTGAACTTTTCAGATATATCAAAGCTAAACGTAGGTGCTGCAATTATCGTCACAGGTACCCTGGTTCCGACACCGGAAGCCAAACAGCCTTTTGAGATACAGGCCGCAAAAATCGACATTGAAGGTGCCTCTGCTCCAGACTATCCTCTTCAGAAAAAGCGTCATTCCTTTGAATATTTAAGAACCATCTCTCATCTGCGTCCCAGAACGAATACGTTTCAGGCAGTTTTCCGGGTGCGTTCTCTGATTGCCTATGCCATCCATCAGTTCTTCCAGGAGCGGGATTTTGTCTATGTGCACACCCCGCTCATCACAGGAAGTGACTGTGAAGGCGCGGGAGAGATGTTCCAGGTTACAACCATGGATTTAAAAAATATTCCGATGACTCAGGGGGGCGCTGTGGACTTTACCCAGGATTTCTTCGGAAAACCTACCAACTTAACCGTAAGCGGACAGCTGAATGCCGAGACCTATGCAATGGCTTTCAGAAATGTATATACCTTTGGTCCTACATTCCGTGCCGAAAACTCCAATACTACCAGGCACGCTGCTGAATTCTGGATGATTGAGCCTGAGATGGCATTTGCTGACCTGCAGGATGATATGGAACTTGCAGAATCCATGCTGAAATATGTGATCCGTTACGTTCTTGAGCATGCTCCGGAAGAGATGAACTTCTTTAACCAGTTTGTGGATAAGGAACTGTTAGACAGACTGAACCATGTACTGAATTCTGAATTCGCACATGTGACTTATACGGAAGCGGTTGAGCTTTTAGAGAAGCACAATGAAGAATTTGATTATAAAGTATTCTGGGGCTGTGACTTACAGACAGAGCATGAACGTTATTTAACAGAACAGCTCTTTAAAAAACCGGTATTTGTCACTGATTATCCAAAGGAAATCAAGGCATTTTACATGAAGATGAACCCGGATAACAAAACCGTTGCCGCTGTTGACTGCCTGGTTCCAGGAATCGGTGAGATTATAGGCGGAAGCCAGAGAGAAGATAACTTAGACAAGCTTACCGCGCGTATGGATGAGCTGGGACTTAAGAAAGAAGATTATGATTTCTACCTTGACTTAAGAAAATACGGTTCTACCCGTCATGCGGGATTCGGACTTGGATTTGAACGATGCGTCATGTATTTAACCGGCATGGCCAATATCCGCGACGTCGTTCCATTCCCAAGAACCGTTAACAACTGCGAATTATAAGCCGCTGAGGCTGCTGCCAATAAATCAGACAGCCTCTTTATACGGGAACCATGTATGAAGGGAGTTACAAATTTCTTTTATATGTGGTTCCAAGTCTATGAAAGAGGAATACGTACAGCAGGCATCAGATTCCTACATGCAGTGCTGTACCAGCGAGGTATTGACGATGAAATTCATACATATTGCAGATGTTCACTGGGGCATGAGCCCTGACAGCGATAAACCCTGGAGCCGGGAACGTTTCCAGGATATAAAGGACACCTTTTCAAAGGCCGTAAACCAGGCTAAGACTCTGGAAGCTGACTGTCTTTTTATTTCCGGTGATCTTTTTCACCGCCAGCCCCTTGCCAGAGATTTAAAAGAGGTTAATTATTTATTTTCAACCATTCCGGGAGTGCGTGTGGTCATTATTGCGGGAAATCATGACCGGATCCGTAATAACTCCGCCCTATTAAGCTTTACCTGGGCCCCAAACGTAACTTATATCATGGGAGAAGAACTGGAAAGCGTTTATTTTAAGGAGATCAATACCGAGGTCTATGGCTTCAGCTATCACTCCGTTGAGATACCGGAAAACCGCCTTGACCATTTGAAGGTTCCTAACAACGGAAGAATTCACGTCCTTTTAGGTCACGGAGGAGATGCCAATCATATCCCCTTTGATAAAGGCGCCATGTCAAGTCTGGACTTTTCCTACATCGCCATGGGACACATTCACCGCCCTGAGATACTTATTGAAAACCGTATGGCATTTGCCGGTTCTCTGGAGCCTCTGGACAAAACAGAATCTGGTCCTCACGGTATGATGGTAGGAGAGATCAATGAGGTGACCCGTATGGTAACTTCATTAAAATTCATTCCTCTCGCAAGGCTTCAGTACATCTCTCTTGCAGTCAATGTTACCCCTGCCACTACCAATACAGAACTTGCCATGAAAATTACCCAGGAAATTCAGAACCGGGGCGGTGAGAATATTTACCGGTTCCGCATACGGGGCATGAGAGATCCTGATATTACGTTTGATTTGGATATGCTTTCTGCCCGCTTTAAAATTCTGGAAATTATAGACGAGTCGGAACCACAGTATAATTTCTCCGCTCTCTTTGCCGAACACCCAAGTGACATGATCGGCTTCTTCATTCAGGCACTTCAGAAGCCTGAGATGAGCGGGGTAGAAAAAAAAGCGCTTTATTACGGAATCAATGCTTTGCTTCGTACTACGGATGAAAGGAGCTGACCCATGAAAATACTGGACATCTACATCAATGGATTTGGGAAATTCCATGGCAGGAATTTGACATTCCATGATGGTATCAACATTGTTTATGGAAAAAATGAGGCTGGAAAATCCACAATTCATACTTTTATCCGCAGCATGCTCTTTGGAATCGAACGGCAAAGAGGCAGAGCATCCAGAAATGATCTCTACTCCCGTTTTGAGCCATGGGAAAACAGCGGAACCTACGAAGGCCAGATCCGGGTAGAACATAAGGAACATATCTACCGGATCGAGCGTACCTTTCAAAAGAACAAAAAAGAATTTAAGGTGGTAGATGAAACTGCAGGACGGGAAATCGAGCCCACGAAAGCGTTTTTAGATGATCTCCTGTGCGGTTTAAGCGAAACCTCCTACATCAACACCATCAGCATCGGCCAGTTAAAAAGTGCTACTGACGAAGGCATGGTAACAGAGCTGAAAAACTATATTGCTAACTTAAATACAACGGGCAATCTCGCACTTAACATCACCAAAGCCGCCGCCTGCTTAAAGTCCCAGAGAAAAGAGCTGGAGGCCCAGATGGTGCCGGAAGCAGCACGCACCTATACCTCGTTATTAAGTGAAATCCGCAATATTGAAAAGGAGATTTCAGCCCCTGAGTATGAAAACCAGATTCAAACCTATCAGAAGCTCCGCGTGGATATGAAAACTGATTTGGAAGAACGGCAGGCAGAAAAGGAAGAGCTGATTAAAAAAGTGGCAAGAGGACGTCAGGTTCTCACAAGCAACCAGTTTACCGACCACGAATCCATTCAATCCTATTCCCAGAAGGCAAAGGAACATTATGATGATTACATGGAGGCCCAGGCAGCCTGTAACCGGAAGCCGAGAAAGATTGCTTCCGCAATTTCATTAATTATTGCAACACTTTTGCTTTGCAGCACCGGTATTATTTACTATATGGGGGAATCTAACTATTTCTCCGCGTATTATGGAGTTGATCTCATTCTGCTTCTAAGTATTTTCGTAAGCAGCGCTCTTATTTTCTATTTGATCGGCTTAATCCTTTTTCTAAGACTTCGCCATCACCTGAAGGATATGGAAATGAGCGGCAAGATACTTCAGGAAATCCTGTCCAGGCACCTAGGGGATACAGACATTTCCCCGGATTCCATACAGGCGTTTCAGAACCGCATGGCAGAATTTACCCGGCTCTGTTCTGCTGTCTCCAAATCAGAAGCTGCCATCAGTCAGAAAGCTGCTGAAATCGAAGAGCTGAATAAAAAGCTGGAAGGCTGCGGAGTAACCATTGAAATACAGCAAAAAAGCCAGTGGGAGCTGGAAAAAAAGCTGGATCATCTTTCCGGCTGTAAGACTCAGGCGGAAGGGCTGAAGCACATTCTTGCTGAAAATGACCGTATACGGGAGGAAATCTCTGCAGTAGACTTAGCACTGGAGACCATGACCAACTTATCTTCATCCATACGGGACTCTTTCGGACTTTACTTAAATAAGTCAGCTTCTGATTTAATAGCCGGAATCACAGGCGGGATCTACACCAGCATGAGCGTAGATGAGAACCTTAATATCTTCTTAAATACCAAAACAAAGCTGGTGCCTTTAGAGCAGGTCAGCAGCGGAACCATGGACCAGGTTTACCTGGCTCTTCGTCTGGCTGCTGCTACCTTAATTCAGACAGGTGATGAGAAGATGCCGTTTATTTTCGATGACAGCTTTGTCCTTTATGATGACGACAGACTTAAGACCGGTTTAAAATGGCTGTCAGCTACTTATACCAATCAGATTATTATTTTCACCTGCCACCAGAGGGAGGCGCAGATGATGACTGCCAACTTAATGCCTTATCATTTAATCGAAATATAAGAAAATCCCTGAAAGAGGTTTTAATCTCTCTCAGGGATTTTATATTAATCACGGGTTTTAACTGACCTGATTATGATTCCGATTATAGCTCCGATTACAATGCCAAAGACTGTAGGACAAATCCAGCCAAGCCCGGCCGAATATAACGGAAGCTTTATAAGCAAATCATGTAAAAATCTGGCTCCTGCCTGTTCCAATGCCAGAAGCACTCCTGTTATTCCGGTTAATCCCATGGTACAGATATAGACCGCTCTCCAGCGTTTACCATCGCGAAATGCGAAAGAAAGTATAATCAGTACAATGGATATTGGATAAAGAGCATTTAAAACCGGAACTGATATTTCCAATATCTTATTAAGTCCTGCATTGGAAATGATCAGACTGACCAGGGCGAATAAAAAAGCCCACGTCCGGTATCCTACCTTTGGTATAATGGTGCAGAAATACTTGCTGCAGCAGCTGATCAGACCGATGCAGGTGTTCAGGCATGCAATGAAAAAAACAGCTGCAAGCAAAACAAGACCGGCTTTTCCATATAAAAACTGTACCGCCTGATTTAAGGTCTGAGCACCGTTCTCCGTTACTCCGAATGCGCCACCCGTCACTGCACCTACATGAGTTAAAGCACTGTAGACCAGCAAAAGAATTCCCCCTGCAAAAAAACCGGCCCGAATGGTTTCCCGTACAACATCTGCTTCTTTCTTTATGCCCATGGCTTTAATATTAAGCGATATAATAATACCAAAATTTAAAGCTGCAATGGTATCCATGGTCATATAGCCTTCCAGAAAGCCTTTAATAAATGGTGTCTTCTGGTATGTTTCTGAAGGCTGTCCATAGGTCCCTGCCGGGTGAATAATACAACCTGCAAAGATCACTGCTATCAGAACCAAAAGTATAGGAGTCAGAATCTTACCCAGACGGTCTGTCAGCTTATCAGGTTTTAAAGCGACCACAAATGCAATGGAAAAAAACACCACAGAGTACAAAAACTGCATCAGCCCGCTTGAGCTCCCCTCCTTTAGAAAAGGAACGACTGCCATTTCAAAGGACGTACTTGCAGTTCTGGGAATGGCAAGGCATGGCCCGATGGATAAATAAATTAATAAGGTAAAAACAAATGCAAACATCGGGTGAACCCGCCCCGCCAGCTTATCCAGTCCGCCGGACTGGGCTACTGCGACGACTCCTAACACAGGAAAGCCAATTGCGGTTACAGCAAATCCTGCCACTGCAACCCAGGAAGCTGTTCCTGCTGAGGCACCTAAAAAGGGTGGAAATATCAGATTTCCCGCCCCAAAAAACATGGAGAATACGGTCAGCCCCGCTATAACTAATTTTTCTTTTGTTAACCGCTCCATAGATCCCCCTCCATTAACGGTCTCCGGCGCGGTAACGCTCCAGCAGACGGTTGATTCTGGTAGTTGGATTGAGCAGGCCGCTCAGGGAAGCATCATGGTTTAAATTGTCAATTATAAGAGCAATGTATTTGCTCATATCAACATTGATATAATAAGGTCTGGACAGAAGATCCGGTGTCTGGTATACCAGATTGGTGGTTAAAATCCTGTCGATAAGGCCATTTTCATAATATTCATCAAACTTTGCAAGACCATTGGTAAAGAGTCCGAACGTAGCGCATACAAATACTTTTCTGGCCTTTCTCCTCTTCAGCTCTTTTGCAACATCAAGCATACTTTCGCCAGAGGAGATCATGTCATCAACGATGATTACATCTTTGCCCTCCACACTGCTTCCCAGGAATTCATGAGCAACGATTGGATTGCGTCCATTTATAATCTGGGTATAATCACGCCGCTTATAGAACATACCCATATCAAGTCCCAGCACATTGGCGAAGAATACTGCACGTCCCATCCCGCCTTCGTCCGGGCTGATTACCATCATATGCTCGCTGTCAATATCCAGTTCCTTTTCTTCTTTTAATAAGTATTTGATAAACTGGTAAATTGGCTGAACAGTCTCAAAGCCTTTTAAAGGAATGGCATTCTGCACTCTGGGATCATGGGCATCAAAGGTAATAATGTTTTCCACTCCCATATTCACAAGCTCGCGAAGTGCCAAAGCACAGTCAAGTGATTCTCTTCTGGAACGCTTATGCTGACGGCTCTCATATAAGAAAGGCATGATCACATTAATACGTCTTGGTTTGCCTGCAGATGCTGCAATCACACGCTTTAAATCCTGAAAATGATCATCAGGGGACATGTGGTTGGTCATCCCGCACAGAGAACAGGTCAGACTATAGTTGCACACGTCAACCATGATATAAAGGTCGTCGCCTCGCACTGACTGCTGCAGGGTTCCTTTCGCCTCACCGGTTCCAAATCTGGGGGTGCTGGCTCCAATGATGTAAGTATCTCTCTGATAACCGGAAAAAGCGATGGTAGATTTATGTTCACTTTCCCGATCCTGTCTCCATGCTACCAGGTAATCATTCACTTTTTCTCCCAGTTCCTTGCAGCTTTTTAAAGGAATTAAGCCTAATGGTCCAACCGGAATGGTTTCTATCGTTTTCTCTTCGTAAAGCATTTGTTTCTCCTCCAACGTGTCCTTATGCAATGCAACGGTTCTTTTATATCATTATGCGCGAAAATAGTCAAGTTAATCGGATAGTTTTTTCCTGATCCTGATATCATCACCGTAGAGAGGAATCACGGTATAGCGGCTGATTAGCCTGGAGGTTACACGCTCTGTATAACGGTCTCTCAGTTCGTTAATCGGATGATTGGTGGAAATAATCGTGGACTTTAAAGAATTAAGCCGTTCATTAATGCAGTAAAAAAGTTCGGAAGAGGTAAAGCTGTTATTCAACTCTGTTCCCAGATCATCAATGATTAAAAGATCGCAGTCCAGAATGTACTGATACATTCCTTTCATATCATCTTCATCCTGATAATCAAACCGGTTTTTTGAAAACACTTCAAAGAGGTCGTTTGCAGATAAATAGATCACGGAGTAATATTTATCGATCAGTTCTTTGGCAATACAGTTTGTTAAAAACGTCTTCCCAACTCCAGTCGGTCCTGTAAACAACAGATTACCATGATCTTTGGATAGATTTTTAATGAAATTTTTACAGGTATCCGTAACCTGCATCATATACTGTTTCACTGTCCTGTTTAAAACCGGAATTACTCTGGTATCATCAAAATACTCATAGGAAAATGTATCGAAATTCTCAACTGCAATAATCTGTTCAATATTAGACTGTGCGTATAAATACTTCATCTCTGACTGACGGAAGCAGTGGCATTTAACACCCTCTGCATACCCGGTATCTTTACAGTCCTTACATAAGTACTGCATCTCCATAAAATCCGCCGGATACCCGTAGGACTTTAAAAGAACCGTCTTCTGCTCCCTCAGATCTGCAATTTCATCTCTCAGCTCTTTTAAGGCTTCCTTATCTCCGTCCAAAAGCCTTCTGGCGCAGACGACCGCTCTCGTGCTGATGGAATCATCAAGTTCCTTTATCACAGGTATCTTATTATATACTTGCGCAATCCGCTTTTCCTGTTCATGCCGGTTCTTTAACTGCTGCTGCCCATAAGCCCGCATGATGGCATCATATTGTGAATTGCTAAGTGCCATAACTACCTCCGTTCCTGTTGTGTTATCTACCGTTACTTAAGCTCCGTCAGCTGTCCAAGAATAAGGGCATCATAATCGATCTCCCGTTGAGGGAAATTCTGAAACTGGTTCTGCCCGCTTCTTCCCTTTGTGCCTGCTGCCTGCTTATATTCTCCGCCTCCTGTGCCCGCTGCCGTCTTTTGGCCTTTATCGCCTCCAGCCTTTTTCCGGTCCGCATGCTGCTCGTCCAGCCTGCGGATATCTTCCATTGTACGGGCTCCGGCTTTCTTCCAGCCTTCTATAATCTTGTCCGTATAAGGAAAGCTTGGGGAATGTGTCGCTGTCAAAGTGCGGCTGCATGCTTCCATAACCAGCTCTTTTGTAAATCCGTAAGTACGGAACCATTTATCCATATACTCCCGCTCTGAGTCACCCGGATTTCGGTCACTCAGTCCAAACGCCCTCATGACTGCAAAGGTATCCTTAGAAAAAGTAAGTGCATTATTCTTCGCATCATCTACCGTCTTAATACCCTTTTCGTGCCAGTTGATGGCTACCGTCTCAATATACCGGATGCTGGTATGTCCACCCTGTACACAATACTCGACCACATATTCTAAAAGCTCCGTTGGCATATGAAGCCCATCATAAAGATAAGCAAATACCTCACATTCTCTCTGAGTGAAAACTTTGTTCATATATTTCTGGGCAATATAAAGCAGCTGGGAAAAATCCTCGTCTCCTGCCAGCCCGCTGATCTGATCCGGAGTGTAGGATTTACGGCCTGCGGATTCCACAGGTTTCTCCTTTTTCTCTTCCGCTGCCGAGCGTCCGGAACATGCAGTCTCCGATACTGCAGAAGAAACCTGCGGCTTTGTAACGGCCTCCTCATCTAATACCCCGGCTTTTTTCCAGTAAGATAAGGCGCGCATTACATCGGCCTCTGTATGGTTTAAAGCATCGGCGATCCCGGATACGGTTACCTCTTCCCCTTCATGACGAATCAGAAACAGGTATTCTTTTATGTATTCACCATTCGCCGAGGCCATAAAATCATCTATAAATTGATTGGATATTATCGTACCATTGATCTTAAAACTGCTCTTAAAATTCACCGCCATAACCTCACCTTTTTATCATGTTCCTATCATACCACAGGTCTTTCCAAAAGAAAATAGGGGCAGTTATCCACTAAATCAATTGTGGATATTGTGGATAATGTGGAAACCAAGTATACATAATCTTGGTTTATCCACTATGATCCTGTTGAATTGCTGATAAAACCGAGATTTTTTAAATTGTGAGACGATAATTTATGTAAATTAAAAAATCCACATAGTTTCTTAACATAAAATGTTGAAAACTATGTGGATAATGTGGATAACTATAAGCCCAACAGCTTTTCTCCCACTTTTACAATGTCTCCGGCACCCATAGTTATCAACAAATCACCGTGTATACAATTTTCTAAAATAAATGTTTCAATCTCATCAAACGAGGTAATATAATGCGCTTTTACACCTTTTTTCTCTATTCTATCCACGATATCTGCAGAACTGATCCCCAGATTATCGGTTTCTCTTGCTGCATAAATTTCTGCCAGAACTACCTCATCTGCCAGAGACAGTGCATCTGCAAATTCGTCAAGAAATGCCTTTGTACGTGTATATGTATGGGGTTGGAAAACAACCCACAGTTTTTTATGGGGATAGTGCTGCGCTGTATTCAGGGTTGCGCGGATCTCCTGGGGATGATGGGCATAATCATCAATGATGGTGACGCCTCCCAGCTCCCCCTTCTTTTCAAAACGCCTGTTGGTACCTGTAAAATGTTTTAGCCCCTTTTTTACCTGATCCAGTGATATTCCAAGCTCCGCGCAAACGGCGGCAGCTGCCAGGGAATTATACACATTGTGTTCTCCGGGTACTCCAAGGGTAACCGAATCTACGACAGTGTCATCAATCTTTAAATCATAGGTGGCTCTTGCCAGATCATCGAACTGAATGGTCTCCGCCTGGTATCTGCTTCCGGCTTTCTTTCCAAACGTAATCACCCTACAGGGAAGATCACGAACGATCTCCTCGATATTTTCAATGTCGTTATTAATCACCAGCAGTCCATCCTCAGGCAGCTTCTGGGCAAACAGCCGGAAAGAGTTACGAATATCCTTGATATCTTTAAAGAAATCCAGATGATCTGCCTCTATATTTAAAATTATCTCAACAGTCGGATAAAAGGACAGAAAACTGTTGGTATATTCACAGGCTTCGGTCACAAAAAGTTCCGGACCTCCCACACGGATATTTCCCCCTATGGAGTTTAAAATTCCTCCTACGGAAATAGTGGGATCCGCATCTGCACAGAGAAGAACCTCAGTAATCATAGAGGTTGTCGTAGTTTTTCCGTGGGTTCCTGAAATCGCAATCGCATTCTCATAATTCTTCATCATCTGACCAAGCAGCTCAGCCCTGCTTAAAATGGGCAGTCCCTTTTCTTTTGCAGCTTTCAGCTCAGGATTATCAGAGTGTACTGCAGCCGTATAAACCACCACATCGATTCCTTCTGTAATATTCTCCGCACACTGTCCATACGCAATCTTTGCGCCTTTTGCTTCCAGGTGATGCGTCAGTTCCGATTCATGTGAATCTGATCCGGTTACTGTAAATCCCTCATCCATGAGAATCTCAGCCAGACCGCTCATGCTGATTCCTCCAATACCAATAAAATGAACTGCCTGCGGTTTATGAAAATCAATCTGATACATGCTTTATCCATCCTTAATTTATTGTTTTATTTATGTAACGGTTACTTCCACTTACTTTTACTGCTTTTTTCTTATAAAGTCAACCGCTTTCTTCTTTATTATATAAGAAAAATGGAAGAAAATCTACCTGTGAATCCAAACTGGAATTATGCGGCATGGTGAGATGCTCTGTTTGCAGCTGCGGCATTTTTCAAATAACATAAAAATGCACCTTACAGATTCTATGACCTGTAAAGTGCACTTTATGACATGGAAATTATGATCCGGATAATGCAAGTTATGCCCGTACAGGCATAAATCCTCTATAATCATCGTTTCCAGCCGAAGCCTCTGCTACCGATGCAATCAAATAAATCATTTCCTTATAACTTCTAAACAGCTGCTGCTGTCTGCCCTCTCTCCAGTAAATAATTCCCTGCCAGGTTGCGTGTTCATGAAATAGCACTTTAACAGAGAAAGACGCAATCTTCCCTCCTCTTCTGCAGAGCGTACATGCATCACTGGATATCAGCTGTCCATAATTCAGCCCGTACTTGGGTATATCGTCATTTTTCAGTTCATATTCCATAAATGTACCAAGAGACTTTGCCAGATCCACGGGCTCCACCTGCTGCTCTAATGTCTCAGACGGTATATTCTGGTAATTTCCTGTAAACTTTCCGGAATGGTAGGTATCAATTGCTATATGGCAGGTCGTCATAATGTTATTAACCTGCTCTTTTCTGTCATTACCGGTCAAAAGAAGGTACATGGCTAGAATCAGTTCAAGTTCACTTTCAAAAGATATCTTCACATCTCCTTCGACCCACTTTATATTCCCCTGCCAGCTTGCATAATACCGATACTGTACAAAAACACAAAAGGTCGCCAATTTTCCAGGTCTTTCTTTTTCACTGCTTTTTTTAATTTCGGGAGTAAGATCGTCTATTCCAGAAAACTGCCGCCGTTGAACCGTCTGCTTCGGACAGCCCAGCTGATCAAATATCCGATCCATATTAAAAAACATCTCCAGGAGGCTTTCAAATAATATTCCGCCAGAGCCGCTTTCATGAAATAAAATCCCTTTTATACTATTATCTTCAAATTCATCTACCGCTATTGTAAAATACCTGTCTGAATTACGAACCACACTCATTCTTCCAACTGTCATCCCTTCACCATAGTCTTTCATTTGTAAATTTATTATATAAAAAAACGGTTACATTTCGGTTACATAACATTGTTTTAGATAATTATATTTTATCACATGTAACTGATGAATGAAATAGAAAATATAAACAAAAAACTCCCGACTTTAACTGGGTCAGGAGTTCCTAAATTTGTGATCTTCTATCAGACTGTTTCTGAAAAGAAACGATCAAATATAAGATATTTATACCTGTTAAGAACACCCAGCAATATATTCCCCAATACTCCAATTGCAAGAATCTCCCCAATACCAACCGTGACCATCGCATACCATATCATATCCGGTGAGCCGTAAGCATAACGAAGAACCCATGGAATAATAACAACATTGGACAAAATAGGCGGTATACATACCAGCCATTTATTCCCCCGGAGTTTATAGGCTCCAACCGCACCAATCAGCGTGGCCAGACTGCCAAAAATCACATCAAGTGCAGCTGCTCCGCACAGGAGATTAGACAGAAAACAACCGATAAATAATCCGGGAATTGCAGCTGGGGTAAAGTAGGGAAGGATACAAAGCATTTCCGAAACACGAAACTGGACTGGTCCGAAGCTGATGGGGGCAAATGCCATGGTCAGCACCGTGTAGATTGCAGCAATCACTGCAGAAAAAACAATGAAATGGGTTTTCACTGATGATTTGTGATTCATATTTTTTTCTCCTCTAGTTTTGTTTTAGGTGTGGAAGGTCTCGAACACACCGGTCTTTGTTGTGAAAGCCCTCTATTTTACAAGGAATTTCACGGCCTTATTATTGTCTTTCGGGTACTAAAAGCAGGGAGTTGACATAACTTTCAACAATTATGCCTCAGATATGCTTTAACCACCTTATTTTCAAATTCCTCAGACTGCTACAGTATACCATTACCCTGTGGATTTATCAAGTGGCTCTATTCGGTATTTCTTATAGACATTCCACTTAGTGTTTGGTATATCACTTTGGCGTCATATGATACTACTGAGATACATGGTTTCCCTGACTGCCAGTAGTTTATAAATCCTTTCTATAATACCTTTGAAAAGATTGAAGTACATTTAATTGTAATTTTTCCTTCTCATTTAAATTTCCCATAAAATAATCTTCACAAAGTCGTTTATCTTCCTCAACTGGTCTGGAATAATCAGCTTTAACATCTGTTTTTACATTTTGGCTAAATGTATTCACTGTACTATCCACTCTATTCATGAAAGCATTCCAATTTTTTTCAGACATATTAATACTACCTTTACGGTCATTTTCTAAGTCCGCATTAATTTTTTCCATTATTTTTAATTTCCAATTCAATACTTCATTTCTAAATGCTTCTGTTCCCGATTTTTTTGATGATACGTCGGTATGACAGTATTTATTCAACCCAGCTATTTCCATAATAATTTTCATCCTCCACTCTGTCTTTCTATATAAATTATAACCAATCTTTTCTGGGTTCACAATCACTATTTATGAAATTTCCGTGACACGCTCTGACACAACTCTGTATAAGCCATATCAACCCCCTGGCTTAATTTTTCATCCACCACTCCTTAGGAATTGTGTCCAATTCAATAATACAATTGATCTGGTGAGACAGCACATCTTTTGTCACATCAAAAATAGCTTTCGAATTACATAAAATGCAGGCTGCATCCCCAAAAGAAGACTTAACTGCTGCACCTCTTTCATAGAAAGCCTGTTCCAGTTTTGTGTAATTTTCTGAGATATGATCCGTGACAGAATTATAATGGCGGTGCATAAAGGAAGGCTTTATCCGACCGTCAGGCATAATGATCTTAAAATATGTGGGCTCCTTAGTCAGTCGATCCGGCACATCTAAATGTTCTTCCACACAGTGAATAAAGGTATTTCTCTCATGCCCCACTCCAAGAAGCAGAATTTTACCGTTTCTTCCTTTTAAGCGATCATAGCACCCTCCTGGAGGGCAGGGCGTTGTTCGATTTTCTTCTCCTTCAATAAATGCTTCACTATCCTTTCCGTACACAGCTACACTATGGGTCGGATGAAGCGAACGAAGCACACCTTTCCGTTTCATGAAAAGATTGGGTAAAATTCCCACACAGGCGGGCTCAATCCTGGGATCAAATACATTATGATATTCCGACATGGAAAACCATGTATGAGTTGGCAGTATCAGAAGACCTTCACACAGGTATTCCATAAAGGCATCCAGTACGGTATCCGCTCCACCTTCAACCTCTCCGATTGCCTTCAAGGATGAATGCACCAGTAATGTATCAAAAGGCTCTATTCCCATTTCCTTTAGATTTTGTTTCAGATTTTGTTTTGTAAACATAATGATACCTTTCTTATCCCAAATCCATTAATAGTTTTATATCTACAATCATAAGGGAACCGCCGGTATTTTGCAAGCTACTATGATTCATACCACGGAACCACCACTGTTATCGAACTGGAATATAAAGATCAACTTCAGAATCTGGGTGATCGTAGCCCAGAAATCTGTTATCATAGAGTTCAAAGTCCTCCCTCCAGTCCAATTCCTCTTCGGTTGATAAAAACCATGTTCCCCAGATATATTCAAACGTCTGAGGCAGCATACTTAAGCTTCCCCTGTGAGTGAACACGGCATACTTTCCTGCTGGCAGAACCTTTCTGACAAATTTCGATGGCAAGCCTTCAAAAGAATGTACTTCATAGCCTGCAACCTCCGTAAATAAAACCCAGTCATTCATAGTATAAAGTGTGTTTTCATTGCAGGCTTCGCAGATGCCAAAACCTCTGCCTCCCTCCACCAGATTCGGAATTTCATGATACATTCGGTTTGCATTATTCCAAAGATCTCTTAGTTTTATATCGGACAGTGTAGTCTCTCCCCGAATTCCTGCTACTTTAATCTCAGGTATGGTTACAATTTTGGGGTGAACGGTTACGTTAGAAATCAGATGTTGTAAAAGTCCCTGATCCAATCGTTCTTTTGCTCCCACATACGCATCCAGCCGATTAATGCGATATGTCTGCGGGCTTACCCGATATATTGCTTTAAAAGCCCGGCTGAATGCTTCTGATGATTCAAAACCACTGTCTACAGCAATATCAATGATTCTCTCATCTGTATATAACAGACGCTTTGCCCCATCGGCCAGGCGGCGTTTTTTAATGTAACTTCCTATTGTTTCACCCAGAAGAGAAAAGAACTGCCGGTTGAGATGATAGTAAGAATAACCGGCAGCCCTGGCCACATCTTCTACACGAATGTCTTCTCTTAAATTGGCTTCTATATAAATCACTGCCCGTTCCAGCGACTTTCGGTAGTCCATGTCAAATTTCTCTCCTTTTTCAATCTAACGGCTGATAAGTATAAATAACCGGATCTGCTTTTTCAAAATTTAATCCGATTTCCCTGACCGTTTCTTTCATATCATCACTTACAAGAAATCGTTCCCAGCCATTTTCTTCTCTTCCGCCCCAGCAGATATCGATGGATCTGTCTGCCGGAGACAAGATCATGCTCTTAGTGGTTCCAAAATATTCTTCATAATAATGGGTGCATAATCCCTCAGGATATTTTGACAAAAGCATATTTTTTAACTGGTCCCTTGTTATTTCAGAGGCTCCAGTCAGTTTTCTTGTAATATAATCATAACGCTTTGCCGAGTGGACAAATGCTTTGGGCTCATAAGGTACTAATTCAGGTAATACCGGGTGATTGGTAGCGTGTAAAAACTGTTGAGATGAGTCAGCATCCAGCTTTTTAAATGCTAATCTTCCATCCACCGTCTCTACCAAGGCGGTATTACCAGCCTGATCAAGAAGTATTAAATTTAAGTTATAGGCGATGGGCATATTCCTGATATACTGAAGACCATCACTTACATCTTTACAATTCTCCAATAAGGCACGAATAACTGCCCAGAACTGAAGGCCTTTAATTCTGGGTTCCCTCATATACGCCATTGCACCAACGGGAAATCCACAGGAACTCATAGTCACCGCCAGCCCATGTTCATTAATACCATCATCTCTGCCAAAGAATAGTACACTCGTGCCAATATGTGCAAACTTTCCTTTTATTTTAGTTTTCACAAGACAGAAATCTTCGGCTTCATGATGAAACTCATAGTTCCGGGCAAGGAGCGGCTTATGCTCTGCTGTTATGGATGGCAGCAGTGCCATATGGCTGCAGCGGGGCAGCAGATAAGTCATTCCATAGAAGAAAATTTGATCTGCATTCACCTGCAATGCGTCTGCAAATCCTTGAATTTCCTCAGTTAGTCCGGGGCACCATTGATCAAACAGTTTCTGTGCCTCCTTGAAATCATCTGTTCCAAAACCTTCCACCGATTGGGTATGGAGTGCTTTTAGTTGGGGAATCTCTCCCATAATCCTGCCCATCTGGTAACCCGTTTCGTAATTTGTGCCTTTTAAATTCATGGTATAAGCTGATACATTATTCATATTCTTAATCCTCCTGTTCTGAATTTAGTTTAATCAGACAGGCGGAATTTTACATGATATTTTCTGCTCTTTTTATATAACTCAGTTACAACACAAATTAGCTTCCCGCACCTTAACATATACAATATACCACCTTTGATTTTATTATACTATTCCCCCGTAATTAATAATTTATAATCTTCCCTCTGTTTCGAACATATGTTCTAATATAATCATAACACCAACACCTTATGAAGTCAATAGTAAATCTAAAATCTAAAATAATCAAAAACATTGTTGACATTATGCCTACACAGTGTTATTATTTGTACACACACCACCAACAACTTTAATAAAAATACAATCTTCTAAATACTCCCCATTTTATTATCTATCATTCTTCTCTCCTGTTTCATGATAATCTGACCTGTTAACTGCCGGCAGATGAAAAACGAAAAGGAGAACCATTCAATATGAAATCATTTCAGAAACCAACCATACCAACAAGAGAAGAATTTCACAGATTCTATGCGGGTGAAATTAATGTCCGTGATTTCTGTACCGAACGTACAAATCAGCGCCGGATCCCCCCATATACACCAGAAGAACGCAAAGTTCAGTCAGACAGGGCCCAGATGACGGACAAACATACCACTTAGAACAAGAATACTATAAGAGATACTACTTTTAATATTTAAATCAGCATGATTAAAGGGGGAAAATAAATTGGCCAGAGAACAATCCTGTCACAAATTTATATATAAACTGCAAAGCAGGCGATTAGCCAAGGCAGGCTGGAATTTGACACTGCCTCTTTCTACCGCACTTAATAATAAAAGTGATGTGGTAGCTACAGGAGACAGCCAGCTGCTGCGTTGGATCCTGGAATTGAACGGTAGTGAGGATTTAGACAGCGAGGTTAATTCTGTTAAGCTGCATTTAAAAGAACTGAAAAAAGCGAAAAAAAGCGATGATTCTAAAAAAAAGATAAAAGACTTATACAAGAAATTATATGACCTTCAATATCAGAAAGACTGCCTTTATTTAATCATGAATTCCAGTAAGGATTATCATAGAGCAAACAAAGGATTTTCTATTAATGGAACCAGTTACCACAGACTTCTCGGCACCAACGGTGGTGTCAAAAAGTCTACAATAACCTATGTAAGTGATCGGATTTACGAAGAAATAAAAAAACGGATGGATAATGGGAGAGATTTAAATAAAAAGCTGATTCCTGCCAAACTGGAAGCCTACCAGGCTCTGATCTGCAGCGGCTCTATTCCCGTATCCATGCCCCGCATGGTGGTTGTAAAGGATTGTTATGTGTCATGGAAAGAAGACGTAATTCTTATACGGGATGAGGCTTTAGAAGAACCACACATGTCATATGAAAAAAATTACGAAATTAACTATTGTGATTCCGACGGCTACGGTCTTATGTCTCCGGAATATTCTAAGCTCGTAAACAAAGAGCTGAACGGAGATTATGCAGAAGTAAAGACCATTACCGGTATTAATACACGCTTTGCATGGACCAAAGGGATGCTATTTACATTTGATTTTGTAGAGTTTGCCCGGAAGATCAATCATGGAAACTATATGATTTCTGATGCCTGGGGGACGCTTCGGGATGTCCGGGACTATGATGTAATACTTACTACCTCAATGGTGAAACTCTGGGATTCCTATGAGAGTCTGGAACATTTTCTCCGCTGCTCCATGGAAAACCACTATCAGTTTTCCGTATCAAAAACAACACCTCTCAGGCTGGAACATGTAAGAAATGCTAATTATCAGTTTCTTCAGACCTATGAATTTACAGATGAAGAAATCAGTCTGCTCTGTAAACCTACCATAGAGGAGCTGAAAGGCGCCCTTTGCATGGACTGGGGAAAAACCCTGGTTTTCTTAAAGGGAATGTATTTGGAGGATGATCAAATGGAGGGCCTAAACAATGATTTTGTTAAAGCCCTCATGATTGATCCCAAAATGATGGATGATCCCTTTATACTTAATAAGGTTTATGGAATGATTAAAAAAAGAATCCAGATGGCCGCCAAAGGCTCCATTCAGCTTTCCGGCAATTACGCCATCGTATCCGGCGACCTTTATTCCCTGGCTCAGTCAATCTTTGGGCTGCCGGTTACCGGCCTTTTAAAACAGGGAGAAGTCTATCACAGATACTGGCGTCAGAAAGGGGTAAAAGAAATTGCCTGCTTTCGCGCTCCCATGACCTGCCACAACAACATTCGGAAACGTTCCGTGGTTCACAGCGAAGAAATGGATTACTGGTATCAGTATAATCAGACCGGAATGATTCTTAATTCATGGGATTCTACCTGCGATGCTTTAAATGGAGCAGATAAAGACAGTGACAGCTTTTTTACTACTGATAACAAAATCATTTTAAAAAATACCAGAGACGTTCCTGCCATTGAATGTGTTCAGAGGCAGGCAGAAAAGATTATTCCAGACGAGCCGGCTCTTGTCAAAGCCAATCTACTGGCTTTTGGTGATGAAATCGGATCTACAACCAACAAAATCACCTCTATGATTGAACTTCAGTCCAGTTTTAAAAAGGGAAGTCCGGAATACATGGCTCTTGAATACAGAATCATGTGCGGACAGCACTACCAGCAAAATTCCATTGATAAGGCAAAGGGGATTTTATCAAAGCCAATGCCCAGATACTGGTATGATAAATCAGCCTGCCGCCAGCTTCCTGAAACAACGGAAGAAGAAAAGGAATTCAAGAATCTTTGTTTTAACATAGCAGCTGAAAAAAAGCCTTATTTCATGAGATACATATACCCAGATCTTATGAATGAATATAAGAAATACACCACTGACAGCAATAAGAAATGCATCCGGCGCTTTCAAATGCCGCTTAAAGAGCTGGAACAAATTCAGGATTATACTCCTGAACAGGGGGAATTTCTGGAATACCATAAGAAATTTATGCCAACCGGAAATAATCTCTGTACCATCAACCGGATCTGCCTCCTGTTTGAAGAAACATTTGGTCAATTTCTTACCGACCGTAAAAATGAAGCCTGCTTTGATTACTCTGTCTTAAAATGCGGAATGAATTACCAGAAAAGTGATTATCGAAAAATCGAGAATATAAAAAAAGAATATGACGATTCCATGAAGCTCTATCATCAGACAGCCAAAGCCATGCGTCTGGATAAAGAAGAGATGGCTGCAAACCGGACTATAATGCTGATGAAATTCCGCTCAGCATGCGAATCCATTTGTCCCAATGCATTGGAATTATGTGAAATTCTTTTAGATATGTGCTATACCACCAATAAATCCAAACAATTTGTATGGGATGTCTGCGGGGATACCATAATACAGACTCTTCTCAAAAAAAATAATTATATCATCCATTATCCCGAACTGACAGAAACTAAGGGGGATTTTGAATTTGGAGGAGAGTCATTCATTATGAAAGAAAAGAGATTAAGAGAGGATGAATTACTTTGATAATTTTAAATGAAAAAGATTATGTGGAACAATTACTTATGTCAGATCAGATCGATTTTTCAAAACCGTATCAGATTCTCAGCATTCTGGCCCGCTATTACTGCCATATCTGCGGCTGCAATGGAGAAGAACTGATAAAACTGCTTCAGGACTTTATGGAACATCATTACCCCAGATATAATCCTATGGACTGGACAAACAGCATCGAAACCTGCGCGGAGCGGGCATCAAAATATCCTCTCTGCCAATGCGACGGCATCTGGATTACTGTAAATGAGCTGGATGTTATCAATCAGATGAAGGACAAGGTTTTGGAGCGTCTGGCATTTACCCTCTTATGCCTGGCTAAGTATCACAATTTCAAAAATAAAAATAATCAGAACTGGGTAAATAATCCGGACAGCGAGATTTACAGGCTTGCCTGTATTACCACCACTTCTTATGATAAAGATATTCGCTTTCATAAGCTAAAGGAGTCAGGTCTGATTGATTTTGCCAAAAAAATCGATAATCTAAGCATTAAGGTATTATTTATTGATGATGATTCTGAGAAACGTCTCTTCATTACAGATTTCCGTAAACTGGGTTATGAGTGGAGACGCTACAAGGGGGAGGACTATATAAGATGTACCGGCTGCGGTATTTTAGTCAGAAGAACTTCTATTAATAAGAAATACTGCAAAGATTGTGCAGGTAAGAATCCCTACTACACTCCGGTAGGAATAAAAACCATTACCTGTATGGACTGCGGGAAAATTTTTAACGCAGATGCGGCAAGCAGGGAATGCAGATGTGAATCATGTAAAACCTCACACCGCAAAGAACTTCAGAAGATGAAAATGAGGCGTTACCGTAACAAAACTACAGTGTAGACCCGGTTCATTTTAATTCGCAATTGTCAGAAAGTGCTTAAAATCCCTTGTATTATAAGAGCAAAACAAGAACATGTGTTCGATTGTAATTTTTCTAATATGGAAAGGTAACGATTAAAATTCCTTTCTCATAAAACTCCTTGTCACCGGTGGTCTGATCGCATTCTTGCTGTCAGACTACCGTTCACTTATACAGTTATAAATCTACGAATGAAACCTGTTTATTTCGTACTTTGTACAGAAAATATCTTAACAGGTGGAGGATTGATTGTTTCTCCACAATTCAAATTTACCATAAACCCAAGAGGAGTTATGGTGTCTTTATATAAATGCTTATTAACAATAAAAAGGAGAATTCTAGTGTGAAAGAAAGTAGAGG
>NZ_QOHO01000071.1 GCF_003432035.1 Lacrimispora amygdalina
GGGAGTTTTTTTACAGCCCCTCATGATTTATCGAATATCTTTACGGTCAGGCACATAATCTCCTGTTTCAAGAAAGAAGGTAAGCATACGCTCTTTCAGTTTTAAGATTTCTTCTTTATAAGCCCAATCATTGATTACATTATTTAGCTCCATTGGATCTTTTTCAAGATCATAAAGTTCATCTGTCTCATACAAACGCCTGACGTATTTCAAATTCCCCATCCTTATCATAACTGCCTTTGTATGCTCTGCCCCCTCACTGCACTGCGTATCAAGTCTGGGCCAGTAAGGAGATAATGGTCCGTGTCCCTTTTCCATGCAGTGCTCCTCCCCATGAAGCCTGCCTCCTTCACAGAATACCGCATCCTTATGAAACTCAATGCCGCTTACCGCAGCCAGAAGTGATTTTCCAAACTGCTTATACGGCAGCCTGATTCCAGCCATATCTGCGACTGTTTCCGGTATGTCCACCAGCTCTGCAAGTGCTTCCGATATGCGGGGACTGCATTCATGATCCCGGGAGGGTTTTATTAAAAGCGGAACATTACTGATGGGGTTGTCAAAACAATTCTGTACTTTTTCCGTTATGGTGTAATCCCCGGTGTAATCGCCGTGATCACTGAATACAATGATATTGGTATCATCGTAGACTCCTGTTTCCTTCAGCTTATCTGATATTAAACCGTACTGATAATCAAATCGTGAAACCATGGCCAGATAGGTGGCTCTCAGTTCATCAAAACGCTCCTCTGACCAGCCGTTTAAATTCTGTCTGGAATTAATTCCATAAAGCATGGACGGTTTATCTTTTAAACTTTTCACACAAGGTCTTCTCGGCGGCAGCTTTTTCCTGTCTATGCCGGAATACCATGGATCCTCACACCCATAAGGCGGATGGGGGAAGGTCAGCGTCACATACAGAAAGAATGGAGGGGAATCTGCTTCTTTGCTTCTTCTCTCCAGATAATCCAGTGCACTTTTCACACAGTTCCAGTCAAAACTCTCCTGTGCTTCTTTTTTATCCAGCTTTCCGGTATAGAAAGAATAATAATTATCATCTTCTTCCGGTTTGACTGCAGGAGTTTTACCTTTTTTCTTAAAACCAAAGACATTATTACTCTCCCCTTTTGTATCCTCCATTACAACACCATTATAATACTCACTGCAATATTCTTCCTTAGTTCGGTTTCCTGGAATTACATCATTTCTGCCCACCCAGATTACTTCATAGCCCGCCTGCTTCATAACCTTTAAAATATTAGGTTCATCCGGATTCTGAAGAAAATGCATGGTACGGTGTCCCGTTGTATGCGGATATAATCCCGTAAGGAAACTGCATCTGGAAGGAACACATACCGGATTCTGACAGTAGGCATTCCGAAATGAAACCCCCTCCCTTGTAAGCATGTCAAGATTAGGAGTAACTGACGCCGGATTTCCTAAATGGCCTAATGAATCACTGCGCATCTGATCTGCTACAAACAGCAGTATATTGGATTTCTTTTCCACAGTGTCCCTCCTTTCCCATCTGTTTTAAGGTCAGGCTGTACCCTTCTCTTCCAGTACGGCCTGTTTATCAAGAACTTTAAAAAACGGAAGATAGATTAATATCTGAACTGCAATTAATACAATCTGCAAAACTGCTGTTTTCCATCCTCCTGCAACAAGACCGGCAAACACTACCGGAGTTCCAAGAGGGATGGTTGTTCCATTAAGCGGAGGAATGATTCCAATCCTCATCATAAAATACGAAATAAGAAATGTGGTAATAGGAGTAATGATCAGCGGAATTATCATGATGGTATTTAATACCATTGGAAGACCAAATGTAATCGGCTCATTAATTCCGCAGGCTCCTGCCGGAAGGGCAAGCTTGCCAAGCGTTTTATACCGGGAACTTTTTGCCATGAAAGCCATAATAATGCATAATCCTAAAGTTCCGCCAGCTCCTCCCACAGAGGCGAAAATCAACCATGATGCATTGGTGATCAGATTGGGACCAGCCACTCCGTTTGCATAAGCCTCCAGGTTTTCAAGCCCTGCTGCGGTATATAGAACATTGATAAAAGGCATGACAATCATACCGCCGTGGAGACCGAAAAACCACATGAGGGAGCAGACCAGAATAAACAGGATAAAGGTTGCTGGACTGGCTCCAAGATTGGACAGAGGCGCCTTCATCACTGTGTATATAAAACTATTGGCATCTCCAAAAGGTGTTAAGGAAAATAAAAACCGGATCAGACCAAAAATAAATGCGATACTAAAGGCCGGAATCAAAGCGCTGAAGGATTTTGCAATTGTGGGCGGAACCTGCTCCGGCATCTTTAAAACGATATTGTGCTTAATAAATGTCTGATAAATAAACGGCACAAGAAGTCCCACAATCATGGCTGTAAATAAACCGGCAGCTCCCAGATACGTGGTAGGCATGGCCCCGGCAATCGAGACGATTTCCTGACTTTTCTCCGCTTTTCCTGAAACGCCAAGAGGAATTAAAACCAGGAATGAAAACAGACTCAGCGCTCCCACTATAGTGGAGACATTATCATCAAAATCAAATTGCTCCGCCAACGCTTTTCCAATGAGAAAAACTGCGTATACTGCAAGCATATCTGTCGTTACCTTAGGTGCAAAACCAAATATTTCTTTTAAGTGAACAGCTTTAACAAAGCTCTGATACGGCGCAATCTGCAGATTAGCAAGAAGTGTAAAGATTGCACCTATCATTGTAATTGGCAAAAGTACAGAAAATCCATTGGAAATTGCTTTTAAAAATTTGTTTTTCGATAGCTTTCCAGCCATGGGAACGAAATATTTCTCAATTAATCCAGTTAAATTATTCATATATCCCTCTCCTTTTAACATACCTTTTATCTGCTGCACCCTGATTTACCCCAGAAGTTTTAATGCATCCTCCAATACTTTTTCCCCATTCATCATTCCATAATCCTTCATATCAATAACTGCCACTTTCATTCCCTTTGGCTGGAATTCGGCTTTGATTTCTTCAAGAAGATACCGTACCTGAGGTCCCAGAAGTAGGACCTCCGTCTCTCCCTTATATTTCCGGAATTTTGATTCAGGCATCGCTATGATCTCAACCTCCAGATTCTTACTTTCAGCCGCTTTTTGCATTCTCTGAGTCAGCATGGAGGTAGACATTCCAGCTGCACAAATTAACGTGATGTGTATCATATTACCACTCCTTCCTTACCTGCCGCATATATCTGATTTTTATACAGCTTTAAAAACTCTTTTGCAAGATCTCTTACGGTCATGGCATTCATTAAATGATCCTGTGCATGAACCATAATCAGGCTCATTTCAAGATGTTCCCCTGAGGCCTCTGCCTGTAAAATCCCGGTTTGAAACTCGTGGGCTTTCTCAATTGCTTCATCTGCCTCTTTCATTAACCGTTCCGCCAGACCTGGCTTTCCATCTCTTGCAGCAGCTATTGCCTGCATTGCGCAGCTCCTGGCATTTCCTCCGTTTACAACCAGCTCCATCATGATTGTTTCAATAGTTATGTCCATTTGTTATTCTCCCCCATTGTCACTGTCTGTTATTTTTATCATCCATTAAAAGCTCGATCAGCGTATCAAAAGATGCTTCCTTAATAAGCCTTAACACTCCCCTCTGATTCAGCAGAAGATTCATCGTAAGCTGGTAAAAAGCCTGAAGCTGTTCCTGCTCCACTTCACCGATGGAAACAAGGAAAACTGCCTGCACCTGGTTTGTGTTCCAAAGAATCGGTTTTTGTAAAATTCCCACGCAAACAAAACTTTCCTCAGTCAGTGTTTTATATGGGTGCGGGAACGCCGTAAGATTTCCAAAGTCTGTCTGGGCAAGTTTTTCCCGCTTTAAAACTGCTCCATAAAATCCTTTGGGTAATTCTCTTACAGTGCCGATACGTCTGCATAATTCTCCAATTATCTCTTCTTTGCTTTCCCCCCGGATATCTGTAAAAAACAAACGCCTGTCGTAGAACTCATACAGAAAACTTTTATTTCCCATAAACAGGATTTTTTTGACCGCCAGAATTTCTCTGTCCCCAAGAAAATCCTTCACTGAAATAACTGGAACCGGAACAGAAATTTCAAGAGGGACCGTGGTGAAAATATAATCCACTTTGCTTAAATCAAAATGATCCAGTTCATGTGTGTTACAGGTATAAACCTGATTTAAATAATTGCCGAACTCCTCTTTGTAGCGATAGGTTAACAGCTGGGCACTTCCCTTTCCTGATGCACATACAATCAGAATATTTTTCCTGCCGTTGTTTCTTTTCTCCTGCTCAAGGGCAAGTGCGAAAAGAAGCGCTATAAACCCCACCTCATCCTCTGACAGGCTCTTGTGGTAATGTTGGTTAATAATAATACATGCCTGCCTGGCAATGGCATAGGCCAGAAAATAATTCTTTTTTGTTTCCTCCAGCAACGGATTATCTGTTCCCATATCGTACCGGATTCTGATGTCCAAAGGTACCATGTGCTGAGAAAGCGACAGAATTAACTCCTGGTTTTGTCTGAAGTCTATTTTAAAACTGTCATACACCGACTGAAGCATTTCCGTAATCAGATCCATAAGCCGCCTGGGGATTTCCGGTTTTATCCTTTCACCGTCTTCTTCCCCAATGCTTCTTTTTCCAGCCAGATGAATTGCCAGATATTTTATCTCAGGCTCTGAAAAAACGATTCCCTGACTGGCCTCCAGTCCTTTCGCAAGATCCTGTGCAATGACCATTTCCTTCTCGCCAAGACTTATCTGAAAAAAATCAGCCTCTTTTGCAGTCATATATAGCCCGGCCTTTATCCGCTTTGCTGCGATGTATATATGAATGATCAGATTTTGAAATAAAACCTCAGACAATTTAATGTTATGTTCCCTGATGCAGGTAAGAAGCGTATCTCCGATGGACCTCATCTCATCCGTACTTCTGCGGCGGTGCCCCTGTAAAATAAGATCCGGCTTCATCAGATAATTGGAAATACACAGCCTTTTATCAAATTCAGTCCCCTCTGCCCTGATTCCATAATGAGGTTTGCGCACCAGTCTGACACCGTATTTCAAAAGCATGTCCTCTGCCTTTTTCAAATCCCCTGTCAGCACATTTCTTGATACAAACAAGAAGGAACTTAAATCATCCAGTTTTACATAGTCCTCGCTGTTAAGCAGACACGAAAGTAGATATAAAATCCGTTCCTGTGAAGATGTGGGCAATGCATTCCCGTCTGCTGACAGGGATTTTATAAGCTCCTGATACAGCAATGGATCGGTTATGGAAATGCGGTATCCATGCCCCTGTTTCGATATGATACGGGCACCGCAGGGTAAAAGTTCTTTCTCCAGTTCCTTTACTCTGGTCCTGACCGTTTTTTCACTGAGCCCCATCTGTTTCGCCAGTTCAGCTGCCGTAATGTACTCATTGCCGGTAAGTTTTGAGAACAGAAGCTGCTGCCTTCTGTCAATCAAGCTGCCACCTCCTTTCGGTAATTTCATTATAACATTGGGATAATGAAACTCAACCCGGTTATTTTCCGTATCCGTTACGGTAATTGGACAGTATAAATAGCCCGGCTACAAATCAATGGGACCGGGCTTTAGGAAGACATTATTCTGAATTTGTTACAATAACCGCTCTTTTTTATTTATAATCCGCTCATACAATTAAAACAGCAGCTGTTTTTTATGCAATTTTCACATATATTGGGTTTTGATAAAAGAAGTAACAGAAGAAAAACATTATAAGTACTGCACTATTTAACTTCTTCCATTAAATAGTGCAGCTGATAATGAAATAAATGGAACTATATCTTTTGTATTATTTCTTTGCAGTTGTTGCTGCTTTTGTTGTTGCTGCTGCTTTTGTTGTTGCTGCTTTATTTGTTGCTTTGGCTGCAGTTTTTTTTACCTTTGCTGCTGATTTAGCTGCGGTCTTTTTTGCTTTTGCTGCTTTTTTATGTGTTTTTGCCTTATTGGTCTTTTTTGCTGCTTTTTTATGTTTTTTAACTGCAGTTGCCTTTTTAGCCTTTTTTGTTGCCGCTTTTTTATCTGTTTTAGCTGCTGCTGCTTTTGCTGAGTCAGCTTTTGCTGCTTCAGTTGTTTTAGCTGCTTCTGTTGTTTTTGCTGCTGGTTTTGCTGCCGCTGCCTTAGCCGCCTCTGTTGGTTTCGCTGCCGTGCCGGACTTACTCTTCTGTGTTGTGGCTGCCTGGGTGGCTGCTGCTTTTGTTGGGTTTGCTGCCGTTGTCTGGGCTGCCTGAGCCGGAACGGTTAATGTACCTGTAATAAGCATTGCTGTTGTCAAAAGAGAGGTGATTGATTTCATAGATTTTCTCATTATTGTTTCTCCTTTCATTTGGGGGGATTTTCTTATCTGTGTGAAATCATACTACCTTTCCCTGACGCATTTCAAAGGTGAAACTGTGGCAAAATTGTGGCAGCTCTATGAATTAGAAAAATAAAATGATAAAATGAATGAAACAGCCGAAGGGAGAAGTTACAGATAAATGAAAAAGAAACGAATTTACCTTGCAGATGATGAGAAGCCCATCAGAGATTTAATACAGCTTTTTCTGGCTGCTGAGGGGTTTGAAGTTCAGACATTTCCGGATGGCGATCAATTGTATGCAGCATTTGATAAAAATCCTTCCGACATGGTAATTCTTGATATCATGATGCCCGGCACGGACGGTCTGGTACTATGCCGCGAGATCAGAAATAGAAGCAATGCACTGATTGTGATCGTTTCTGCCAGAGACAGTGAAACCGACCGCATAGCCGGAATTACCCTGGGCTCTGATGACTACTTAACAAAACCATTTTCCCCAATAGAGCTTGTAACCAGAGTAAAAGCATTATTTCGAAGAATGGAGTTAGACTTAGGCAGCTACAAGGGTGTAATCTATCTCTTTGGTAATATAAAGGCAGATGTGAATAAAAGAGATTTCTCCGTTAACGGAAAGACACTTGATATCACCCCAACGGAATTTGCCCTTATGGTATATCTGCTGGAAAAAAAGGAGCAGGCCGTGTCCAGGGAAGAGCTGTTAAAGCATGTATGGAAATTCGACTTCGATGCGGATACCAGAGCAACCGATGATGTAATTAAACGGCTTCGGAAAAAGCTGGCGGCAGCCGAAGCAACTGTGAAAATCCAGTCAGTCTGGGGTTTTGGTTTCCGCCTGGAATTAGGAGATACCCATGAAGAGTATAAAAAATAAGATCCAAAAGCCATTTCTGATCCTGCTCATCCTGATTCCGCTTGCAACACTCATATTATTCAACTTTTCCTTTCAGATCTACATCAACGCTACTGCAAAAAATGAATTAAAAGCCACAATCCGGGCAGTAGAAAAGGAAATAAAAAGTGAGTTGGAAACAGACGGAGGCCAGCAATCAGAAAAGAAAGCCTTAAATATGGCAAGGAACATCCTGATGGCCCTGAAATCCTCTCATTTCTCACAGGGGATGGATTTCTACCTTCTGGACCAGGATGCGCTGCCTGTATTTCCGGCACAAATAAAGCTTGCCCCTTCACAGATTGCATATTTAGATGTGATAAAAGTTAAATTTCATCAGATGGAACAGGGAACTGTTTACACCATTCCTGTAAACGGAAAAAAGTATTTTACCATTGCCTATTCCATGAGCAATGATGATTTGAGCAATTTAACTGCTGTATTTGCGCTCCCAACAGACCATATGAATAAATACCTCGGTGCGGTCAATCTTATCCTTTTTGCCATCATGCTTCTGGGTATCCTTATCGCCATCTATTTCTCGGAGAAAATAGCGGCACATATAACTGTCCCGATTACCAGGCTCGGTGTCCTTTCCCTGCAGATCGGACAGGGAAACTTTGATGTCAGCCACTTCCTCACCCCTCAGGACACCCTGGAATTTAAACAGCTTTATGATAATATCTGCATCATGGTTGGAAGGCTTGAAGCTTACGACAAAAACCAGAAGACATTTCTGCAAAATGCCTCGCATGAGCTTCGCACACCACTTATGTCCATCCAGGGATATGCCGAAGGGATTGAAAGCGGTATATTTCCGGATACAAAGGAAGCCGCACGGATCATTAAACGCGAAAGCATACGCTTAAACGAGCTGGTAAGCGAGCTGCTTACTCTCTCAAGATACGAAAGCGGCATGTACACCCCCCAGTGGGAGGAGGTCAATCTCTGCCATTTATTAAAGGATTATACCCAGCGCCTTATGGGACTGGCGGCAAAATCAGATAAAGATCTGGAGCTGCTGCTTCCGGAGTATGATGTTATGATTCAGACTGATGACATACTTCTATCCCAGACAGTTATCAATATCGTTTCCAACTGCATGCGCTATGCCAGGCAAAAAGTCACCATCGTCCTTGAGAAAAAAGGAAATACAGTATCCTTAAGAATATCCGATGACGGAGATGGCATCCCTCAAAACGACATTCCCTTTATCTTTGACCGTTTCTATAAAGGGAAAAAAGGCAATTTCGGTTTGGGGCTTGCCATAGCAAAATCTGCGGCAGAACTGCTCAACGGCAGAATTACGGCATATAACCAGGAGCAGGGCGCTGTATTTGAGATTTCCTTTTAACGAACGTGGATTATTTCCTTCCATCAAATTTTTCAATGGGCTCCGGTCCTCTGACTACGGTACGCAGGACCTTTAGCCCTCCTTCTTCATCAGCTGCGATTCTCCAGTCAACCAGCAAAATCTCATCATTTATAATCTCAATTCCGGATATTCCCCTGGTCCGGGTACAGCACCCGGTATTAAAATATGGAAGGTCATTTGCTTTTGGGAATTTCGGTCTGTGGGTATGTCCGCAAATCAGCATGATTTTATGCTTCTCAATCCATTCACTGTATATCCGCTCTATTTTATGCCTCTTAAATAAATTACGGGCAGGGCTTGTGGGATTGTCAAAGCCGACTAGATGGAGATATCTCCAAAAATACCGCAGCAGCAGCATGGACAGAACCCATAGCTGATCATTCATAAAATCTCCCTGATGTCCATGAAGTACAAAAATTTTCTGTCCGCTGTCTTTTTCTTTAAGAACCAATGCCTCCTTTGGCTCTAATCCCTTAAATAAATCTACTTTTTTCTGATTATATAAATCATAATATTGATAATAGTTGGATCTAACAAAATGTTTTGATTTCAAATATATATTATGATTCCCATACAGCATAATGAACCGGCCGGAATCATAAAACTTTTTCATGACAGTAAATACATCGGTATGCGCCAGGCGGATCACACTGAAATTTTTATATTCCCACAGTTCATCGCCATCGCCTGCCTCTACATATACATAATTTTCTTTGTAATAATAATTTAATGCATGTAAGAAGATGTTTTGGTTCCGTATAAATTCATCTGAAACACTGTCATCGCCCCGATGGCAGTCACTAAAGAATATATATTTTGAGTTTTTATCAAATGTTCTGTTTTCAGCATGTTTAAATGCTTTTGTCAGTCTTTTATTTGCTTTCATTTTAGCTCCATTTTTACTTTTTTCATTAGTATTTAACTTATTTCATGTTTTATACCAAATTTAATCGTAAAAGGGGCTATTATATCAGCCCTCCTTTTGCATTTACTCCCCCACTAAAATTAGCCATTAATTTCTTTTAGTTCTTCGAAATACATATCCTTATAAACGGAGCATTCTCTTAATAATTTCTCATGATTACCAACCCCTACAATATTACCACCTTCCAGCACAATAATTTTTGTAGCATTTTTTGCGATTTTTACTCTATGTGTTATATAAATACCAATTTTATCTTTACTTATTTCAAAAAAACTCTTAAAAATTTTCATCTCAGCCATTGCATCTAATGCAGAACTTGGCTCATCAAGAAGAAACACATCTGCTTTTCTGTAATAAGCTCTTGCTAAAGCTATTTTCTGCCACTGTCCACCTGAAAGCTGACTTCCATTGTCAAACCAATTACCTAAAGTTTTGCCCAAATCATAGTAACCCTTACTTTTTAAAAAATTTACATTAGCTTTATCGAGAGCCATATATATATCTTCATTATTTTCCAGCTTATTAATATCTCCAATTGCAATATTCTCTTTAAGTGAACCCTCAAACTTTAAAAAATCCTGAAATAATACTGAAGTTCTTTTTCTATAGGATTCAATATTGTAAGTATCAATATCATATCCATTAACCATAAATTTGCCTCTTGATGTCTTGTATAGTCCACATATAATTTTGAAGAGTGTACTCTTTCCTGATCCATTTTTTCCTACAATTGCTATCTGTTCTCCTTTGTTGATTTTTAAAGTCACTTCATTAAGAGCACTTTTAAACTCAGGATAATCATATCCTATTCTAAATAAATCCAAGGAAGAAATACTATCTACTTTTAATTTAGACTCACTGTCTATCTCTTCCTCACCATCAAAATTTTCTAAAAAATCTTTTAATAAACTAATATACAGATTTGAATTATAAATTGTATAAATACCTGATGCCAAAGCATTTGTGGAACCTTGAACCATTGTGATTGCATTTAAATATGACATGGCTGTACCAATCATAATACGGCCAATATAAGCAGCATAGATAGCCATAATCATTGTTACCAAACTAAACACATCTTGTATTAAAGAAATTGAAATGTTCAAAAGTGTTTTAAACTTTTCGATTTGGTTGGTTTGCGAGATAAAGATGTTGCTTAATTCTATGTATCTTTTCAAGAAATGATTTTTAAGTCCAAACGATTTTACTTCTTTAAATGCTGTATCATGAGTCAAAAGGTATGAATAATACCATGCCTCTCGTTCCTTATCACTTCTTTTGTACTTCATAATAAATTCTTTGTTTCCTATTATTATTTCACCTGAAAACATCATTATTGAAATTATAAGCAGTAAAACTTCTATCCAAACATTCCATGATATTATTATAATGGATGCCAATACCGCAGAAACTCCATTAGAAAATATACTCATGATCGACTGTAATGTCTGATAAGGCTTAGTTGATATATCTTGCTCCAGTCGCGCAATTGTATCATATGTCTCTGTCCTTTCCAGCATTTCCAATGACAATTTTGAACATTTTTCAATAATTATTCTATTGATACCGTACTGCAATATGTTGTTGAGTTTACTTAATATATATCCACTAATATTCTGTAATATAGTTCCAATAACGGATATCAGAAAATAAATCATAATTAACTTCAATAAAATGTCGAACGGTTTTTTGAGTAATTGTATTTCGTTAATAATACTTTGACTTAAAAGAAGTGTTGCAATGGGGAAAATACCATTAATAATAGACAGGACAACAGAAAAAGCAAAAATTTTTTTATTTATCTTACACAACAGCTGTATTGTGTAAACAAATAATTTTATATTACCTTTAAATTTATTCATTGTAATATTCCTCAGACATCATTCGGAAAATTGTTAAGAAAGAGGCAGCATCTGAGAAATCTTCTCAGATGCTGCTTTCCTTCAAACAGCAAGATGATTATGATGATGAGCGAATGGTTCTAATAGATTTTACTCTATTACCCGTACGATATTCACCATCACCACCGCAGCCACACCCACAATGAATGCAGCCATCATCATTACCCCTGTATCCAGCATATCCACTAGAACATGTACATGCCTGAGGTTGAATACCACTTCCTGGATTTCTCCCAATTGGATTAATGAATTTCATAGCGAAATCTCCTTTCCATAATTTCTAAATACATTTATGTAAAACATAACGTATTTGACTGACTAACGAAAATCCTTTTCATTATATTCCATCAGTTCCTCCGGATTCTCCTCTAATACTGTATGATAACGAATCAGATTGTTTTCTAAATACAATCTTTCATTGCGGCACGAATTATGTCTGTACGAAAAATGCGGACCCTTTTGATCGTAACAATTTACATAACACATAGTACAAAGATTAACCGCCCAACAATCCTTACAGAATTCCTTAGCATTATTGATAAAATCACTAACGTATAATTTCTGAATACGATCAATATCAAACCCAGTATCAACATTTCCAATATCAGGAATATTTCCGACTTTTTCACAAAGAAGAAATTTACCATCGACTGTTACATATATTCTTCTTTGTCCAGGAACACAACAACCATTCATACCATACGCTTTAACAGGAAGTTCAGACAAGAGTCTTTTATGTATAATCATCATTCCTTTATCCATGACACCATCTGAAAACAGCCCTTTTTTTGAATCACCGATCCCCATTTCTCTACGGTAATTCCAATCCCATTCATTTAAAGGGTCATATGATCCTTCTGTAAATTTATATTCTTGTTTACTCTGAGGAATAAAATATTCACTATCCTTAGGGCCATGATCAACAGATGCTGTCAAAACCATAATATCTTTCGGAATCCACTCTTCACTTTCTAAAAATTGTTGTATTTTATTATAGTTCTCTTCATAATTCGGTCCTGACACCACCATATTGAAGGATATTTTTGATTTTTTGCCTAATCTGCTTTGTGTGTTTAATAATATTTTGGTACCTCTAACAGTTTTATCAAAGCTTCCAGTTCCCTCTACCGTTATTCGATTTGCATCATGTATTTCCTTTGGTCCATCTAAACTTACAATAATATCGAAATCATTATCCAACAAATATTCAGCTATTTCATCAGTTACCATAGCTGCATTGGTCGTCATTGCAAATGTAATTTCTTTAAATCTATTTTTTGCATATTCAACAGATTGTTTTATTAACTTGAAATTTAACAAAGGCTCTCCGCCATAAAAACCAATATGTACATGTTCAGCATCGCTTGAGTGATTGATTAAAAAATCAATTGCCTTTTTTGCAGTTTCCCAAGACATATCTCTATGTCCAAATTCCCTATACTCTTCATGAGATGGATTATAAATACAATATCTGCAACGTAAATTGCATTTTTCCGTCACCTCTAGTGTAACATTTTCTACTGCGCTCTCTAATGTTTCCTTTAAGTGCGTTACCGCTGCCCCAGTTAATGTTTTGAGAATTGGGGCTGATAATATATGTTCTGTCTTCATAGCTTCTTTTATCTCGTTTATTGCGCTTTCTAGTTCCTTTTCATTTAAATTGGGAATATCTAAATCTTCATAACTATCACTTTCCAATAAACTTTTCATAACTTTGTATACATTTGCTTTTAAACATGCAACTTTTCCTGTACCTGTATCCAAAAAATAATAGTTTTTATCGGTTTTAAAAACCTTTCCCAGCCTGCTTATTCTGCCGTTGGTATTAAGTTCCCGGTAAAATTCTTTTATTGTATCGTTAGCAGCAATCATGCTCATTTCCCTCCCAATATCAATTTTTCATAGATTCACAAAAAAATCTTTCTTATCTGGTAATATAATACCAGGTAAGAAAGATTTCTGTTTTAAGATTACATATTGAAAATCATGAGAATTAATTAAGAAATTAGACAAATAAATATAAACTTCAAGGATCTACTTAAGGCATTTTACAACTAATCCGGTATAGTAATCATAAAAGTAATGGTCTCATTTTCACTCTGCGCAATAATTTCTCCACAATGAAGTTGTACAATTTCCTTCGCTATCGATAAACCCAAACCGGCACCACCTAAGCCAGAGGTTCTCGATTTATCTAAGCGATTGAATTTTTCAAATATTTGTGACAACTCACTTTCTGATAATGTTTCACCCTGATTTCTAAAAACGATAATAAGTTTATCATTACATTTTTTTGCAGATATAAAAATTTCAGTTTTGGGAAAACTATAGTTAATGGCATTTTTCAGTAAATTACCAAATGCTCTCGACATTTTCTCAGAATCAATATTGCAGGATAAGTTTTTAGCAATATCAAGTTTTAAAGTATTGCCTTTTTTCTTAATCATTGGATAGAATTCATCTGTTAATTGAATAAATAAATAATATAAATCTATCTCTTGTTTATTAATTTGGATTTTCTGTGTATTATATTGAGTGATATCAAAAAATTCATTCACCATTTGTTCTAAATGCATAGCCTTATCGAGTAATATTTCCAGGTATTCCTGCCTTTTTTTTACTGATAACTCTGGCATATCTTTAATTAAGCTTAAATAGCCAATAATGGAGGTTAACGGAGTTCTTATATCATGGGCAATATATGCAACCATCTCACTTTTTTTACTTTCAGCAACTTTGATTGCTTGATCAGCCATAAGAATAGACATCTTTATCTGATTCAATTGAGTTTCAATTTCTTTTAATGGTTCCGAAAGTTTTACCACAGTATCATTTTTTTTGTATATAACCTCTGCAGCATTAATTATTTCATATAGATATCTCCAAGGCTTACACCAAAAATACATAAATATACCTATATAACCGATAATTAAATATAAAAATTGGAATAAATCAACACGAAGATTTATCCACATAATAATCGATGTATGAGTTTTGCTGTAATAATAATCAAAAACAATTCTTAAAATCCAGCCTGAAACAGTGTAAAACAGCAGAGTGAGGATAAGATGAAGAAATAGTTTTCTGTTACATTTTAAACGCTTTTGTTTTTCTTTAAACAATTTTATAGCCAACCCCCCACACTGTTTTTATGTAATTCGGATTTTCCGCCTTATCGCCAAGTTTTTCACGTAAATGACGCACATGAACAGATATGGTGTTATTCTTTATGTAATAATCATCGTGCCAGATTAGTCTGAAAAGTTCATCGGAACTAACTACTTCACCTTTATGTTCTAACAATAGTCTTAATATATCATATTCACTTGGCGTCAGATTGAGCTGCTTCCCCTTTAAGCTGCACTCCCTTTTTCTGACATTGAGTTCAAGTCCTGAATATGACAAAATTCCAGAATCTTCATCTGTTTCAGACTGATTATATTTCTTATACCTTCTAAGCTGAGCTTTTACTCTTGCAATCATTTCTAATGGAAGAAATGGCTTTGTAATATAGTCATCTGCCCCTAATGTTAATCCATTTATTTTGCTCACTTCATCGTTTTTAGCCGTCAGCATAATAATAGGATACCGATACTCTTCTCTGATTTTTTTGCATAAAAAGAAGCCATCTTTACCTGGCAGCATAATGTCTAATAACACTAGATCAAATTCCATTGTTTCAATAATTTTTAATGCAGCTTCTGCCGTAAAGCACTTATATACTTCAAAATTTTCGTTTTCTAAATATAACTCTATAAATTCTACTATACTTATTTCATCTTCAACTACTAAAATTTTATTTGACATACTTAATCCCCCTTATTACAAACAACTATCTATAATTATAGCATGTAAATGTAAAAAAGTAAGATAAATTTATGTCAAAAATAATACAGACGAATAATAAAATAATGATACATTTTAAACTTTTTACAAAAAAACAACCTGATAGTAAGTACAGTCATTTTTTATGTACTATACTATCAGATTGTTATTCTTAAATTTAGAATATAATAGATCTTAGACACCACTATTTCTATCAGCTGTAACTTTCCTAATCAACCTGATGACTGCAATAAGTCCGTACAGCCAGAAAAAGAAATACTGGTATTTCTATTATTGTTGCTGCTATGATTACATAAGGTGACCAAATGCTGATTGATCCTATATGCAGATAATTAAAATCTGTCAGCTGATAAAGGAAGCTGTTCTGCATTCCGATTCCTCCAGTCGGTAAAATAAAACTAAGCCAGTCAGTTCCGGCAGAATACATAAAAATCGGAAGCAGACACACGACAACCGCGATTAAAATAACCGAAATGGAATCTTTAAATTTGGCTGATAAAAATAATGTAAAACTGATAGTTGCCAGCAGGGATCCAAGCCCTCCAATGGCCAGAACCATTTGAAGCTGACCTAAATTCAGGGCTGGCAGACTAATAACAGAAAACAGCATCTGCATGGATGTTTTCATACACTCCGGTCCGAATGCCAGATCTGAGATTAACAGATGAAGTGAAATACAAATAATAAATGTAATTGAAAAAACAGTCAGTGCAGCCAATACTTTTACCATTGCCAGTTTAGAACGCCCATTCTTAGTACATCGTAAAATGCTGTCTGAGCCAGTTTGATACTCATTGGAAAATGTAGGCGTAGCGGCCGCTGTACATAGTATAACAAGAAGAAAAATATACAAAACGATGTAATCAAACGCATCCCTGGTATATCCTGCATAAAGTTGAAATGGTGTTTTTACTTCTGCATATTTTTTCAACGCATGCTCCTGTGCTGCCGGGTGACCTTTTTGTTCCATCTGCATTATATCTTTTAAGTGCTGAACTGTTTGTTCATAAAAACTCTCTGTTCGATCCGGAGAAATCTCCATTAAGCTCTCAGCCTGACCCGTTTTCGGATCTGAATATGCTTCCGGCAGTCTACCCAGAAGCGCTTCCTGTGCAAATACTTTTTCCATATAAACAGGCATCGGAAATTCTCCGCTGTAAAGGCTGTTTTCTCCATAAGGCGAAACAGCGCTCTGATAGGCCGACAAAGCCCCTTTAAGCTTTTCCGGAATCACTTCTCCATTATTGACGGAACGAAGGGATTTTTTATAGGCAATGGCACTCAGTCCATTCAGTTCCGCTACTTTGTTTCCATTCTCCCCATATTGATTGATATCCTCATACATAACCGGAAGCCAGGCCATAACTACAGACATAACCAGGGCAATGACCAATAAAATTAAGACACGGCGTGATTTAAGCACCCGTTTTATTTCCAAACAAAAAATACGCATCGATTATCTCCCCCTTTCACTGATTTCCTCTTGCGGAAACAACCATAAATATAAATCCTCCAAACGGGGCGTTACCATCACGGAATCACTGGTTTTTGCCTCATCTGACAAATAGCGAACCGCCACCCGGTTGCTGCCTTCGCTGCGCTGGTTAATAATGCGAAGCTGCATTTCATACATAGTCATCTTTTCTGCAGGCACAACGCAGGTCCAGACTTTTCCATCTGCCTGTTTTACTAATTGGTCTGTTGTACCTGCATTAAGAATTTTTCCGGCCTTCATAATCGCATTCTGCGTAGCTATATACTCAATATCGGAAACAATATGGGTTGAGATCAGTACAATGCGTCCATGGGAGAATTCAGAAATAAGGTTTCGGAAACGAACCCTTTCTCCCGGATCAAGACCGGCTGTGGGTTCATCCATAATCAGAATTTCAGGATCATTGAGCATTGCCTGTGCGATTCCCACCCGGCGTTTCATACCACCGGATAATTTTATTATCTTTTTGTTCTTTACATCGGTGAGAGTCAGGGTATGAAGAAGGCTGTCAATCTTATTTCCAGTCTCTTTTGCCGGGACATCCTTCAGCGCTGCTACATACTCCAGATAATCCTTCACTGTAAAATCCTGAAAGAATCCAAAATCCTGGGGTAAAAAGCCGAATAAATTTCTGTATTCTTCTCCCATTGTAAGAATATCTTTGCCGTCATAAAAGATATTCCCTCTGGTTGGCTTAAGGATACCTGCAATCATTCGCATCAATGTAGTCTTGCCTGCTCCGTTGGCCCCAAGCAGACCCCATATACCTGGCGTAAGGCTCAGGGAGACATCATCAACTGCAGTTTTATCCTTAAACTGTTTGCTAAGGTTTGTTATTGTCAGTTCCATGTAGTTTCTCCTTTTTCTTATTTACAACTTAAAACGTCCCTGTTCTGTTTTATTGTACAGAAAAGAGACGTTTTAAACTTTAACAGGAACCGGATAATTTCCTAAGAAAATCCTAATATCTGATTGTTTTTTTCCTAAAACCGGACCGGAAGAGAAACAGTAAAGGTAACTGTATCCTTTTCACTGCACACAGATATCTTTCCACCGTGCAGACGAACAATTTCAGCCGCAATGGATAATCCCAGTCCTGCTCCGCCAGTATCCGATTTACGTGCATCATCCAGGCGGTTAAATTTTTCAAATATTCCACATAACTGATCCTCTGGAATCGTGTGCCCGTGATTTTCAAATATAATACTAACTGTGTCCTGCTGCTTTTTCGCGGATATTGAAATTTCGGTATCTGGGTAGCTGTATGCTGCGGCATTTTTGAGAATATTATTAAATACACGGGCCAGTTTTTCAGGATCAGCATAAACCGTAAGTGTTTCATCTGCATGAAGTACAGCAAAATTACCCCTGGCAGATAAAACCGGATAAAATTCATCAATAAGCTGGACAAGCATATAATATAAATCAACATTCTCTTTCGTGAGTTTGATTTGCTGTGTATGATACCGTGAAATTTCAAAAAATTCGTTAATGAGTTTCTCCAGGCGCAGAGCCTTTTTCAAAGCAATCTCAACATATTTTGCTTTTTGTTCTTCCGGCATATCGGGTGCTTCATCCAGCAGGCTCAAATATCCAATTACGGAGGTGAGCGGCGTGCGGATATCATGGGCCAGATACATTACCAGTTCGTTCTTTTTGTTTTCAGCTTCTTTTACAGCCTGCTGACTGAGCAGAACTGCCATTTTAATCTGGTTCATCTGTTTTTCCACATCTTTTAGAGGTTCGGATAATTCAATAGTGCTGTCGTCTGGCTGATACACAGTTTTAGCTGCATTGACAACCTCTTCTAAATAACCCCATGGTTTTTTCCAGTAGTGATTAAAAAGACCGCAAAAACCTGCAACCAGATACAGGAAATAAATCAGTTCGATTCTCAGATGCATCCACTTCAAAAAAGGATTTAAACAGTTGCTTAATCCGTAATCAAGCAGGACCGCAACTATATATCCCATAAAAGTATAGATAATTAAAGTAATGCAGAGCTTCACACGCAGTTTCTTTTCCATGCTTTTATTTATCATTGCCACCTCCGTTTTTATATCTTATATCCCACTCCCCATATGGTTTTGATATATTGGGGTTCTTCTCCCGTATCACCTAGTTTTTCACGCAAATGCCGGATATGAACCGTAATAGTATTATTACTTTTGCTATAATACTCATCCTGCCATATATCACGAAACAGCTTCTCAGCGCTTACTACCGTCCCCTTATTTTCAAGCAGAATATGAAGTATGGAAAATTCCGTGGGAGTAAGCAAAACAGGATTTCCATTGAGGAGGCATTCGTGAGTTTTCGTGTTTATTTCAAAACCCGAATAACATAAAACCGGGCTGGATTCCGATTTTTCCTTTGCTCCATTGTATTTTTTGTACCTGCGAAGCTGTGCCTTTACTCTGGCAATTAATTCAAGAGGACGAAATGGTTTTGTTACATAATCGTCAGCGCCTAAAGTCAGACCCGTTATTTTATCGGTTTCCTCATCTTTTGCGGTCAGCATAATAATCGGGAAGGTATCTCGTTCGCGGATTTTACGGCAAAGATCAAATCCGTTTACATCAGGCATCATAATATCTAAAATAGCAAGGTCAGGCTTTGTACTTTCTATACAGTTAAGTGCGTCCCTGGCTGAATAATATTTGAATACGGTATAATTCTCATTTTTTAAATAGACTTCTATCAGATCAGCAATATCCCGCTCATCATCTACTACAAGAATTTTATCATTCAAACTGGTTTCCTCCTTTTTTATAATTTAAGGTATATTATGCTATTTTTATTGTATCAAAGACTGCTGCTTTATTTATGATTTTTTGTATTAGAAATTACTAAGATTTTCATAAGATTATATCTAAAAATAAAAAAGGGGCAAATCTCCATAAACGGCTCTGCCCCTCACTAAGTTTCATATTAATTTAACAACGGTCTTATCCAATGCCCATTTCCATCAAACTTCTGTTAATTGACCGGCAGGTTTCTGAGGTATTTGTATTTATAAAAAAATGACCGCCTGGGACAAAATCCATTTGACATTTTTTGCAATACAATTTCCATTCATTGAGTACAGAAGGTGTGATCGTATCATCCAGTCCGTTGATCAGGTAGAAACTGAAATCAAATTTATATGGCTGTTTGGTGAAACAATAGGACTCACAAATCTGAAAATCTGCTCTTAATGCAGGCAGGTATAGATCAAACAACTCATCACGCAGCAACACTTCCTCTGGTATTCCACCCATAGCGATCATCTCCTGCCTGAATTCTCTGTCGTTAAGCTTATGATATGCAGTTTTGGACTTTATATGGGGAGGTTCCGCCCCCAGAAAGAAAACGCCCAAAGGAGGCTTCCTCCCGTTTTCAAGAATTTTCCTGCACAATTCAAAAGTAAGAATCCCTCCCATACTAAAACCCATGAAACAGTAGTCCTCCCTGTCAATTCTTCCATTGATTGTCTGATACAGGTCATCCACTGCCATTTTAACATCTGCATAAGGTCTTTCTAAAAAACGGCTTCCTCTTCCAGCCAGTTCCAGAGGCTGTACCTTTACCTTGAAAGGCAGCAGATTCTGTATTTTTTTAAACATAACTGCACTGCCGCCTGCACAGGGTATGCAAAATAAATTCAATTGCCTCTTCCCCTTTCACTTATGAATTGGCCGTTCTCATTTTAGAGGAAACAAGCTCTTTTAATAATCTCTTCTTTTTCAGAATCTCCTCTTTTTTACTGGTATCCAGTGCCGTCCTGAGAGTTGAATAAATATGATCCGCAATATCTTTCGTAATAATAAGAGGCGGGAACAGCGCAATCACATTTCTGTTATAATAAACGATCACTCCCAGAGAGGCGCAGTCCGCAACAATCTCAAACATCTCAGACTCACCCAGAGGTTTTCTGGTAATCCGGTCCTCTACAAGTTCCAGACCAATCATCAGACCACGTCCCCTGACATCACCTAACACTGGTCTTTCTTCCATCAGACTCTTTATCTTTTTTATTAAATACGCCCCTGTTTCCCTGGAATTTTCCACCAGATTTTCGCGAAGAATAATATCAATATTACCCAGAGCCACTGCACTGCACACAGGATTTCCGCTGGAAGTGCTTCCGTGCTGAAAATAGTTATTCTCACCTTTAAAATTCTCATAAACTTTATTGGTAGCCAATACAGCGGATACCGGAAGATAACCGCTGCTGATCCCCTTTCCCAGACAGAGGATATCCGGCCGTTTTTTCCACCTGTCCGTGGCGAAAAGATCTCCTGTTCTGCCAAAACCTGTCGTCACTTCATCGGCAATCATAAGCATATCATACCTGTTTAACAGTTCCATAAGAGAATCGAAAAAGCTGTCACTGATTGTTACAATTCCCCTCTCTCCCATAACAGGCTCTGCTATAAAGGCCGCCATGGTATCAGGACCTTCTCTCTCGATCACTCTTTGGATTTCTTCCAGACATTTAAATTCGCATTCCGTCTGATCCAACGTCCCATATGCCCGGTGGTAGGAATAGGGCGGTTCCACCTTAAGCAGTCCCCCCGGCAGCGGTGCATAAAGCCTTTCATTGGTCTCATCTCCAGACAGGCCTATGGCTCCATAGCTTACTCCGTGATAACAGCCTTTAAAGGACAGAATTTTATATTTTCCCCGTTTGTCTTCTTCCTTACTTTGGCGGAAATACTGCCTTGTCATTTTAAGTGCCGTTTCAACAGCTTCTGAACCGTTGCTTCCTAAATAAGCCTTATCGTAATAATTTCCAGTGAGGGCACATAAGCAATCTGCAAGCTCACATGCCTTTGGATGTGTCTGGCGGAAACAGGAAGAATAACAGAGTTTTTTCATCTGGTCAAATGCTATATCTGCCAGTTCCTCTCTCCCATGCCCAACTGCCACATTCCACAATGAGCCGCTGGCGTTGATGAATTTTTTCCCGGCTTCGTTATAAACAAATGGCCCTTCTCCTCTGACAATGGTCATAGGCCCCACATCCTTATAAGGCAGAAATTCCTCCAGATCCGTAAATGGGTTCCATAAATGATATGTTCTTTCCATGTTTCTCCTCCCGATTCTAAAATAATTTGTAAAATTCTCCTGTATTCAACTGTTCAAGAATGGAATCCGCTTTTCCTTTCCATGCCCTGATATCCTCACTGGAACTGCGGATGGCCTTTTTCGCCCATTGAAAGCAATAGCTGCACTCTACTCTGCTGTCTGTCACAACTTCCCTGCATACGTGATCCCCACATGAGAACTCACCATTCACAAATTTCATCAAAAACCCATCCATTGCTTTATTGTCCATATACACATCCGGAATATTGAAAATATCCTTATACTGCATGAGACCCTGAATGTTGAACTGGGGTGCTTTTGGTATTACCCCTTTCATATCAATATTTTTAATTGCTTTCGTTGATGGAAGATTCACTATATCAAGGAAATTCCCCTCATAGCTACGCTGCGTATAAGCTTTAATCACCTGTTCTAAGAACTCCGTGGTTCTCGTTCTGTCAAGAAGTTTGATGGAAAAATCAGGATTTCCTGTTTTTTCCATCAGCGCCTCGTAATGAACAATATCCTCCGGTCTGATCCATGCGGATTTGATGAACTGGGAGGGATCTCCCAAACGGGTCATTGTGCATTTGAGCATACAGTAATCTACACAAAAACCTGCAGATGAACTGCCTTTCTCACTGGCATGTGACTGGGAGTTTCCATGGCTGACGCTGTAAGGACAGTCATGAAGGCATATGTTATTGGCGATCAGCCGAAGTTTTAAGCCTGTCCCCTTTGTAACCAGCAATAGATTCTCAAGTTTATTGAAATTTCTCATAAAATTGTCATTTAATGTGATTTCATCTGCCCCAAGATCCTGCCAGTATTTCACTTTCTGAAGCGTATCCACCAGTGCATAAAGACCAACGGTTACTTTCAGATGGGGAAAACGTTTTTTAATGCTTTCTAGCATATAGGGGGAATTCGTTGTAATAATATCAACGCCGATCCTGGAGAGTCTGTCTAAATATTTATCCAGCTTCTTATTATAGTCCCGTTCCAGTTCATGACTGCCATAACACATTGGATTTATCAGATAATTAAACTTAATATCCTGCTTATGACACCGGGCAATATACTGCTCTAACTCCTTCCAGCTTACATCAGGAAGGACCATGGAAGATCGTCCTCCCCCAAAACCATCAATTTTTAATTTTCCGAATACAGACTTAATTTCATTCTTAGTATCATATTTTTTGATGACATCCAAAAGCTCCAAATCAAAATTAGTACCAACTGAATAAATCAAACCATTCCCTCCTCTTTCTCACGTTTAGCAGCAGTAATCAGAACATAATCAGGAGTTCCAAATAAAACACCCCATATTTCAGGATAAAAACTGCTGCAAAAGCTTCTTCTTCCAATCCGTATTTTTATTTGCTCAATAGGCTTTTGGGGGGTTAAAAATCGGGAAAGAAAATACCATGCAAGCCCTGTAAATACCTCATGCCCAATGTGCTTTACTTTAATCCGGGTAAAACCAGCTGCCTTTAATTTCTTTACATAGCAGTCAATATCATACATATTTTCTTCCGGGATAAACAGCCCTTCCCGCCACTTCTTCTGCCAGAAGAACTTTTTCTTAGCCTGCTTTGCAGGAAGCATATCCGTGGCTGTTAATACTCCTCCCCATTTAAGCACGCGGTAGGCCTCCCTGAAAAAATCTTCTCTGGTGTCAAAATGATAGGCGCAGTCCAGTGCAGAAACCTTATGAAAGGACTCGTTGTCAAAGGGAAGCTTACTGGCTGTTCCTGCCATAAAGCGAATGGATGTACCTTCCTCATTTTTTTGCCTTACAATGGCTTCATCAATGTGCTTTTCCAATAAATCCATGGCTGTGATGGATATCCCCGGATATTTTCTGCTCCAGAAAAAGTCCTGCTCTCCGCTTCCGCAGCCCACATCCAGTATGGAATCCGACTCATTAAATTTTCCGGCTCTGCTAAGCAGCAGGGCCAGCTTTTCACACGCCTGATTATAATAGGCTGCATGTTTCCAATACCCTACATTCATCCAGCGCGCATGATTCGTACCGTTTAACCCCGGCACAATATCGTAGTTCATATCCTGGTAATATTCCTTAGCGCTGCTATGAACCGCATTCATGTGGTCTATAAAATTTTTCAGTCTCATACGATCACTTCCTTTTTAAAAAATCCGATTTTCTTTCCGTATTCCAGCATACTTCTGATATGATCCTCACTTACCCTGGACCACTTAAATCCCATACACTCCAAAATGCTTCTGGTATAGTCATTAACAATGACACGGACTGCACCTTCCAGAGACATATATGCGCTGGAATGAAGCAGAAGTGTATTAATGCAGTCCTCCATGGACTCATTTTTATAGCTGTCGTATACAAAATCAAAAAATTCGCTAAACTCCATAATCTCCAGATTTTCCTTCATTCCTGCCCGTTTTAACTTATCATAGAATTCATACATGCCAAGCTTATTCTCATTATAGACATGATAAATTCCGTCCTTCACTTCTTTTTCCATAGCCAGTTTCACAATCGCTTTGCTGCACTCGTCCACAAATGTAAAATCCAAAAGTGTGGCATCCACATCTGGCATGGCCCCCAGTTCAAAAAATGCCTGCATAATCAGATAAAATGAGTTAAAATCTATATCTCTCTGAAATTTCCCGTTTCTGGAATCAAATACAATCGTACCTATACGGAATACCTTAACCATGGCTCCCATTTTCCTGTATTCCCGGATCAAGTCTTCCGCCTCTTTTTTCGACCGCACATATAATTCTTCCGCGTTACCGTTCATTGCCTCAAAATCCTCATGGAACAAAACTTCCATATCATTGCTGTCAATGGATTCCATCACTCTTGTAGTGGACATATGGCAAAGCTCTTTTTGTTTTCCTACCATGCTGAATTTTAAAAGATTTTCCACACTTTTAACATTGCTTCTGTAAAAATCTTCATACTTTCCGAAATGCTCCACTTTACCGGCACAATGAAATACTGTATCTACAGTTTTTGCTAAGCTTTCGTATACGTCCTTTTTCTGTCCCAGCATATCCTGGGATAAATCTCCCTGAAATGCCACAATCCGGTTGCTGTACCGGGAATAGAATTCCTCTCCAAAATAAAATTCCAGATTCTCTTTCAGGCGGTTTATATAGTCATCACCTCTCACCAGCGCAAATATAATCATATCTGTCATGGTAAGCAGGGCTTCCATTAAATTGGCTCCTAAATATCCGGTTGCCCCTGTGAGTAGTGCTGTTTTATAATCTTTAAAGCCACTGGCCGAAAAGGATTTGAATTTTTTTTCAGCATTGTCAAGATAAGCATTATAATCATCATCCAGTCTCTTCTGTGCTTCCAGAGTATCTATGGCAGCATAATACTGCTGTTTAAACTGCTTCAGCCGTTCTTCCTTATAGTCATTCTTTCTCTTCTTTAGTCTGGCTGCCAGGGCTTCCACTGTCTGATACTGAAAAATCAGATTCATATCTGCCTCAAATACTTCATTGATTTTATTATAAAGAGTAATGCCTTTGATGGAGTCGCCTCCCAGCTCAAAAAAATTATCTCTTATACTGAACTGATTAAGCCCCAGAACGTCTTTGAAGTACTGATACAGAATTTTTTGATTATCTGTTTCCGGAGCCAGAACCTTTCGCTCATCAGACAGCTTGTCCAGATGGCTCAGCTGCTTTCTGTCTGTTTTTCCATTTGCAGTAAGAGGAATCGTTTCAATCTGTCTGATCAGAGCAGGCATCATATAATGAGGTAGCTTTTCAGCAAGAAATTCCCGGATCCGGTCAACGGAGAGCTTTTCATCTGAAGTGAAGCATGCAATCAGCCGGTTTCGATTCTCTGCACTGACTGTACTCACCGCACTTTTCACGCCCTCAAAACGGAGCAGGGCCGATTCGATTTCCCCTAATTCCACCCGGTATCCATTTATTTTTACCTGATTATCTCTTCTTCCCAGAAAACCGATGTATCCTGCTTCAGTCAACACACCCATATCCCCGGTTCTGTATATTCTTCCGAGAGATTCAAGTCTAAGAAATGATTGTGAGGTTTTTTCCGGATCATTGCAATACCCTTCTGCTACGCCCGCTCCGCCTATGGCAATTTCTCCGGGAACACCGACAGGACAGATATTCTGGTGGTCATCCAGGATATACAGCTTCTGGTTCCCCAGCGGATACCCGTATGGTATGGTCGTCCATGTCTGACCCACCTCATTGACCGGATAGTAAACGGACCAGATGGAACCTTCTGTAGCGCCGCCAAGGCTGATCACTCTGGCATTTTCATACCTGTTTCTGATTCGGTCCGGTAAATCCACAGGTATATAATCTCCGCTAAGCATAACAACCCTAAGGGACTGTGTCTGTTCAAACTTCACCTCCAGCTCCTGACTGATCTCATCAAAGTAGTTTTCTTCGTCATTTTCCCTGGCAGACAGAAGAAGTTCAAAAAGTGCAGGTACAGAATTCCAAACAGTGACTGCCTCATCACTGACAAGCCGGTTTAGTTCCTCCGCATTTTTACTGTCCTCTGCAAGAATCAGGGTTCCGCCTGCTGCAAAGGTTCCGAAAATGTCATATACGGATAAATCAAAGGTAAAGGAGGATACTCCAAGAATTCTGTCATTCTCTGTAATTTTAAACCTTCTGTTTACATCAAGAATGGTATTCATGGCCTCTCTGTGTGTGATCACAACCCCCTTTGGAACTCCTGTACTGCCTGAAGTGTAGATGATATAAGCAGTGTCATCCTCTTCTTTCCCGGTTTCTTTTAGTAAACCTTCTGTTTCCTTCATAAGCTCCTCAGCCAGATCAGCCGTAACCTCCAGCTTATAACCGCTGTTCTCCCGGATATATTCTTTCCGGTCCTCCGGAATCAGCGGACTTATGGGAACATACACTCCCCTGCATTTTAAAACTGCAAGAATTGCGGCTATAGTCCGGGCATTCCTGTATTCGTAAACGGCTGCCTTATCGCCGCTTTTCAGTCCTCTCTTTTTTAATCCTGCTGCCATTTTTTCAGCCAGGCCGTTTATCATCTGATACGTATAGGCGCCTTCCCTGGTAATCAGAGCTGTCTGGCTTCCCCTTAAAAGGACCTGTTTTTCAAATGCATCCAGCAGCGTCACAGATTCCAGATCACAATCCGTCTGATTGTATTGATCCACAAGCGCCAAATCCCTCTCTGAAATGAGGCTGCCCTCACCGGCTGCTTCAATCATGCAGGTATAACGTTCAAACATACGCTCCATCATAACCGGATCAAACAACTGCTGTACATAGTCCCAGGTAATACTAAGCCCTTCGCTGCCTGTCATCACCTGGCAATCCAGATAAACCTGAGATGTCTGGCTGACGCTGTAGACCAGCTCTCCCATGTTTTCCAGACTGATCCCGTCCTCATTTTCAAAAATCATCCCTGTAAAAACATAAGGAAATAAAAGTTCCCCCACCCGTTTCTGCTTTTTGGAAACCTCTTTGATCACACTTACTCCGTCATATTCCATGTGCTCTAAATTTTCGCTGATTTTCCTCTGCACGTTCAGGCACTCTTCCCACAGCGCCGCAGACTCCCCGTTTATATCCAAAAGCATGACAGAGGTAAAATCTCCTACCATGTTTTTTACGGCCTGGTCAAATGGAAACCTTGTAAATACCGTAACATTTAAGGTAACGGAATTCCTGTTGCTGTAAACAGCAAGAATTCTTCCATATACTGTCATGAGAAATGTGGAGGCAGTTATGGAATGCGCACTTATTTTTTCTTTCAGAGCCTGCCATTTTTCGATGGATATTTTATGAATCAATCTGTGAAATACGGGTTTCTCAAATTCTTTTGGAGTATGGATCAGTGGAAGTTCCGGTGCTCCAGAAAAGCTTTCCGCCTGTTTTTTCCAATAATTTTCTGCCGTTTTATAATACGGGCTTTTCTTCATTTCCTCTGCAGAAAGTATGTAATCACGGAAGGTAAATCCATTTTCATCAAGTGTTATACTTTCATCCTCATACACACGCATAATCTCTCTGATCAGGATTCTCATACTGATTCCATCGGCAATCAGCAAATCAAAGCCGGCCAGCAGCCTCACCCGGTCTTCTGCCAGGCGAAATGCAAAAAATTCAAATAAGGGAAAAACACTTTGGTCAAAGACTCTATGGGAATGTTCTTCCCTTGCCTCCCTTAGAACCTCCTTCTTTTCTTCTGATGTCAAAGCGGTTAAATCCGTTTCTTTTATCTCATACCAGCCCGGATTTTCTAAAATCTGTTGAGTACCATCTGAATTCACCACTGCTCTTAACATAGGATTTGCCCGGATCACTTTATTCAAACTTCTGGTCAGACGGGGAATATCAAAATTATTTTCGATTTCATAATAGGCATGAGTGGAAACACCCCCCATTTTTAATCCGCTGCTTCTCCCCACAAAATAAGACCTTTGGATATCCGTCAAAGGAAAGCTATCGTATCGTTCCTCTTTTTTTCCTGTGACTGTAGTGTATTCCTTTAAGTCTGCTGCCCCCTCCTGCCTCCTGTGATCAACGAAATCCGCAATACTTTCTATAGATCCAAGTGTCATAAATTCCCGGAATGGAATCTCCATACCAAATTTTGATTTTATCTCATGGACGACTGAGATCATGGCCAGAGAATCTCCCCCAAGCTCCATAAATGGTCTGCTCACCGATAGATTTTCTGTTTTTAAATACTTCATCCATATTTCATACAACTCCTTTTGAGTTTTAGTCTGTGGCTCCCGGTCCATATGTTCCCTGCATTCCTTAATCTCAGGAAGGCTTTTTCTATCCAGTTTTCCGTTTCCGGTCAGGGGAATTCTGTCAAGAAAAACAATGGCAGCCGGAATCATATAATATGGCAGAATACTGCTTAAGTCTTCTTTTACTTTACTTTCACTGACCGTTTCATAAGTACACACGTAAGCACAGACCGATTTCACTCCGCTTTTAAATTCATGAACCAGGGCAGCCGCATTGCTGACGTAGGAAAGCCCTTTGACGGCATTTTCAATCTCTCCAAGTTCAATACGGAACCCATTGATTTTTATCTGCCCGTCCTTTCTGCCCAGAAACACAATGTGGCCTTCTTCTGAAAATACTCCATAATCACCGGTATGGTAAATTCTTCCCAGTCCCTCTTTTTCATAAAATGCCGCTGCTGTTTTTTCCGGATCCTGATAATAACCTTCTGCCACGCCGGTTCCGCCAATGCATATCTGCCCCTTTACACCGGCAGGTGTGAAATCATCGGCTTCATCCAGCAGATATATTTTCTGATTAGCCAGCGGATATCCGTAAGGAATGGAAGCCCACTGATTCTTTACCTCCTTAATGTCATAATAAATAGACCAGACCGACGCTTCTGTTGCTCCTCCAAGACTTACAATACGGCAATTTTCCAGGTACCCATAAGCATCCTGTACGAGATTTTTGGGAATCCAGTCACCGCTTAACAGAACAAGCCTAAGAGACAGCAGGCGGCAAAAGGCATCACCGTTTCCCATATAATCATCAAAATACTCTTCACTTTCTGTCCTGTCATTTTTCAGACAATCTGTCATCAGCTGAAACAGTGCCGGTACAGAATTCCATACAGTGGCTCCTCTGTCAGAAAGAATCTTCATCATCTGATCCGTATCATGGACATCCGGAATCAGCGCCAGTTCAGCTCCTGAAATCAGGGCACCAAAAATATCATAAACCGATAAATCAAAGCCAATGGAGGATACGCAGGCGATTACATCATGTTCCGACACATGAAATTTTCTATTGATATCCAGTATAGTGTTTGCAGCAGCTCCGTGTTTTACGTATACTCCCTTAGGCTGTCCTGTACTGCCTGATGTATATATAATATAGGCAATGTCATCCGGAGCACAGACCGTTTCCTCTTGTTCGCCTTCATCTTCAAAACCGTTATAATCCATATTTCGTTCAAGGATTACAGAGCAGCTGCTTTTTTCAAGAATCAGCTTTCGTCTTTCCTCAGGCTGTATTTCATCAATGGGTATATAAGCAGCTCCGCTGCGGATTACTCCCAGTATATTGACCACAGTATCAGGATCCCGCGTTCCGATCACTGCCACGTTACTGCCTGACGTTACACCTTTCTTTCTCAGATAATTTTTAACCCTGCCTGATTTTTCCCATAAATGTTCATAACTCATGGTATTTTCTCCACAGGATAAGATGACCTTATTTCTGAATTTCTCATGGGCCTGTACGAATAGCTCATTTAAACTGACATAAGGAATTTCTTCTTCTGTGGCATTGTATGTATAGATCCGTTCCATATCCCCGGGCAGCAGCCTCTTTAAAAATCCTCTGTCTGAGAGTCCTGCTGGAAATCCGGTGTCTGTACAAAGTCCTGTTAAGTCATAAGTAAACAGGGAAAACATGCGTTCCAGAAGGTAATTCTCAAATACCCCTTCTCTGTAGTCCCAGTTTATTACAAGAGATCCTTTCTCCTCATAAGCCTGGCAGTCCAGATCTACCTGGGAAGTCTGGCTGTAGCCTCTGACCATACGTCCGATTTTATCTAAATTCAATTCAAAAGCATCTGAGAGAAGAGACGTAAACACTACCGGAAAACTGGCTTCTTTATTTCCCCTCACCTTTGCAATCTCCCGCATAAACTCAATTCCGTCAAAGGATTTATGCATAAGTGCTTCCAGCATGTTTTTTTGTACACTGGAACAAAGCTCCATCAGATTCTCTCTGGATAAATCAATGTCAAGCAGTAAAACAGAGGTGAAATCTCCAATTGCCTCTATCATTTTGCCGCTGCTCTTTCTGTTAAATACAGGAACATTCACTGTGAACCGGCTGGTACTGCTGTATAAGCCCAATATCTTTGCATACAGACACAAAATAAGCACAGAAGGCGTTACAGAAAATTTTTTCAGTCCCTCTTTTATCTTGTCCCAGCTGGATTTGTCAAGCGTCACAGTTTTTCGTCCAAATCCCCGTAAGCTGTCCTGAGTGATATGATTTTCAGTTAACGGCGGAGCGGGCGGAAATTCTTCCAGTTTGTCCAGCCAGTACATCCGGTCCTTGTTGTATTGTCTGGAATATTTTTCCTCCTGCTTCTCCAGACAATAAAGGAAAAACCGTTGATCCGGCTGATCATCCTGATTCTCATGTTCGTAATAATCAGCAATTCCGTCTATGAAAAGTTTCAGACTCATTCCATCGGCAATAAGCATATCCATCTGAATCAGCAGCCGTATATCCCTTTCCCCTGCCTTTATGGCCTGAATGGAAAAAAGAGGTTCTTTTTCCGTATCAAATACCTGGCTTTTCTGAAATTCAAACTCCTGATCCAGCACTTTTTCTTTTTCGCCCTCTGACAGATGGGAAATATCCATTGTTTTTATATGGTACCAGTCCCATGTTTTATCCGCATACATAACCCCCTCTCTGGATATTCGTAAGCGAAGTGCGGGCTGACACCGTATCATGGAGTTAACCGCCTTCTCCAGCCGGTCAATCTCCCATGGAGTGGATAATTCATAAAGTACCTTTGTGGAAATATCCTCCTCCCGCCCGATTAAATAAGCTTTCTGAAGTTCTGTGGCAGGTATGGCATCCGGCAGTTCCCTGTTTTTAGCATTTGCTTCTTTATCATTTCTTACCGCCTCTTTTTTCTCAGAAACAAGAGTGTTCAGACAGGTAAAATATGGCTGCTTTAAGAAATCTTCCACTTCAATTACTAATCCGTATGTCTCTTCTATCTCATTTAACAAAGCAATCAGTTTAATGGAATCTCCCCCCAGATCAAAAAAGCTGTTGTTATCTGTTGGCTTTGCATCAAGAATCTGCTCCCACAGCCGGGCCAGGGGCTCACTTATGGGGGAATCTTCTTTGTTTCTGTATGTTTTTCTGTATTCATTCAGCAAATGATATCGTTGTACCTTACCGCTGGTGGTCTTTGGAATATTGTTAACGTTTAATACATGCCGGGCAGATATATGAAACGCCCTCTGCACCGCCTCTTTTATTTTTCTTTCTGTCTCATGAGCCTTTTCTCCCATACCCAGATGCTTGACAAAAACGATTAAATCGTTTTCTTCGTCGTCATAAACAGCGGCGCAGTCTTTGATTCCATTTTCTGAAAGAAGGATATCCAGATCACTGAGATAGCAGTTTTGTCCATTAATAAAAAACATATCTTTTTTTCTGCCTGTAATAAAGAGCTTCCCATTCTTAATAAACCCCATATCTCCGGTTTTTAAATAGCCGTTTGAAAAGCTTTCCTCATTGATGAGGGCACTGTCGTAATAACCACAGGTTAAGTTGGGACCATGTATTAATATATCTCCGATCTGGCCATCTTCCAGTATCTCTTCATTTTCATCTGTTATTTTTACATCGATTCCATCCAGGGGTTCTCCCACAGCCACATACCCCTTCTTTTCTGCCGGACTTTTTTTAATTTCAACCAGTTTGTCGCCGCAGTGGGGAATGGTTACTCCGATGCACGCCTCTGCCATACCATATACCGGCAGCATGGCATTAGGATCAAGCCCGCAGGCGGCAAACTTCTCATTAAACCGCTGTATAGAATTGATATTAATGGGCTCTGCCCCATTTAAAACTGCCCGGATACTGGAAAGATCCAGCGTTTTCATATACTTTTCTTTTACCATTTTTACGGACCAGTCAAAGGCAAAATTGGGCATGCCCATAATTGTTGTCTTATATTCCTTTACTTTTTGATAAAAGTATGTTGGATTTTTGATAAAATTCATCGGAGAAAAAATAATTTGATTCATGCCTTTGCAAAAAGTGGTTATATGGAACCCTACAAGCCCCATGTCGTGGGTCAGAGGCATCCAGCTTTCTGAAACGTCTTTTTCTGTCAGATTCAGCCGGCTTCCAATCTGTTCCACATTATAAATAAGATTGCGGTGCTTTAATACGACTCCCTTTGGCGAATTAGTGCTTCCTGATGAAAACTGGATATATGCCGTATCTTCTCCCGTAATCTGCTCCGGACAAAATAAGAGATTACTGCTTTCTGCCTGTTTTTTCATATTCTCAAATATCAGGATATTTACCCGTGCTTTCACATCTTCGGAAAGAGTACAGAGCAGTTCTTCTTCCAGAATCAGCCGGGGCCAGTCGAGTTTTTCCAGAACAGCCTCCAGCTTTTTATTAATATTTGCGGATTTTGTTTCTGCTGCAGTTGTAACAGGTACTGCAATAATACCGGTATAAAGACATGCCCAGAAAGAGATGATAAAGGACTGGGGATCACTGATCTGAAATACCAGCTTATCCCCTTTTTTCAGTCCCATCTTGAGTAAAACAGAACCCAGCTGTTTTGCTTTCTTTCTGATTTCCTTAAATTTCAGCCTGGATTCTGTTCCCTTTCTATCCGCAAAAACAATAAAACCGTCTTCCCTGGCTCTTTCCATGTAATCAGGCAATATGTGATACGGTGCTCTGATCGTAATATTCTTTCCGCGTAAATGTGATTTCATAGTTTCTTCCCCCGTTTCATTTCAATTCTCATACGTGTTCGGCTATGTAATGCAGCAGTTCCTCTGTCTCATTCCACCCAAGGCATCCATCGGTAACCGACTTTCCATACACATTTCCGGAAATCTCCTGTCTGCCTGCTTCAATAAAGCTTTCTATCATTACCCCCCTCACCATCATCCGGATCTCCTCCGATTTACTCCGGCTTTCCAGTACATCATAAATAATCATTGGTTCCCTGGAGTAATCCTTACCTGAATTCGCATGGTTTACATCACAGATGATAAAGGGATTTTTAAGCCTCTGTTTTCGATATCTCTCTCCTATTTTCAGCAGCTGCTCGTATTGGTAATTAGGTACATATTCTCCCTTAAGATTTTCGTACCCTCTGATAATGGCATGGGCAAGAGGATTTCCTGAACTTTTCACCTCTCTGTCTCTATATATAAATTTATGTCCATGCTGAGCTGCAAAAATGGAATAGAATAACGTATCCGGATTGCCATTTGTGGGATTTTTCATACCAACAGGGCAGTCCACTCCGCTGGATACAAAGCGGTGCTGCTGATCTTCCACGGAACGGGCTCCTATTGCCAGATAGCTTATAATATCCTGAAAATAAGCATAAGCTTCCGGATATAGAAGTTCATCAGCCGTCGTCAGACCTGATTCCTCCACAACCCTTAAATGAAGATTTCTGGCTGCCCTTAACCCTTTCACAAGATCGGAATGCCCCTTTCCAACCGGGTAATGAAGAATTCCCTTATAGCCGTTACCGTTGGTTCTTGGTTTTGCCGTATAGATCCGCGGAATTATAAAAAGCTTTTTATTTAACTTCCTGTTAACTTTTGATAAGCGGCTGACGTAATCACAGACCGCATCCTCGCTGCTTGCAGAGCAGGGTCCTACAATAACCAGGAACTTATTCGTCTGATTCTGAATCACTGCAGCAAGTTCCCTGTCTCTTTCCAGTTTTCTGGCTGCCAGCCGGGAGGAAACCGGATATTCCTCTCTTAACTGTTCCGGAGACGGCATATCATGTAAGGGTTTAAAACTCATCTATTCATTCTCCTTTGACTGCTCACTCTCAGTTTCATCCTTGTAGCCGCATTCCATGGAATGCAGAAATATCTGGTCTTTGTTTAAATGAAAGCAGGATTCTATTTTTCCATATAACATATCTCCAATGGAGCAGGTCCCGATCCCTTCCTCTACGCTGACCCGGGTAATAAGACCTGTCATAATCCCACAATCCAAAATTCCGTAATAGTATCCCATTCCGCTGTATTTGGGCATACTGCATCTGGCATTGTACAAAAAATATATGGTAAAGGCTGAACCGGCAAAAATCTCCTGATTGGTGATAAACTGGGACTTAATCGTGATGTTATCTCCCTCGTCCACAAGCGTAATTCCATTTATTACAGGGTTATAATAATACAATCCCTGTTCCACCCCCTCCACTCTGCCGGATTTTACAAACACATAGACATCAACCGGAAACAACCCCCCTGCACTGGGGTAATATCTGGTACTTCTTCTGTCCTCCCTGTTTTGCATAGACCCTAATATTCTTGAAAAAGAATGGAACGATATGGCTTTTTTTGAAAATCTCCTGACTGTTTCACGGCAGATTATATCATTGCAGTAATCGGAATCCTTTAAAATATAAGTCAGCCCTTCCTTCACAAGCTGGCGCCCGGACTGCTCCAGCTTAAACTCCTCCAGTTCCTCTTTAACAAATTTAATCGTTTCCGGATAATCATTTTGAAACAGCCTTGTCTGACTGTGAAACAGTTCCTTTGGTGTAATCACGGAACAGACCAGAATTTTCTTTTTCATAAAATCCTGTATTAAATTCTTAAGCAGACTTCTATTCTCTGTCTCAAACCGCTTTTCCAGATCTTCTGTCCTTGCTCCAAACTGGGTCAAATAATAAAACTCCGGAAAAAACTGTGCCGCCTGCCTTCCGTATCGAAACCGTTCCACGTAAAGTTCTTCATCCTTTACACAAAACTGTACTCCAGGAGACCAATAGTACATCTCATTCATATTCCCGCCCCTTTCTCTCTATCCTCATTTTCAGTTAGTCGAAGCAAACTTGTCATTGTAGTTTTTCACTTAAAAATTAAAAATACAACAGGTTTTAACTGAATAAATGTTGGATTTTCCAAAGTTTTTTTATAAATATACAGATCTTAGCTTATTTATACTACATGTATTAACCCATTGTTTTTATTTTGTCAATCTTCTTTTCCAAATTACTTCATTTTTTTAGCGCAAAACCATTTCTTTTTCGACTATTTTGATATTATTTCGACTGCTTTTTTCATTTTTTTCTCTTTTTCCGGTTATTTCTCCTTCATTTTCTTCGACAAACGGTTAAAATGTTTATGTAAATAATTAGAGTAACTCTGATATTGACGAATTTATGGCGGCAAGTTAATATAGAAATACAAACAAGGAAAGGGGGCAGTCATCTTGGGACGACCTTATTCAGATGAAGAGCGGGAAGAATTAAAAAATAAAGTAAAAGAAATCGCTTCGCTCCTGTTTATGGAGGAAGGGTTTAAAAACTGCAAAATTCAGGAGATAACCAAAAAAGCCGGTATTTCCATGGGAGGCTTTTATACCTTCTACAAAGACAAAGAAGCTCTTTACGAAGAAATCCTGCGGGATGAAAAAAACAGAATACGGCAGAAAATTCTGACAATCATTGATGAGGAAAACCAGACACCCCAGGGATTTTTTTCCGATCTGGCAAATGTGTTTCTGGAAAAAACCTCTACAAACAAATTTTATGCCAGTGAATACGGCGGTCTTTTAGAATCACTGGTCTGGAATAATGATGCATCTGCATCACAGGATAATTTGGACTTTATCCGAAAGCTTAAAAATATCTGGGCAGGCAAGGGGTTTTCCCTGTCAGCTTCCGATGAAGAAATCGCTTCTGCAGTTGCCGCACTGGCTGCTTTATGCATGCAGAAGGAAATGATTGGCGATGGCTTTTCTTTCTGGTATGAAAAAATTCAAAAATTAATTCTGGAGCTTATTTGATATTTTTTATTAAAGCTGTGAATATTATTTGATATTTTCACAGAACGGTGCTATAATCCAAAAAAGGGGGTGTATGTGCTTTGAACCAATCAAAAAAGATCACCATACTTACGGGATTACTTCTCTGCATGGGTGCGTCAACTGTCATGCAGACATACTTCAGCAGTGCACTGCCTGCAATCAGCAGACAATTTCAATCCACTGCCTATTATTCATGGGTGCATGTCAGCTATATTCTGGCATCGTCCGCAGTAATCCTGTTATCCAGCAGTCTATGCGAACGATTTGGTAATAAGAATAATTTCATAGCCGGATCTTTGCTTTTCGGCATCGGCACCCTTACTGCTCCCTTCAGCGGTTCCATGCTGCAGCTTATCGCTGCAAGAATTATTATGGGAATCGGTGCAGGTATCGTAGTGCCTGCAACTTATGGCATAATCGGAGACCAGTTTGAAAAAAGCAGCTATTCTTCTGTATTTGCAGCTTTTGCAGTTGTACAGATTATCACCAATGGCCTTGGCAGTCTGGCAGGCGGATATCTCCCGGAACTGGCATCCTGGCAGACTATTTTCGTTTTTCTGCTTCCCATTGAAATCATAAGCTTTTTCCTTGTATTCAGAAACATTTCCAACAAGGTAACTCCCCCTTCTAACGCACCCTTAAAGCTGCAGCGTCATCTGCTGATGATTGCAGCAATTCTGCTTCTTACCTTAGGCATCGAGTTTGCTTACAGAAGCCAATATTTTCTGCTGCTTGCAGGCATGGCACTTCTTTTTCTTGTGGTATTAAAAGACATTAAAAAAGATAACGCCATACTTCCAAAGGAATTTTTATGTGACTGCCTGCTGCGCAATCTCTGCCTGCAGATTTTTCTGATGGGGGCATTCTACAACATCTGTCTGGCTTATCTCCCCGGCATTATGCAGTTTACCCTAGGCATGGCGTCAAACCAGTCGGGTACTCTTTTAACTGTATTTGTATTATCCATGGGAATTGGCAGTGTTCTTGGCGGAGTGGTTAAACAGAAAGAGAGGGAAATGATAGCCGCCGGCTGGATCACCTGCCTTACCGGAAGCCTTTTGATGAAATCATTCATTGGAATTGCCCTTACGGCACTTGGACTGGGTTCCGGAATCCTGATGTCTGCACTTTTAGGCTATGCTGCAACCAGGACTGTTCACCACGCTGCTGGAGTCAACAGCATGGCTCATCTCATACGCAACTTAGGAGGCAGTCTGGGAGCCATATTATTTCAATTTTCACTTCATTTTCCTGAAAATTACTTTATTGGAGGAATCACTATAATTGCCCTGTCAGGTACTGCATCCATTCTTCTGGCATTCAAATATAACCCCGGCAAGACGCTAAAAAAAGAGGAGGCTTTATCTATGAAATATGTTATGAAATTCAGTGAAATAAGAAAGGAAGACATCTCTGCCGCAGGCGGAAAAGGTGCAAATCTGGGAGAACTGTTTAATGCCGGATTTCCGGTTCCCGATGGTTTCTGCATTACCAGCCATGCCTTTGATGATTACATGAGACGGAATGGGTTCGATTCTTCCGCATCAGGAACCAGCCTCACCAGTGAGGAAATTGCTAAAGGACAGCTCTGGAAGGAACTGGAGGATGAAATCGCAGAATATTATCATGCACTTGGCCCGGATTCAAAGGTTGCGGTACGTTCCTCTGCCACTGCCGAAGACCTGCCGGAAGCAAGTTTTGCCGGGCAGCAGGAAACTTATCTCAACATACAGGGACTTAATCAGCTTTATCTGTCCGTCAAAAAATGTTTCGCATCCCTGTTCTCAACACGGGCGTCCGCCTATCGAAAGCAGACGAACTTCGACACCATAAAGATCTCGTTATCCGTCGTAGTCCAGTGTATGGTAAACAGCGAAATATCCGGTGTCCTTTTTACCGTGGACCCTGTTAGTAAAAATAAAAGCAGGATGATGCTCAATGCCTCATGGGGTCTGGGCGAATCCATTGTTTCAGGGAAAGTAACTCCTGATATCTTTTTATACGACAGAGACCACCGGCAGATAGTTGAAAAACGGTTAGGCGATAAAAAGCTCCTGGTCTGCTACAGCGCAGACGGAACCGAAGAGAAAGAAACCTCCTCACAGCTAAGAAGTGAATTTAGTTTAACCGAGAAACAGGCAATAGAAATATTTGAACTGGGCAGAAAAACAGAACAGCACTTTCATTGCCCCCAGGATCTGGAATGGGCCATCTCTGAAAACAGGCTGTATTTACTGCAGGCACGGCCAATCACCACCTTAAATGGAAAAAGCAGCAGCGATATCCAGCTTACAAAATCCCAGAGAGCGGTATTAAATAACTGGATCGAACACTGCCCCACCCCGCTCTATCCCCTTGATGTGGCACCATGCCTGTTAGTGGATGAAGCAAAAAACAAAGTGTTTCATGAGCTGGGCATCTTTGTGGACAGCGAACTGACCATGGCTGATAACGGATTGCTTGCACTGTCTGCCGGAAAAATACATATCTCACCTAAGATAATTAAAATCCCTTTCCTTCTGAGCCGTTTTACCGATTTTTCCATCAATTCAGCCAGGACAAAGGATTCTTTTCATAATATAAGGAGGAAATTGGACACCATAGAGAAAACTGCCCTTACTTCATTACCTGCCAAAGCATTGATCCGGCAGATCATGGAACTCATGGAACTGTCTGAGGAGCTTGCTTACACACGATTCCGATACAATATCTTTCCGTCTGTGGCTGTCTCAAAACTGATTCATCATGATTTGAAAAAAATTGATAAAAATATGAACGAATATGATTTGCTGAGTAATCTTTCCTATAAAACCTGGAATTTAAACATCGAGTTAAAAAAACTATCCGGTTACATCCACAGCAGCCCTGAACTGGAGCAGTTATTTGTGGCGCTGGACAGAGCCAATCCTCGTGCCATATCGGAATTTGTGTCTAATCAGCCTGATTTTAAGTCGAAGCTGGAAAATTTCTTAAATGAATTCGGCTGGAAATCAAACAGCAGCTACTGTGCTTTCGGCTCCGTTTCATGGTTTGAGAATCTGGATTCCCTGTTTTCAATGCTGAAAGTTCTGCAAAACTCCGGAAGAAACGAGGAAGCATCCGATAAGTTTCAAAACATTATGACAAAGATTACAAAACAGTTTGATAAAAAGAAAGCTGACCGGTTAAAAACGAAAATTGAAGAGATACGGGCATATCATGTAAACCGGGAAGAGAGCCTTTATCTGATAGAAATGTGCTACGGTCTTGCCCGCAGGGCAGCATTTGAACTGGCGAACCGTTTTCCCCAGCTGTTTGAACAGGCGGACGATATCCGGTATCTCACCCTAAACGAGGTCTATGAATTACCGGGCAACATGACGGACCTGAAAGAATTGATTTCTGTGAGAAAATTCAACCGGCAGAAAAACGAAGTGCTTTGGTCCGGGTTTTCAATCGGCACAAAAACAAGTAATCAGAATACCCTGACCGGTGTTTCCGGAAACGGCGGACGATGCCGGGGCCGGGTACGGAAAATACTGACTCAGCAGGAATTTGATAAAATGCAGCCCGGTGATATATTGCTCTGCCGCTATACAGATCCCTCCTGGACCCCCCTGTTTGTTCTTGCTTCGGCGGTTATATCGGATACAGGCGGCCCTCTGTCCCATAGTGCAATTGTGGCCAGAGAATATAACATCCCTGCAGTGCTTGGAATTGGAAATGCCACCGATCTGTTAGAGGATGGAGATGAGGTGTTCGTTGACGGCAGTTCCGGCAAGGTAATTATATTAAAGTAATTTTAAGACAGGCTCAGTTGAAAAAAGGAGCCTGCCTTTCCGTTTATCCCCTGCAGTTTCACCATTTGCTCATACATATTACTGTTTCTGACATATTCCAAATCCAATTGCTTTCTTCGGACAGCCATCCACGCATTCCAGACAGTTAATACATTCCGTATTATCTACTCTTCCAGATTTAACCATCTCAGCTATATTTAACCCCATAGGACAGATTCTGCTGCATTTGCCACAGGAGACACAAGCGTCAGGTTTCGCCTTCAGCCTGAATCTTGGTATATGAAGAAAGTCTGCAATTGTCTCGCCAATTACCATAAACGGAGCCATCCAACAAAGACTATGGCACATTCCGCGTCTGCCGGTCATTAACGTGAACAAATATATGATAGACATCACAATTCCATAAATGATAAGATACTGTATATTAATGTCCATAAAATACAGGAAATTTGCTTTTATCGGCCAATTATGTATCCAAAGAAAAACGATGAAAGAAAACCACATCAGCCAGATGATATACTTGGCCAGATTTTTAAACTTGCTGTTCCAGTGGCGGTTGTTTGCTACGGAAATATAATCCTGAACAGTACCTCCAGGACAAAGCCAGCCGCAGAAAAGCCGGCTTCCAATGACTGAAAACATCAGAAGCAGCCCAAAAATCATCGCGCTTCCATTTAAAACACCTTGTGAGGCAGATAGAACAATTACAAAAGGTGATAAAAGAAAAAATGTCATTGGAAACATCAACGCAGAATAAATTAATAAACCCTTGCGAACTCGTTGTCTCATTATAATATACTCCCTTTTTTAATTATTTTCCTGCCTTTACTTCTATGGCAGTTCGTAAAATTGATCGAATATATTTTTATGATATAACATTATGATATATATGTCAATACAAGATTTTTCTGTCTTATTTTTATTATTTGATGGTTGATTTAAATCTTGAATTGATTTATACTATCAGTACATAAATCTCGTAAGCGTTCACGTAAGCCAACGCACTGTCCAACCTGCCTGGTTGGAGGGTGTGTTTTTTGCGTTCTCCTTCAGGCAGGAATATAAATAAAAAGGAGATAAAAGCTATGAGAAAAGAATTGGATTTGGAGACTGACACATTGGAAAGATATCAGACTTACATCGAAGATCTGTACAGTGTAACAGCTTCTCTGCGAAAAAAAGAATTTGTAAGCAAAACCGGTTGGAAAGATTTTGTGCCAGTTGTGGATGACGACACGGCCCGCTTTCTGCAATTAATATTGCAGATGAAAAAGCCAAAGAATATCCTTGAAATTGGTACCAGCATCGGATTTTCGGCAATCTCCATGGCACTGATTGCCAGAGAGTATGGCGGAACTATCACAACAATTGAATTTGATCCCACCGCTGCCGCGCAGGCGAAAATTAATTTTGTCCGCTCAGGCGTTGACAGTACCATACAAATCCTGGAGGGCGATGCATGCCAGATAGTCCCTGGCTTTTCAGACGCCTCTTTTGATTTTATTTTTCAGGATGTGGATAAACAGCTTTACCCCATCCTGCTTAAGGATTGTATCCGGATTTTAAAACCCGGCGGTGTTTTCGCCGCCGATGATGCCTTATTTCCTGTAATGGACTTAGATCCAAAGTGGTACGATCAGGTGGAACCAGTAGGTGAGTTCAACCACCTTGTGGCCAATTCTCAAGAATTGAGCAGCACCCTGCTGCCAATTGGAGATGGAATGATTGTTGCAGTAAAAAAATAATCTGATACTTTTAGTAACTATCAAACAACCGTAAAACAGGCTGACTTCATTTTTATGGAGTCAGCCTGTTTTGCTAGCTTTCAATAATATCTAATATTTCTCTCATTGATGACTGAAATTCAGCATCTGATGAATTTTTAAAAATCAGCAGATCATCGTTACAGCCTGGATCGTCTAATTCTTCCGGTATGTCAAAATTAACACCAGATATATATTCTTCCCAATTATCCAGCTTCCACCGGTCCCTGTCACTGTTTCGTTCAATCATTCTCTGCCTGCATACCTCCACATCCGTCTGAACCCATATTATGGTAAGCTTTGCATTTTTTTTGATCAGCTTCTCCCGCAAATCATTCATATACCGGGTATCTCGGATTTCTCTTGTAAATGGAGCATTAATCAGCACAATATCATCGTACTCCAACGCTTCCATGGCAAGATCTACAATTGCCGAATACTCATAATCCCGGATATTTGATTCAAAAAAATCAGAACTTCTGTTGTATTCCTGACCTGCAACCACAAATATCTGCTTGGATAAAACAATCAGTGTATCCTTATCAAGATAAACAACATGCTTAAGATTCCTGGCAAGCTGTTTGGAAATATATGTTTTTCCGCTTGCGGGAGGAGATGTTACCAAAATCAGTCGTTTCATATTTACCTCTCTTCCATCCTTAAATTTATATTAATGGTGTCATATCTCTAATCCTATCAGATTACAGCATATCCTGCAAATTCTTCTGTGCAGCATAAATCGACTTGTTATCATTAAATACATAAGCGACACAGCATACCATGAAAAAATACGGCACATAAGAATATCCAAAAACCTCTGCTCCTATAAAAACCGGAGCTAAAAGAGTATTGGTAGCACTGCCGAAAACTGCCGTGTATCCCAATGCGGCAGCAAATTCAACAGGCAGACCAATCAGTACGGCGATAGCAGCTCCCAGACTTGATCCGATGGCAAACAGAGGGGTAACTTCTCCACCCTGATAACCTGCCGCCAATGTAATTATCGTTAAAATAAATTTCAAAATCCAATCCCACTGATAAATCTTACTGCCATGAAATCCTGCAGAAATCAAATTTGTTCCCAGGCCGGAATAACGCCCCATTCCTGACACAATAAATAAAATTACAAGAATGGTTCCTACTATGGCTATTTTTCTAATGGGACTCTCAAATACTTTATTCAATCTTTCCTTTACCAGTTTTAAACCGTGTGCAAACATTGCACCCACTAAACCAAAAATAATCCCTAACAAAATCATTTTTATTATAAATACAGGATTCATCTGTATTTGTAACTGAAGATCATAATGAAATTTCTCCAATCCCAATCCTCTGGAAACCGCATTGGCCACAAAGGCTGCGATAATCGCCGGAAATAAAGCCGTATACTGTAAAGAACCTGCAATTAAAACTTCAAGTGCAAAGAAGCACGCGGCTATAGGTGTCTGAAATAATCCGGAAAATCCGGCTGCCATTCCTGTTACCAGAAATATTTTTGAATCAGATACCATGTTCATTTTTCGCCCTACCCAATGGGAAAATGTTGCCCCAATCTGTACTGCAACCCCTTCACGTCCGGCACTGCCGCCAAAGAGATGGGTCATCCATGTCCCGATTACCGTTAAAGGTATCAATCGCAGCGGAATTACATCTTCCTCCCCATGACCGACTGAAAAGATGAGCCCCATCCCTTTTACACATTTTCCCCCAACCATGGAATATGATTTAGCTATTACAACTCCTGCTGCCGGCAAAAATAATATGAGGGGGAGAAAAAAACGTTCCCGGACTTCGGTTAAATAAATTAATATTTCACCAAATCCCGCGTCAAGTGCTCCTGTTACAGCTCCGATTACAACTGCGCAAATGCCTAAAATTAAAAGCTGCCTTAAACTTTTAAACTTACTTAAAATCATTTTAAATATACTCCTTAGTAAAAAAATAACTGATCACTTCCGTATATTCAACATAAATATACAGAAGCCATCAGCAAAGTGCGGTTTGGATATCAAGATCCGGGGAGAGCCTCATTCCCAGTACAATAATAGTACTAAGTTTACTTTCTTTTTAAGACCTTGTCAAGTTGATTCTCCCCATCACTTTTCTTATTCTTGAAAATATCAAATAACTCCAGTAAATAACTGAATAAAAACGGTAGAATCCTGTTTCTAAATGTGATATGCTCTGATAAAGAAAAAAATGAACTGCTTAAGCATAAAGGAGAGTAAAATTAATGAACTTTGAAATAACAGACACCATTCATGAAACGGATGAAAAATATATCTTTGAAGGCTTGCTGGAATATAATCTAGAGAGAATCGAAGACAAAAACCCCAGGGATCTGGGTATCTTTCTTCAGGATGAAACAGGCAGAAAGATTGCAGGACTAATCGGCAGCACCCATGGAAACTGGTTATCTGTAAAGTACCTTTGGGTGAGCAAAGAATTACGGGGGCAGCAAATCGGGAGTAAACTTTTAAGGCAGGCAGAAAAAACTGCAAAAGAACGGGGCTGTAAGTATTCATTTTTAGATACTTTCAGTTTTCAGGCTCCTTTATTTTATAAAAAACATGGATACAGGGAAGTCTTCACATTAGAAAACTATCCGGTAACAGGAAAGCGTTATTACTTTACAAAAACTCTATAAATGCGGAGGCAGAAGTCGTGAAATCCCTTAAAAATAAGGATTTTAAAGAAATAATAAGATATATATTAATAACAACGGTAATCATAGCCGCTGCTACTGGTATCGGCTGGATCTTTTTAATGATTGGCTTTCCTGAAACAAACATTGTTATTGTTTATCTTCTTTCTATCTTAATAACCGCCCTCTTTACAAGGGGATATACTTACGGAATAGTGGCAGCCGTCGCTGCTACCTGCACCTTTAACTATTTTTTTACAGACCCCTACTATACTCTTTCTGTCAGCGATCCTACATATTTCATTACTTTTGGAATTATGACAATCACAGCAATTATCACAAGCACTCTTACTTCGAAAGTAAAGCAGAACGCTGTGGAGGCACAGGAAAAAGAAGCGGAAACAAGTGCACTGTTTCATCTTACCAACCGATTAACGGATGCCGCTGATATATCCGATATTGCAGGTATCACCACAGAAACCATCAGCGGTATTATGAATTGCCGTGCTGCCTGTTTGTGCTTTGACGAAAGCGGTCAGCCGGAGCAGAGCTTTATCCAGCAGTTAAGCAGCACTAAGCAGGTTCGAAGAAAAGTGGACGATACAACTGAACTGAAGCACCGAATAGAGGGGCTCAGGAGCGGTTATGCCATAGACTGTGAATTTTACGACTGGCCAATTTATGGCAGAGAATCAATACTTGGCCTCCTGAGAATACCGAAAGAAAATGCCGTTTCCATGGGGGAACCCCAAAAACGTCTGCTTCGTTCTATGATTGAAAGCACAGCACTTGCCATGGATCGCTTTCGAAGTGCCAGGCAGCAGCAGGAATCAAGAGAGGAAACCATCCAGGAACGATACCGCAGTAATCTCCTGCGGGCTATTTCTCATGATCTGCGCACGCCGCTTTCCGGTATTATGGGTACATCGGAGATACTTATGGACATGACTGAACCACAGGATCCAAGATATAACCTTGCAGAAGGCATCCATAAAGATGCAGACTGGCTGCATTCTCTGGTTGAAAACATTTTAAGTCTGACCCGGCTGCAGGATGGACGGCTCACTATTACAAAGCAGCTTGAAGCGGCAGAAGAAGTCGTTGGCGGTGCTGTCAGCCATATCCTAAAGCGTTATCCGGAATACGAAATTACGGTAGATGTTCCGGAAGAGGTTCTTCTTGTTCCCATGGACGCTAAATTGATCCAGCAGGTGCTGATTAATTTACTTGATAATGCCATTAAGCATACTCCTCCCACCGGAGAGATTAAAATTACGGTCAGTCTGGAAAACAATTTCGCTGTATTCTCAGTCGCTGATTCCGGGTGCGGCATAGCGGCATCAGACCTGCCGAATATCTTCCAGATGTTTTATACCACTCACTCCGGAAAAGCGGATTCACAAAGAAGTGTGGGTCTTGGACTGCCCATATGTGAGGCGATTATCAAAGCTCATGAAGGCACCATAGAGGGTCATAACCGTGCTGGCCGAGCGGGTGCTGAATTTATATTTATCTTGCCAAAGGAGGGACACAATCATGCAGAACCGAAATGAACAGATCCTGATTGTAGAAGATGATTCACAGATTCGCAATTTTATCTCCTATTCACTGAAACAGGAAGGTTTTTCTTATATAACTGCCGGAACGGCACAGGGTGCACTGTCAACACTTGTTACAGAACAAATTGATCTTATGCTTCTTGATCTTGGTCTTCCTGATTTTGATGGAATGGAAGTAATTAAAAAGGTCCGCGAGTGGTCGGAAATGCCTATTATCGTAGTTTCTGCCCGGGATCAGGATAAGGAAAAAGCATCTGCGCTGGACAACGGAGCGGACGATTATCTGACGAAACCATTTTCATCCATGGAACTCATGGCCCGTATCAGGGTTGCGCTCCGCCACCTGCATAAAGCGGGTGGGGTCCGGTCCCAGACCAATTTAGCCGTAGGCGGGCTTAGAATTGATTTAGACAAACGTCTGGTATATCTTGAGGACAGCGAGCTGCACACCACTCCGCTTGAATACAGCCTGCTTTCCTTGTTTTTCAGAAATATAGGAAAAGTGCTGACTACAAAGTATATTATCAAAGAAATATACGGGGCAGGGTACGGATCCGACACCCAGGCTCTTAGAAAACTCATGGCAGGGCTAAGGCGGAAAATCGAAAAGAACCCTGCTAAACCACGCTATATCCTGACTGAAATCGGTGTAGGATACCGGCTTTCAGATGTATAACACAACTCCATTCTTCAGAAAAGACTGCTTTGGTACTCCCGAAGTGGTCTTTTTTCATCCTCACAGCATCCTCACAGGAATAACTGGTCTCTCACGCCATGCTCACAGCTTTTTTGCTAGGATAAATGTGTAAGAAATCTGCAAGGGAGGTTCAGATCAATGAATACAGAATTAAATGAAAGCAAAGAAAATCTTACTGCACTCTGCGAAACGATACGGGATCTGATCAGTATGCAGGACTATCAAACGTGTGAAAGCATGATCTGCCAGGCTATAGGAAAATACCCTCATGCGCCGGAGCCCCATAATCTGATTGGAATACTGCTTGAAAAAACGGGGGACCACCCCGCCGCCATGAAGCACTTTCGTGCAGCCTGGGCACTTGATCCCACATATCTGCCTGCACGGCGGAATCTGGAATGCTACGGCACATTTTTCTCAAATGGCAGGTGTGCTTATAATGAAAATGATTGTATAACAGATGACAATGATCATGTCATCAGGAGGAATTGAATATGAAAATTCAAATAAACAAACCCAAAAATGAAAACTACACAATTATAATTGGATGCGGCAGATTAGGCGCTAACCTGGCAAATACACTTTCCGACAGCGGTGAAGATGTGCTGATTATCGACAAAAACAAGGATGCTTTTCGAAAACTGTCCCCAGCGTTTGGCGGACTTACCTTAAACGGCGATGCCACAGACTTGGATGTTTTGCAGGAAGCACAGATAAGCACTGCAACTGCAGTGATCGCTGTTACTAATAATGATAATGCGAACATACTGGTAGCTCAGATTGCCCGCGAACTATTCCACATTGAACGGGTGATCGCAAGGTTATATGATCCGGAAAGGGAGTACGTTTATCGTGAATTTGGCATCGATACCATATGCCCGGCTGTCTTATCCGTAAAGGAAATCGATAAAATATTATCCAGACCGGACATTCACAAAGAATCATTACAGGAGGCAGAATCATGAAAACAAAGGTGTTGCTGGTTGGCGGAAGAAGCAAGGCAAAGTCTCTTGCAGCTTCGTTAATAAATAAAGGTTACCAGGTAACCGTAATAAATGATACATTGGAAGACTGTGTGAAGCTGTCTGAAATCGACAGGCTTACCGTCATTCATGGTGATGGAACACGGCCCTTTGTTTTAGAAGATGCCAATGCGGGCGATGCGGATATCGCCATTGCAATGACTGCAAAAGACGAGGATAATCTGGTTATCTGTGAATTATGCAAGAAAAAGTTCCAGGTAAAAAAGACAGTCGCACTTTTAACTGATCCGAAAAAAACCGACTTTTTTTACAAGATGGGAATCGACAGTGTTGTCTGTGCCATTACTGCAATTACCGGCATTATTGAACAACAGGCTTTTGTAGATAAAATAACAACACTGATTCCCATTGGGGAAGGCCGCGTCAACATTGCAGAGGTTCCTATTCCAGATACCTCACCTGCTGTGGGAAAAAAGCTGTGGGAAATTGATCTTCCAAAGGAAGTAATTGTAGGCTGTATCCTCCGCGGTGATACGACCATGGTGCCCAGAGGCGACACACGGATTCTGTCCGGGGATATGCTTGTACTGATCTCCTCTGATAAACAGGAAATGGCCGCCATTCAGGAATTGACAGGAAGGTGATGACATGACCCGTAAATTTTATAATCGCAGCAACATAGGAAAACTCATGCTGCTGATCGGTATTCTTGTTGCTGTCCCTCTGGTGATAGTTCCATTTTATCCTCAGGACGCAGTTTATATTGTTCCATTTTTACTTCCATCACTAGGCTCAATCGTACTTGGAAGTATCATCTGCCTGATGAAAAAAAAGGAGGAATCCACGTTTGAATGGCGTTCTTCCATGCAGCGCAGCAGCCTTACAGTCCTGTTTGCATGGGGATGGGGTGTTTTTATCGGTGCAGGTCCATTCGTACTGGGCAGGCAGCTCACTTTTGTTCAGGCACTTTTTGAGGCAGTCAGCGGCTGGACAACAACCGGCCTCTCCGTCATGGATGTGACCATTACTCCCCATATCTATCTGTTTCACCGCAGCTTTATGCAATTTTGCGGAGGTCTGGGGTTCGTAATGATGATGGTAATGCTTGTGCAGGATAAACAATCCATGAATCTGTACAACGCCGAGGGGCATCCGGATAAACTCCTGCCCAACTTAAAAAAGACAGCCCAGACGATTTGTCTGATGTATAATGGTTTTTTAGTAATAGGAACAGCGGCTTACGTCATTGCCGGTATGAGTCTGTTTGACGCAGTCAATCATACGATGTGTTCCTTATCTACCGGTGGATTTTCAACCAAGCTGAACAGCATAGGGGAATATAACAGCTTCCCCATTGAGATCATCACAATTATTCAAATGTTAATAGGCACGACAAACTTCGCTGTACTGCTGTTATTAACAAAGAGAAAATGGAAGCAGGTATTTAAAGTCAGTGAAGTCCGCTTTATGTTCCTTGTACTGCTCATAACGGTTCCTGTTACGGCATTTTCCCTCATAAGCGGAATGAATATGGGTATTTTTGAAGGACTCCGCCGGGCTTTGTTTGATGTTACATCTGCGCTTTCAACAACAGGCTATTCCAGTATGAGTTATACCTCCTGGCCTCCACTTGCAGTCAGTATGCTGATCTTAACCATGTTAATCGGCGGCGGCATCGGATCGACGGCCGGCGGCATCAAACTGACCCGTGTTTACTTAATGATCCGTACTGCCCTGCAGAATATACGCAAACGCCTTTCTTCACCAAGAAATGTAGAAACAATCTATTTTTTCAGAGCACAGGGAAAAACAGAGATTGATTCCACACTGGCAGCAGACACGACCGGCTTTGTAACCTCTTATCTCTTTCTGTATATTACAGGCACTTTGCTGATCACAGTAACTGCAGATTGTTCCCTGACTGAAGCCATGTTTGAATTTGCATCTGCCCTCGGCACTGTAGGACTGTCCATCGGCATTACCTCTCCTGCTACCGGCAATGCAACGCTGGTGGTGGAAATGCTTGGAATGATACTTGGAAGGCTGGAAATCTTCATTGTATTGATCGGTGTTTATTCCGCTGGCTCTTTGATGAAACAGACACTGGAAAAACCGAAAAAGCTGATAAACAGAACAGTAAAATAACAAATAGCCAGAGCCGCAGGTATTCGCACCTGCGGCTCTTTGAGTTCGTAAAGATATAGAATTGTACCGGAATACACGATCACTGCGTTTAAAGATTTCCTATACTCTCCACATATTCTTCCAGATCACTTTTAATAATTGATACCTGGGGGCCATAAATTACCTGAACTCCATTTCCTTTTTTTATAACACCCCTGGAACCGGTTTTCTTTAAAATATCTTCGTTAATCAGGTCTGCATCTGCAACTGTGAGGCGCAGCCTGGTGGCGCAGCAGTCAATATCGATCACATTCTTTAACCCGCCCAGTCCCTCAAGAATCATCTTGGATTTCTCATTGTTTTCAGACTTTAACTTGTTTTGAAAATCCTTTTTTGAATAAAGCTTAATCTCCCCTTCCATCTCTTCACGTCCGGGTGTTGGCAGATTGAATTTCAAAATGAAAAACTTAAATACAAAATAATACAAAGCACCGTAACCGGCAAATACAGGGAGAATCATAAGCCAGTTGGTCTTAGCCTGCCCCTGCAGTACACCATACAGGATGAAGTCAATTAATCCACAGGAAAACGTGGTTCCGATACAGATGTTTAATACGTGCATGATAACAAACGACAATCCTGCAAATACACAATGAATGGCAAACAGGGCAGGTGCTATAAACAAAAATGTAAATTCAATAGGCTCTGTAATACCCGTTAAAAATGTGGTAAGCGCCGCTGATGCAAGCAGTCCGCCCACTACTTTGCGGTTTTCCGGTCTGGCGCAATGGTACATTGCCAGTGCAGCCGCCGGAAGACCTGCCATCATAAAATCATATTTACCTGTCATGAACCGGCAGGCACTGACGCTGAAACGGGTAACCGACGGAGATGCCAGCTCTGCGAAAAAGATATTCTGTGCTCCAGCAACCGTTACACCGTCGATTACCGCAGTTCCTCCCAGTCCTGTCTGCCAGAACGGAATATAGAATACATGATGAAGACCAAACGGAATTAATGCCCTCTCCATAAATCCAAAAATAAAGGTTCCGAAATAACCTGATTTCATTACCACATTTCCGACAGCAAAGATTCCCTGCTGAATTATGGGCCAGATATTAAACAGAATCAGACCAACTCCAATATGTGCAACCACACATACAATGGGCACAAAGCGTATTCCTGCAAAAAAAGACAGGGCAGCCGGTAATTTCTGTTTATAAAAGCGGTTATGCAGATAAGATGTAACAAGACCAACTACGATACCTCCGAATACACCTGTCTGGAGAGTATCAATTCCACACATATTTGTGAGTGCTCCATTTAATACATGCTCCCCATAGCTTCCGTCAGACAGGATTTGTCCTGTGAGCTTTAACATGGCATTTATGGTAGTGTTCATCACAAAAAACGAGATTCCTGCCGAAAGAACTGCAACTGCTTTTTCATTTTTCGCCATACCAAGTGCGACTGCCATGGCAAAAATAATTGGTAAATTACCAAAAATCGTACTGCCCACCTGTGACATAATTACTAAAAGTCCGTGTAATATCGTGCCTTGTCCCAGGATGGACTGTAACTGGTACGCATCTATTGTCTTTGGATTTGTAAAGGATGCCCCTAATCCCAGCAATACTCCCGCAATAGGCAGGATCGATACAGGAAGAAAAAAGGATCTTCCCACTTTTTGTACTACTGCAAACGCTTTACTGTCTTTCCCCTTATTCATATGTAATCCTCCTCAAACGATTCCCCAAATGATGAAAACTGATAGATTGTGGTTGATTTATATTCTTCACCCTTATTAAGGATCGGGACCTCAAATCCCTTTGTGTTGATACTGTTGGGAAAATACTGTGGTTCCATACAAAAACCGCTCCATTTTGAATAAACCGCTCCCTCTTTTCCCGAAACATCTTTTAAAGAATTCCCCGTATAAAACTGCATACCAGGCAGATCGGAGTATACCTCCATCCGTACCCCCGCGGTGCGGTTTACTGCCTCAGCCATTTTTCTCACACCTGAATGGGGATTTCCTATAACAAAATTATGATCAAAGCCTCCTGCCAGCTTTAACTGCCCATACTCCGCCTTTATCACCCGGTCCAGCCTTTGCGGACTGTTAAAATCCATGGGAGTTCCCTGTACCCGACAGATTTCTCCTGTTGGTATGATATCCTTATCGACGGGCGTATACGCATCTGCCAGAATCATGAATTCCGTATCCATTATACTCCCCGCTCCATGACCCTTTAAGTTAAAATAACTGTGGTTTGTCATATTAAGCAGCGTCCTTTTATCGCTGACTGCATGGTATGAAATAATCACTCCATCTCCCTCTGTCAGGTGATAAGTAACCGCCACATCAATCGTTCCTGGAAATCCCTGTTCCCCATCTGTGCTTCGATAGCTTAATTTTAAAGAATTATTCCCCGTAATTTCATAATCCCACAGCACTTTATGAAATCCATTCTCCTTATCGCTGTGAATATTATGACACCCTCTGTTTTTTGCCAGATGATAAACCTTATCATCCAGAACAAATAAAGCATTGGATATCCGGTTGGCATTTCTTCCTACCGTTGCACCAAACATCGGATAATTCTGAAAATACTCTTCTAAAGAGTCATATCCCAGCACAACATCCTGAAAACTTCCATCCCCTTTCTTTACCAGCAGTGACACTAAAACCGCCCCAAAATTAGTGATACTTACAGCCGTTCCCCTGGAATTACGTATTGTAAAAAGAAATGCCTCCCTCCCATCCTTCATGAACCCGAATCGTTCCCTGGCTACGCTCATTGCTCCTCCTTATTAATGTCCGTATTTCATAAGGCTGCTGACTACCGGATCAAGGGACTCAATTCCTTTCTCCTTTAATAGTTCAATTGCTTCCCGGAATTGGGGAAGGTATTTTTCATGTGCAACCAGCAATTCATCGAGCACTCGCTTTGCCTCTGATCCGCTCTGAATCAAAGGATTTATAGTGAACGCCTCAAGAGCCAGACCATAATCCCCTGTCAGGGCTGCTGAAATTGTACACTCTTCCATTGCCTTCATAATCTGGAGCCAGCCCTTTTCTGCCGGACGCATCTCTCCCCATACAATGGGCTCCGCACCTTTTGCGGAAATCAGGGAAGACACTTCTACAATGGAATCACTGTCCAGACACGGAATCGCTCCCCGGTTTTGTGTACTTACAACCATATGAATTCTCTTATCATTGTAGATTGCACTGATGCACTCACATGCCGCATCGCTGTAATATGCCCCTCCCCGTTTTGACAGCTGTTCCGGCTTTGTTTTAAGTTCCGGCTGTTTGTATATCTCAAATAAATCAGCTTCCACTCTCTTCATCTGCTCTGCCCGGGTTCCTTCGTTTTTAAATTCTTCCAGGCTGTGCTCAAGCATTTCTTTCTGCATATAATAATATCTATGGTATCCGCAGGGAAGCAGATTCATTGTCTGCAGCAGTTCCATGGGAAACTCAGCCTGAAAAATATTTGCAGGTGTACCCCCATTTCTTTCATTGATATGTCCGATAAGTTGGGAAGTCAGCTCTTTTCCCTGTTTGTCAAACACCTTATGCCAATGGAAATGATTGAGCCCGGCAAACCGGTAATTTAATTCCCCAGCCTCTTTATGAATCACAGCTGGCTCCGCCATCATGGCTATGGTTGGCACATTACATAAACCGATACATTTTTTCCAACCAAAATGCCTGATTACCGTCTCAGTTATAATCCCGCTTGGATTTGTAAAATTAATCAGCCATGCCTCCGGACACAATTCTTTCATATCAGATATAATTTCTTTCATTACCGGAATGGTTCTAAAGGCTTTGAGCAGCCCTCCGGCACCATTGGTTTCCTGTCCCAGCATTCCATGAAGCAAAGGAATTCTCTCATCTTTAATTCTCGCATCCAACAGCCCCACCCGGAACTGGGTAGTGACAAAATCGGCATTTACCAATGCCGCTCTTCTGTCCAGAGTGGTATATACCTTTACCTGGTAAGGCGTCGCATCCCACATTCTTTGTGCCAGTGCACCAACGATCTCAACTTTCTCACGTCCGTCTTCAATATCCACCAGCCAGATCTCCCTGACCGGCAGTTCTTTATAACGTTTTATAAATCCCTCCATCAATTCAGGAGTATAGCTGCTTCCTCCTCCAATCGTAACTATTTTTATTGAATGTTCCATTTAAACCCTCCTCATGCCTGTCAAATTGAACAACTGTTCCTGATAGATTTATCATAGACACTGGATATCAGAAAATCAATCTTTCCAATGTATGCAGATACTTTTTTCCAAAAAACCTTTTTAAATGCTATAAGCGCTGAAACTTTCTGAATTCCGGACAAAAAAATGGGTGCTTTGGCACCCATTTATTTGTCTATTTCTCTGTCATCCATAAAAGAAATAGCTTCATGAAGATAATCAATATTTTTATTTCTGTCAATATTATAAATACATCCAAACACTACATCCAGCATATATTGCATCGCAATATGGGAAGCAAACTGGGATATCCTGTCCCGTAAGTTTTCCCTGTCACTGATATAGAGATGGTGTTTTATATACTTAGGATATAAATTACTTCCTGCTTTTCCAATTAAAACCACAGGTATGTTTTTCTTATAAAGCATATGGATAATTGGCAGTATGAAAGTAGCTTTTCCGGAATATGACAATACGAGAGCTGCATGGTCATCGGAAGCAGCCAAAACCGTCATTCTCTGCTTATAAAATGATTTGGGACAATTAACCATTCTGCCGATTGTCAGCATTTTATCCTGGAAATTTTCTGCAGGATTTAAATTGTGTGCATGAGTATAAATATCAATGACGCTTGCTTTATGAAGCAGTTTCGTTATTTTCTCCAATTCCACCGGATCGATAAAATCATAAGTATCCCTGATTGTTGTTTCATATAGTTTTAACAGCCGGCTTGCAATCATTTTCTGACTGTCCTGCTTTTTAAAGGGATAATTAACATCAATCACTTCCCCCTCTTTCTGCGTTTCTGCCAAATCCAGTGCCAGCTTAACTTTCAGTTCATTAAACCCTTTCAGCCCGATTTTATTACAAAATCGGTGAATGGTTGATTTGGATATATGTATTTCATCAGACAATTGCTGAATAGATAAATTAATGATGTGCTCCTTATTCTTCATGACAAAAAGCGCAACGTCATTTTCAACAGGAGTAAATGTGGTGCATAAGTTAATCTCATTATCAATTAACATATGTATCTCCTCCCTTCGAACCTGTTTTTATCTTACATCAGTTTGGAGATTTATACAATCACCGGAATGCTGAAGAACACCCGGCATATAAAGCCGGGCATCCCATGTCAGCACATACGGTCTTTTAAAAGCTTGTACCATTTACAATTCTTTTGGTACTGACTGCATGAATAGTTCCATTTCTCTTATCTGTAATTTTTTATCACTCCCAGATCCCAGGTAATCTGCTGATAAGGTCCTGATAAGTTATTCGTACCCTGGATCAAAAAATCAACCCGGTTTATATCATTAATCTCCATCTTCTGATTATAGCCGGCACGGATGAATTCACCGTGAGATACATTGGTCGTCCACCTGTCTGCGTTATATTGTAAATTGCCTCTCCATGCCCACTTCTCAGCCACTCTGTTCCATGGACCTCCGGCACCGGCTGACTGCCATAATTCATAATACCGGCCATCTTTCATATCTTCAATCGCAAGATAGTATTGGCCATCTGCTAAAGACTTATAGACATTTGCACCTTCAAAGGTGTCTGTTATGGCTACGGAAGGCGCTCCCCAGCCTGACGGGAAATTAGAAAGCGAAGTTCTTCGTACATATAATTTATGGGAATTATCACTTGGAGTATTATACATATAAGCATAGGAATTATCACAAATCACATAATAATCCCACCCCAAATTTCCGGAGATGCCAAAGGATTTGGGTCCTGACCATGATCTTGGGTCAGCTATATTCGTTGTTGTTGCGTATGCTGCACCGTGTGTTCCGTCCTGATATACCAGATACCACAACTTTTTCGGTTCAAAATAAAATACCTGAGGTGCACAAAAATAGCTTTCCCCAATCGAACTCATATAGGTGCGCGCAGCATTTTTAAGACCGGAGATCGTGGACGCTGACGTATAAAGCATCTGCCAGCCGCCGCTTTGATTGGCGCCGGTATAAAATACATGATACTTTCCTCCATAATAAACGATGGTAGGATCCTTTGCGCCATAATAATCATAAGGTCTCGCTTGTCCATGATAAATAACTCTCTCGCCTACATACCATGTGGGATTTGATACTGCTGTTGCACTTAATAACTTCTTCATAAAATACGCTCTCCCTTTATATCTTATTACTGCCCTTTCCCATTTGTATATTCCCCAGGCTGCCCGATATAATCTTAAGAATCCGTATTATACCGCCTCCCCTTATATCTTATGCAGCTGATACAGTAAGTGCTCCCCTGCAGCAATCAGTCATACATACGGAAGATGGTGATATGTAAGCGGAAAATGTGGTATAATGCACTGTAAGTGTAATAATTACAAGACGAGGAGAAGATAAATGAAAATAAAACAAAAAAAGTTACTTATTTTTTTCGCACTGCTCGCAGTACTATTTATCCTGGAGTCAGTTGTATCATTTGCAGCTGAAGATGCGATACCATCTATTAATATTGATGTCATGCTTCAGAATGATGGTTCTGCAGTTATCACGGAAATCTGGGATGTGCGGGGTGTATCCAGCGGTACAGAGTATTATAAGGCTTTATATAACATGGATGGAATGAGCGTTCATTCTTTTCTTGTTTCAGACGAATCAGGTAAGCAATACAAGACTCTGGATAACTGGGATACCAAACGCACCAGAGAGGAAAAGTCCGGCACCTGCGGAATATTAAAGACTTCCCGTGGTTACGAACTCTGCTGGGGAATAGGAAATTATGGTAACCATCAATATACCATACAATATACGATTGAGGGATTAGTCAAAGATTATGGCGATTACGCCGGATTTTATCATCAGTTTATATCAGAGCTTTCAAGCGCTCCGGGATCAGCCTATATTAAAATCCGGAAGCCTGATACGCAATTAACAGAAGACAACGCCAGAATCTGGGGTTATGGTTTTAAGGGTGAAGTGAAAATGAACAACGACGGAAGCCTTACTGCCTTTTCTTCAGAAGCTTTGGGAAAAAGTGATTATGCGAATGTACTCTGCCGCTTTGACAGAAGCTTATTTCCGACAGCACAAAAAGCAGATATGACTTTTGAAAAATTGCAGAAAAAAGCAGATAACGATAATTCAGATACGGTTATGTATATCATCTTTGCCATTTTAGGGGCGGCTATTATTATGGCCATTATTCCCATTGTATTCTTTTATTCCCGATACAAACTGGCAGACGGAACAGTTATACGGCTTCCTTCAATGAAACAGATAAACGCCAACTGGTCCATCCCTTTTGACGGCAGTATTCCCGCTGTATATTCCGCCATGAAGCTGATCCGCAAGGGGATTTCCTTAGAAAATCTTATGGGTGCCTATCTCATCCGCTGGCAGGAGAAAGGGTATATCCGCATGGAAAAGCGTGAAAATACGAATGGCAGAAAACTTAAGGAAGAAGAAGCTATTGTATTTACACAGACTCAGCCACAAGGACCCTCAGTGGAGTATACGCTGTACATGATCTTTTTCAGTGAATCCGATGAAAACAACATTCTCTGGACCTCAGATATTGGAAATCGGTCAGAAGAGTTTTATAAGAAGCTCACTGCATGGGAAAGCAGAGTGAAACTGGAAGGGGATCATGAATTAATGGACTTGAATGCTGCGGCAGCAGACTTAAAAAGCGCTCTTCGATTCACTGCCTCTGGTTTTGAGCAGGCTGTCCGGATACTTGGATTTCAAAAATATCTGATGGATATGGGAGGACAAAGTAACGGCCAGACATCTCAGGGAACACTGTGGGGAGATTATCTTGTGTTTGCTACCCTGTTCCAAATTGGAGAGCGGGTTCTTCAACATATGAAAGCCCTTGATCCGGAACATTTTGACTCCTTCGCAGGCACATACGGCTGCAATTCCTACAATATGATTTATTTAATGACCATGACACACCATATTTCAAGTGCTGCCTCTCCGGCTTCCAACACAGCAGGAACCGGCGGTGGCGTCAGTTCCGGAGGCGGAGGAGGGTTCTCCGGCGGCGGCGGCGGAGGGAGCAGATAACAGGACTATTTAAAAATGATGCCGCCCGGACCTGCATGGTATTTGGGCGGCATCATCTATATTATATTTACATTTTTTTAACCGGCAGCCATATCTCAAATTTGAAATCAGCTGCTCCTCTGTTCCCCTGATATGGGAAGCATTCAATATCCACCGTTTCAGCATACTGATATCCTGATACAGGCAGCCATTCACTAAAAATACGCTTCCATGCATCTTCCACTGCTTTATTCACCGGACCTTCAATCTGGAAAACAGCCCAGGTTGATTCACTTATAACAAAGCTGTCCATGCCCTCCGGCGGCTCTTTATCAGTAATGCAGGCAATGGTATAGTCCACTTTTTCCTCACTTATCACTTCAATGAAACCGTGAACGCCTTTCGGATCACCACTTGATAAAGCCATTAATTCTTCATAAGTTCCATTTTCAAAAACTTCCTTCCAGAATTTGTCCACAGCACCCGGATCATCCTCCGGTGCATGAAAATGCCTTTTCATACCTGCAATTCGAAATTCTTCTTTCTTCTCAATCCTGTAATTCATCTCAGCATCTCCTTTAATAGAAATATGAAAGGTAATACGAGGATAAGCTTTTAAAGATTTCCCGGAATTGCGTGCCACAGAGGGAATTACTCCATGAACATTCAAAAATGCACGGGAAAAAGAATCCGGGGATTCATAACCGTATTTAACAGCAAGGTCAATCACTTTTACATTGCTTCTTTGCAATTCAAATGCAGCTAATGTCATCCGTCTGCGCCGAATGTATTCTGACAAGTGTATGTCAGCAATATACGAAAACATTCGTTGAAAACAGCTGATTGAACAACAAGCCAGCTTTGCCACTGTGGAGTAATCAATTTCTCCTTCCAAATTGCTTTCAATATAGTCAAGTGCATGATTCATTTCTTTTAAATAGTCCATCCTGCCTCCTTTCTGAGCTAAGTATAACAGGATTGTATTACACCTACCCGATAAAATGCGTTTGTTTTAGTCGGTTTCCGGCTGTTTTTCCTGTGCATCTATGCCTTGGTCTGACTTTACCGCGGACTCATTTGCCTGTGGGGCAGCAGACGGCTCTGAAATATGCTGCAGGGACACACCCAGTTTATCCAGTGTAATGAATTTCAGCAGGGTATCCATGACGGTGCCGCTCCCGCCGGAGCTGCCTCCTGAACCGTTATCTCCACTTCCCATCTGCACAACAGTTTTGGGAACGATATCCACGGTAGCATTTTTGACAGCATCGGCCAGTTTATCAGTGACTTCCTGAATGACACGGTATTCGGCACCGCCGTAAGCTTTGACCTGTGCCTCAATGGCCTGTGCCTTTGCCAGACCGACATTCGATTCTTTGGAAGCCTCCGCTTCACCCTCCAGCTTGATTTTGGAAGCATTGGCCTTTGCAAGAGCAATGATCTGATTGGATTCCTGTTCAGCACGGCTTGCAAGAGCCGCACCATTGTTACCCTCAATTTCAATCTGAATCTTGGATTTCGTAAGGAAGCTCTGCTGCTCCGCAATCGCCTGGGCTTCACGCAGGGATTTCTCACTTTCCGCTGCCGACTGCTGCTTCTGGTAGGTGACCTTTTTTTCTTCGGCAATCTGCCGTTCCCGAAGCTGCATCAGAATGTTCTCGATCTGGGTATCGGCTACTGTCGTTTTAGGCGTACCAATTAAAACTTCTTCCAGCTGAAGATTATATTTTTCAAACTTCTCTTTCATTTCAAGAACAGCACGTTCACGGATTGCACTTCGTTCCTGTATCAGTTCGATGAGCGTCTTCGTCTGTGCCACATCTTTGAAATATGCACTGACCAGGGGATCAAGAGACTGGTTTACCAGCATTCCGATATCACCAAAGCGCTGAATGACCCATGGTGCCTGCTTATAGTCAATATGCATGACTACGGACAGCGGAAGGGATGGCTCAAAGGCATCCTTGGTGATAATATCCACTTCCGTCAGGTTCTCATCATACTTATGATCACCGGTTTCGGTTTTGTTCCACTTTAAAATGATGTTGGTTGTGGGAACAAGTACGACCTTGCCCGCATCGGTATTAAACGCATATTTTCCTGGCATCAGAGGTTTTTCCAGTACACCCTTGGAGCCAACGCTTACAAGTTCTCCATGCTTATAGTTTTCTCCTGAGGTATCTACACCCTCACTGCCAAAGAAAGAAACCACAACGCCTACAAAGCCAATGGGCACAACTGTTTTGGGACGGAATTCAACTGTAGCAAAAAGACGATTGATGTAATAGGTACCATCCGTCAAAATCTGAATCTGTTTGCCCCGTCTTCCGCCAAGTTCCAGAAATTTCTCCGGATCCTGAAAACTGGCATGTTCTTCGCCTACATCCGGAGCAATAATCTCGCCTTGCGAAATAGGCGTTCCGTCGTGCACTGTAACAATTCCCATCATGTCACTGGACTCATTACCCCCTCTGCCCATGATCACAACAGGCGAGAATCCCTCCCGTTCAGCCAGAGTTTTCTGCATGCTGATTAATTCGCTGCGCTCCTGCTTTAAGTTGCTGGAGATGGATTTGATCGCGCTGGGCGTGATCACAATGAACTGTGCCAGATTAATGGCATAAGTACCCTCTCTTAAAATTCCCCTCTGCGGACCGCGCTGCCCGCCATTTTTTAAGAATCCGGCAACATCCTGAAAATTGTTTGCTTCAGGCACAATCCGTCCCAGCGTCTGCACCGGAGAAAGCGGAGCACCGTCACGGGCAAATAAATAGGCGATTTGTCCCTGGGGAATCGTAATAAGCGGGTACTTATGTATTTTATACATCAGTACGGATTTGAAATGGATACCGCCCCTCAAAAGACCGGGTGCATATCCCGCTTCTCCGTTAAGTGCAATAATGGAATCTTTAAGTGAACCCTTAAGACTCCACCATTTTTCTACTACAGCTACTTCGTTTGAGTTGATGATTCTTAATCCAAGTATCTTGAAGATAAACAGGTAAAGCAATACAATTATTCCTACAGAATATCCCGCCATCATCAGCCATTCTTCCATAAAAAATCCTCCAATCTGCTATTTTTGATAATACATGCTCCATCACAAATGCCTCTGGGAACTAAGCTAATAGTAACATATAAATCTGTGATCTTAAAGATAACTTTTATTAATTTTAAAGACCCTGCCTTATTATGGCAGAGTCCATCCTTTTCATTTTAACCTAAGCAAGAGGAAAATATATTTTAATCCCCTTTCCAGGACATTCCCAATTGTCTAAATTCCATTCTTCTACCCACTGGTGTTTTCCACTTTTTATCTTGTTGGAGGCTGCATACTGATTCACTTTTTGCCAGCTCGGCATAAGGTGGCTGAGGCTTGTGTCATAGGTAAGATATTTTCCGCCTTCAAATATCTTTTCCTGAATCAAATCATCCTGAAATACAAAATTCTCATCAAGTGTAATCATAATCTCAAACCAGAATTTTTTTACTTTGGTGAATCCATGATTATACAGATACATTTTGCATTTACTGCAATCAAGTCTGTTCTTCTTTGCCCAGGTCAGCATTACCTTAAAGACATTATGGGCCGTCTGTTCGGAATCATTTCCATATTCCCGATAATATGCCACACGAACCGGCTGCAGCGTCACTTTGCCATATTCAGTCTGGCTTCTTTTTACTACAGGCATATAAAGATTGATTCTGATATTTTCGGGATTCTCAAAATCCCGTTTTAGAAAGCCACTGTCGATCTCATGCTCTTCCAGGCACTGATGAGCTCCCATTTCATACCGGCTGATATCCAGCCAGGATATAAATCTCTGCCATGCCTTTACAATATCACCGACTGTGGTTTCTGTCACAGCATAAAGACCGCCTTCAAAATGCTTCTTTACTACCCCCTCTCCCATGACTTCAAAATCATCAGGAATTGTTACAACAACTTCATATCCATAAGTACCATCCTCTTTTCCTGAGTTTGGAATGTCATATCCATACACACGGTAATCCGGCATAATGTCTCCGATATTGTTTCTATCAAACCATTCCTTCAGTCCCATAAATGCATCATTTTCCGGCGTTTTACTGTCTGCCCGAAACGCAGCTCCATAAAAGGAACCGGTTTCCTTCAGCACTTTTATATCAGGATATTTCTCTGACAGTTCCAGGTCCTGCTCCTCAAAATATTTATCCATAATATCAACCCTCTCAAAAATGTATTGTCTTTCCTGCTTTCTGAAAATACTCGGAAGAAATCCTGTTGCTTTTTTGAATGCACGCGAGAAGGAATCGGCACTGGTAAAACCATATTTCACAGCTGTATCAAGGATGCTGCAGTCATTGGATAACAGATCCTGTGCCGCCAGGTGAATCCGCCTTAATCGGATGTATTCTTTTACATTACAACCGACAATAGCGAAAAACAGCCTGTAATAATTTGATAATGACATAAATGCACGATCAGCAGCTTTATTTAAATCAATTTCTTCATATATCATTGTTTCAATATAATTAATGGATTCTTGCATACATTCATAATAATTCATACTTTCTCGTCCTTTCGTCTTAAGACAATGACAGTATATCATATCATTTTAAGAGAGGTCCGACTTTTTTTCCAATCATATTACATCACAGGTCATTCACTGAGTGTCACCGTCCCCGCCGATCCGTCCACCGTTACCATTTGCCCGCTCCGGATAATCCGTGTGGCAGTGTGTGTCGCCATGACGGCGGGGATTCCATATTCCCGCGCGACAATGCTTGAATGGCTGAGAGGACCGCCAATGTCTGTTACAATGGCACTAGCTGAAGAAAATAATGGTGTCCATGCGGGAGTTGTGGTAACGGCAACCAACACACTTCCAGGCTCAAAGCTTTCAAAATCTGCCGGGCTGCCCAGCACACAGGCAGGCGCCGTCACAATACCGGCACTGGTTCCAATTCCCTTCAGCAAAATTTTTCCATCCTTGAGTTTCTGTGGTGCGTGTGATATGGTTTTTTCGTTTTTCTCCGGCAATTTGGAAGGCGGCACATAACCCCTGTACTTTTTGAGTTCCGCCTTTCGGGCAGGTATTACTCCGCTCCTATCAGACAGAGGCATATTTTTATCCAGCTGAACTATGAGTGCTTCCAATTCCATTTTTGTGAGCCAGTAAATATCATCTGTTTGTGAAATAGCTCCCCCGTGTATAAAGCGTACTGAAAGTTCCTGAAACATACGGCGAATCAGCGGATGCCCCATTCCCATTAAATAAATAGCGTTTTCACGCATGGGGGCAGTTTCCTGCGCCCAATGGAGCAGCTTGAAAAACAGCTTTTTACGGGAGCCATCTATCTGTTTTAATATCTCTTCTTCTGCCTGTTTCCTTTGCTTTACAAATGTGTCCTGGCGTAAAAAAGGACTTTCCCCCTTTTCTTCAACGAACGTTTTTATGGATTCCAGAGCAGGTGTAAGCGTTTCCTGCGGTGTGGGATACGCAAAATCAAATTCATAAGCGGTGCGGCCAAATTCTTTGAAATACAGATTGATTCGGTTTTTCCATTCTATCCATACTTCCTGAGAAACTCCGGCAGGCACAGCCGGGGACATGAAATCTTTCCCTATCTTCATTGCAGGATTGTTTTTCAGATAAAGGCTGAGAGGTTCATTTTTCTTTGCCCATTCCGATATCCCCCACAGATTCTTATCCGATTGCAGAGCAATGGTATCAAACCCTGACAGGAAAACGGCAGTATTTGTCATACCGGCGCGGCGGGCCGCTCCCTGAAATAATTTTGTAAATAATGTTTCGCTGACAGAGGCAGCGGGCAGTGTAAGCTGAATCCTTGTGAAATAAATACAGGCGGCGTAAAATACGCACTGAATACCCTCCATCAACTGATGGGCGTTCAGCGTATGAAGAGGTTTTTCTTCCCATTCTTGAATCACAACCTGAAATTCATCCCGCGCCGCTTCCCAGCGTGCTACGCTGTTGGTGAGTGCCCTGCGCAGGGAGCGGGGAGAAAGGGATTTGACGGCAATTAAGAGCGGTTTTGATTTGGCGGAAAGATAGACATATCCATTAATGGTCGTGTATGCCCCTTTATCGGGCAGCAGCTTTTTTGCACTTTTATCAAACATATCTGCCCATAAAAGCGCCGATGCGCGGTTGACGATTTCAAGACCAAGCGTGGCGAATAAGGGCGTAACAGGATTTGGCAGGTGTTCCGCCAGGCTGCCCTTTGTGTAAATCACATCTTTTTCCGGAAGCGTCCATTCCGGCGGCAGGACCGTTATGGGGCGGGCCTGAACAATATACAATTTATCATTTTCCAGCGCCCACTCTACATCCATAGGCATTTGATAATACGTTTCAATTTTCTTTCCAAGCTGTGCCAGCCGCCTGATCTGGTCCCGGGTAAGAGCATGTTTCTTCCTTAACCGTTCAGGAGTCTGGATTTCTTCCGTTCCGTCTGAGGTGCGGACCGTCATGATTTCTTTGTCTGCCGTATCATAGGATATAATTCGATCGGACTTCTTATCCATAACAATCGTATCGGGTGAAACGAAACTGGAAACCACTGCTTCACCAAGCCCCCAGGCAGCATTAATAATCAATTCGCTTTGTCTGCCATTGATGGGGTTTCTTGTAAACATCACACCGGACGCATCGGATAATGCAAGCTTTTGTACTACAACAGCGAGCGCCACAAGCTCCTGCTTTATATCTTTCTTCAAGCGGTAAGCTATCGCCCGGGCCGTCCACAGAGAAGCCCAGCACCGCTTAACAGCATCAAGAACTTCGCTTTCACCTTGTATGTTAAGATATGTATCCTGTTGTCCCGCAAAAGAAGCGTCAGGCAAGTCTTCGGCGGTCGCAGAAGAACGGACAGCCACCGCGATGCTCCCTAATCCGGCATAAGCGGTTTTAATTGCATCAGACACTGCCTGGGGCATAATTCCATTATGGAAAAGCATCCCAATATGGGCAGATACATCTTCAAGCTGGCTGGTATTGTTAAAATCAATATCAGCCAGCAGCCTGTTAATATGAGGCTGAATATGATTCATTTCAACAAAATTCCGGTAGGAAACTGTGGTAACATGAAAGCCGTCGGGTACAGGAATTCCCGCTGTCAGGAGTTTTGATAAAGACATACCTTTTCCCCCAACTGCTTCAAGGGTTGCCTGTTTATGCGCCAGGGGCAGGATATAATCAATCATAATCATTCACCTCCATTCATGATTCCGTGCAGAAATATATTCATTGTTTCATCAAGCATTGTTTCCGGACTGGCTGACGGCCGGGATGTGTAGACGATTGCCATAACGGAATTAATCAGTAAACGTGTTAAAAGACCGGCATCCGTTTTGCGAAAAATGCCTGCGCTCACTCCGTTTTCAATCACAGATTTTATAATATCCTGATATTTGTAACGCATAGCTTTCAACCGCTTTCGATATTCCTCTTCCAAGTGGTCAGATTCTGTATTCAGCCACATCAGAACAGTCCTATACTGCTTTGGTACTTGAAGATGCTTTCTCATGATTTTTCTGAGGCACTGCTCCGGCGAGGATTCATCAGCAATAATTCTTTGAAACTTTTGAATGGTTTCTTCTATTATTTTCTCAACGGCGTATACAATGATCTCGTCTTTTGTTTTAAAAAAATCATAGAGACTGGACTTTCCCATATTTGCTAAAACTGCAATTTCCCGCATTGATGTTTTCTGGAATCCATTTTCAGCTACGAGGCGCAAAGTAACACCGATAATTTCTTCCCGGCGTGCTTCCTGCTGTTCGGGTGTAAGCATAATTCCTTTTGGCATGTGACAATACCTCCATATAGCGACCGTCGGTCGTTTCTTATGGTTTTATTATATAACGACTAACGGTCGCTTGTAAAGAATTATTTAGCTTTCGTTAATATTAAGAAACTGCATCGTTCTCACTGTAGACTTTGAGGGCTTCCCCTATAAATTTTGTTGCACCCTTGCCGTACTTTATATCATGAACTTTTGTGAACGCGGAGTTTGTTAAATATAAGTCTGCCATCAGTCCCCAGTAGTTTTCTCCCATGTCCATTCCGACAATTTCATTTTGCTCCCTGACCATATCATCCATTTCTTTCACGATTTTCTGGATATCAGGCGAAGAAGGATTTTTACTTAAATCTGATGTGAAACGTTCCATTAATTCAGCCATTTGAGCCATATAAACATCTATATTGTTTTTTAAAGTCTGAAATCCTTCTACCACGTCCGGCAGGTGATCCAGGTTATTTTTAATGGCTTCTGTGTATTTTTCAATACTTCCAAACTGCTTAATTGCCATTTTAGCGCTCTCAAGCTCTTTGGATTTCATTGTTTCAATGATTTTATTGAATTTCTCCACGCTGCCATAATATTTGACCACTTCATTCTCATGTTCCTGCTTAAATGTTTCCAGCATATTAAAATATTCACTCATATCAAATTCTTTAAAACTCATTGTATCATCACCTTTCAATTTTTTCTCAATAAGCTCTATCAGTTCGTTCAGTCTGTCTCTTTTCAGCGTCAGCAGACCTTTTTGCTTACGGAGAGCCTGTCTCTTGTCATAATGTGAACTTTCCAAAATTTCTTTCATCTCTTTCAACGGAATATCCAACTCTTTGAAAAAAAGTATCTGCTGCAGAATATCAAGAGAATCATCACCGTATAGCCGATACCCTGCATCTGTTGTTTTACTGGGTTTCAGCAAACCGATCTTGTCGTAATAATGCAGCATCCGGATACTGATACCCGTTAGATCCGAGACCTGTTTAATTGTTTTCATACCAAATCTTCACCTCCTGTACGTCTGATTCCATATTACACTATGACATGATGTCAGGGTCAATATATTTTTGCAAAGTTTTGTAAAAGCAGGCTTTATAGTTGAGGCAGCAAAAAGGCCTTAACAGGGAATGGTTTCCAGTTAAGACCTTCATTTTCCACATGATATTTATGATGTTCTTCAAAACAAATTTAATGTTTCATATCTTCTTTCTGGTTATGCTTGTGAACCAGCCGTTCCACTTGTTCTGATATCATTTCATAATCACGCATATTATTTTACCCATATACGGTTTTCAACCGCATTCCCATGTCCGAAATAAATAATTAATCTGCCCATATCAGAAATTCTTTTTGCACTCTTTTGCATTTGTTCCCGATTTTCATACAATAACGATACACCAGGAGCGAAAAAATTCATTAATGCATCTCCTGCCAGTAAATATTGGTCTCCCAGCTTAATTCCAATGGATCCCTGAGTATGACCAGGCAGTTCAATCACCTCTCCATCAATTCCATAGTTCAGGAGTTTGTCACCCTCCTTTAAAATAACGTCTGGCACAAACGTCTGTATTTTTGCGTATTTTGCACTCATAACTGAGAAAAATTTTATTATATTGCCAGGAAATCCATTTGATTTCATCTCACGGCACAGATTATTATGTATCAAAACAATATCCTTTTCATGCATGGCAATAGGAACCTGCATTTTATTTGCAAGATATGCTGCATTTTGAATATGATCGATATGACCATGAGTAAGTACTATAAGTTTTACGTTTTTTCCTTTGCATACATCTAATATTTTCCGCTCATTTCCTTTTAAACCTGTATCTACAAGGATTGACGAATCCGCTTCGGAAACAAGATAACAATTAGAGCCAGCTTTAATTTGTACAATATGATACATTTTTTTGCCCCTTTCTATTTAGCTTTTAAATATTTAAGTATAGAAACTATATATCAACTATTTTATCATCATCGGATTGATTGATCAATTATAGCAATATGTGCTATTATATTTTAACAATAAATATAAATGCACCAATGTAGGAGGCCAAAATAGAATATCAATGCCAGCGCATGCAAATTACATTATCAATGTTCATTATAAGAGAAATCCAGATAAAATAAAAAACAGACTTTTTCTATATGAATTACCATGTCAGGTACAATCTCATAATAAAAAACGTCTGTTTTTTTTACTTGTGAATTCAATTGGCAGGAGAAATCTTTAGCAGCACACGATTTCCTTAATTATCATGTCATCACCTTCTAAAATTTCCATTTCCCTGCTTTTGCAGTCAGGACAGCATAAATCACTGTAAACGGCATTAAATACCCTGCCGCACCCTTTGCATTTAACAATACCCGGAATGACGATAAGCTCCAGCTGCGTTTTTTCCATAAAGGTCTTATAGGAGGCGGCCGGCCAGCTCTGCTCCAAATATCTGGGAACAATACCGGAAAGCTCTCCAACCTCGATGACAAGTTTGCTGACTTCTGTTATGTTCTGCTCTTTTACAATACGCTCAATGGTATGGACCATAGAGTTTAGTACACCAAGTTCATGCATTGCTGCCTCTCCTCTTCTCTTCAGCTTCTTTTGACGGCGCTTTCTTTGAGAGTTGTGGCAGCAATCTTACCGGTACGTACAATTGCATTGGCAGCAATCTTGACAGGAAGCTTTTCATAAGTATCTGGAACCGTGTCATAGGTGCGTTCCAGGCTGATTGCATCAAATTTACATTTGGTCGTGCATAAGCCGCATCCGATACACTTATAACGGTCGATTTCTACCGTTCCGCAGCCGAGGCAGCGTTCTGTCTCTCTCTTTAACTGTTCCTCTGTAAAGGTCAGACGCTCATCATAGAAAGTGCCTTTTTTCTCAGGAGAATGTCCTGGTCTCTGGCGGGGCGTCATATCAAAATCCTGTAAACCGATGGCAATGTTGTTTTTATCAAAAGCATGATATTCACGGCGGTCACGGCCAAATACAAGAGACTGTCCGGGCTGTACATAACGGTGAATGGATATTGCAGCTTCTTTTCCGGATGCTATGGCATGGATTGCAAATTTAGGACCGGTAAAGCAGTCGCCGCCCACAAAAACGTCCGGTTGTGAAGTCTGCAAAGTCAGACTGTCCGCTTTTGCTGTACCGCCCCGTCCAAGTTCTACCCTGCTTTCTGAAAGAAGACCGCCCCATTCTATGGACTGACCGATGGAAAGCAGCACCGAATCGGCTTTTACAATGATTGTATCATTTTCATCATACGTTGGAGCAAAATGGTTGTCTGCATCAAATACACTGGTGCAGCGCTTAAATTCCACTCCGGTCACCTTTCCGTCTTCCGTCAGGATTCGTTTGGGACCCCAGCCATTATGGAAGGAAACGTTATCTTCTTCAGCTTCTGCAATCTCATCCGGTAATGCCGGCATTTCACTAAGACTCTCCAGACAGTAAAGATTAATTGCAGCTGCCCCCTGTCTTGCAGCCGTACGGGCAACGTCAATGGCTACATTTCCACCGCCGATCACTACTGCATTACCGGAAAGCTGTACTTTTCTTCCAAGGTTCACATTGCGAAGGAAATCTACGCCTGAAATAACCCCCTCGCCTTCTTCCCCCTCAATGCCAAGACTTCTGCCTCCCTGTGCGCCGATTGCCAGATAAAAGGCTTCATACCCATCTTCACGAAGCTGGTTAAGCGTGATATCTTTTCCAACTTCAATTCCGGTTTTAAAAGTAACGCCCATCTCCCGAAGAACGTCAATTTCAGCATTCAGGACCTCTTTTTCCAAGCGGAAGGAAGGTATGCCAAGAGTGAGCATACCACCCGGTTTCTCTTCTTTTTCAAAAACAGTTACCTGATAACCGTCAATTGCCAGGTAATACGCACAGGAAAGACCGGAAGGACCGGAACCCACCACTGCAATTTTATTTCCAAGATGATAACGCATAGGAGGAATATAGCGGACAGATGCATCCAGCTCTTTATCCGCAATAAATTTTTTGATTTCATCAATGGAAACCGGTTCATCAATATCTCCGCGGGTGCACTCACTTTCACAGCCGTGAGGGCAGATCCGTCCGCAGACAGCAGGGAAAGGATTTTCTTTTTTTATCAATTCTAACGCTTCACGGTAACGGCCGGAAGCAGCAAGCTTTATGTAACCCTGTACGGCTATATGGGCTGGACAGGCCGTTTTACACGGAGATGTACCTTCTTTGGCAACATCTTTGCGGTTTATGCGGTAATCCACATTCCAGTTGCTTTCTTTCCAGATATGGTCGCGGGCGGTAGGCTCTGCCTTTATGGTGACTGGTGTTTTGGAGCAGAGTTTTTGTCCTAGTGTTAACGCATTCACCGGGCAGTTCTCCACACACTGTCCGCAGGCCACACAGTTTTCCTTTTTTACTTTGGCTGTATAATTAGACCGTATGGAATCAGGAGTATTAAAAAGGGTTGCAAGGCGGAGGGAAAAACAGGAACAGCCACAGCAGTTACAGATTGCCGCTGATTCACCAAGTCCGTCTGTATGGGGCATTTCATGCATCAGTCCGTTATTTTCTGCAAACTTGATAATCTCTTTTGCTTCTTCTCTGCTGATCTGGCGGCCTCTGCCTGTCTTTATATAATATTCGGCACCTTCCCCCATCTGGATGCAGATTTCTTTTTCCAGATGACCGCATCCCTCATCAATGACACGGCGGGACTGGCGGCAGGAGCAGTCAGATACGGAGAATGTATCATATTTATCCAGATAGTAGGAAAGATGTTCCCAGGGTTTCGTACCGGGAATATCCCGGATGGCCTCTTCTACCGGAATCACACGCATCATGGCCATACCCTGGGGGAATTTAGCTGCCATGGGTGCAAGACGCAGTCTGGTATATTCTTCAAAGGCTTTTCCGATTTCAGGATGCTCGTTCAACTGTTCCCGGTTATTAACCATCATTTCCAACATACCGGGAGCAAAGATATTCACAAAAAAACGTTCTTTGTGATCTTCTTTATCTTTCCATACTTTGACTACACCGGTGTAAGCCAGCTGCTCCAGGAGGGCCTTCGTCTCTTTTTTACTTTTTCCGGAGCGTTTTGCCACATATTCAAAGGTACGCGGCCTGCGCAGCCCGATTATCATGGCAATGTCAGCCATGTCATCGGTTACGACACAATCCAGTGCATAGTATTCGGGAGAATTTTCATCGATTTTATTCATGACGCCTGCAATACCGCCTACCATTTTTGCCAGCTTTACTATTTTAGGTCTTAATTCACTCATAGTTCCCTTTCCCGCGCCTGTTTCGCGCTTTTAGAATTTATCAGATTTCATTTTAAAATCAATCTATTTTATTATCACACCAGGATTTTACTGCATTGCCAAGCCAGTCGGTCCATTCTTTTAAGCCTTCCTCTTTCAGTGCACTGATGGGAATAATAACTGCGTTTGGATTACGGAGGCGTATATTTGCTTTGCATTTTTCCAGATCAAAATTAAAATACGGCAATACATCCATCTTGTTTATCAGTACCACATCACAGATAGAAAACATCAGCGGATATTTCAGAGGCTTGTCGTCTCCTTCCGGTACGGAGAGAATCATGGCATTTTTTACAGCACCGGTGTCAAATTCCGCAGGGCAGACCAGGTTGCCCACATTTTCCAATATTACAAGGTCCAGGCCGTCCGGATCAAGACCCTCCAGACCCTGACGTGTCATTTCCGCATCCAGATGGCACATACCGCCTGTATGAAGCTGAATCGCTTTTGCACCAGTCTGCGAAATGGTACGGGCATCCACATCAGAATCAATATCTGCCTCCATAACGCCGATATGAAGGTCGTCCTTTAAGGCATTGATTGTACGGACCAGAGTGGTTGTCTTACCTGCCCCGGGACTTGACATCAGATTAAGAAGAAATACATTCTTATCCTTTAATTCTTCACGAAGCTTTTCAGCCTGTAAGTTGTTGTCAGCAAAGACACTTGTTTTTATCTCAAGAACTTTAAAATCTTTCATGCGCCGCGCTCCTTCCTTACCATTGTTGTCTCTGTCATCTGACGGCTAAAAAATAAGTTCTTTTAACCATAAAGATACAGGATTGTTTTTTATATGTATACTGGTTCAGTCATAACAATATTATTATAAAATATTCTCAGTGCACTGGCAATCATGCAAAAAATAACTGTCATTTTCCCATAATTATTTATTGAATTTTAGTAAGAATATATGATAAAATAGGTTCAATCTCTGGTATGACCAGAGCCAGAATGAGGAAAAAAAATGGAATTTCAGAAACTTAGCGCTTTAAGCTTAAAAGAAATGTTTATTCGTCAGATTCGTGACATGATTTTATCCGGACAAATGCCGGTTGGAAGCAGACTGCCTTCTGAGAGGGACATTGCAAGGCAGATGCAGGTCAGCCGGGCAGTCGTTAACAGCGGGTTTGCTGAACTTGAAAAACAGGGTTTTCTGGAAGTGCATCCGAGGCAGGGAGTATTTGTGGCAGATTACGGCAGGAACGGCAACATTAATACCTTAAATGCCATTATGGAATATCATGGAGATACACTTGGACAGGCCGAAATTTACTCAATCATAGAAGTTCGGAGGGCGTTGGAACATCTGGCAACCGATTCAATTATTAAAAACTCATCAAATGAAGATATTCTCGGATTGGAAGGATTATTAGAGGAGGTTGCTGCTGCAAAAACCATAGATGATACTGTTCTTGCCACCTTTTCTTTTCATCACAAGCTTTCTGTTATCAGTGGAAACAGTATTATACCGTTGATTTACATATCATTTAAACCTGTTGTAACACAGCTTTGGAAGCGCTTTTGTCTGCGATACGGAAAAGAGGCGTTATACGACAGTGTGCTTTGTTTATATAAATGTATCAAAGAACGTGATGCCGGGGCAGCGAGGAGATGCACCGATAAACAGCTGGATGATGCTCTGGAAGGCGGGCATCAGATCTATTAGGGCCGGGTATGCAGAGATTTTCAGTTTCCGTTATGGTTCTCCTGTGCTTGTATAATACTTTGGCTTTTTCCACATCTGCCTGTTCTTAAATTACTCATATTAAAGGCAGGCCCGTTCAACTGGATACCTGCCTTTTATCATATCCTAAAGAGTGTTATTGTTAAAGCTATCGTTAATTATAATGATAATGTTATTGCTAAAGTTATCGTTGAAGTTATCCCTAAAGTTATCGTTGAAGTTATCCCTAAAGTTATCGCTGAAATTATCGCTGAAATAATCGTTAAGGTTACCGTTGTAGTCGTCATCAGATTCCACTTCACCCCAGTCAATTACAGACCAGGAATTACGTCTGCAGCAAGCACATCTACAACAACACATAAATATCACTCCTTTCTTAATAGGATATACTATATTTTATGCCGAAGTTAGACAAGTCGTGAAATCCGTTCCTTTTCGTTTTCCTTACCCCATTATTCAATCTCTTAAACAGCCAATCTAATCATTCTTTTTTATATATAGTTCTGGATATTGCACTTTTACAAAAACGATTCTTTTATACTCTAAAAAAGCATTCACAGTCGAGCGGCATATTCGCCGGTCATGGTATACTGCTGGAAAAGGAGGTGCTGATGGTTCTCTAACAACAAACCACAAATAGTGGGCAGCCTGTTGTTTGAAGCTGCCCACTATTTATTCATATATTTACTTATTCAGCCTGTTTTTTAAATCAATGATTTTGTTCTCAATTATCCCGATTGTTTCCTCAAAAACAGCATCATCTTTCCCTGTGGGATCATCTAATCCCCAGTCCTCTCTCATTTTACATGGAAGAACAGGACAATTCACATTGCAGCCCATAGTGATTACTACATCCGGACCAGGTATATCTTGAATTAACTTACTCTTCTGCGTTGCCTCCATATCAATCCCATATATCTTTTTCATTAACCGAACCGCATCCTGATTGATCCGATCCTTTAACTCAGTTCCTGCCGAATAACTTTCAAATACATCACTGGCAAGATGCTTTCCCAGCGCTTCTGCTATCTGACTCCGGCAGGAATTATGCACACAAACGAAGGCAACTTTCGGTTTATTATCTTTTTTCATTTTCTCCATTGCTATCACCTCTTTTATCTACAGCAAATATAGACTCTCATTTTTTATTTCGTCCGGAATCCAGCTTATCACTGCAAAATTTCCATTTGCATGCTCAGCCACCTTATTAATCCATTCAATTTCATTACCGGCCTTTGCTGACAGCAATTTATTAGTCGTACCGGTACGGTAAAGGGAAGAATTGATCACCCACCACTTTGCAGAAATGTCAGCCCGCTTTAAATCTTCTTCCAGGCGTAATGCTTCATAGACCGGAGTGGTTTCTGCAAGAGTTACAATAATAACTTCTGTCTCATCTTTATTCCTTAATCTTGGAAGCAGTTTTTTTGCTGATTCAGGAACTTCACCCTGGGAGCGTTTCATTTCCTGATTGTAGTTTTGTGTTGAATCCAGAAGTAATAACGTATGTCCGGTCGGTGCGGTATCAATCACTATAATCTGGTCTTCTGCCTTTTCAACGATATCTGCAAAGGCCCTGAATACGGCAATTTCCTGGGTACAGGGAGATCTTAAATCTTCTTCTATATATGCGAGGTCCTCTTCTGACATAGATTCCCCTGCTTTTGAAAGTACCTCCTGCTGATACTTCTTTAACTCCTCTTTTTCATCGATATGGCTCATTGTAATCTTATCAGTCTCACTCATAACAAATTTAAGATGAGCGGCCGGATCGGTTGTAGTCAGATGAACCTTTTTTCCTCTTGATGCCAAACCTGATGCAATAGAGGCTGCTATTGTTGTTTTACCCACACCGCCTTTCCCCATGGTAAATATGACTTTTTTGTTGGAAACATATAAATCGTCAATTACATCATTTAAACCCGGAATGATATCTGCCTTAATTTTATCATCATGAATGATATAACTGTCTTTTTCCAGCAAAGCTCTTACATTTTCCATACCGGTTATATTATAGGCTCTGAGAGGTATGAAACAGCATTTCATATTCTTAAGTTCTTCCGGCATACCGGCAAGAGCTGCCTGCTGCTTTTTATATAAGCTTTCTGAAATAGTATCATCATAAGATGTTAATATGCCATTTACGATCATCATCTGATTTCTTACTCCAATATCTGTGAGTTCAAGAGAGGCTCTCGCCGCTTCTTTTAACGGTGTTACCTCTGGTCTTGAAACCAGAATTAAGGTCGTAAGATTTCCATCCGCTAATGTTTCTACAGCCTTTTTATAGATTTCTCTCTTGCTTTCCAGTCCGGCCAGCTGCCCCAGACAGGAAGCACCATGGGTATTTTCGCTGATAAAATTGCTCCAGGCCGCTGGAAGCTTCAGCATCCTTAATGTGTGCCCTGTGGGTGCAGTATCAAATATAATATAATGAAATTCATCCTGAACTTTTTGGTCTGTAATAAATTTGGAGAATTCATTAAATGCTGCAATTTCAACAGTACAGGAACCAGAAAGCTGTTCCTCCATATTTTTTATCACAGCCTCAGGCAGCTGTCCGCGGTAAGGTGCGATTACGCTTTCACGATATTCCCCGGCTGCCTCAATGGGATCTAAGTTTGCCACTACAAGATTAGCTACTCCAGGAATGGGAACGCCTTTATTATTTAATTCTGTTTCAAATACATCCTGGAGATTGGAGGCCGGATCCGTACTGATCAGCAGAACTTTTTTACCTGAATCAGCGAGGGATACCGCTGTGGCACAGGCTGTTGAAGTTTTTCCAACTCCGCCTTTTCCAGTAAAGAAAAGATACTTTGTGAATCCTGCCTTTTCTATTTGAAAATTTTCCATTAACAACAGCAATCCCCTCCAGAACAGCCACAGCCCTTATTTTTTTTAGTTTCAGCTTTCCGATCACCTGTGTTACTGCCAATATAATGTGCCGGAACATCAAGCAATTGCATAAACTCTTCATTTGATGGATATCTTCCAGTTATAGTAATTTCTCCATCCACAACGATAACCGGTAACCCTTCCACGCCTTTTTCTCTGACAAAATCATTTACTGTTTTATTCGTTACAAATTCCTGAGGTGCATTTGTAAGATTAAACCGGTCAACATGCACTCCATGATTCTTTAAGGTATTCAGAACTGTGGATATCCTTAATAATTCCGGATCCACTCCAACTCCGCAAAGTCCTGTTGAGCAGCACATGGCTGGTTCAAATATCTGCATCTTTTTCATTAATAATACTTCCTTTCCTGAATCATTTATTTTGTATTTGCATTAATACCGGAAGGAAACCAATGAGCTGTCTTATTTGCTATCTTAACAAGTATCAGCATAATCGGTACCTCAGTCAAAACGCCTACTACAGTAGCCAGAGCTGCCGGAGAATCCATTCCGAACAGGGCAATCGCAACCGCAACTGCAAGTTCAAAGAAATTAGAAGCGCCTATCATACCTGCCGGAGCTGCTATATTATGAGGTAGCTTAAACGCCTTTGCTGCCAGATACGCAATGAAAAAAATTAAAAATGTCTGTATGGTCAGCGGCACTGCTATCAGTACTATGTGCAGAGGATTATTTAAAATAACATCACCCTGGAAGGAAAATAAAAGTACAAGCATCAATAACAATCCGGCAATTGTTGCATGATCAAACTTAGGCAGAAACTGGTTTTCAAAATATTCTCTTCCTTTTTTCTGACTGACATACATTCTTGTCAGCACTCCTGCAGTTAAAGGTACCACAACAAATAAAACAACGGATAAAACCAGAGTATCCCAGGGAACGGATACCTTACTCACTCCCAGTAAAAATTTGACAATAGGTACAAAAGCAATCAGAATAATTAAATCATTGGTTGCTACCTGTACGACTGTATAGGCCGGGTTTCCTTTCGTCAGCTGGCTCCATACAAAAACCATCGCAGTACAGGGTGCTGCTCCTAATAAAACGGCACCTGCTAAATATTCTTTTCCCAAATCTGCTGGAATCAACCCTTTAAATACGACATAGAAAAAGAACGAAGCGATTCCAAACATAGTGAACGGCTTAATCAGCCAGTTGGTAACCCACGTTACATACAATCCTTTTGGATTTTTTCCTACATGCTTTATACTTTCAAAATCCACCTTCATCATCATAGGGTAAATCATAATCCAGATTAATACTGCCGTAGGAATTGAAACATTAGCATATTCAAACTGATTAAAAAACCCAGGCACTGCCGGCAGAAATTTACCGATCAATACTCCTGTGATCATGCATAATGCCACCCATATGGTTAAGTATCTCTGAAAAAAACCAATTTCTGCTGATTTCTCTTTATTCATTTCGACTCTCCTTAATGTGTTATTTTTGAATTTGCACAAACATCAACGTTTTTATACTTTTCGCATTGTTCATGATCTGTCTCATAGGTAGGTAATTCAACAATCTTTTGCTGCAGATACTCCCATAAGTCTTTATGTTCCTTTTTAAAACTATCGCTTATGCCAAAATATGCCCATTGCGCCTTCTTATAACAATATAAAATTCCACAGTTTTTAAGTACAGTCAGATGCCTGGAAGCGTTTGACTGTGTCATATTCAGACAAACTTCTATCTCACAGACACACATTTCTCTTTCCATCAGCAAAGTCAGGATTCGCAGCCTGCTCTCTTCAGACAGTGCTTTAAAAATATCAACCACAATTTCACCCCTTCCTCTTTAAATACTTATATGAGCATATATGCATATTTTATGCGCCGGATAATTATATGTTCCAAAAAATACGCGTTATCAGCCATGCTTAATTGCATTGTTTATCTGTTTTAAGGGATTTGCAGATACAATTTTCCTGTTCTGTAGTCATGTTACTCCAGTAATTTTTTATAAGTTCAATTAACTGTGTATTATTACTGTAATACATCCAGGATCCTTCTTTGCGGCTAATCACCAGCCCGCATTCTGTCAATATCTTCATATGGTAAGATAATGTGGGCTGTGTAATGTCAAAACATTCCAGTATATCACATGCGCAAAGTTCACCGCAGGATAACATCTCTATGATTTTTAGTCTTGTAGCGTCGCCTAATGCTTTAAACACCGGAGCATAGTCTGTATGCAGATCCATTTTGTTTCTCTCCATTCCATATACTTCTGTTAATGCATAGATATTTATCTATATCTTTATTATAAAAGCATATTGATATTTGTCAATATGCTTTGTGTAAACTTTAGGGTTATCTTTTGTAAAATACTAGCCAGTTACTTTACTTCTCCGCTCAACCAATACTACATCATGCCACTTACCGTTATCCATTTTACCTAACCTTTCTCTATACCCAATCTCCCTGAATCCACATTTTTTATGCAGGTTTAAGCTGGCGGAATTCTCTCTGATAATTCCAGACTGTAAAGTCCAGTATCCATTTTCTTCGGACCGCCTGATTAACTCTTCCAAAAGTGCTGTACCAACTTTCTGGCCCTGATTTTGCTTACTGATATAGATGCTTACTTCTGCTACTCCTGAATAAACGCACCGCCCGTAAACCGGAGATAAAGCTGCCCAGCCCAATATCTTATCACCGCTTCTGACTACCAGCCGGCAGTTCTTACAGTGACCTTTATCCCAATCTTCCCAGTCTGGTGCCTCGCTTTGAAACGTAGCAATTTTAGTTTCAATACCCTCCATATAAATATCTGCAGCCTGCGGCCAGTCCGATGCTGTCATTTCATCAATTCTGTATTCCATGATTTTTTCCTCCTAACAATATGCCTCAACCTATACTGCTCAATTGCTCAATTCCACCGCATCTTTAAGAAGCTGTAAGCTCTCAAGTACCTGACTTCTTTTATTCTCTGGTATTGCATTGAAGATACCTTTATAATACTTATCCATACTCTCTTCAATATTCTGAAAAACGATTCTGCCTCTTTCCGTTAATTGAATAATTATATAACGCCTGTTTTCCATATCTGATTTTCGTATAACGTAATCCGATTCCACCAGATTATTGATCGTCCGGCTCATTGTACTTTTATCCAGTCCCAATAAGCGGGACAGATCAACTAATGAAATCTTTCCTTTACGGCCGATTTCAACAATCGCATGGCACTGTGTTAAACTAACGCCGCAACAGGAAGCATCGCTTTTTTCAAGAATTCCTAAATCCCTGACCAGTATACGGATTAATTCACGCAAGACTTTACTGTCCTGATTTATCATATCATCACCTCAAAAAATATATTATCATGCAACTGTTGTATTTTGCAACAATTATTTTTGTTATTTTATTCTATATTGTATTGACTTTTTTTATTTAAAAGCATATACTATGTTACATCAAATTATTTTGATGTGAGGTAAAAATATGGAACTCAGTTCTGAAAAAAACGCGAAAGTATTCAAAGCTTTTTGTGATGAAAAACGGCTTATGATTTTAGAACTGCTGCGAAGCGGTGAAAAATGCGCCTGTGTTTTGATTGATCAGATGGATATTGGTCAGTCCGCCCTGTCCTATCACATGAAGATTTTATGTGATTCCGGAATTGTGGAAAGCAGACAGGAAGGGAAATGGACACATTATAAAATCAGTGAACAGGGAAGCAGAGATGCCATGCTCCTTTTAAAAGCAATAACCACTACCAATCCGGCTGCAGAGGTTAGCGGCCGTAGTAATTGATAACAGCCATCAGATGAGAGATGGCTCTTATTTAACGCGAAGCATCAATTTTTTTTGATATGAATATCTGATTAAGAAAGAGAGGTACTTTTCTAATGAACCCCCTTCAAACAATGTGGCTGTTTTTTCAAAACCAGGTACTTGGTATGAAATGGCTCAATGATTTCATTGGCAGACTGCTTTTGGCCCTTGGCATTGACATTTCCGGGCAGATTGGCGGCAGTATACAGTTTTTTATCTATGATGTTTTGAAAATCACCGTGCTGCTCTGTGTGCTGATTTTCATCATTTCATACATACAAAGCTACTTTCCCCCTGAACGCAGCAAGAAAATTATGAGCCGTTTTCATGGTGTATGGGCAAACATTATGGCAGCACTGCTTGGCACTGTGACACCGTTCTGCTCCTGTTCTTCCATTCCGCTGTTTATTGGCTTCACCAGTGCAGGCCTGCCCCTGGGCGTGACTTTTTCTTTCCTTATTTCCTCTCCCATGGTGGACCTTGGTTCCCTTGTGCTGCTGATGAGCATCTTTGGAACAAAGGTGGCGCTTGTCTACGTGATCATCGGACTGATCCTTGCAGTATTGGGAGGAACTCTGATTGAAAAACTGCACATGGACAGCTATGTGGAGGATTTTATCCGGTCAGCCGGCAGAGTGGATATTGATTCGCCCAGCCTGACCAGAAAAGACCGTATGATTTACGCACGGGATCAGGTGGCAGCTACCTTCAGGAAGGTATTGCCCTATATTTTAATCGGTGTAGGTATTGGAGCAATCATTCACAACTGGATTCCTGAAAACTGGATTGAGATGGTGCTGGGCAGCCGCAACCCGTTTGGTGTAATACTGGCCGCTTTGCTGGGCGTTCCCATGTATGCGGATATTTTCGGAACAATACCGGTTGCAGAGGCACTTCTTTATAAGGGGGCACAGCTGGGTACCGTCCTCTCCTTTATGATGGCGGTCACGACTTTAAGTCTTCCCTCCATTATCATGCTGCGTAAAGCCGTCAAGCCCAGACTGCTTGGTATTTTCGTGGCAATCTGCACCATAGGCATCATTATCATTGGTTACCTGTTTAATGTTTTTCAAAGTTTTCTTATGTAAATAAAAATTTGTAGGAGGATAAAATTATGGCATTGTTTGGGTTTGGTAAGAAAAAAGAGGAGGAAAAGGAAATAAACTCCGGAGTCTGCTGTGAGGGCAGCTGCAGCTGCAGCGACACAATGGCTGACAATGATGAAACGAAGATAAACGGCGCTTCAGTCAAGGTGCTTGGCTCAGGCTGCGCAAAATGCAACCAGCTGGAAGCAGCAACCCGGGAAGCACTGAAAGAACTGGGTATGGAGAGTACCATTGATCATGTGACAGATTTCACACAGATTGCTGCATACGGGGTTATGTCCACACCGGCCCTTGTGGTAGACGGTAAGGTGGTTTCCTTTGGTAAAGTACTAAAAAAGGAAGAAGTTGTTAATATCCTGAAAAATATAAGAGAGACTTCATTATAAAAGAAAAAATCGCGGGCAGCTTCGATACTGGAAAGCTGCCCGCGATTTTTTCTTTATTATGCATGATCTATATCGTTATCACTCCCCTGAAAGTGATTACTGAAAATCAAATAACCGGTCCAGAGGTTCAACCGGACCTGTATGAGGCTGACTCATCGTGCCTAATATAGCTGCATTGGGTACCAGTACCATAGTGGTAGTCTGATAGCCCTTTTCTTTAATCTTAACACAATCGAATTCTACCAGCAGCTCCCCTGCCTTCACATGATCTCCCTGCTTTACTAACGCGTGAAAGCCATCACCTTCCAGCTGTACGGTATCTATACCGATATGAAGTAAAACTTCCATTCCATCCCCGGTTGTCATTCCAATTGCATGTCCGGTAGGAAATACGGATGCAATTTCTCCATCCACCGGAGCATATAACTTTCCTTCTTCCGGATTAATTCCCACACCCGGTCCCATAACTTCTTCAGCAAATACCGGATCACTTACCTTAGAAAGCGGTACTACGGTTCCCTTTAAAGGGCTGTAAATTGTTTTCGGCTCACAGGTAATACTCTTTACAGCAGGTGTCTCTAATTCCTTTTTCTCTTTATTACCAAATATATTATCTAAAAATCCCATTCTATTCAGTCCTTTATATGTTTAGTCCAATGATTCCCACCGTTTTTTTAATACAAAAGCAGCACTTTTTGGCTGCCTGGCACGATTGAAAATTCCCTTTTTGTTTCCATTTACACGCATGATTCCCTCTGTAGTCTGGAAATCAGCAAAATTCCAAACCAGTTCACCCTGTATAAAATCAAACTGGTCAAATATTTCAAAATTCATATCCAGATATTCGTTCTGATACTCCTGGCTCCACATAATACTTGGCAGTTTATGCTCTGCTGCCAGGGTATCCGTACCAAACTCAGTAAATACAAACGGAATATTCAAATTTTTATCTTTCCACTTATTCATCTCAATCAGGAAGGCTTCCCTTGCATCAACAAGCTCCGGACCTCCTTTAATATACCACCCGTAATACCGGTTTAAACAGATAAAATCACAAAGCTGGTAGCACTGGCAGATTTCCGGCTGACTATTCTTTTCAAATGCTCCTGTCATCGGACGTTTCTGGGGATCCAAAGCCCTTGCAGCATCAAAAACCGTTGTAAAATAATCTTTCGACTGTTCACTGGTAGTTTCCGGTTCATTAAACAGACTCCATGCAATTACACTGGGATGGTTTTTATCTCTTACAATCATCTCTTCCACTGCCTGAAGATGGGCCTTTAACAAATTAGGTACGGTAGGTGTTTCAAAGAATCTTGTAAACTTACCTGTACCTGCATCTGCAAAGTTTCTGGTGGATCTCATCATTCCCACTGCAGGAACCTCATCAATGATCAAAAAGCCTTCTTCATCTGCAAACTGATACCACTCTTCTGCATAAGGATAATGGCTGGTCCGGAAGCAATTTGCACCGATCCATTTCATGCATTCAAAGTCTCTCTTTAATACCCCCCAGTTAAAGCCTCTTCCAATTACTTCAAAATCTTCATGTTTTCCGAATCCTTTCAGATAAACAGCTTTGCCGTTAATCTGAATTTCTTTTCCTTCTATCTTTACAGTGCGGATACCGATTTTAGAGGAATACTCGTCAATCAGCGTTTCCCCATTCCAGATGCGCATGACAGCCTGATACAGATAGGCTTTTCCTACGTTCCATAAATGGGCTTTGGGAATAATCACACTTCCCTGCTTGCCCGTGCATTTAGCCACCTGCTGTTTTTCTTCATCAAATAATTCAAAGGAAACCTCATGATTACCATTTGTCCTGATCTCATAATGAACAACCGCATCTTCTCCGTTTAATTCATATTCCACACTGTAATCTTCGATGGATTCAATGGGTTTTGAGACAAGCCATACGCTTCTCTGGATTCCGGAATAGTTGAAAAAATCAAAATAAGGCCTGGCCAGTTTTCTTCCGTCACTGAGCACTGCAGTGGCTCCGCAGGGAAGACTCTCTTCATTTAATTCGTTGTTGGCCTTTACGATAAATGTATTTACCTCACCAAATTTTACATGATCCGTCACTCTGGCAATCACCGGCAAAAATCCGCCCTCATGGGTAGTTGTCAGACTACCATTGCAATAAACGCCTGCACGGTGGGTAATGCTTCCAAAACGGATCTCCACCTCCTGTTTCTCCCATTCCCGTGGTACAAATACTTCCGTCTCATACCAGAAATCACCGCAGTAATCCCGTTCCTCTTTTGTAGTAAAAAAATCCGAAAAACTGGCGGGAACCGGCATGGAGATTGGGTCTGGCAGCTTATGCTGCCAGCCCTCCTGAAGTCCTTTTTCTTCCGGATCAAACCGGAATTTCCACATACCATCCAACAGCTGCGCCATTCTGGCCTGATTGCTGCATGGGTATAATTCTGAAAAATTCAGCATCGTTCACTCTCCTGTTATCTTTTTATGCTGCCATAATTCACCATTCTTTATTATACTTCATCTTTATAGAGAAAGAAATAAGTTAATAAAAATACTACCACAAAAGAAAATGTGATTGATACAACGATAGCCGGACCTGCCATAGCAAAAAGGGCTGGAATCGTTAAAAGGTTGACTGGAACCTGTGCTGTACGGATGCATCCTGTAACTGCTGCAATAATACCGCTGACCCCGTTAATGATACACATTCCAATGAATATTTTACGGTTTTTCATTAAAACACCGTAGATACCTGGCTCTGTTATTCCACCAATCAGAGCTGAGACGGAAGCAGAGCCGGATACTAACTTCATATCTTTATTTCTTGTTTTTAAGAATACTGCCAAACATGCTGCTGCAATACCAAAGTTAGCGCCAAATGTAGTTGGTGAGATGTAATCATATCCTAATACGGAATAGTTATTCATAATAATAGGTACAAATCCCCAGTGCAAACCAAACACGATAAACAGCGGCCATAAAGCGCCCATAGCAAATCCTGCAACTGCTGGAGAGAAAGTAAATACTGCCTGAATTCCTCCGGCAATACCTTTGCTCACAATATCAGTAACCGGTCCGATCACGATCAAAGCGACAGGGAAAACAACAGCAAAATCCACCACCGGAATAACAATACTCTGAATAATCTTAGGAATTACTTTCATCAACCCTTTTTCCAGTTTCGACTGCGCATAAACGGTTAAGAGAATCGGCAGTACAGAACTGGGATAGCTGATCAGTTTTACAGGAATTGAGAAAAATGTAACAGCAACTTCCTTATTACCGAACAGCGCCGTCATGGAAGGATAACACATAGCGCAGGCGATTGCCATCGAAATAAACGGCTTTGCGCCAAATTTCTGTGCTGCGCAATATGCCAGAAAAACAGGCAGGAAATAAAAAATACCGTCTGATGCAGCATAAAGTATGGTATAAGTGGTAGAAGTTTTATCAAGCAGGGACAGGGTTGTGAATAATACCAGAAAACCCTTTAAAAGTCCTGCACCGGCAAATGCTCCCATAAAGGGCATAAATATGCCGGAAATAAGATCTGTCATCTTCTCCATAAAACTGTTCTTTTTGTTTTCTGATGCCAAATTGCCTGCTTCCGCTGGTTCACTCTGATTTTTCTCCCCAATGGAAGTACTCAGTAAAATCTGGTCATACACATCTTCCACATCACTTCCGATTACAACCTGATACTGGCCGCCAGCCTGCATTACCTTAATAACACCCTGCATATTTTTCAGTGTTTCCGTATCTGCCTTGCTTTCGTCTTTTAACTTAAAACGAAGCCGTGTGATACAATGGGTCAGGGAGTTTATATTTTCTTCCCCGCCAACATGTTCTACAATATCTTTGGCTAATTTTGAATAATCCGCCATTTTGATACCTCCCTAATAATTTTTTATCAAAAAAGCCTGGTTATCCCCCATAATCAAGAGAATAACCAGGCTTTGCTGAACTGAATCATAACACTGCCAAAATCTAACTGTTTTTCAATTGTGACAGATGAACTGCCAGATAAACTAATTCATCGTGTCCTGCTTTGTAATGATATTTATCTTCAATGTATTGACATACTTTCTGGCTGCAACGATATTCATCGGGGTAGTTCCTAAGCAGTTCTTCTAACATACGCGCCCCGCCATGCTCTTTATAATAATACTTTTTCATGACACGCTGGGCAAAGAACTTCAAATGGGTCATATACCGGTAATAGGGAAGGGAATCTTCCTTCACCTGAAAATTCAGTTCTGACATAATCAGATCATTGAGTTCGCTCACCATGACAATCATCTTTTTTGCATTTCCGCTTATCTGATTATGCCGGGCTGTTACAAAATGCATGGCTACAAATCCAGCTTCATCATTGGATAACCGGTACCCGAATCTTGACTCGATCAAATCAAGCATCTTTTGTCCAACCTTATATTCGTCCGGATAAAACCGTATGATATCATGAAGTATAGAATTCGGTACAACTAGCCCCTGCTGAAAATTTTCTACGGCATGATAAATATGATCGACCAGGGAAATATGAATGGTTTCATTGAGAGTCATATCAAAGACCTGGACTGCAAAATCAATGACATCCTCTGCAACCATGATATATTCCTGGGGCACTGTGTCAAGTATTTCCCGGAACTGACTTTTATGGTTTTTATCCTTCAGAATAAACTGCTTTTCAACCCGCTCCTGATCGATGGCATCACCGATACGGCTTTTAAATCCAAGTCCGCTTCCAAGCAGCAGGACATCCTGTCCATTTTCATCGTTTGATATCACAGCATTTGTATTTAATATCTGCTTAATAACCATTTTCATAAAAGTTTCCTCGATCTCAATGTGTAAAAAACATAACGCTACAGATGGATTAAAAGCAAAAAAAACAAGCGTGCACCAAATAAAACAGATGCAGACTTGCCTAATTTAATAGTAACACTCCTGTAAACTACGTAAAGCTTATCACAGGAGTGCAGCAAAGGCAATCGGTATTTTGACCAATATTGATTCATATATTTTGTACACTTTTACTGTTTTTAACCGTTTGTTTCTAATATTTTTTATAACTTAATGGCTTTATCTGCAGCCATATTTTGACCGGAGTATAATTTTTGTGAGGTCCACGGCTGATCCTCATCTGACCAGAACGGATCCTCCTGCAAAAGACCTAAAGCCATAAATACAGTAGTACATAGATACAAACTGCCAGTATTGATATAACGCTCTCCCAAATCCGGCTGATAGCCGCAGAAACCGGTTATCAACCAGCCGTTTTCATCAAAAATGCAAGGTCCCTCCATGATCCGTTTGATCACTGCAGTCAGGGCACAGCGCACCTGAGCAGGCGTAAGTTCCTCTGGAAGACTGTGGTACAGGGCCATCTGCGATAAAGTCTGAAATGCGCCAAACCGGTAGCATACGGAACGTCCTACAATCGGATATGTCCCCTCCGGAGAAATCATTCTCTCCAAAATTGCTGCATACCGCCTTGAACGCTGCCAGACAGCAGGCAGCATCTCCTGTTCCATATCTTTAAAACAATTCATAATATCCAGCAGCATCGGCTGTATGACAAAGCTGTTATAATAATCAAAATGAAATATTTCTCCATCTCCGTAAAATCCGTCCCCTTTATACCAGCCAAGCATCTTGCAGACATAGTTACGGATCCGGTTCTTATCATAATCTCCTCCCAGAAGATAAAGACCTGTTTCCACCATGGCGCTGAATAAGACCCAGTTATTATCTAATGGCTGGATCCTTCTGGTCATCATCAGGCAGCGGATCAGCTGCTCCTTTGTTTTCCCATCCATATTGCAGACAAGACTGTTTTGTGCTCTTACCAGGGCACTGCATAAAAACGCCGCATCCACCAGCGGTTGTCTTTCATCCTCATCTCCTCCGAATATCATATAGTCTTTCGCTTTCGGATCGGTTGCGTTGGCCAGTGCCTTATGAAAAAGCTTCCGACAGGATTCCTGCATCTTTTTTTCTTCTCCGGTGAGGCCTTCCAGTTCCAGCCATGGGCTGATCCCATAAGCGGTACGCCCAAATGCCTCCAGCAATGCATTTTTATGGCAGCTGGGATTTGTATTTGGCAAGCGCTCCTTTAAATTGTCATTTGCCAGATTTTCAAGTACCGGAAGAGCAATTTTAAGCATTGTATTGAGCCAGTATGATCTTACCTCGGTCTTCATCGACATAAAATGATTCCTTTCTTTTACCAGATAAATAAATCTTTATCGGCCAGTTTCAAAATAGCCTCTATAAAATAATAATCAGCATAAATCATTGGGAAATTGTGTCTCGTATCATGATAAGCCGCAGAACAGTTCTCCAGAAGATTATCGATGTCAGGATTCCAGTTACAACGGTTCTCAGCCAGTGCCTTTAATAGACGAATGGCTGGATTAAGGTAAACCTGCTTCTCTGATTCTTTGACATATTTGGAAAGCTCAATCATTGCGCAGGCAGAACAGGCTGCCGCCGTAGAATCTTCCCAGACGCAGGTCTGTGGCTGGGCGAAATCCACAGGGATTAAGCTGCTATTTGGGATATTGGCAATAAAATAATTTGCAATGACCTTAGCAGTATTCAGGTAAGATTCTTTTTGTGTATGCCTGTAGCTTAAAACAAACCCATAAATTCCCCATGCCTGTCCTCTTGTCCAGGAAGATCCGTCTTCGTATCCCTGACCTCCATGTGATTTTATCATTTCTCCGGTTTCCGGATTAAATTCAACAATATGGTTAACGGAACCATCGGGCCTTACAAAACAGGTCTGTGCCATATCCGCATGGTTAACCGCTATATGGCGGAATCTGGGATCTTCGGTTTCTTTCCAGGCCCAGTATAACAGCGGCAGATTCATCATGCAGTCAATAATTGCCCAGCCAAGGTGTTTTTCTCCTCCCCATTCATTCCATGCACGAAGGAAATGTCCGGCAGGATTGTAACGTCCCGCCAGAAGTTCTGCCGCCAGAAGTCCTCTGTTTCGAGACTCCTGGCTTCCTGTAATACGGTAATCGGCCACTGCCGAGGGAAGCCATTTAAACCCATTATCGTGATCCAGCTTTGCCGGCATCAGAAAATTCTGATCCATCTTCTGCTCTGTTTTAACTGCAATATCTTTATACAGATTATTTCCGGTAACATGATACATCTGCCACATGATTCCAGGCCAGAAACCATTGGTCCACCAGTAAATTTTCTCATGGGAATAATCATTGAAAACTCCGTTTTCCGCCGTATATGGTATCTTGTTCTGATTGCGTTCTGCTACCAGACTCATTTTTGATTTAATCTTTTCCAGAATTTCATCCACCCACAATTCCTGGTTCACTGATAATTTCATATGTACCCCTTTCTTTCACTCAATCCTTTTTAAAACAAAAAAACAAGTATGCACCAAAAAAACAGATGCAGACTTGCCTAATTTAATAGTAACACTCCTGTGAATTATCTAAAGCATATCACAGGAGTGTCAAAGTAATCAACTACTATTTTTGAACTTTTACAGGCTTTCCCCATTGGTTGCGATCACTTTTTTGTACCAGTCAAAGGATTTTTTCTTATATCTGTTTAATGTGCCAGTTCCGTCATCATTCCGGTCAACGTAGATAAAGCCATACCGTTTCTTTAATTCCGCAGTGGAAGCACTGACTACATCGATGCACCCCCAGCTGGTATAGCCCATAACCGGAACTCCGTCTTCTATGGCTTCTCCTACCTGAATTAAATGATCTCTTAAATAATTAATCCGGTAATCATCAAGGACTGTCTTTGTTCCATCCGGCTGTGTTACAAGCTCATCGACTGCTCCCAATCCGTTTTCCACAATAAACAGAGGTTTCTGCCACCGGTCATAAAACTGATTGAGCACGTAGCGAAGTCCCTGGGGATCGATCGCCCAGCCCCATTCACTTTGTTTTAGATAAGGGTTTGCTACACCTCCCATGAGATTTCCTTCCCCTGCCTGTGCCGCGGAATGGTCGGCGGCTTCACAAATACTCATGTAGTAGCTGAATGATACGAAATCCACAGTATGATTCTTTAACAGCTCTTCATCGCCATCTTCCATCTGAATCTGAATATTATTTTCCCTGAAATACCGTTTCATATAACCAGGATACCGGCCTCTGACATGCATATCTCCAAAAAATGTATTCATATGATCTGATTTCATGACTGCAATTACATCATCCGGATTAGAGGTCAGGGCATATATTGGCATGCTTAAGATCATACAGCCGATTTTGCAGCCGGGCATCATCTCATGTCCGATTTTCGTAGCCAGAGCACTGGCCACCAGTTCATGGTGAATGGCCTGATAAAGATCCTGTTTCTTTAACCTGTTCTTATCCGTATAGATTCCCCCGCTTAAAAATGGTTCATGCAGCACGGAGTTTATCTCGTTAAATGTCAGCCAGTATTTTACCTTTCCACCGAAGCGCTTAAAAATAGTTCTGACATACCGTTCATAAAAGCTGATCAAATCCCGGTTTATCCAGCCATCATACTTAACGGACAAGTTTAAAGGTGTCTCATAATGAGAAATCGTTACCAGAGGTTCAATTCCATGTTTCAGCAGCTCATCAAACAAATCATCGTAAAACTGAAGTCCCTTTTCATTGGGTTCTTTATCATCCCCATTTGGAAATATCCGGCTCCAGGCAATTGAAGTACGGAACACTTTAAAACCCATTTCCGCAAACAGCTTGATATCGTCCTTGTATCGATGGTAAAAATCAATTCCTACCAGCTTCATATTATCTGGAGTCGGTTCTTTTGTTACCGGTCCTTTAATACCACGTGGGGTCACATCCTGAGTACTTAACCCCTTTCCATCCTCGTTATATGCTCCTTCACACTGGTTTGCAGCCACTGCTCCTCCCCATAGGAATCCATCTGGAAATTTCATATAGCAGTTATCCTCCTTTTCTTTTACAGAGATGTCGACTATAATAACAGATTTTTAAGAAATAAACAACTCTAAAAAAATTGAAGTATCGTTAAACTATGCTTATAATAAAAGTGGAAATCCAAAAGGGGGATAAATTAATGTTCCAGATAGGTGAATTTTCAAAGCTGACGCAAATAACAATTCGTATGCTCCGATATTATGATGAGGCAGGGCTTCTAAAACCTGCCGAAATCGACCCTTGGACGGGATATCGTATGTATTCTGTGGAGCAAATACCGGTTCTAAACAAAATCATCTATCTTCGTGACAGCGGTTTTACTGTCTCAGAAATTGCCGCAGCTCTAAGCATCAAGGACGACTATTCTCTTGTGTCGCAGCTTGACAGGAAACAGCTGGAGGTGGAACAGGCAATCCTGGCTGAACAGGAGAAATTAAATAAAATAGAACTTGCAAAAAGGGAACTGTTAAACAAAAAAAGCGAAATGCATTATAACATTTCAATTAAATCCATTCCAGGTTATCCGGTTCTTTCCTTACGCCGCACAATACCTGATTATTATGCAGAGGGTGGTTTATGGCAGGAGTTATCCGGTTTTGCAGCTGAACATCAAATACAATTATCAAAAAGTACTTTTTCAATCTACTATGATACCGAATACAGGGAAAAAGATGTAGACGTTGAGTTATGCGCACCTGTAAAAAAACCAGGAAAAAACATAGATGGCTTTACGTTTAGAAACGTTGAGCCAGTACCAATGATGGCTTGCACAATGGTATACGGAGCCTTTTCAAATATTGCTGGCGCTTACCTTGCATTTGCACAATGGCTGCAAGAAAACAGTCAATATGAAATGTCCGCCCCAACCAGACAAATCGTACACCGCGGGCCGTGGAATGAAAGCAGTCCTGAAAAATATCTGATAGAGATTCAGATACCATTAGAAATTAAATAGCCCCATTCTTCTTTTTATCCACTTGACTCTCACATGGTGTGAGGGGTTATGCTCTGCTTGAAACCAAGAAAATGGAGGAAAAACACATGAGTAATTTTACAGTAAAACCAATTGGAACGGTTCATAACAACGAAGACGGCACGTTTATTGAGGTAAATGAACACTATATTCCAGCGCTGCAAGCATTGGAAGGATTCAGCAACATTAATATCTTCTGGTGGTTCAGCGATTTTGATGATGATCAATCCCGCTCAACGCTTCAGGAAGAGCAGCCCTATCAGGGTGCTCCCCAAGTAATAGGGGTTTTTGCCACAAGATCACCGCTGCGTCCTAATCCGATTGCTTTGACCACAGTAGATGTGATCCATATTGATTATGTAAAAGGGATGATTCAAATTGCATTTATCGACGCTAACGATAATACCCCAGTAATTGACATTAAACCCTATACACCAAGCTTTGACAGAGTAGAAACTCCTGGTGTACCTGCATGGTGCAGCCATTGGCCTAAAAGTACAGAAGAATCCGCCTGTTTTGCATGGGAAGAAGTATTCAATTTTTAGGGGACGCTTATAAGTTTTTCAGCAAGTAAAATCAAGAATTCTGATTTCTTATCCGTTATAATTCTTTTAGAGCGATTGAAACGAGGTGAATATTAAATGTACGAATGGCACAAACAAATTCAGCTAATTGTTGATGAAATTGATGAATCGATCAGACAGTATCATGATGAATCACTGACACTGCGCTTTCTTTCCCGTAAGCTTGGTTATTCTGAATTTCATACGACCAGAAAATTCAAAGAAATATCAGGTATGCAGTTTAGAGAATATTTGCGGCTTAGAAGGTTAGCCTTTGCGTTAAAAGAGGTCCGTGACAGTGAGAAAAGTTTTTTGGATATTGCTTTTGATTATGGTTTTTCATCACATGAAGCCTTTACCAGAGCTTTTAAAAATTCCTATGGTGTAACTCCAAGTGAATACCGGAAAAAGCCCAAACCTGTAGTTCTTCGTACTAAAATAACTCCTTTTGACCGCTACTTTTTAGGATTTGGAGAGATTGGCATGATAAAATCGGAAAATAATGTAAAGATTTATTTTGTTACCATTCCAGCACACAAATTTCTGCACATTAAAAACTACGAAAGTAATGGATATTGGGATTTTTGGCAGAAACAAAGCCTGATTCCAGGACAGGACTGCGACACCATCTGCGGCTTACTGGATAGTATTAAGGGCAAACTGGATGACGAAGGCGGAACTGAATCAAACAGCGGCAGCGGTCAGATTATGGCTTATATGAATGACCCTGACGGACGGCTCTGCGATTGGGGCATTCCCCGCACAGAGTGTTATGGTGTACGTCTTCCTGTTGATTACAAAGGCGAAGTACCGCCCCAAATGCTTCTGATTGATGTCCCTGAAGCAGAGTATATTACATTTGAACACGGGCCATTTGATTATGAACAGGAAAACCGAAGTGTGGAAGAAAAAATCGAAAAGGCAATGGCGGACTTTGATTTTGCGGATACCGGCTACTGCTTTGATACTTCTCCCGGCAGAATTCTTTACTTTTATCACAATCCCGAGCGATTCTGGAAATATGTCAGACCAGTGCGTAAATTATGAGTTTAGTTCTGCACGGTTGTTCACAACTATGAGTTTTTAAACCCACTCCTGTAAGAAAGGGGGCAGGTGCAAAATGACTGATACTCAGTTATTTTACACCCGCCCACCCTTTAATCATTATGTGCTTTCATCTGTTATGACATCACTTAAGGTTCAATTCCCCATTTCAGGCTGTTAGATATATACCCTGTAACCTTTGGCCAATCCACGTAGCTCATTGCTGAACCCTCAAAGGAATAGTCATCTGTCTGAGTAAAATTCGTCCAGTTGCTTTTAGTCACTCTTACCTGAATCTCAGCATACTCTCCGTCCGCCAGATTACCGGCTTCAGATGTAAAACCGATTTCCAGGCAGTAGTCGGCATCCTTCTTTGCAGCAGGCAATTTAACAAAGGTTCCGGTAATGTTACTGCTGCCAACTGAAGACCAGTCACACCAGAAGTTTTGATCCATTTCTCCATTTATAGTGTAATAATATCTAATTTTGACATCAGAAAGTTTTACACTGGTTGTGCCGTTATTATAAATCTTGAATTTCGGACTGAGAGAAACGTTCTGCGCTGATGTGGTTCCATTATACATCTGTATCTTAATGCTTCCTTTCGCAATGGAAGTATCTACTACAGTCAGAACCATTACAGGATCTGTTCCTGCACTTAAATCAAATACTACATTGTAGGTACCTGTATTAAGTCCAGCCAGCTTAGTTTTTAAGAAAGTAATGGAACTACCAGATATGGTATAATCCACGCCTTCAACTAACTCTCTGCTATCCAGCCTGATACCTTTTCGTTTATGTCCTGCCATAGTTAAGACGGCTGTAATATCTGCCTGTTTTGCAGGGTTCTTATCAAAGGTAGCTGCAGAAGGTGTAACAGAACCGCTTGGTGTGGAATCAGTGACCGTTACTGTCAGTACAGGATCAACTCCCTTATTGAAATCAAAAACAAGCTTTAACTTGCCGATATCCTGACTTGCTAAATAGTCTTTAGACAAAATAACCGTACTGTCGGATAAGGTATAATCTGTACCTTCCGTTAAATAAGTACTTCCGTCATTAATACCGGTAAACGTATTACCATTTAAGATAAGCTCTACTGTTATATCTGTTTGTTCAGTAATATTCTTATCAAAAACTGCAGCTACAGGGTTGATAGCAGAGTTGGTTACTGGTTCACCGCCTTCTCCAAACAGCAGGGAATATACACCATTTGCAATGGCGATATCGCACTGTGCCCAGAAACGGTGGTAGTGAAATACCGGATCAGTATCATTGTTATAAGCAGTAAGAACTTTCTCATAATCCGGATCATCTTTATATTTAGAACGAATGTCTAAAAATTTAACACCGGATTTAATCACATCGCCATTTGGCATTTTCCCCGTCCAGCCTGCTGGTACGTAGACTTCCTGGTCAAAGAACCTTTTGTAATCTGCTCTTGATTCTGGCGTTGAAAGGCCCTTATCATCTCTGTACAGATTCCACATACGATCCAATAATTCCTTTGCCAGTACTCTTGATTCATCATCACCAGATGCCTTGCTGTAAAACAATAAGGTGTTTGCAAGAGAACCTGTAACACCAAGGTCTGTGCCATAGCTGGTAACAATTACATGCAGGTTCTTATTACCTGTATAAGTACCTGTCCAGGTATCAGGCTGTCCGGACCAGTCAAGACCGTTTGGAATAGCAAAGGTTCCGTCTTCATTCAGCTGTACCACTGATTTAATCCAGCCTGCCCATTTATCCAAAATAGCTTTTGCTCTGTCATCCTTCGTTTTGTAATAATATTCAGCTACACGCTGCATGGACCATGCCTGAAAACCAAACCAGGTGTTGCTTCCAGGATCTGCATAGACTGGATTTTCTACATATCCCATTCCATAAAAGGTTGACGTACCTGCCGGCCATTCTTCATAACGGCCTTTATGGGAGTTACTTGCTCCGCCTGCAATCGCACCTTCCGAAGTCTGCAGCCACTGATAAAATTCCAGCTGTCTGTTAAGGCTTAACTTCCAGTCACTGGCTCCTTTTGGGGACAGAGGTTTAAAATCCTCAACTTCCGATAATATCCAGGCTGCCATGGGGTTCTGATATCCAAAGTGGTTATGGCTGTCTCCAATTTTCCATGCCCAGTCGGAACCTACTCCGCCGCCCCATGCATAATACCAGGACAACAGATAATGAGCTGCATCATACCCGGTACCAGCAGCTGCCGGAGAACCGATTTTACGGAAGTATTTATCAAACATGGCATATCTTAAATAATCACCCATTTTGCTGGCTTTGGAATTATAGGTTCCAAGGTCAACACCATATTCTTCAGCCCATTTATCAGCCCAGTAAGCAGCCTGGATTGCACGGGCGTCTGCATCGGGTGCATCGGTATATTTAAACTGCTTTGAATAACTGCTGTCTCCAGTGAACAGATCAAGATATCCATTCCTGCCGCCGTATTTCATTGTTTCCCAGCATGGCTGAGGTATGGTCTCCCAGGTAGACTCCTGCTCACCTCTCTGGAACGTATTGATATAAGATGGTGTTGATACACCGTCACCTCTGCTTCCAAAGCCGTACCAGTTATCTACATCTAATAACCAATGCATTCCATACATGGTATTGCTGCCGTAGGCAGTGGCCAGATCACTGTTAATAGGGTCAGATCCAACAGCTGCACCAAAATTCAGCTGGGCAGGATATAAGCTGGGCAATTCCCATTCCGGGGCATAAGTAGCAGGCTTGTCAGCCGTATATTTCCTCATGCTGGATTCGGGCTGGTCTTTTTCCGTTGGAATCATGTAGGCTTCTGCTTTATCCCAGGCTGTTTTGAAACCGCTGAAATCTCCTGTGAATTTTCCATACATGGCTTCCAGCCACATATAATAGCTGAAAGCTTCACTTGTAGTTACATGTCCATAATCCGGAGCTTCTACAATCAAAGTCTCAACAGAATGATATGGAATGCCCTTGTTACTGAAATACCCATTTTTCGGATCCTTAATGTCTCCCCAAAGTTCCATAAATCTTTTTTGATATTCATCTGCGCTTTTTGCAGTATTATTGGCTGCCTGGTTTGGTTTATCCGATGTAACTGAATTACGTTTAAATAACTCTTTTCTTATCATACGATAACCTCCTAATATTTTTAATCTAACAATCAGTTCATCAGCCGGTTCCTTACCTGTAAAATATCTCTCGCCTCTCCTTTCCCCCATTTATTGCAGGTGGATTACCAACTATCTGAATTAATTGAAAAATTGAATTGCTTCTAACTTTTATAAAGAAATTTTAATCTAAAATGTAAACCTAAAAATAAAATCGTTATGTCTTTAGAAAGCTGCAAAGGAAAGGGAACTTTTCTATGACAATCTCTAAAATACGGAAAAGTCATAGAGAAGTTCCCCTTCTTCTAATCGTTGCTTAACGTCTTACAATCAAGGCGTTACAATAGACCACTGCTGATTATTGCTTGTACTGCCTGCCCACTGGCACAAATTCGCTGTTGGTTATTTGAAACAATTTCCGTTTCATGGTAAAATATAATATATTAAATGGCATTAAAGCCTGGCAATTAATTATATGAGGTGAAAGGTATGAAAAAGAGAATTGTTTTAGTATGCATCTGTCTATCCGCAGGCTTCCTGTTAAGCGGCTGTGCGAAGGGAGCTGACCGAATGACCCAGCGCATAGAAACTACAGTAGAAAATACCTCCAGCGAAGCTGTTCCAACGAATGAAGCACCAACAGATACCGAATCTGATCATGTCAAAGCAAATGTCCAGTTATATGAAGGAACTTATTTTGATGAAGGTGTATACAAATATGTGGATATTCCAGCGGCGGAATCCCCGTTTGTATATTGTGAAATCATGATCAGTAATATTACTGATACTTCTTTTGATTTTTCAATATCTGAAACGGTTATGGCAACCGATGAAAGTACAATTATTTTCCCAACCAGTACCGCTTATTTCACTGGAGACGGTACCGAAGCTGCATATATTGGGAAGGACCAAACCTTACATTTTGAATTCCCTCATGATCAGGATCTTTATCCCATCATCCGCGATATGAAGGTCACCGGCTTTCCTAAATTAGAAGGAAATAATTATATTAACAACAGTATTCCCGGACACGAAGCAGGATAAATACATTTCTGAAAGGAATAAGGAGGCGGAAAAGAACCGGTACCTTACTGCCTCCCTTTTCTTTCGCAGTTTGTAACAATCAGTCATTCCCATACTTATCACATGGTAAAATGTTTCAGTGCAAGATTATGTATATTATAGACCTGTCTTAAACTATAGTTGGTCATTTCACTGATTTCTTCCCATGTATATCCGGAGATATATTTTAACAGAAGTATATTTTTTTCTATTTCCGAGTCCATGCGGCTCACATTCTTAACGATTATCTTACATATCTGATTCTTTTCCCCCAGCTGCTTTCTTAAAGATGAGAATACATCCTTCATTTCCATACCTGAGTCTGTGTCCGTATCTCCCTGCATAACAGAAAGCACTTGATTTTGTTCCTCCTGAAGACTGACCAGCAAATTTCCCAAAGTTTTTATCGAAAAACTGAGTGTCTGATATGATTGTAAAAAAGCTTTTTTCTGCTCTTTTTTTTCGATTCCGCCATTCATAAACGAATCCTCCTTAAAGGTATTTACTAAGGAAAAAGGCGAATGGCAGCACTTTGTAAACCACAAATTATTTTAACCTCTGTGCTGTACTTTAAAACCATTTCATTGTATTGCATTCCCCACTGGCTGTAGCATTGAGTTATAGAAAACGCGGATCCGATTTTCTGTAACTAAAATCATTTCAACAGGAGGTTTTTAAAATGGGGAAAATTGAAATTGCCACACAATGGATGATTAATCTGGCTAACGACGATGCACATGGTTATGACCAGACACACAGATGGGGACCTGATTACGATTGTTCTTCCGCTGTTATCACAGCATGGGAAAATGCAGGTGTACCCGTTAAAAGCAACGGAGCCGGAGCTACCGGTACAATGTACGGCCCCTTTCTTAACTGCGGGTTTTCTGACGTCACCTCTCAGGTCACACTCAGTTCCGGCAAAGGATTAGAATATGGTGATGTACTGCTAAGAACCGGGAATCACGGACATACTGCCATGTTTATCGGAGGCAGCCGAATTGTACATGCCAGCCAGAATGAAAAGGAAACCAGCACAGGAGGAAAAACCGGTGATCAGACCGGAAATGAAATTTGTACCCGCTCTTACTATAACAGTCCATGGACTTATGTTCTCCGGTATACAGGCGGCGGCAGCGGACCAACCGGAGACAGCACCATCAGGAGCTTTCAAACCTGGCTTAATAACAACTATTCCGCCGGCTTAACCCCGGATGGCATTTATGGAGCAAATACGAAGAAGGCTGCTACGAAAGCTTATCAAAGAGTCCTTGGAGTAACTGCCGACGGCATTTTCGGTGCAGGCTCAAAGGCTGCTGTAAAAACCTTAAAATCCGGCAGCCAGGGAAATGCGGTTCATCTCCTGCAGGGAATGCTCTATTGCCGGGGATTTAACCCCAATGGAGTAGATGGAATCTTTGGTTCCGGTACAACATCAGCTGTAAAGAAATTTCAGTCCGGCAAAGGATTAACTGCGGATGGTATTGCAGGTGCCGATACGATGTATGCACTCTATAATTAGTGCTCACCGGACTATAAAAGAGGAGAAGGAATATGAAAGATAAATGCAAAATGATTATTACAAAACTACTGTTATTTACTTTGATGCTGACGATGGTATCAGGTAATTATATACTGCCGGCTTCTGCAGCAGGTATTTCGCTGACAGAGAGCGGAGGCTGGTTTGAAAGTGCTTATATCAAATGGAAACCTGTCAGCAATGCGGTCTCCTACAAAGTGTATATTAAACCAGCGGCAGCGGACGATTCTTTTTATGAGCAGATTGATAATGAATTAATAAGAAAGTATCCCACTTATTGGAGAGCTGATGCGGTAGGTCTTGCAGCCGGCCAATATGTCATGAAAGCAGAAGCTATACTCCCCGGTAACACGAAAGAAAGCATTGTTTCCGGTACTATCACCGTGAATGCTAACGACAGAACCGGATTTGCTTTTTCCGGTGATTCTGAGTATAAATCCGGATCTGGCGCATACAGGGAAAATGGAATACTAAAAGATCATGCACAGGTGATTTATATAACTTCTGATACAGCAAAAACCGTAACACTTGATGTTATAGTAAACAGTTCCGGTAAAAAGCAAACAGGTACCGGTATTGGTGAAATTTTAAAGTTACGTCAGAAGGGATATGACACAACTCCGCTTGCAATCCGTTTTATCGGACAAATAACAGACAGCAGCATGGCTTTAGAGCTTAACAGCAACGGATACCTTGAGGTAAAAGGAAAAACTTCCTACAAAGAAATGAATATGACGTTAGAAGGCATTGGCGATGATGCAACCGCTTATGGCTGGGGATTCTTAATCAGAAATTGCGGAAACCTAGAAATCAGGAACTTAGGTGTTATGCTGTTCCCTGACGACGGAATTTCACTTGATACGGCTAACTGTAATATTTGGGTTCATAATAATGATATCTTTTACGGAAGTGCAGGATCCGATGCTGATCAGGCGAAAGGAGATGGTTCAGCCGATGTTAAGGGCGGTTCCACTTATGTGACCCTTTCCTACAATCATTTCTGGGATTCCGGAAAATGTTCTCTTTGCGGAATGAAAGATACTGCGGAATTTTTCGTAACCTATCATCATAACTGGTACGATCATTCCGATTCCCGCCATCCGAGAATCAGGACCGCCTCCGTACATATTTACAATAATTTCTTTGATGGAAATGCAAAATACGGAGTTGGTGTTACAAAAGGAAGTTCTGCATTTGTGGAAGCAAACTATTTCAGACATTGCAAATACCCTATGATGAGTTCCTTACAAGGTACGGATGCTTTAGGTGAAGGTACGTTTTCCGGAGAAAATGGCGGTATGATCAAAGCTTTTGATAATATAACAGAAAATGCCTCCAGCCTGATTTATGCAAACTCCAATGAAGGAACAACCAAGAAAGACGGGGTGTCCTTTGACGCTTATTTAGCATCTGCAAGAAACGAAACCGTTCCAAATTCTTATAAAACCTTAGCAGGAGGTACTGCTTATAACAATTTTGACACCAGAAAAGACATTGGTGCCAGCCCCGCTGATATCGATAGCGTGAATCATGTTGAACAAATTGTTACAACTGGTGCCGGGCGTTTAAACCAGGGTGACTTTACCTGGAAATTTGATAACGCAGCCGATGATGCTTCTTATGATGTAAATGCAGCACTAATGTCTAAACTAAGAAGTTATGCAACAGAACTTATATCAGTAGGAGGAAACTAACCCTCCCGATTTATACAGACACGCAATTTTACACCTGATTCACAGTCTATTCACAATTTCCACAACTTTTCTACACAGCCAATGGGTATATTAATAATTGTTACAGGTAATATCCTTTAAAATATAATTTTCTCATACGGCCGGCAGGATCCTGTGATCTTACCGGCTGCTCCTTTATCTCCAATATTTATTGATAATTTCTGTCATTACATCCAACTGCTTTTCCATTTCATCAACAAATTTAAATTGGTTTCTGGCACGAATCAGATTGTGATTCTCTTTGTGAATCTTAAAGTAGTTATCCCCTTCCAGATAATCAGTCAAAAAACGAACACCACATTCCAAAGTCATAATAATTGCAGCCAGAGGAAGCCATTTCATTTCCTGTTGAGTTAAATTTCGTCCCATTGCTTCAAGGAAACCTTTTGTATATGCTTCATACTTTTCGAAATTCACTTTTAAATCTTCCAAATTCTCGCCGTCTTCTGCAATTGTACTTCCACACGAACGAATGGCATCTCCATAATCATATAATGCGCTTCCCGGCATCACGGTATCTAAGTCGATTACACATCTGCCTTTTCCTGTTGTATCATCCAGTAAGACATTGTTAATCTTCGTGTCATTATGAGTAACCCGAAGAGGAATCGCGCCGCTTTCCAAACCACGAACCAGCGTTGATGCTATTTCTTCTCTGGACAGTGCAAACTGGATTTCTTCCCTGCACTGGTCAGCCCTTAGCAGAGGATCTTCATGAACCGCATGTTTCAGATTTTTGAAACGCCAAATGGTATTGTGAAAGCCTTCAATTGTCTCAATTAAGCTTTCCGCAGGGTATTCACTAAGCAAATGCTGAAACTGGCCAAATGCTTTACCTGCTTCGTATAACATATTTGCGTCTTCTGCAAAGGTATGACCGGTTGCATGTTTCACAAAAACATAGGCTCTCCAGAAATTGCCTTCGTCATCCTGGAAATAACTTTTATCACCTTTTGTTTTTATTAAAGTCAGTATCTCATACCCCTCTGCCTGCTGCTCTTTCGTAATCCGGCTGCTTAGATAAGAAGTGACATGTTCGATATTTTCCATTAAGCCAACTGTATTTTTAAAAACCAGATGATTAACCCTTTGTAAAATATATTGCGTTGGCTTTTTATCATCATCAACATAAGTTACTTTGAACGTATCATTAATATGACCGTCTCCATAAGGTTCTGCCTCATCAAAAATTCCTTTAAAGGTAAACTGACTGCATACTTGTTTCAGTTTTTCTTCTTTTGTCATACGAACCCTCCGATAGTATTTTATACATGCTCCAATTTATTCCACTCCACCAGTCTAATCTGGTCCCATTATAGTGGTGTTTGGAAGAAGTGTCAAGATATGCAAAAATGCCTGCTGTTGTATAATATCCCTTTGCGTGTAAATAATAATTCTATTATTAGTAAGGATTAAAACAACTTTTTATGCAAAGGAGCAAATTATATGAATCGCGATAAACTCATAGCACAGGTAAAAAATGAATACGCACGAATAGCCTCTATGGAATCCCAGCAGCACTTCCACCAGACCACAACCGAGATCACACCGGAAGCTTATTATGAAAACCTGTTAGGTAAAGTGATAAACGAAATCAACAACGGAACTTTTGATAATTTCAAATCCGGTGAAGAAGTAGTAACCGCTATTGCAAATGATAAAACCTGGCTTTCAGGCTGGAAATAAATACAAAACTGCAGAAAAAAACGCAGTCCTTTTTTTAAGGGATTGCGTTTTTTTAAGCTTATCTGGCCACAACTACCCCAAAATCATCCACATAAACATGTGCTGTACCGGGCTTCTTGTAAGCATACACGGTTGCACTGGAAGCATCTGGTCCGGTTGTAAAAGGAATGCTTACCATAGTCCAGGATGTACTGGCAGATGTAACGGATACATCCGTTCCTCCAAAGCCGTTAACACCAATCTGAATCTGCTCTCCTGTGTCTGTCTTAACCCAGGCGGAACATTTATAGCTGGTATTAGGACTTAGCCCCGTAATCTCCTGCTTGATACCATCTTCCCCGATTCCCAGGCGAACACTTTTAGAGCAGCTTCTTGATACCGAAGCACTTGCAGCAGTACCTGAACAGGTTTTTACCCAGGGTGAGATTACCCCTTTCTCGAAATCAGATTGCCTTACTTTATTTTCATAAAGTACACTGACATTCTCAAAAATCGGGTTCGGAGGTGAAGAAAAATCATGCCCGGCAGTCCAGTCAGTTCCGCCATACTCATATGCTCCAATATCCGGTGCCGTACCAGCATAACCATTTGTGATTCCAGGTATTACAGCCCCTGCATTAATAGCCGGAGAAGATGCCTGCAGCCTGAAATTATATGCTGCGGGGTTTACAAATAACAGATTGGTTCCTGAGGTAATATTGTTTCCTTCTATATGAGTACCAGGCAGTGTAAAGGCTGTGGTAAAGATATTGTTGAAAATTCTGTCACCGTACATATCTGACGAAAAATCACTTCCCCAATATCCAATGTTTCCGTTACCGTAGGTGGTATTGTTATAGATCAGGTTAAAATTACTGGGTGTATTCAGTCTTATCCCTGTATAATTTCCCCATACAACATTGTGATGCACAATATAACCCTTGCTGCCGTTATCCAGATAGATACCAGCGCCGGAATAATTCTTTGCCAGATTATCATGAATGTAATTATGATGAATAACCGTCCCTTGTCCATCCCAGGCAAACTCATAGAGTATTCCGCAGTCTCTTGTCAGCTTTCCTGCATTGTACAGATTATTATATTGTATCCGGCTGTTTTGGGTCGGCATAAATATCAGATGACGCCCGGCGTTATATATCGTGTTATGACTGATTAGGTGGTTTGCCCCCAGCAGATAGATTGCCGGGATATCCGCTGCCGAATAATCTGCTTCATGAATAAGATTATTAATTACTTTATTGCCTGTTCCCTGTATACTTAACAAGTTACCGGAACTGTAAGTCAAAGTACTGTCTCTAAGCTCATTATTGGTGCCGGACATAAATATCCCTGTACTGTATTGGCTGGTAACATCAGAATCATGACTGACATATTCCGCAGTCATATTAGAAACCTTACAGGAATTAGAAGCAGACATTTTAATGCTGGAGGCAAAGATATTAATTCCTGTAATATTTATGTACGAACGGGAACTTAGATCAAATGCATAAGTCCGCTTCTTTGCTTCTACTGTTAAAGTATTGGGATTAACTCCGCCGGGCGCCCATAAATAAAGCCTGCCGGTACTGCTGTCATAGTACCATTCTCCCGCACTGTCAAGATCTTTTAAATTACCGGTAATATAATAGCTGTTGCCAGCTGTCGCCGCAACGCCCATTGTATCAAAGGTAATGGAGCCGGCACTTGAGCTGGTAATGGTACTTTTATAGGATTTATAGCCTGTTCCCGGAACACACCAAACAGTTTTCCCAACCCAGTAACCAGCTGCCTGAATTAAGTCCCCGTCATTGATGGTTGTGGTGGAGCCGGAATCAGCTGTTGCAAATGTTGAATTTAAAGGATCAAGTGCTGCTGAATTGGGCCATCTGGCTTCTAATTGCATTTGTTTATTAACAAAAATCTGATTTTTTGTTCCAAGAGAACCAGCCATGGCTGCATAATAGATGGATCCAGAGTGATTTACCCAGCCGGTGACCGGATCGGCACCTGACACTGTTACCGTCTCTCCTGTATAAGCCTTAAAGGTTATGGGATTTGCAGAAGTTCCGGAAGTATTAAGTGTTACTGTTTCCCGGTATGTACCGCCTCGTATGATACAGGTATCTCCGGCTGTCATGGTATCTGCTGCCTTTTGTATGGTTTTCCATGGATTTGATAGTGTTCCGGTTCCAGTGTTGTCATTCCCCGCCCCAGAAACATAAAATACGGAAGCCGCCTTTACAGTTTCCCCGCACAGATTAAAAATGAATAAATTAATCAACAGAAATACAACTAAAAATATAACGCCTTTTCTCTTACTCACAATTTACCTCCCCTAATTAATTCTATTTTTAGATACGGCATCTGCGCATGGACTTAAGTTCACTGCCAGATATACTCTGATATTAAAATCTATGCGTAGATTTAACCTCTGGTTATTTTATCGGCATTTATCAGCTTACAGTAACCTGCTATTCTGAAATAATCCAATTACGCTTCATAATATCAGTACATACACGATATAAATAAAAATATATATGAAACCTTATTTTCAATTTGTTTATTGAAGAGGAGCTATTATGGTAGGAATAACGAAACTATTATGCAATTCTGATAATTTTGGTGACAAATTACGTTATGTACCGGATGCATCAAAACAAAAATACGGTACCAGTACAGGCTATGGACCTGTAGTGGTATGGAATTGTACCAATCAATGTAATCTAAAATGCAAACACTGCTATGCTGATTCAAACAGCAGGAAATCAGAGGAAGAGTTAAATACCAAAGAGGCTAAAAATTTAATTGAAGACCTGGCAAAACTACATATCCCGGTACTGCTTTTATCCGGAGGAGAACCGCTGATGAGGGAAGACATCTTCGAATTAATTAATTATGCAAATAAATACAATATACGTATTACTATTTCAACGAACGGTACATTAATAGATAAAAATATTGCAAAATATTTAAAAAAGGCTTGCGTAAGTTATACAGGGATCAGTTTAGACGGTATTGGTACCAGACATGACGATTTTAGAGGAAGCCCCGGCAGTTTTAATAAATCATTGGAAGGAATCAGGAACTGCCTGGAAATTGGACAAAAGGCCGGTCTTCGTTTTACAATTAACCGGTATAATTATGATCAGTTAAATGATATCTTTGCTCTGATAAAAGAAGAAAAAATTCCCAGAGTATGTTTTTATCACCTTGCCTACTCTGGAAGGGGAAGCAAGGTGATATCATTGGATATCGAGAACGAAGAAAAAAGGGCTGCATTAGATTTGATTATGCAAAAAGCACAGGAATTCGGAAATAAAGTGGAAATTTTAACAGTTGATAATCATGCTGACAACGTTTATTTATATCTTCAGGCTAAAAAGAAGTATCCTCACCTGGCAGACAGAATATGGGAATTAATTCAAATGAATGGCGGAAACAGATCTGGTATTGCAATTGGAAACATTGATTTCAAAGGGAATGTACATGCTGACCAGTTTACGTGGCATCATACCTTTGGAAATGTAAAGGAAACTAAATTCAGTGAAATATGGACAAATCCAAAAAATCCATTAGCAATTGGTCTAAGGGACAGAAAAGCCTTATTAAAAGGAAGATGCAGCAAATGCTGTTGGCTGAACGTATGCAATGGTAATCTCCGGGTCAGGGCAGAAGCCGTTACCAGTGATTTCTGGGCATCAGATCCGGCATGTTATCTCACCAATGAAGAAATTGGAGTACCTGAAGATACAGCGTTGATTTAGACATAGAACGGAGGAATATTAGAATATGCTGAGTAATTATAATAATTTGCTGAATATGATTCAGAATGGTTTCCCGATTGAACCAAGACCCTTTTTATCCATTGCTGATCAATTAGGAATGTCTGAAATTGAGGTTCTGGAAATCATAAAAGAGTTAAAAGAACAAGGAACCATCCGCAGATTAGGTGGTATTTTTGATTCTAAAAAATTAGGCTATAAAGGTACATTATGTGCTATGGAAGTATCGGAGAACAGGATCGGAGAAGTCTCTCAAATTATAAATTCTTATCCTTGCGTTACACATAATTATCTTAGAGATCATAAATACAATATGTGGTTTACTCTGATTGTGCCCTCTCAATACAGTCTTGATACACATATCAATGAGATAAAAAACAAAACCGGGATTAATGATATCATGATTTTGAACTCTCTGCAGACGTTTAAAATTAATGTTAATTTAAAGATTAAAGGAGCATAGTTTATGGACATTTCTCAGAAAAAACAGGTCATTCAAAAATTACAGGATAAATTACCCTTAGTACCTGAACCATATAAAGTTATTGCAAATGAAATTGGAATATCAGAGAAAGAACTCCTTGATTATATCAAAGAATTGAAAAATAATAAAACCTTACGCAGAATTGGTGCGGTATTAAACCACAGGTCTGTAGGATTTTTGGCTAATGCCATGGTGGTCTGGTACGTTCCCGCCGAAAGAATAAAAGAGGTTACAGATATTATGGTTTCATTTCCTCAGGTAAGCCATTGTTATGAACGGGAACTTTTGAATAATTGGAGATATAATATTTATACCATGATACATTCTGATAGTTTTGATTTATGTGACAATACCATTAAAAAGATTTCCCAAATGACACATATTGATAACTATGAAGTTTTATATAGCACAAAAGAATTAAAGAAAAGCAGTATGAAATATTTTTTGGACGAAGATAATAAGAATCCATGTTAAAACAAGTAATTGCCTGCTTTCAGGCTGAAAATAAATACAAACTGCAGATAAAAACCGCAGTCCTTTTTTATAAGGGATTGCGGTTTTAAATAAGTACGTTTTAATATGGATATACATATCCCTCCACTTTTTCTGCGGGTGTTATTTTTGTCACCATAATAATAGGATTTGCATACTTATGTCCATCGTAATCTTCGTAGTTTAAAGTCAGGGTTCCCTCTACGGTTATCCAGGAATCTTCTTTCAAATCCGGTACTTCCCTATAATTACATAGAAGACCGGCAGGAGCCAAATCAGCCACACAGCAGGTCATCGCAAGACGAGCCACTGCGAACTCATTTTCTCCATAGACCTTAGGGTCCTTCAGCACATATCCGGTTATTGAAATGGTATATCCTTCGTATTGTTCCATATGCATGTACAGCTCGGAATACCACATTCCAAATAAATCATCCGATACCATAATTTTCTTTTCTGCCTTATTAAGTCCTGGCATTGCGTTCTCATTTTCTTCTTTGGCAGATGTCTTTTCCAACGGAACCGTCTCCTGCTGCCGGCCGGCTGTCTCCTCCGCCTGATCCGGAGTATGCTCAGGCTCTTTCCGCTCTGCCTGACTTATCTGCAGTGAGCTTTCACCAATGGTATTATAGGAAGAGATATCAATAGGTGTGTGCGGCAGCAGCATAATGAGGACCGGGATAATCAGCAGGAAGCAGTGGTTCATGCGTATTTTATATCTGGGTCTGAACAATCTTCCGGTTCCTGCTAATGCCCATAATCCCATGATGCAGGCGGTAAAATACAGATAAGGCCTCATTCTCGGAGTAACATACCGGAGATAATCACCGCTGGCAGCGAGATAAGCGATCATTCCTCCAAAAGAAATCTGACAGACGATTTCAATTAACACCTGGGAATTTAACACTTTGACTGTTTTCTTCATAACCTGATCCCCCTTATTTCATACAGCAAAAAGACCAGGAAGAAGCATACCGTGAAAGTTACCAGCATCAGCTTCAATATAAATCCTTTCGTAAATCCGGAGGAGAGCATCAGCATATTCTTAATGTCCATCATTGGACCAAATACCAGAAACCCCATAACAGCTCCGGCTGGCAGCTGGCTGGCAAAACTGCGGGCAATGACCGCATCAGATGAAGAACACAGTGACAGGATAAAGGCCGCTGCCATCATAAGCAGAATGGAAGCGGCCAGCCCGCCTCTGTACTGTGCAAAAGCCAGATGCCCATTTCCTAACGCCTGGAAGACGGAGGCAGCCAGTATTCCAATCAGAAGGTATCTGCCCACCCGAAAAAACTCATCCTGCCCATGACGCAGACAAAGAACCAGCTTTCCTGCAAGTGATTTCATTTTTTGACTATCCTCATAACATCCGCACGCACAGATGATCCTGCTTCTTCCACTCCCCAAAAGGAGCGGGGTCTTTTTTTGAAAGGCAGCAGCAAACAATCCAATCAAAACTGCCGCGAATGCTCCGATCCCTGCCCTGCCAGCCACCACCGCCAAGTTACCGCCAAACGCATAGAAGGTTGACAGCAGGACAACCGGATTCATGACAGGCGCCGCCATCATAAAGGTGACCGCTACTGGAAGCGGAATTCCTTTTTTCATGAGACTTCTAAACACAGGAATTGAGGCACAGTCACAGACTGGCAGTAAAAATCCTCCGGCTAATGCTGCCACCATTCCCCAAACAAGAGACTTTGGAAACCACCGTTCCAGCATTCCATCCGGAATCAATATCTGAATGACAGATGATAGCATAATTCCAATAAGCAAAAAGGGAACGGCCTGCAGAGTCATTCCAAAAAAAAGATTCACCATTCTGTTTAACGGTAATCCCTCCGATGCAGATATGATTCCAGCCAGAAGAAACAGGCAGATGAAAAGCATAAATTCCATAAGAAAAGAGCTGACCGGTCCATCTGGCTGTTTTAAAACCCGCTTACTAAGTTTTCTGTCAGAGGTCATTTCTAAAATTTCTAATCCGGGATTTACTCCTTTCAATAATCGGCGGGCACGTCGATATTGGCTTTTTGTATCGCAATTGCGGACAATCGCGATATCACTTTCTGAAATCTGATCAATTAAATAAATACCCATTCCACTAAGAAGGAATTCCAGCTTCTCAGCGTCCGCAATATGAATGATCTTTTCCAACCGGCAGACTGTGGGAAATACCGGGTCCCAAAACAATGACAAAAGCCAGGAAAAAGGGGCTGTACCATTCCATTCAATCCAAATCTCTTCCCACTCTCCGTTTTGTACCGCCTCGTAAATCTGACCGGATATCAGCTCCTGCTGCTGGTCCAACAGCCGCCTGGGAATCATCAGCTTCCTGTGTCCGGCATAGCCGTAAAAGAAATCTTCATCTCCATCCTCAAACTGTATTACCAGAGCTTTTACTTTTCTTTTTTCAAACAGATTATTTAAAAAGGTCGTTTTCCCTGCATCCAGACTCCCTGTGACAACATAAACAGGTATTGCCATTCTTCTCCTTTACCAGAAAGGTACCTTAAATCCTTATATAACGAAATTAAGTTATGTCTTCCATATTTTTTATTCACTTATCTAATAATTTATACCCGTAAGAGGCATTCAGAATTCAGGAAAGGCAGACAAGTCCATAAATGACTGAAACTCCTGATTAACAGACGGATTCTGTGTAAAGAACTCCAGCAGACGCTTAATCCTGAACACGGTAGCAGAGCCCAGCGTATGTTCAACCAATTCCGTTTCCTCCAAGGCATTTGCACTCCCTACCAATGTAAAAAAACTTTCTATAATATTGTGGCGCTCCAATAAATAAGCCCCTGTTATTCTTCCTTCTGTGGTTAAAAGGATGTTATCAAGATTATTATATTTTAAGAAATCCAATTCAACAAGTTTGGAAACCATTTTAGATGCAGAAGGTGGTCTGACATTTAATTTCTCAGAAAGCTTATTAATGCGCGTATAATCCTCTTCTAAACACAATCGATACGTCATCTCTAGATAGTCCTCCAAAGCAGGGGTTAGTCTGCTCTCACTTTGCTTTATCAGCTGATATCCGCGAACGGTATGAAATTCGTTTTCTATTGGCTTGTTCATAAGCATGTTCCCCCATCACAACATTTTTTTAGTATACCTGTAACACCTTATGCTTTATCTTCATAAATTAGTCATAAGAAACGGTGTTTCCCGCCCCTAACAGACAGACGAACTATAATACCAAATATATTGTTAAGGAGGATTTTACTATGGATACTGCACAAATATCATTAAACCAATTACCAATCGGAAGAAAAGCACATGTTTTCGCTTTGACTTTTGACGGTACAATAAGAAGACGCATGCTGGACTTAGGTATCGTTGACGGGACTGAAATAGAACCCCTGTATAAGAGCCCCTCCGGCAATCCGGCAGCCTACCTTATTCGCGGTGCAGTCATTGCGCTGCGTTCCGATGTATCCGAAAAAATTATCGTATCGATTAATAAATAATATGGTTAAAGAGAGATGACAATTATTTCATTATCTTAGGAGGATTGCTCATATGGGACTTACCAATGCATCAACCGGGACGGGAGTTTTGAATCACTGCGGCTTACATATTGAGAAGGTGACACCAAAAGATAAGATAATCGCATTAGCAGGAAATCCAAATGTGGGAAAAAGCACGGTTTTCAATGCTTTGACAGGGCTGAATCAGCACACAGGCAATTGGCCCGGAAAAACCGTTGTTAACGCACAGGGAAAATACCGATATAAAGATACGAATTTCATCATGGTAGACATTCCAGGTACCTATTCCCTGATGGCAAATTCCACCGAAGAGGAAATTGCCAGAGATTTCATCTGCTTTGGTGGAGCTGACAGTGTGGTAGTCGTGGCTGATGCTACCTGCCTGGAGCGAAATTTAAACCTGGTTCTGCAGACGCTGGAAGTTACTGACCGTGTTATATTGTGCGTTAATTTAATGGACGAAGCGAGAAAGAAGAAAATAAACATTGACTTAAAGGTTCTCACCTCAAGACTGGGAATTCCAGTAATCGGGACCAGTGCGCGATCCAAAAAGGGCTTAGATGAGTTGATGGAAGCAGTGAAAGGATTATCAGAAAGTGAAGCGGCACTTAATCCGCTTCGCATAGATTACGGTGAAGAAATAGAAGCCGCTGTGAGTATGCTGGAACCAGTTCTTACTGATCTTTCAGGTGAAAAAATCAGCAGCCGATGGGTGGCTTTGAAGCTGCTTGACGGGGATGAGAGCCTGCTTACCTCTCTGAAAAATCATCTTGGCTTTGATCTTTTGCAAAATGATGAAATAGCACAGGCGGTCAAAGAGGCAAAACTCATTATGGAGGAGGCCGGAGTACAAACCGATCAGTTCCGGGATCAGATTGTCACAAAAATTGTTCAGTGCTGTGAGAATATCTGCAGAGAAGCCGTGACCTTTGAAAAAGAGGAATATGCGGCACGGGACCGTAAAATTGATAAGATAATCACGTCAAAAATTACTGGTATACCGATTATGATTGCGATGCTGTTCGGTATTTTCTGGTTTACCATTACTGGCGCCAATGTTCCTTCCAGCCTTCTTGCGTCAGGACTTTTTATGCTGGAGAACCCCCTTTCCCAGTTCTTTTTATGGTTGTCTGCACCGGAATGGTTACGAGGAATCTTCGTAGATGGTATTTTCCGGACCTTGGCTTGGGTGATCTCCGTAATGCTTCCTCCAATGGCAATCTTCTTTCCGTTATTTACACTTCTGGAAGATTTGGGATATCTGCCGCGTGTCGCATTTAACCTTGACAACTTTTTCCGCAAGGCCTGTGCCCATGGAAAACAGGCACTAACTATGTGTATGGGCTTCGGATGTAACGCCTGCGGTGTGATCGGGTGCCGAATCATTGATTCGCCCCGTGAACGCTTAATCGCCATTCTGACAAATAACTTCGTTCCCTGCAATGGACGATTTCCAACGCTGATTGCCATTATTACCATGTTTTTTGCCGGATCTGCCAACGGAGCATTCCAATCCGTCATTTCAACCCTGATGCTGACCGTAACCATCGTACTGGGTGTTGCAATGACGCTTCTGATTTCAAAGCTGCTTTCAAAGACGATTCTTAAGGGAATGCCCTCCTCCTTTCAACTGGAGCTCCCACCGTACCGCCGGCCGCAGGTTGGAAAAGTCATTGTGCGCTCAATTTTTGACCGGACACTTTACGTGCTAGGCAGAGCCATAGCCGTTGCCGCTCCTGCAGGGCTGGTCATCTGGATACTGGCCAATATTCATGCGGGAGATTTGAGCCTGCTTGCTCATTGTGCTGGTTTTCTTGATCCGTTCGCCAGATTCATTGGTCTGGACGGGTACATTTTAATGGCGTTTATTTTAGGCTTTCCAGCTAATGAAATCGTAGTTCCAATTTTGATTATGAGCTATATGGCAGCGGGAACATTGACTGACATGGATAGTCTGACAGAATTACATCAGCTTTTTGTAAATAACGGGTGGACCTGGCTTACAGCCGTATGTACAATGCTGTTCACGTTACTGCACTGGCCATGCGGTACCACATGCCTTACAGTAAAAAAAGAAACACAGAGTTTAAAATGGACACTGGTCTCCTTTACAATTCCAACAGTAACTGGTATTGTTGTATGTATGATTGTGGCAAACACTGTCCGATTGCTGGGACTTGTATCGGGCATATAAAAAGAAGAAACAAACTGGAGAACGCTCATGGAATTTAACGAAAAACTACAACAACTCAGAACCGGGAAAAACCTGACACAGGAACAGCTTGCAGAGCAATTATATGTGTCAAGGACAGCAATTTCAAAATGGGAAAGCGGCAAAGGCTACCCTAACATTGAGTCGCTCAAGTGTATTTCCAAATTCTTTTCTGTGACGATAGATGAACTGCTATCAGGTGAAGAACTGATTACTCTTGCCGAAACTGAAAACCATTCTAATGTGAAAAGAATTTATAACATTATCAGCGGAATAATAGATGTGTCGGCAGTTTCATTTATTGTATTACCAATCTATGGAGAGCCTCAAGGCAACTATGTTTACCATGTAAATCTACTGTCAAATACACATATGCCAAATATAGATATCAGAGTACATTGGGCTGTTTTTTTATTTATAATCGGTCTTGGAATTGCCAGACTTGCTTTTACTTACTTCGATAAAGGGGCTTTGTATCGCATTACCTCGAAAATTTCTATTGCAGCCGGTGCGGTAGCAATCTGTTTATTTGCTGCAGCAAGAGAACCATATGCAACAATACTGCTATTTCTATTTTTTGCAGTAAAGATATTTTTATTGCTGCAGCAAAGCAGAACAAAATAGAGATTGCCTTAATTCCTTAAAAAAGGCTCTGGCACATCAAAGTGCCGGAGTCTGTAAAATGAAAATATCAATACATTACACTTGAATCACAAATGCTAAAGGGGGCAAAGGTCGTGCCATGCTTATAAAAGAATCAATTCAAAACTATATGAATCATAGCCGTGTACTAATTCGAGGTGTTGATTTTATATATATTCAACCACATTTAGAGCTAAGAAATTTTATTTCCAATTACACCATCACTTTTCCCAGTAACGGTATGATGTCAGATAATTACGCTGTTATACCCCACGGGAGTGCTACACTTGTACTAACATGTACTGATAGTCATATCCACTGCAACTTGTTTGGTCCCATCACGAAACCTTCCTTCGTTGGTAAGTCAGCCAATAATTTCAGCCTCTTGTTTATTGTCGAGTTTCAACCGGCGGGATATTATGCCTTTAGCGGAATGCCGCAAAAAGAAATAGCAGATTGTGTAATTGACTTTGAAGATATTAATCCCTCAATGAACCGCCTGATGGCATATGAAGTGGAGATGTCGTTAAGCATCCATAACCTGATTACTAAAATAGACAGGCTTTTTCTTGCGTATTTGGAAGGTGCATTTTATCGTCAGGAATTTTCACAAGCAAACAATCTGATTATAAACAGCGGAGGGACTCTTTCCGTGAAAGAGCTTTCACACAATGTTTTTTATAGCGAACGTCATTTAGGACGGCTTTTTGACGAATATATGGGCGTGGGTATAAAATCGTTCTCTCGCCTTGTACGTGTAAACAAGTCTATACGGCTTTTACAGCGACATAATTTTAACTTAACACAGGTTTTTATGGAAACTGGTTTTTATGATAAATCTCACTTCATTAATGATTTTAAGACAATTTGCGGCATCACCCCACAGGAGTATCGGGATAATATGTCCGATTTTTACAGCGAGATAGCCAAATTCTAATATATAATTAAGTAAAACTAAAAAGGAGTGATAGTATGCAATATCAAGGCACTTTGATTGCCGTATCTGATATGGAGAAGGCAAAGTATTTTTACGAAACTGTAATGGAACAAACGATTATGATGGATTTGGGGGTACATGTGTCTTTTGAAAGAGGGCTATCCCTGCAATCCAATTACGCCGAACTTGTTGGTGCAGATTTGCCCTTAAAGGCACAGCCGAACAACTTTCAGCTTTACTTTGAAGTGGAAAATTTGGATTATTGGCAAGATAAAATCAGCAGCACAGAAGGAATTGAATTTATTCACAAGGCCAAAGAATATCCGTGGGGACAGCGTGTTATAAGGTTTTATGACTATGATAAATTTATAGTTGAAGTGGCGGAAAGTATGGCAAGTGTAGCAAAACGTTTTTTAGCACAAGGACTTGGTATTGAGGAAACTGCAAAGAAAACCATGTTCCCTGTAGAATTTGTTAAAAGCCTTATGTAAAGAATTAACAGAAAAACAAACCTCCAAATTGATATAAGATAGTATTATCAGTCTGGAGGTATCCGTGTTCTAATACATTTAATATAATATTCCACCTAACGCAGCGCAAATAAGAATTATTATAATTGGAGGTAATTCTTTCTTAAACTTCTTTTTTGCAACCAACAAGCAAATCGAAACAATGGCAAGTATTGCTATTGCGACAACATCTACCTGTATGTATTTTATAGTGAAAATTAAAAATGCCCATTATCTATAAAATGGTTCTGAAAATATTATAAGAATTATAAACATCCACAATACCATAGCCCCAATTCTGATTGGGATATTGAAGATTACTGCTTCTTTTCGCTCCCCGCAGAAGAAATTTTTTGATTCCTATTGTGTCCAGATTCGGATAATTATTATCCACGATACCCCATTCAAATATCATGGCTGCAATACCAGCCATATGTGCAGCAGCCGCACCCGTTCCCGTTATGGTAGTAAATTCGTTGTTTAATGTCGGACATACTACGTCAACACCTGGAGCGGCCAGATCCGGGTTTATTATATTTGATGTTGAAAATCCTTTTCCCGACTCCGGATATAACGCTCCCGTCGCTGCATTATAAGCCGTCACAGTGATTGGAATGATACTGTTGCCAGGTGATGTTATGGTAGTAAAGGGGTTTGAATTAATAAAAAATGTCTGATCCGATATAAAATTACCGGAAGGCAGCCATATGTGGAAATCTCCAGGCAAATCACCGCTTCCGGATACATGAAACCTCCAGATGCCCTGTGCCGGATTTTTAAAACGCAGAATAATAACCTGTTTACCGCTGTCCCGCTCGATCATGTTATAATCAATAGAAAGGATTGTCTGGTCAAATATAAAATTTACCTGTTTGGTCTCAAACAACCCCCGGGAAATTGCCGGAACGTATTCACCGGAAGGGGATAAAATGTCCATTACATACATCATGGGTGGACTGCCCCAAAGCTCCATAGTAAAACCATATTCATCCTGAGCAACATTCAATTCTACCGTTACCTTTTCAGAAGGTCTGAGAATGCTGTAATAATGTCTTCTGGCTTGTGCTTCATTTCCTGCAGCAACCGTAATTCCCACCCCAGGGCAGTCACCTACTATCCTTAGCAATGAGCCCAGCAGTCCATTATTACCATGTGGGCCCTGAGAAGTTCCAACGGCTATACAGACTATCAGGGGCCGATTTAACTTATCTGCTGTATTGATCAGGTACTGAACTCCCCAGTTTATATCAGTTTCCTGGTAACAGGTCACATCGGGAGGGATGGAATAGTAATCAGTGAGATTTCTTTTTGCCTGCTTCAGTTTAACGATTAACAATTCTGCATCCGGAACAACCCCCATAAATTGATTACTCCTGTTTTCTGAACCGGCTGCAATTCCCGCCAGCATGGTACCATGACCATTTACATCCATACTGGGAACAACCGCCAGCGGATCAGTGCTGGTTAATGCCTGGTTAATTTGTTCAGCCGTATATTCTGTCCCATAGTATGCAGTATATCTTAAATCCGGATATGGACCACTATCTATGGTCTGGTCCCAGATTGCGGCTATTTTTGTCGTTCCGTCTTCTTTAAGGAAAACAGGATTCGTATAATCAATGCCGGTATCAACGAATCCTATGAGTATCCCCTCTCCCCTCAAGTTTAGTGCTGGTATATTCCGTAATAATGTAACTCCTGATGCAGCCAGGCTTTCATAACTTAGTAAAGAGTAGCATTTGGGAATTCCTGAATATCCAAAATCTCTGATCAGCCGGGAAGTGACCTGGGATATTGGTAAATAAATACCCGCATAACCCGGATTTATTATATGTACAGAATATTCTTCATATTGCTTCAGTATATTGGGATTCCCGTTATATTGAATAATTAAATCCATATAATCATTGCTGGTTATCTTAAACCTGTCCTCTGGCATCATCCGTTTTACCTCCAATCATCATCAGACAATAAGTGAACGGAAGATATTAAATACATCAAGTATACCATATCCCCATTCGTTGTTCGGATATACCAGATCCGATTTTCTTTTGGCTCCACGGATCATAAAAACCTTCAGATTCTCCGTGCTCATTTCCGGATAATTACCTTTTACGATTCCCCATTCAAACATGAGGGCAGCCGCTCCTGCCGCATGGGCCACTGCAGCACTTGTACCCGTCACCCGGACAAACCCTTGGTTTAGTGATGGGCCTAATATATCTACTCCCGGAGCGGCAATCTCCGGCTTTACTATATTAACGCGTGTGAACCCTCTACCGGCGTTTATATAAAGACTGTTATCTGCCGTATTATAAGCCGTTACTGAAATAAGGTTAACGGCACAAGACAAGGAAAGAAGCGTGGTATTCGGATCAGATTTAATAAAAAACGTATCTGGTCCTATAAAGTTTCCCATTGGAAGCCATATATTGAAATTAATGGGAAAAATTCCTTTGCTGTATACATTGAATTTCCATCTTCCCTGGGATGGCCTTGTAAATCGCAGCAGGATCAGCTGATCACCGCTCTGAGATTCTACAAGCTGAGAATCTACATGAATAATTGTGGGTTCAAATATAAAGGAAAACTCTCTGGTCTCATCAAGCCGGAGTCTGATAATTGGTATATATTCTCCGGAAGGAGATGTAATATCAATAAAAAAAGTATTCGGTACTGCTCCCCATAATTCCATGGAGAATCCGCTTTCATTGGGGCCAACATTTAATTCCACTGTTTCATATCCACTTTCCTCTGTAATAAATCCCCCGAAATGTCTCCTTGCAATTCCTTCATTTCCGACTGCAATTAATATTCCTAACCTCGGCCTGGTTGAATGGAACGATAACCAATTGCTTGTGGTACCTCTCCCATCATGTGCATACTGCGCGGTATCCACAGCAATACACATAACAATTGGCTGATCTCTTAAGGCAGCATAATCCATTAAATACTGAATACCATATATAATATCTGTTTCCTGATAGGCGACCGCTTCTTCTGGTATCCGGAAAAAATTTTTTAAATAAGGTTTTGCCGGTTTCAGTTTTACGATCACTAATTCAGATTCAGGAGCAACACCGGAAAATCCGTTTTCAAAATCTTCGCCGCCTGCAGCAATACCGGCGATCATGGTACCGTGACCAATCTCATCTCTTGATGGTACAATCCTGTATGGATCTTCGGCCTGCAGCGCTTCGTTGATCTGTTCTCTGGAATACACAGTACCATAAGGTACCGTTTCCGATGAAATTTCCGGTATGACCGTCTGGTCCCAGATACTGGCTATCCTTGTTGTTTTATCATTATACTGGAAAACAGGATTTGTATAATCAATACCCGTATCCACAAAGCCGATCAACACTCCCCTCCCTCTCAAATTCAAATTGGGATTATTGCGGATAGCCGGTATTCCTGATGCCTCCAGACTCGTCTGGCTGATTAACCCAAACAAAGAGGGGATAGAAGCATATCCCATCGTCGATATCACATTTTCCGTCATGATACTGACCGGAAGATGCACAACCGCATAAAAATAATTTATTACGTTAACGGAACCTGTTTCATATTGTTCCAGGATAGATACGTCGGAGCAAAAAGTAACTAAAAAATCTGCATAATCATTGCTATATATTTTTCCAATATCTACAGAACTCATGAATTACCTTATTTATTTTCTTATTCTTATTATATTAAAACTCTTTCATATAATAGTACTGATTTACATTTTCTTCCGCTTCACATAATAGGTATGAAGAAGTTCATGTGCTTTTTCTCCATAGGGTTCACCGAGATATTCCTCATAAAGCTTTTTAATTGCCGGATTCTCATGTGATTTTCTGAATTTTTTGCTTTGATCTTCTTTATAGATCCCTTCCATTCGTTTTTTAAGAACATCAAAATTTCCAAAATGATAGGGCTGACCGCCCCCGCCGATACAGCCTCCAGGGCAGGCCATGATCTCAATGGCATGGTAATGGGATTTACCGGCTCTTATATCTTCCAAAAGCTTTCTTGCATTTCCAAGACCATGGGCAACAGCAATATTTATGTCCTGGTCATTGATCTTTATCACAGCTTCCTTGATTCCATCGAACCCTCTGAGCTCATGAAATTCCACCTTTTCAAGGGTTTCATTGGTAAGCCATTCGTATGCGGTCCGCAAAGCTGCCTCGATGACGCCGCCGGTGGTTCCAAATATAACAGATGCACCGGTAGATTCTCCCAGCGGTTCATCAAATTCTTCATCCCTTAAATTCATCAGGTCAATATTGGCCTCTCTAAGCATATCCCCCAGTTCTCTTGTCGTTAATACTGCATCCACATCCTGCATATCATCATGCTTAAGTTCTGGTCTTGCAGCTTCATACTTTTTTGCAAGACAAGGCATAATAGAAACCACAAAAATATTTTTGGGATCGATCCCCATCTTTTCTGCATAGTATGTTTTCGCAATCACACCAAACATCTCATGAGGGGATTTGCAGGTTGAAGGTATATCAAGCAAATCATTGAACTGGTGTTCAAAAAATTTGACCCAGCCCGGGCAGCAGCTGGTCAGTATAGGAAGCCTTCCCCCATGCTGCAGCCTGTGAATGAATTCGGTTGCTTCTTCCATAATGGTAAGATCTGCGGCAAAGTCTGTGTCAAAAACTTTATCAAATCCCAGCATTCTAAGAGCAGCTACCATTTTTCCCGTAACCACCGTTCCCGGTTCTGCACCGAATTTCTCCCCAAGAGCTACCCGCACTGCAGGTGCTGTCTGAACGATGACGAATTTGTCTTTCGCATTCAACGCTTCCCAGACATTGGGAATGTCATTCACTACGGTCAATGCGGCTGTGGGGCATACGGAAACACACTGTCCGCAAAAGACACAGATGGATTCATGCATGGGTAAATTAAGTGCTGGTGCTATGAACGTATCAAATCCCCGGTTAACTGCAGAATACACATTGACCGTCTGTACCTCATTGCACATGGTCTCACATCTTCTGCATAAAATGCATTTATCCATATTCCGGATGATTGCCTTACTCGAAATATCCTTTTCATGAGTTGCCCTTACCCCATGAAACTTTATCCGGCGTATGTCAAGTTCTGCTGCCAGTGCCTGTAATTCACAGCTTAAATTCTTTTCACAAATCAGACAGTCCGTTGGATGATTGGATAGAAATAACTCCACCACCAGTCTTCTTGCCTTAATACATCTTAGGGTGTTTGTCCTTACCACCATCCCCTCTGTTACCGGAGTAGCACAGGAAGGGGCAAGATTTCTCCTTCCCTCAATTTCTACCACACATACACGGCAGGAAGCAGAGCCATTCACCGTTTTAACATGTTCCAGATTAAGGTAGCAGAGTGTGGGTATCCGAATATCCAGTTTTTTTGCAGCCTCCAGAATGGTTGTTCCTTCCTCCACTGCAATCTTTTGATTATTGATCGTTACATTAACCAGCCCCATAAGTCCGCTCCTTCCTTAACCTTTTTCTATGGCATTAAATTTACATGTATTATAACATGCACTGCATTTGATACACCTTGACTGATCAATCACATGAACCTTTTTAAGTTCTCCTTCGATGCAGTCCGCCGGACATATTCTTGCACACGCAGTACAGCCCACGCACTTTTCCGGTAAAATATGAAAGGTAAAAAGTGCCTGACATACTCCGGCAGGACATCGTTTATCCTTTACATGGGCCAGATACTCATCTTTAAAATAATGTAATGTACTGAGTACAGGATTGGGAGAAGTCTGTCCAAGTCCGCACAGAGATGTATCTTTAATCACGTCCCCTAACTCAACAAGATCTTTCAAATCCTGTTCCGTACCATTTCCTTTTGTTATCTTTTCAAGTATCTCCAGCATTCTTGTATTTCCAATCCGGCAGGGTGTACATTTTCCACAGGATTCATCCTTGGTAAACTCAAGGTAGAACTTTGCAATATCTACCATGCAGTTATCCTCATCCATGACGATCATTCCGCCGGACCCCATCATTGATCCAATACTGTTAAGTGATTCATAGTCAATGGGTATATCTAAATTTTCTTTTGTAATACAGCCTCCGGAGGGGCCCCCGGTCTGTACCGCTTTGAACTGCTTGTTATTCTTGATTCCTCCTCCGATATCATAGATGACCTCTCTTAAAGTAATTCCCATCGGCACTTCCACCAGCCCCACATTGTTTACCTTACCGGCCAGGGCAAAGACTTTTGTACCAGGCGATTTCTCCGTACCGATCTTCCGAAACCAGGCAGGTCCTTTTATAATGATAGGCGGTATATTGGCAAATGTCTCAACATTATTCACGCAGGATGGTTTATCCCAAACACCTCTTTGTGCAGGAAACGGAGGTTTTGAACTGGGCTCCCCCCGTTTTCCTTCAACGGAATGGATGAGGGCAGTCTCTTCACCGCACACAAATGCACCGGCACCATACCGTAATCCGATATTAAAGCTGAATCCGGTGGAAAGAATATCCTCTCCCAAAAGCCCCAGTTTCCTTGCCTGCTTTATGGCAATTTCAAGCCGGTTAATAGCAAGGGGATATTCCGCTCTGATATAAATGTATCCATACCGGGCACCTATGGCATAGCCTGCAATTGCCATTGCTTCAAGAACAGAATGCGGATCTCCTTCTAATATGGACCGGTCCATAAATGCACCTGGATCTCCTTCATCTGCATTGCATATAATATATTTTTCATCCGACTGATTCTGGCTTGTGTATTTCCATTTGAGACCGGTCGGATAACCGCCGCCGCCTCTTCCCCTGAGCCCTGACTGCACGACTGTATCTATCACTTCATCAGGACTCATTTCCGTTAAGCATTTTGCCAATGCCTGATACCCATCTGCCGCAATGTATTCATTGATATCTTCCGGATTGATAAATCCACAATTCCTGAGTGCAATCCGGATCTGCTTTTTATAGAAAGGAATGGCTTTTTGCCCTTCTAATTTTTCTTTTGTATTTGGTTCCACATAAAGAAGACGTTCCACCTTACGGCCTTTTATCACATGCTCCGTAATGATTTCCTCTGCATCCTCCGGCTTTACCGTGATATAAAACACATTATCCGGATAAACTTTTAAGATCGGGCCTTTCTCACAAAAGCCGAAGCATCCGGTAACGACTACTTCCACCTCATTGGTTATTTCGTGTTTTTTAATTGATTCCTTTAGCATCTTCACCAGTTCCAGGCTATCGGACGATGTACAGCCGGTACCTCCGCAGACCAGTAAATGCATTCTGAATTTACTCATAAGCCCTCCTTCTTTATTCCAGGTTTTCAAATGATTTATTGATGATTGCATTTTGGAGAAGGCGGCCGTTTTTTATATGCTCATTAACAATTTCCCGTCCTCTTGTCTCATCCACTTTTCCATATATGACAGACGGCATGCCTTTGGAGACAACTTCAACCACCGGTTCCTGGGCACAATACCCCATACAGCCGGTCTGGGTTACGGAAACATTGGTAATTCCCTGCTTTGCAATTTCATCCATAATGGCGTTCATGGTTGTTCTGGCACCGCTTGCAATCCCGCAGGTTGCCATTCCCACCCGGACTATAACCTTATCTTCAGATTCAGCAGTGGACCTTAAGTCTAATTGATCAATCGCTGCCTGTCTGATCTTTTTAAGTTCTTCTACAGTCTTTAACTTAGCCATCACTCTTCCTCCTGATATTCTTCAAGAATTGTTTTAACCTGATTCAGTTCTACCCTTCCATAAACCTTATCATTGACCATCACTACCGGAGCAAGTCCACAGGCACCAATGCATCTTAATCCTGATAATGTAAATTTCTTATCTTCGGTTGTCTCACCGGCCTTAATATTCAGGATTTTTTCAAATTCTCTCATAATGGCATCTGCACCTCTTACAAAGCACGCGGTTCCCAGGCATACATTGATCACGTACTTACCTCTTGGTTCTGTCGTAAAGTAAGAGTAAAAGCTAATGACACCAAAAACTTTCGCACTGGGGATCTCGAGCTTTTCTGCAATATAAAAAATTACATCATTTGATAAATATCCATAGAGGTGCTGGGCCTTGTGCAGTACAGCAATTAACGCTCCCCTTCTGTCTTCCATGCTGTCAATAAATTTCTGCAGCTGCTTAAATTTCTCCTGCGTATCACATTTGCTTTCCATAAATAAATCTCCTTTTGGCTTTATGTAGACTTTCTCTGTCTAACAAAGGATAGATTTCCTGTTTATCCTGTCTTATATACATATAAATTAAAAATTGTTATAATCAGCTCCTTGCCATAAACAGTAATAATATAAAAATTATATAAATATCTTTAATATATACCTTATACATGGCAAAGGAGTACAAATGGATTTTGAGGAAAGCAGAACGTATACCAATTTAGCTATAGCCTTTAATGCGGAAGCTATTGCCAGTACAAGAGACAGAATTTTTGCTGATGTGGCAAGACAGGAAGGCTACATGGAAATAGGGAATATATATGATGTGACTGCACGTAATAATATGGAACATGCAAGGATCTGGTTAAGACAGTTAAACCAAGGTAACTTTCCGAATACCGAGGAAGCACTTCTGCAATCCAGAGATAATGAATTAAACCTGGCAAATAATCAATATCAGGATTTTGCACGAGTCGCACGGGAAGAAGGTTTTATGGATATAGCAGCACTATTTGCAGGAGTTGCCAACATAGAATATCATCAAGGTACAAGATTTTCCAGATTGTTCGAAAACGTAGTACAAAATGAAGTATTTTGTAAACCAGTTGAAACACTCTGGATCTGTATGCAGTGTGGTAATATCATGTCCGGGGAATGTGCCCCGCTAATTTGCCCTGTATGCAACTTCCCTCAGGGATACTACCGTTTGTATGATGAAAACTTTTAAATCTCCTTAATCTGCATAAATACCCTGAAGCCATATGTTTGAATTTCATTCATAAGGCTTTTTACTGGCCCCGTCATTATTTCTTCCTGATCTCCCAGACAACTGTCACCAATCACACTTTTTATGGTTACCCTCCCAGGTACCATAAGAGCTGTCTCATTTTTGGCAATCACTTTTCTTGCAATTGACAATTCATTTTCTTAAATATATAATAAAAAAGCTATGGCAATACATAATTCTTCTATTAAAAGCGAGGTGAATGCAATTGGATACGCACAGTAGTAATGGTATAACCGATAATTATTTAGAGAGTCGATCTCATTTTCAAACTACCTGCTGTAATATTGATATCTTAGTATTAGATATGGCGTTTTCAATTTGTTCATACCTGTTATACAAGGGCTATTAATTAAAATGAATTCACTTTACTAATTATTATCCGTTATACCAGCTACAATTAAAACATGGAGGTATAACGATGAATTTAACTGAATTAAAAGAACTGTTAATCACATTTATCGAAAATCACAATGCAGAAAAACTACATGAACTATTTGCTTCAGAATATGCAATTGATATTGCAGCTGCCTTATCAGATTTTGAAGATAATGAACTAACAATATTTTTGAGCTTATTGACTCTTGAAGATCTGGCTTCCATAATCGAAGAAGCTGACGAAAGTATGCAGCTTAAGCTCATTGACATTCTGGGTCCCTCTAAAACAATTCAGGTTTTCTCATTAATGTCAACGGATGATATCGCAGATATTCTTGGTGCTATCAGTATTCATGAAAAAAAAGATCTATTAAACCTGATGAAAGAGCGTGATTCGCGAGAGGTTCAGATGCTATTAGGTTTTGCGCCTGATACTGCTGGCGGTATTATGACTACGCAGTATATTGCACTCAGGCAAAACCTTAGTATGAAAGATGCCCTGCAGAAAATTAAAGAAATCGGTCCAAAGACTGAGGTTATTGAAACGATTTTTATTATCAATAACAAAAATGAGCTAATAGGTTCTGTAGATCTTAGAGACATTTTAATATCTCCAGATGAAAATACACTCGCAGATATTATGGATGAAAACATACTCACTGTATCTCCGGAAACAGACCAGGAAGAAGTATCACTTATTGTATCAAAATATGACTTAAAAGCGCTGCCCGTTATAAACAGAAAAAAAGCACTGCTTGGAATCATTACGACAGATGATGTTATTGACGTTATCGTTGAAGAACAAACTGAAGACTTACTGATGCTTTCAGGTGTAAGCAAAGATGAAAAAGTTGGCAGTAAATTGAGTGTTTCTATTACACGAAGATTACCTTGGCTCTTCATTAATTTGATTACAGCGTTCTTAGCATCATTTACTGTAGGGTTATTTGAAGATGTTATTGTTCAGGTAGTTGCATTGGCTGCAGCCATGCCGATTGTTGCAGGTATGGGCGGCAATGCAGGATCACAAACTTTATCAATAGTCATAAGAAGCATAGCACTAGGCGAAGTTGATATCAGGAAAGACTGGAAATATGTTCTCAATGAGATTGCACTGGGTTTTATTAACGGTTCAGCAACAGGTTTTATAACAGGGTTAATCCTGTTCTTAAAGTACAACAATCTTTATTTAGGATTTATTATATTCGCTGCAATGATTGGAAACCTCATTATTGCTGGTTTTTTTGGATTCTTAATTCCATTGATACTCAAGAAATTTAAGCTGGATCCGGCAGTGTCATCCTCCATTTTTTTAACAACAGCAACCGATGTTGGGGGATTCTTTTTATTCTTAGGGCTGGCAAAATTATTTCTTCCCCAGTTACTCTAAAGAATCATACGTTTATTTTTTCTCCACTTAAACAATAAGCCACAGGCTCGAAAGCTTGTGGCTTAAATTTTAACTTATAGGGACAAACATAAATACACTTGCATTCTCTAATATTTATTTCCATCCTCCATTATGTACTGGCTTGATTCTATAGTATTATCCTGTGTTTTTATAGACTGATTAAAATGAATGTTAAGACCTTTTTGGATTTTAAATTGGTCCACGTTCCGCTTCAACAAGTCAGCTTGACCACTAAGCTCCTCACTTGCTGCCGCGCTTTCTTCTGCAGTCGCACTATTGCTTTGAATAACAGCGGATATTTGTTCAACTCCTATTAATATCTGAGACACTGCATCTGATTGTTCTTTAGAAGTACGAGCAATATCATTAACAAACTCTCGCACCTGATCTGATCCTGCCACAACATTTATCATTGACTGTGCGGTGATATCAACAATTTTAGATCCCCGCTCAACCGCTTGCACTGTTTCTTCAATGAGCATAGTAGTATTTTTTGCCGCATCTGCTGATTTCTGAGCCAGATTTCGAACTTCATCCGCAACAACAGCAAATCCTTTTCCAGCAGAACCAGCTCTTGCTGCTTCAACAGCAGCATTTAGTGCCAAAATATTCGTTTGGAATGCGATATCCTCAATCGTTTTAATGATTTTACTGATTTCTGCAGATTTTGCATTAATATTATTCATAGCTACTTTCATTTCTTGCATCTGACTATTACTATTGATAACCTCTTCAGAAGTAGACACAACTTCCCGGTTCGCCAAATCAGCATTGTTTGCAGTATTCTTAATTTGCATTGAAATATCAGAAATCATTGCCGAAAACTCCTCAATGCTGCTTGCTTGCTCCGTTGTTCCCTGGGCAAGTGATTGTGCTCCCGATGATACCTGATTAGCGGCCATTGCAATTTGATCTGATGATGATTTAACATTTTCAATTGTCAGAGAAAGATTTTCTGAAATGTTGAGAAGAGAATCCTTTATTTTTGAAAACTCTCCTATATAATCTTGTTTCAATTCAAAACATAAATTCCCCTGTGCAATATGATTTAAAATATGTGCTATTTCTTGAATATACTCTTTATACTCAACCAAAGTTATTCCTATCCTTTTGAATGAATCAATCAGTTCACCTACTTCACCACTTGCTTTGGTATGTAACTGCACATTAAAATTTCCTCCAGCTATTTTATTAGCAGCTTTGGATACTTCCTTTATTGGTTTTGAAATTTTTGCACTTGTAATTATACCAAACAAAATAGCTAATAATGACACAATAGAAATAATAATCATTTCCAACCGAATTAAATTTATAATGGGGCTAAGTATGTCATCCTTATCCAAAAGCGCTACATATCGCCATTTTGTCTTTTCACTTTCTATAGTCTTAACTAAATATGCTTTATTATCCACTTCCAATTCATTGAAATCTGCACCTGATAAAATAAGATTACTTAATTCATTTCCATATACCTCTGCTGCATTTTTAAAATTATTATCACTGTTACTTGGATCTGCAATAATCGTTCCGCTATCATCAACAATGATAAAATGTCCTTTTGTATCTTTCCCTGCCTTGTCAACCATTTCTGTAATCTTATCCAAACTCATATCTAATGCAACAACACCGATTACATTCCCATTGGTATCTTTCAACACTTGTGAAGCACCTAAGATAACAATGTTATCCGTTGCAAAGTAGTAAGGATCTCCTAATACTGCTTTATCTGGATTATTAAGGGCAACAGGGTACCATGGTCTCTGTCGCGGATCAAAAGGGCCTTCCATATTCCCTTCTGGATATTGAACATATCCTCCCGATTCCACCCCCATATATACATATTGATAATTAGGATGTGTTTCTCCAAATTCTTTAAATCGCTGGTAAATTTTCTGTTCGACTCCGCCATTTTTACCAGGTGTCATTTGCGTAATTCCATTATTATTTATATAACTTGTCAGAGATCCATCTGCCTGTTTTATTATTGCATCGTTTGCAAGCCCACTTGTATTATTCATTAATTCATCAATGATTGAATCAATATTACTGTTAAACATCTCAAGCTGCTTATTGGATGCTCTCTTTTGTTCAGACATTATACTTTTACTCGTAAAATTTGTAAATATTATAGAAACTAAGATTAATGGACACAATGAAAATAATAAAATAATTATACTAAGCTTTACCTTCAAACTGAAGTTCATTTTTTTCATCATTATGATCATTCCTTTCAATAAAATGAGTGTTCAATATCTCCTAATAAATTTATCTTTGGTATTTTTACTGATAAATTCAATCCATAACGCAAGTTTTACAAATCAAATTATCACTTTATTTCTGTTAACTCTTCTATTTCTAAAATTGCACCTCCTTTCAAATAAACATCAATTATTATAGACCTAATTAGCAAAAATTTTAAACTTCTCAAAGAAAAATTACTTCAAAAATTATATTATCAGTTTCTTTCGCATAAACAATTAACATTAAAATCTTTTCTATTTTTTACTACTAATTGCTATAAGTTACTACATTTTCTACAAATTATTGCAAATTACCACATTTTTCTACTTCCTATTATATTGTATTTATAAAAATTATGCAACAAATTCTTTTAACCCATGACTATCCTGGAATTTTAGTACATCTCTCCTCAACCTACCAATGATTCATAACCAGTCCAGGACAATAAGTTCGCCGTCCGATTGGGGCGGCGGTATATTTACTGTGTTTTTAGTGAAAGATAACTTCAAATTATCAACATTTTCTAAGGTATAGAGTATTCCCTTATTCCTTAAAATTTACATTTTTCAAAAATAACCTGGTCTATCCCAAAGGGACCGGTACGGCACCTTTTGTTATTTTCTTTGCCTGATTCCATGGTTGAACTTCTGTTTTTACGGCTACATACGGCTGCTTTAGAGCCTCCTGCATCAATAAGAAAAAATAGTTATCCTGACAGCCCTCTGCAAAGGAATAAAAGCTGTTACCAGTCAATAGATATTCTTTCATTCCAAGGAGACAGCGTAACATGGCAACTTCATCATCCGTAAACCGTTCCCTTGCAAAAGGATTTCTGTAGAGACATTCCCCTCCAAGATTAATGGAATAGGTGGACAATGTATTAATGTCCTGGGTAATTTGAAAGGTTTGAACTAACGGCTGGTTATCTTTGGTCAAGCTGCGTACAATATCATCATCCATTTCCCCACGAACCCCTTGTATATTTAGATGACGGGTTCGGATTTTGGAACGGTATTGTACATTAGACGCGAAATCATAAAAAGCTACTTTTCCGCTTTCAAATTCTATGGTGTATCTTGATCGGTCAGCCATGACGACCTCTCCATCTGTCTTAATTCCATCTCTGGAATCGGTGATCGTCACAGGGAATTGAAAGTTTTTACCATTTATTTGGGCTTTTTCAAATCCAACTCCTAACAGCCTTCGAATTAAGCTGACACCGTGATAGTCATGAGCCCAGGATATGGATAAGTTATGAACCTCGCCTAATATTCCTTTTTTTAAAGCCTTTAATTTTGCCTCATAAAGCGGCTGAAGAAAATACTGTTCCGCGATCTGAATCTTGGCATTTTGTTTTATAGAAATGTCCCACAGGGAATGAAGATCATTTAAGTTCATGGCAGGCGGTGTCTCTACTAACATTGGAATGCCATAAGAGATTAACTGCTTTACCATCTCAGGATTTCCATCCCTTCCAATGGCTATCACCACAAAATCAGGATTCGTAGATAAGCATTCCTTTATAGTCAAAGCTGTTGGAACGGAATGGGTTTGGGAAAATTCGGCTGCTTTCTCTTTATTTCGGAAGAATACAGAGGTTACTTCAAATTGTGCAGATAGAACAAGGCCTATTCTTAAAAAAGCCATCGCCCGAAATCCATTTCCTATTATAGCATATCTAATTTTAGTCATGGGGCCCTCCTTTGATTATTAAATAGCAAAACTTCTAATATATTGCTCCCTATAAAATTCCCTTCTGTTAATATTGACATAGATGGATTCTTCTTTTTGTAAATATCCAAATCAAATGGCTGAACACTGAAATCCTCCATCATTTTGTCCGAGCCTCAAATTATCAACATTTTCTAAGGTATGAAGTATTCCCAAATTCCTTACAGTTTACATCTTTCAATAATTATTAATTTTCTATTTCTATACTTAAAATCGTATCATAGAACATTGTATTATTGTGAGTCAGAAAATAAATAAGTGTGATTGGCCACAATATTGAAGCTGTTATTTTAATTAACGTATGTACATATGCAAATTCAAATTTTATCTTATCGACATGCTGATAAGGTTTTATATTCATGATTTTTTTACCCACAGTGAGTTCAGAAAATTTATAATCTGCTATAAAAAAATAAGCAAATAATATAATTATCATTATAACCATATAAAAATTAAATATTAAATCTATAAATATATACAAATTCGAATTTAATAAACAAGCTAATAATAACAATACCACAAGGGAGTTAAAAATATAAAATAAAACAATGTCAATTATAGCTGCCATAAATCTTTTCATAGCATATTCCTCCAACTTTTAAACTTATTGACGAAGCGAAAATTCATAGGGCAAATATTCAGATAAAAATAAGTATTTAATAATAAATGCATTCTCTTCGTCTTTAATATTATCCATCTCGAATATGCCATTTTCAATTTTTTCCGAAATTATTGGATAGGAATACATCTCTTGATCAATAATAATACCTATATGTTTTCCTATATTCTGTTCTGTAAAATTTCCAAACTCCTCAGCAGCTTTTTTACATAAATGAACCTCTAATGAATAATTAGATTTACCGTCTAATGGTTTAAAATAAATTTGAGCCGATTCAATTAAATCATTTGAACTGTTATCCAATATTGTATCGCCATTCTCATCAATAAAACAAATATTCCCCCTACGACATAATTTTTCAATCAATTCTTCTGATTTATCAATACCTTTTATAGTTACAATTATAGATTGGTTTTTAGTACTTGCTGTCCCATCTATTTTTAATATTTTTATTCTATTTTCTATTACATCACATGCTTGCTTAAGCTGAGTTTTAGATATATTCTCTGTTGTATCTAGAGTTATAGAAAATGTATGTGAAGAATAGATAAAATCCTTCATTTGTATACAACCACTTAAGGTTAATAGAATTACACATATGATAACTATATGCAATCTCTTTTTAAACCTTTTATTTTCTCTAATAATTAGATCTCTGCTTTGAAACACTCCTTCTACCTCTCTAATGAATATCCAAAGTTAGCTCTCATATGCTGCATAATGAAAGCCGTAGGAAGATGTACTTTTTTCCATCATTTCTATTACTATACTTTTCTTTCCCATCTTTCCTCCATTTTCACACATGCTCTCGCCTTTACACTGCATCCAGCCTTTACAAAAATGGAATGGAAGATACTAAACTATAAAAACTCTTGGGTCATATCAGCCTCATACATAATCCATCACTATCTTTGATGTATAACTACGCAAGAAGAAACTACAACTAAAATGAGGGCAATTTGGAATTGATTGCCCCCCTTTTTTTATAACTTCAGAGAATATAATCTTCTATCAATCAGGAGTTCTCTTCAAGCAAAACTCTGACAGACAGGGGTATCGAACAGAACTGAATAAAATCTGTCGGTTGTTTAAAAACTTTAAACCGTCAGTAACATCTTACTTTATGTCTTTTTTAATTCTATTTTTATGATTAAATATCCAATAAGCAATCGCACCAGCTGGTACCGATAAAAACACCTGTATACCAGTTGAATATTTCATTATTTTAGGCATAAATAGCGTATACACAAAAAATCCCACTTGAACATTTTCTGTTACAGTGAAGCATACACCTCCATATACAATCATTATTAAAAAAATCCATAATCCCCAACGTTTCTGCTTCTTTTTTATACAAATACTTGATGTATATAAAGTAAAAATCACTTCTAGTATGGCACAAAAAGCCATAACCCATTGTGCAAAATCAAATTTTCGCCAAGTACTAATTTTTCCTGTTGGCTCCTCCAGGCGTTTTAATTTAAAATAATTTAGCCCAGACTTTCCATTATAATTTTTATCAATTGATAACTCAACCTGAAAAGTATCCTCGGGACACTCTATTTCATAGGTATATAGTATCCCTGCAGGTCGTTTTCCCTCAGCAGGTCTATATTTTTCACCACTCTTAGTATAAGTATATGTTTTTTTTATACCCCAAATTTTCAAATGTTTACTAAAAAGTTCAGCATATGATTTTCTTGCTTTTTCTGTATTAGCACCATGAATCCATAAACGGTAAGCTGCTTCCTCATCCTGATTATTAAATGCCTCTAGATATTGCTCTAAATAGGATTCTGGAGTCATATTTACTGTATCTTTATATACTGGTTCTGGTTCTTTTAAATTTACTGCATCACTATTGTACTGTATACTTATTTTAGATGAAACATTATCGACATTTTTATTTTGATGTTTAATTATTGCCAGAATAAAAATCAAGGCAGTGAGCATTATAAATGCTCCTAAAATTATAAGTATAATAATCCAAATAGATTTTAATAATTTTTTAACTGGTCTCAATACTTTACTTTTAATTCTTACTCTTCCTCCATTTCTATATCGAATTGTGAACTTGGTTTATCACTAATTAAATTTTCATAATACCAGAAATATTCTTTTTTTCCCTTCACCATATATTCAATCACTTCGGTAGGACTTTGCCCTTCAATTTTTATCGTTTTAACTTTTTCAGTACCAAAGCTGCCATATATAAACCTATCACCTTTGTTAATGCTAAACTCTGACATGAAATCATATAATGGAGCAAATTCACGCATTGTTTGTAACGGCCCTGACATTATCCAGCCCCCCATTTCTGTAAGCTCCACTGACATAAGTGCATATTGCTTTATTCCATCAGTTTCCTTTACTTTAAATTTACTGGCAACTAATCCTTCTCTTTTAGAATCTTTAATGGTGTGATAAAACATAGTTGCGTACTCATCATTCTCAAAAACTTTAATTACATCGTTCACTTTATGCATATATGGATAACGTTTAAAATAGTAATCAACATTGAACGAAAGTGCCTCCTCCATTGTGTTTGCATACACTAGGTCCGGAGTTTCGAAATTGGGTATTTCCCAATTTCCATCTTCATCTATTTTTATATTTGCCAAATTGGTTTCTTTTACTTTACTATTGAGATATGTTAATGCAAAAAAAACGACAAATGCGCCCATTACCATTAAAACAAATACAGTCAAGATAATAAGGATATACTTTTTTAAATACCTTAATAACTTCATCATTCTGCTCCATTTTTATTTTCATATTTTTTATAATATATCCTGATAATAGGCTATAATATTAACTGTCCGTCTCCGCCATTCCCCTGACATAGAAACGATTTTCATCCTGAAAGCAGATACTCCGATCCGCCTTCCAAATAAGCAATAAAACCTAAACAATTTCTACCTGAACCTGATATATAAACTGGGTGCCCAGCGGGCGCGGCCGCAAGCCCGACAACTTCCGTAGCACACAGATCTAATAGCCTGTTCAGTAAGGCTGTTTGTTCTTCTTCATATGAAAAGGCAGGAAATCTAAATTACAGTTTGGATCATCTAATCTAATATTCGGAGGATCACAGAATGTAATCAAACATTACTATTCCTCAATTTCTATATTAAGTTCTGTGCTGGGCTTATCACTAATTAAATTTTCA
>NZ_QOHO01000072.1 GCF_003432035.1 Lacrimispora amygdalina
AAACGTTATTCTTGCTTATTGTTTCTAAAAGAATTCCATTTTTCAAATCAGTCATTTTCGAATTAAGGTTAGAAATTAAAGAGTTGTATTTACTTTCCATATAGCCATTATCTTTAAATGCTCTATATGATTCAGATTTTTTTAAGGGTATTTTTTTTCCATTGCTCCAATAATTTAATTCCATAATAATTCTCCTTCTATTATTTTTTGAATTTGCAAATTCAATAGTAAGAAAGAAAAATTAATCATATTTGTAAACCTGAAACGTTTCTTTTAGGTCTATGAAGCAGCGGTTGGTTGCCCGAAAATTGCCTGCACATCGGTAGAATTCAGATTTATATTCATTGTAATCCTGTTCATATACGTTTATAATGATATACAAAATCTGTACACACATTGCACAGCAAACTACGCTTCAATCCCTTATGATAGGAATTACGGAGGAACAACACATGAACAGCAGTAAAACTTTTGATGATGTAATACAATACCTTGAAAAAAGCATAATTGACGGTTCTGAAATCGATTATAACGAGATATCCAAAATAGCCCTGAGTCCGGCAGCTTTGTTCCAGCGCATATTTATATTCGTATCAGGTATCAGTATTGCCGATTATGTAAGAAAGCGAAGATTAACATTAGCTGGATATGATTTGAAAAACAGCGATATTACTGTTTTGGATGCAGCTATAAAGTACGGATTTCACTCCCATTCTGCCTTTTCACGGGCATTTAAAGAGCACCATGGAATTACGCCATCCGAAGCGAAGTCTGAAACTGCGAAGCTCAATAATTATTTTCCGATTAATTACCTGGAAATGAGATTTATAGGAGGAAAACGAATCATGGCAGATATGAAAAAGATTATTTACAAAGAAACAAAAGAGCGTCTGATGGTAGGTTTGGGCCGTGAAACATCATTTTTTGAGGCGGGAAATGTGTGGAGAGAATTTTTTGAAGGGGATACCATTGGTAAACTGGGTTTTCTCTCTGATTCAACATGTTGTGAAGATATCGACCCTAATGCTGGTATAGGAATGATGTATGATTTTAAAGATATGAATAATTTTGAATTCATTATTGGAGATTTTCTAAAAACAGATACTGAGATACCGGAAGGTCTGACTGCGAAACATGTTCCAGCAGGATTAACTGCCCATATTCAGATTGAAGGAAGTAATGTTGCAGAAATACTTGATTCCGCATATTTATTAATCACGGAAGCAATTGAGAAAACTGGTAAACAAATTGATCACGATCATTTTTACTGGTGTGAAGTATACACTAATGAACGTTATTGTGAGCCTTTAAGCCGGGGCGAAAAGGTTATTATTGATTATATACTGCCAGTCATGGATAACAATTAAATATGGTGAAATAAAAACAGGTAAACGGTACCTTAACAGGTTAACCTATCAAGGTACCGTTTACCCTAGCGACATCTAACGATTTGCCAGTTCCCTGGTAATATCCTCCCAGGTAACACCTTTCTGCGCCATAAGAACCATCATATGGTAAAGAAAATCAGATATCTCATATTTCACTTCTTCGGAATCAGGGTTTTTCGCAGCAATAATAATCTCTGTCGCCTCTTCCCCCAGTTTCTTAAGAATCTTATCAATTCCCTTATCAAAAAGATAATTGGTATAGGATCCTTCCTTTGGATTTTCCCTTCGATCAAGAATTACTTCAAATACTTCCTCAAACACTTTAAGGGGATTGGAATCCTGATACTCCTTCTTTACCAGTTCCTGATAAAAACAGCTTCTGGCACCTGTGTGACAGGCAGCACCAATCTGATTTACCTTGGCAAGAAGGGTATCATTGTCGCAATCCAGAGACAGTGATTTTACATACTGATAATGACCGGAAGTTTCACCTTTTAACCAAAGGCTCTGACGACTTCTGCTGTAATAGGTCATCAGTCCGGTTTTTAATGTTTTATTAAATGATTCCTCATTCATATATGCAAGCATGAGAACTTCCCCAGTGCGGTAATCCTGGGTAATAACAGGTATCAGGCCATCTCCGTTTAATTTAAACTCAGAGAATTGTATTGCACTTTCAAAAGTCTCCACTGCAATTCCCTGCATTTTCAGTTCCTGCTTCAGCTCCATACAGCCGGTTTTTCCATCTGAAATGTCAATAATTCCCACAATGTTTTCTCTTTTTAAAGCATTTGACAGGAAAAACGGATCATCTCTAAGTCCTGTAACCAAAAATACTTCTTCCCGTTCAGTAACTGCATCCAGTCCTTCTTCTGTGAGCGAGGTATCTCCTAAGACCATAACAGAGGCTCCCAGCTGTGCATATTCTTCCGTATGAGACAGATAGGAAATATCCGGTAAATATGCATAAATTTTATCATCTCCAAACCGGTCGGAGGCTTCCTTCATCATATCCACATTTTCTTCTATACTCACATCGAGAAAGGCTGCTTTGGCACCGGCATACAGATATTTTTTTACATCTTCCAGACGTTTTACCCTTCCGCCTGCAAGAACAGGAATATCCGAAACTCTTCCAATCTCTTTCATCAGACCGATGGTGCGCTCATGATCTGCTTCCGTTTCTGAATTGTCATAGAGAAACAGCTCATCTGCGCCATTATCTCCGAAAAAACAGGCCAGAGAAAGAGGGCGCTCCCCGTAACAGTCTGATAAATCATCAAGTCTCCATGCTTTTCCTTCACGTATTCCGAAACCTGCAATTAATTTTTTACACTCCATCATACTTTCCTCCCTTGATGTCCTGCAGTTCAAAGGTCTTTACCGCTTCCGAAAGATCAATCCGCTTCTCATATAAGGCTTTTCCGATAATTGCACCCTGCACGCCTGCCTCATATAATTGTCTTAAATCTTCCATGGAAGACATACCGCCGGATGCAATCACATCAAGACCAGTTTCATCCGTCAGCTTCTTTGTATATGCCACGTTGGGGCCGGAAAGCATTCCATCCCTGGAGATATCCGTATACACAATATGGCGGATTCCGTATTCCTTCATTTGGGAGCAAAGTCCGGAGGCGGTAATTTCGCTTACTGTTTCCCAGCCTTCTACCGCTACCATTCCGTCTTTTGCATCCACGCCCAACACGATCCGGTGTGCTCCAAACTTATGAATCATATCCCTGATAAACTCCGGCTGCTTCACCGCTTTGGTCCCGATAATTACCCGGGCAACTCCCAAAGAAAGCATGGAGGCAATGCCCTCTTCACTGCGGATCCCACCGCCGATCTCAACAGGGATTGAAACCGTATCGACAATCCTTCGTATTACTTCCTCATTAACCGAATGACCGGCCAGTGCACCGTCCAAATCAACCAGATGAAGATAAGTTGCTCCCTGCGCCTGCCAGAGCGCCGCTATCTCTTCCGGTTTATCTGAATATACGGTAATCTCTTTAAATTCCCCTTGCTTTAAACGGACACATTGTCCGTTCTTTAAATCGATTGCTGGATAAAGCTGCATATGGATTCTCCTTATAATGTACCTTTTGTAGACAAAACTCCGGTAATCCGGGGATCCGGCAAAGTAGCATAGTCAAGTGCCTTGGCAAATGATTTAAATACCCCTTCAATTATATGATGATTGTTATCCCCTGAAAGCTTTCTGATGTGAAGATTCATTTCTGCAGAATAAGATACGGCGTAGAAAAATTCCTTCACCATCTCTGTTTCAAAATCGCCTACCCGCTCCGCTGTTAAGGGAACATCAAACCCGAGATAAGGCCGGCCGGATAAATCCACAGCACACAATATTAAAGTCTCATCCATGGGCAGTATCATATTTCCGTAACGCTTTATGGATTTTTTATCACCAAGTGCTTCCTTAATGGCAGTTCCCAGTACAATTCCCGTATCTTCAATGGTATGGTGGGTATCTACTTCCAAATCTCCTTTAACCGTCAGTTCCAGATCAAAAAATCCATGACGGGCAAAGCTGTTTAGCATGTGGTCAAAAAAACCGATGTTTGTATGAATGTTGGCAGTTCCGTTTCCATCAATATTGAACTTCATCTGAATATCGGTTTCCCTGGTTATTCGAGATATCACTGCACTTCGTCCCATAATTTTCCCCTTTATTCCTGGATTTGATCCTCTTCAAACCGTATTTTTACTGAATTGGCATGGGCTGTCAGCTGCTCTGCCTGAGCAAAGAAGTCAATCTCTTTGTAAACATCTGCCAGCGCCTCTTTGGAATAGTAAATAATACTTGATTTTTTGATAAAGTCATCTACGCTGAGGGCGGAAAAGAATCTCGCCGTGCCATTGGTAGGAAGAACATGATTGGGTCCTGCGAAATAATCTCCCAAAGGCTCAGAACTGTATTCACCGATGAAAATGGCACCTGCATTATGAATCCTTGTCATATCTTCAAATGGATTCTTCGTTACAATTTCAAGGTGCTCCGGAGCAATCTCATTGACGGCAGAAACAGCATCCTTCATATTATCCGCCACAAGAATGCAGCCGTAATTGTCCAGTGATTTATTTATGATCTCAGATCTGGAAAGTCTGGAAGCCTGCAGTCTCGCTTCTTTCGATACCTTTTCTGCCAGCTCCATACTGGTTGTTACAAGAATTGCAGAAGCCAGTTCATCATGCTCTGCCTGAGACAACAGATCCGCAGCCACGAATCTTGGATTTGCGCTTTCATCTGCAAGCACTAAAATCTCGCTGGGACCTGCAATACTGTCAATGCTTGCATGACCGTAGACTGCTTTTTTCGCCAGTGCGACAAATATATTGCCGGGACCCACGATTTTATTAACCCTTGGAATGGACTCAGTACCAAAAGCCAGAGCAGCAATCGCCTGTGCTCCCCCCACCTTATACACTTCTGTTGCCCCTGCAAGATGAGCAGCCGTCAGCGTAACCGGATTCACCTTTCCATCCTTTCCGGGAGGAGTTACCATAACGATCCGTCCCACTCCTGCCACCATGGCCGGTATAATGTTCATCAGAACAGAAGAAGGATAAGCTGCTTTTCCGCCGGGTACATACACACCTGCACTCTCCAGTGCGGTTATCTTCTGGCCGAGAATCGTTCCGTCCGGCTTGCTGTCAAACCAGCTGTACTGCCTCTGTTTTTCATGAAACTGACGGATATTATTCATGGATTTTTCCATGACTTCCAAAAGCTTAGGATCAACTGACTTTACAGCTTCTTCGATTTCCTCTTTCGTTACGCGGATATTGGTCTCGTTCACTTCTGCTTTGTCAAATTCTCTGGTATAGGCAAAAACTGCCTTGTCTCCCTCATCCTTTACCCGATCCACAATCTCCTGTACGGTTTTGGCATACGTATCGTATTGATTGGGATCTCTCTTTAACAGTCCGGAAAGAATATTCTGTTTGGATGTTTCATCTAATTTTACAATCTTCATTGGTTTTCCTCCTGCAGCAATAGTCTCAAATCCCGAATCAGCTTTGTGATCCTGTCATTTTCCCGCTTCATGCTCACCTGATTGACCACCATGCGGGCAGAAAGAGGGCAAATCTCTTCCAGTACCGTAAGCCCGTTCTCCTTTAAGGTTGTTCCCGTCTCCACAATGTCAACGATGACCTCAGACAGACCAACGATGGGAGCCAGCTCAATGGAACCGTTCAGCTTAATGATTTCCACAGTCTGATGTTTTTTATTGTAAAAATAATCCTTTGCAATGGCCGGATATTTCGTTGCTACACGGATCCGCTCATGGTGCTTTAAAAGTTCACCGGCTGACTGGGGTCCGCAGACGCACATACGGCAGTTTCCGATTCCCAGATTCATGACCTCATAAAGCTTTCTTCCCTCTTCTAAAATCGTATCCTTCCCAACGATACCGATGTCTGCGGCACCGTATTCCACATAGGTGGGAACATCACTGGCCTTCGCCAGGAAAAACCGGATTTTAAGCTCTTCATTGGTAAAGATCAGCTTTCGGGAGTCCTTATCTTTCATCTCTTCGCAGGTGATTCCGATCCGCTCGAACATTTCTAGTGACTGCTTGGCCAGACGCCCTTTTGCCAGGGCAAATGTCAGATATCTCATACGTACCCCCATTATTTTAAGTATTCTGAAAGCGGAACCACATCCATACGCTTTAGGTCAAGGTTTATTACGGTTACCGATATTCCTTCCTGATCCAGATACAATACATTCTTTAAGTCGCGCCGCATGGCATATTCTTTATAAGCCTCCAGGGACCGTTCCGGTTTCTTGCACTGCAGCTGAACCGGTACCTTTAACTTACGAAAATGGCCGGCCAGAGAAATGGCATTCTCCCTTGACTCCTGCTCATAAAGAATCATGGTGTTGGTCATGGAAACCTCTGTCTCAATCTTTTGCCTGCTTAAAGCCAGCAAAAGCTCATCCACAGAAATTCCAAATCCCACCGCCGGAGAATCCTTGCCAAACTGTTTTAAAAGGCTGTCATACCGGCCCCCGTTTACAATATAATCCCCTGTACCATAGGTATAGGCCTTAAAAATAATTCCGGTATAATACTGATACTGGCTCAGCATTCCAAGGTCATAAGATACATAATCGGATAGCCCGTAGTGTTCCAGAATCCGGTTCACCTCTTCCAGACGGCTGATGGCTCTTAACGCCCGCTTATTGGCAGTCAGTTCTCTGGCAGCCTGTATCTGTTCCAAAGACCCAAAAAGCTCGGGAAGCTTTAAAAATACCTGTTTTAGCTCCTGGGAAATGGGCTGGGCCATGACTAACTCTTCCACACCAAAGTAATTCTTGTTCTCAATCAGTTCCCGAAGAGTCTCTTCCATCTCCTCATCCATACCGGCCTCTTCCAAAAGCCCTTTAAAGAAATCCACCTCTCCCAGTTCCACCTGAAACTCGGTCAGCCCGGTGGATTTCAGCGCCCAAATCACCATGGCAAGGATTTCTCCGTCTGCATCCGGTGAATCATCACCAATTAACTCAACGCCTGTCTGGCTGGCTTCTTTCAGCCTTCCCTGATAGCTGGAATTGTTGATAAAGGTACGTTCCACATAGCAAAGCCGGATGGGCATATCCTCATCCAGAAAATACTTGGCTGCACATCTGGCGATTGCCGGCGTCTCATCCGGCCGAAGCACCAGAGTGTGATTATCCCGGTCAAAAAACTTGAACATCTCCTTTGCTTTTACGCTTCCTCTGGACTCATTGAAGATATCAAAAAATTCAAAAGTAGGTGTTTCTATATCCTGATAACCGCATAAGTGGAATTCTTTCAGCATTTTTTCCTGAATGACTGCTTTTCTCGTACACTCTATTCCATAAATATCCCGGACACCATCCGGCGTATGTAACAGTTTATTAGCCATAACAACCTCCAACCGTTCAAGAAAATATTTTTCATAGAAAACTATTTTTATTCACTTTCATGTAGTAAAGTGATAATTTAATAACGTGTAGTTTATTATAGGCGAGAAATATATTCTTGTCAATCTCTTCTGTCCAAATCTTTTTGAATCAATTCCAGATAGTGAATCAGGATATCTCTGCAGCTTGATATTTTCCAGGTTTTATCCAGCTCCTCATAGGTAAAACTTTTTCTTCCCCCTGCCTCCATTCTTTGAAAATAACGTTTAATCTGATCAAAGGGCAGATAATAAACTTCATTTTTCAAAGTATAGGAAACGATGATAAAAGCAATACCTCCCTGCCTTTCAAATTCTTCCATAAATGCAACCTGATGACTATGAATGTTCTGCAGCGGAAACGTATCAGACGCACATTCTTTTGCATCAAAACAAACAGGGATTCCCTGAACCGCGCCGATATAATCCACCGTACTTTTCTGATCAAAATAGGCCAGGGTAATATGCCTGCTATCCTTATCAATGGAGATAGGCGTAATGGGTGTGGGAATTTTCTGAATCAGGGCCAGTCCCTTTTCCCGATAACTGTCATTGCTCCGGTTAATCAGCTCTTCTAATGTCGAACCTCTTAATCCTCTTGTCTTCCAGGTACCCATCTTATTCCTGCCTCCAATCCTTACATATCCCAGCGTAAATCGGGGGAAGGGGTGCAGTAAACATCTTACCCGAGAGATAAGAAAGGGGTTCCGGCAACTGAGGCAATACCAGCTGATAGGAATGAAGCAGCTGTGACTGGACTTTGTAAAGCCTCTTCGCCTCTTCATTTACCTTTTTATCTCCATATTTGTAATCCCCTACGATTGGATGCCCTATGGAAGACAGATGTGCCCTGATCTGATGCGTGCGCCCTGTAATCAGTGTTATCCTTAACAGCGTATAATCACCGTAATAATCTAACGGCATATATTCCGTGGAGATTGGCACACTGTCTTTAAATTCACTGGTACGGACAGTGACCTGATTGTTCTTCTCGTCCTTTGCCAGAAACCCGGTAATCATCTGCATTTCAGCCACATGACCTTTCACCACACACTGGTAATACTTGTGAATGGACCTGTCCTTAAATACCTCCGACATTACCTGAAGACCGGCCAGGGATTTTCCCCCGACGACAAGACCGCTGGTATTACGGTCCAAACGGTTGCAGACAGAAGGGCGGAAACTTTTTAACTGCTCCGTGGACAACTCACCTTTTGAAAGCAGATAATCAATTAAATATTCCACAAGAGATTCGTCGGAATCCTTTGCTTTTTGAGACAGCATTCCTGCAGGCTTATTAATGAGAATGATGTTTTGATCTTCATATATGATATTTAAATGAACCTTACTTACCCTGGGAACCTTAACCTGGGAAAATTTTTCAATGGTCTCATCGGAAAGAAATAGTTTGATTTCATCTCCCTGGGAGAGCTTTTCAGAACCGTCGCATTTTTTCCCATTTAAAGTGATGTTCTTTTTCCGCATCATTTTATAAAGAAAGCTTTTCCCTGCAAGATTTAGATATTTGGACAGCAGCTTGTCAAGCCGCTGCCCTGCTTCGTTCGTCGATACAATCACAGACTGCATAATGGTTCCCTCTTATACTGAATTTTACATGGACAGACTCTTTAACAGGGTTACTGCCTGGTCAGATCTTCCGTTAGCTTCATTTTTTTCTTTTGGCTTCAGACTGCTTAAACGCTTAAAAAAGGAATTTTCGTCAAAAATTACCTTTACGTTATAATCCAGCTTATGCTGGCTCAGCATCTGTTTTATATATCGTTCTGCTTTGTCAGAATCCGCTTTGCCGGCTGTGCAGTAGGCATAGATTTCATCCGGCATAACCAGAATCACATCCATTGGCAGGAGCTGTTCCTTAGACGAAATGATAAGATCATACAAAAGGACTCCTTTTTCTTCATAAGCGGAGGCCTTTTTCTCAAGCATCGGAGATAAAGACCGGAACTTGAAGGAGGCAAGCAGAGGGGCGGCAATATTTGCTGCCGGAAGAACGGAAAGGATCGCCATTACAGTTAACGTGTTCTTTAAAGCAGCATTGCCGGCAAATTTCCTGAGTATCAACTGAATGATGATGAGAACTGCCCCGATCAATACCTTTAACAGTTCTTTCTTTTTATGGTAATCCCGGTAGCCTGACTGCCCTTTGCTGTATCGTTTCACTTTTGTAACCCTCTTTCTTTATCTTCTGTTGTCCACCACCCGCATAAACCCTTTCATGAAACGGAGTATTATGGAATGAGGAATTGTCTTGGTTAATAGCCGGAAAGCCTTCATCATTGTTCCGTAAACAGAAACCGGCCTCCCCATCATGCTGTCACGAAGTGCCATACGCACTACTTTTTTCGGATCAGCCATTACTATTTTTTTATAAAAGGGAATTTTACCGGTTGTTTCGGCGATATCAAAAAATTCCGTTTTGACAGGTCCGGGACATACGGCTGTCACAAGGATTCCTTTTGGTTTTAATTCCTCATTCAAGGCCCTGCTGTAACTTAAAACAAAGGCTTTCGTTGCAGCGTAGATGGCAAAACCAGGCTGGGGCAGAAAAGCTGCAGCAGACGCAAATTGTATAATTCTGCTGTTTTCTGACATATAAGGAAGCACCATATGGGTCACTGCACAAAGCGCTCTGCAGTTTAAATCCAGCATACCAAGTTCATCATTTAAATTGATGGAACTCACCGCCCCGATCTTTCCATAACCGGCAGCATTGATCAGCAATTTTACTTCTGGTTTCTCTTCAAATAAAACATCCTGCAGGCTCATCAATCTGCTGTCATCCGTTAAATCTATGGCAAACGTTCTTACCTTTACCGGAACGAGAGATGATAATTCCTCCATCCGCTCCTGTCTCCTGGCAATTGCCCAGATTTCGCCGATGCCGCCAAAGCGGTCGGCAATCTGCATGATAAACTCTCTTCCCAAACCGGAAGACGCTCCTGTTACGATAGCTACCTTCATCATGATCCCTTCTTTCAATCAGACATGTGTTATTATTTTTTGGTTGATTTTTTATGGACATTCCGGATGGTCTTTTTTTTGTGTTCCCGCTGGCCGGCCGGTGGTGCTTGCGTCTTTTTCCCGCTTCCATAATCTTTCCCTGTCTTTCCCCCGGAAAAACCAGGTTTAAAACCGGACTTGGGGCGGATGAGGCATTTTTTATCAAAACCGATCAAATCGGTTCTTCCCGCTTTCATAAGTGCTTCTTCTACCAGGTCATAATTTTTCGGATTCCGGTATTGAATCAATGCCCTCTGCATGGCTTTTTCATGAGGATTGGTAGGAACATAAACCGGTTCCATAGTCCTTGGATCATAGCCCGTGTAATACATGCAGGTGGAAATGGTGGACGGCGTAGGATAAAAATCCTGGACCTGTTCCGGCATATATCCCAGATCTCTTAAATACTCCGCAAGCTCAATGGCTTCCTTCAGTCCTGAGCCCGGGTGGGAGGACATTAAGTAAGGAACCAGATACTGTTTTAACCCCAGCCGTCCGTTCATTTCATTATATTCCTTTACGAACCTGCGGTAAACATCATTTTTTGGTTTTCCCATTCTGGTAAGAACATTGTCCGCCACATGCTCCGGTGCCACCTTTAACTGACCGCTGACATGATATTCACAAAGCTCTTTTAAGAATTTTTTGCCCGGATCTGCAAGCACGTAATCAAAACGGATTCCTGAACGGATAAACACTTTTTTCACTTTCGGTAAATTTCTTAACTTTCTCAAAAGCTCAATATAATCGGAATGATCTGCCCTTAAATTTTTACAGGGTTCCGGAAACAGACACTGCTTATTGGGACAGGCGCCTTTTCCGATCTGCTTTTCACAGGCCGGATAACGGAAATCCGCAGTCGGACCTCCTACATCATGGATATAGCCCTTAAAATCAGGCTCATTGGTCAGCCATTTTGCCTCCTCTATCAAGGATTCGTGGCTCCTGGCCTGTATAATCCTTCCCTGATGAAACGTAAGGGCACAGAAACTGCATGCACCGAAACAGCCGCGGTTGCTGATGAGACTGAACTTAATTTCCCGGATCGCCGGTACTCCGCCCAGTTCTTCATAGGACGGATGATAATTTCTCATGTAAGGCAGGGAATAAACCTGGTCCATCTCCTCAGTCGACAGGGGTTTTGCCGGTGGATTCTGGACCACGTATAAATTGTCCTTGTAGGGTTCAACAAGACGCTTTCCGATATAGGGATCTGTATTGCCATACTGGATATAGTAACTCTTTGCATATTCCAGCTTGTCTTTTTTCATGCTGTCATAAGACGGCAGAACGAGAGCATCATATACGGATTCCAGGCTGTCTGTCTTATAAACAGTGCCCTCTACAAAGGTAATATCCCGGATATCGATTCCGCTGTTTAAGGCATCTGCTATTTCCACAATGGATTTCTCTCCCATTCCATAGGAAATTAAATCTGCCTGGGAATCAATTAAAATGGAGTGTTTCAGACGGTCTGACCAGTAATCGTAATGAGCCAGACGTCTTAGGCTGGCTTCGATTCCCCCAATGATAACAGGAGCTTTTTTATAAACAGAACGAATAAGATTACAGTAAACCGTAGTTGCATAGTCCGGACGCTTTCCCATCACACCGCCCGGAGTATAGGAGTCCTGCTGCCGTTTCTTCTTGGAGACGGAATAATGATTCACCATGGAATCCATATTTCCGCCGGAAACCAAAAATCCAAGCCTTGGTTCACCCAGAACAGAAATACTTGATGGATCCTTCCAGTCGGGCTGTGCTATGATTCCTACCTTATATCCATGTGCCTCTAAAAGCCGGCTGATTATGGCGTGACCGAAAGAAGGGTGGTCTACATAGGCATCTCCTGTTACATAGACAAAGTCACATTGTTTCCACCCCCGGATATTCATATCCGCCCTGGTGATCGGTAGATAGTCGTGCATCATGATTTAGCTCCATTTCTTTCTAATAGCTGGTAATAGTCATAAATAAAATAATCGGCCAGTTCCCTTTTTTCAGCTTCCAATGCTCTGGAAAATTCGTCGTCAATGGCACAGACTGTCATTCCGGCTCTTTTCCCTGCCAGAATTCCTGCCGGAACATCCTCAAATACCAGACAATGTGACGGTAATACTTCCAGTTCCTTTGCTACCTTTAAATAAATATCCGGAGCTGGCTTTCCTGCCGCAACCTCGCAGGAAGTAGCCACTATCTTAAAATACTTCCCTATTTTTAAAGAATCAATCACAGCATCCACCATCTCTCTGCCGTTGCTGGTAGCAATTCCCATATATACGCCCTGTGACGCAAGATATGCCAGATATTCTCCGGCTCCCGGTTTTAAGGGTACTTCATTCCTGTATTTATCCAGAGACATATCCGTCCATATCCCCTTGATCACTTCCAGAGATTCCGTCAGTTTAAACCGCTCTTTAAAATAAAAGGCCGTTTCCGTAAAGCTCATTCCTTCAATCTCTCTTTCTAAATCTTCCGGGCAGGGAATTCCTCTGCTTCCTAAAAACTCTATATCAATGGATTTCCACATCCACATGGAATCCACCAGGGTTCCATCCAGATCAAAAATCACTGCTTTTTTCTCATTGAGCATCTTTCGTTTTTTCTTCCTTTCCATGACGCTTTAGCAAGTCAACCTCTTCTGCCGTAAGCGGGCGGTAATCACCCGGCTGTAAATTTTCATCCAGCTTTAAGCTTCCCATCGAGAGCCGCTTTAAGTATACCACACTGCACCCCAGCGCTTCAAACATTCGTTTTACCTGATGGAATTTTCCTTCCCGGATCGTGAGGAGAATAGAGGAAGGATTCCCGTATTCCAGGATTTCAAGACAGGCAGGCATGGTTAATATCCCGTTTTCCAGCACCACTCCCTCTTCCATGCGTTTCTTTGCATCTGCAGGGATCTCTCCTTCTATTTTTGCATAATACACCTTATCCACATGCTTTTTGGGAGACAGGAGCTGATGAGCCAGATCTCCGTCATTGGTAATAAGAAGAAGTCCCTCCGTATCTATATCCAGTCTTCCTACCGGGAACAAATCTCCCCGTTTTCGATCCGCAATCAAATCTATGACTGTCTGATACCGGTTATCTTCTGTAGCCGATACAACCCCCTGTGGCTTGCACAGCATATAATATTCAAATTCAGCATAAGAGATATTTCTCCCGTCAACAGCAATGGTATTCTGGTCCGGTATAATTTTACGTTCCGATTTTTTCTCGGGAATTCCATCAACTGTAATCCTGCCTTTTCTAGCCATCTCTTTGATCTGACTTCTGGTCCCTTCTCCCATTTCTGTTAAATATTTATCTAATCGGATCTCTTTCATCACTGCCACCGCCATCCCGGATAGTATTTATTTTTTAGTGTATCCCCGTTGCCTTTTGCAAATCCCAGGGGGAACCCGTCTACACAGATTAAGCACCAGCCCTTTTTGCTTCCTTCCGATTCTGTTAAAAAAACAGTCTCTCCCTTTAAATACCGGATTACTCTTTCGTCTTCCTTTTTAAAGGAGATGGTCTGCTTAAATTCTTCCATTTTTAAAGACTGGGCCAGTGCCTGAGAAGGTTCAAAGCGTTCTTTTTTCATCTCACCAAGGCAAAGACCTGTACGAAGATAACGAAGTTTCCCTCCATTTTCCGGAAAATATTCCGGAAGATAATAGACACAGTCATTCTTTATCTCAATACGGGAGCTGATGAGAGGTTTTGATATCATGGAAAGAAACTTAGAAAGTTCCTCAGGAAGTGCTTTTTCCTTTTTACTTCCCCATCTTGACATCTCTGCCGGAACCTGTCTGCTCTTTTTCTTTAAAAGTGCCATAAAATGGCCCTCTCCCTTAATTTTATGAGGAAACAGACGCAGGCAGCCTGACAGGCCGATCCCGTCTGAGGCTCCCTCAAAAAGCGGCAGTTTCACCAGTTCCATATCCTCATGATTTTCCAGAATCAGACGGATAATATCTTCATTTTCACAGACAGAGAAGGTACAGGTGGAATACATCATAAGACCGCCGGGAGCCAGCATATCAACCGCATGTCCGACAATTTCTTTCTGAATCGCTGCATAGTATTCCGGTCCATGCTCTTCATAGCTTTTCACCATATCTGCGTCTTTGCGGAACATTCCTTCTCCGGAGCAGGGCGCATCCACAAGAATCTTATTAAAAAAGCTGCCAAATGCCGATTTTAATTTCCGGGGTTCCTCGCTGGTGACACAGATATTTTCTATTCCCCACAGCTCCAGGTTTTTCAGCAAAGCCCGTGCCCTGGAATTGCTGATATCATTGGATACTAAAATTCCCTTACCCTTCAGTTTTGCACCAAGCTCTGTGCTTTTGCCTCCCGGCGCAGCACATAGATCCAGAACTTTATCCCCCGGCATAACCGGAAGCATATGAGCTGGTGTCATGGCGCTTGGCTCCTGAAGATAGTAAAGTCCGGCATAATAATACGGATCTTTCGCAGGACGTTCCTCTCCCTCATAATAAAATCCGTTGTTTACCCAGGCAACAGGATGAAGCTTTAATGATGTGATCTTAACAAACTCTTCAGGGGAAATCTTTAACGTATTGACACGCAATCCGTAAAGGCGTTCTTCATCAAAGCTTTTTACATAGGCCTCAAATTCTTCTTCTCCCAGCAAGTCCTTCATTCTGCTTAAAAATTCTTCCGAAATCTTGATTTCTTTCACTTTTTTACTCCCATTTTATCTCTATGTAAGCAATCTTAATATACTAATATGAATATTTCAACCGGTATTTCTCCAGATATTTTAATATCCAGTAGGGGTTTACACTCATCTCTTCGTTGTGGTCCGTCCGGATATAGATTCCAAGGTGAAGGTGTACGTCGAAATTCCCTGTGGTACCTTCCACCTTGCTGTATCCGGTATCTCCCATGAATCCCAGCAGCTCTCCCGCATTCACCTTATCCCCTTTTTTCCATTCTCTGCTGTAACCATAGAGATGGGCATAATATAAATATGCCCCACCCGGAGCCCGTATCCCCAGCCGCCAGCCGCCTTTTTCCAGCCAGCCCACCTTTTCCACCACTCCGTCACTGATACTGATAATGGGATAGGTTCCCCTGGGTTTCGTATTTCCCATCACGTCACAGCCTTCATGTCCCCGTTCTCCGCCATAAGAGCGGCTTTCCATCCAGCCATTTTGAAATTTTACATCAGGAAAGCCGGGATTGGAATTTTCAGGAACCGGAAAATATTTTAAGTCACCCAGTATGGTTTCATAGGCCTTCTTTAATTTCCGGTATTCTGCAGGCTTCACCTTTAAAATTCTGCCGGTATGAACAGTTGAATCCTTCACCTTTGTTAAATCATACTGGTGCTCCACCATCAGGGAAGTGAGGGTATCATAGTCGATCTCCTTTAAGTCTGCCACTATCTTCCCCAGCTCCATACTTCTAAAATCATCACTCTCCCATGTGTAGGCATTCAGCTGATAGAACGTCGGATTATTATAAAGATAATCAATCATGGTCACATGAAATACGGAAAGGATCAGGATTAAAAAAACAATCACCATCATATCAATCTTGCCTTCTCAATATAATTGTATAAAACAATCTATTCAGGTGCGTATGAAAAAATCCTTTTTCCGCCTTCTTTCTGTAGCCGCGCTTTTTCTGCTGCTCCTTTTTCATGATACCGCATTTGAAGGAGCCAGAAGCGGACTGATTCTCTGGGGCAGCGTGGTAGTCCCCACACTTCTCCCGTTTATGATCTGTTCCAATGTAATTGTTGCCCTAAATGCCATTCATATACTGATTCTTCCGGTCAGGCAGCTTCTGCACCGTTTCTTTTGCCTGTCAGATGCCGGGTGTTATGCCTTAATCTCCGGTTTGCTCTGCGGTTATCCCATGGGTGCCAAAACCTGCAGCGAATTTATGGATGAAAACCGGATCACACAAAAAGAAGGAAAATACTTATTAGCTGTCTGCAATCACCCCAGTCCGATGTTTCTTTTAGGATATGCAGCCTCTGGTCTGCCAAAGACGGTACCGGTCTGGATTCTTCTGCTTTGCATCTATGTCCCGGTGATACCGGTAGCCCTTGCAGCCCGATTCTTCTATCAGGTGGAACGTCCGTTTGGCTCTATGCCGGTTTCAAACGAATCGGTAAAATCCTTTGATGAGAGTCTCATGGATTCCTGTGAGGTTATGGTGAAAATCGGCGGATATATTATGCTTTTTTCTATCCTGGCATTTTATATAACGAAACTTTCTTTCCTCCGTGTGGAATATAAAGCGGTCATTCTTGGATTTGTGGAAATCACCACAGGAATCCAGGCTGTTTCCCATGTGTTTTCCGGTACTTTGGGAGGATTATGGATCAGCGCTGTTACCGCCTTCGGTGGGGTATCCGGTGTCTTTCAGACAAAGAGTGTCATAAAAAATGCCGGATTATCCATCCGGCACTATGTAGCATGGAAAGCAATACATACTCTCCTGACAATCCTACTGTTTATTCTCCTGACCCGTTTTGTGGTCCTTCTGCCGTCATAACAGCCCCTGTCAGTTCCTGACGGTTTGAAGAAACAATATCATAGCTTGACTGCATGGAAGTCATAAAAGCGTCAAAACGCCCCTGTGCGCCCTCCATAGAGTGACTGATTATGGTCTGCAGACTCTTTAACATATCATCTGTATACTGAACAGAGCTTTGACGGATGCCGTTCGCATCGGCAACTGCCTGTTCAACGATCTGCTGTGCCTGAACCTGAGCCTGTTCAATAATCTCATTGGCCTGGGCGTACGCTTTCTGCATAATCTCGTGTTCATTCACCAGTTCATTGGTCTGGGCATTGGCCTGGGCCAGAATGGAATCGGCCTGCTGACGTGCTTCGCCCATGATGGCATCCCTGTTGCTGATAATCTTCTGGTACTGCTTGATCTCATCCGGAATCCGAAGGCGCAGTTCCACCAGCAGCTCTTCCAGTTCATCTCTGTTAACCACAATCTTGCTGTTAGAAAGGGGCTGGTACTTACAACTGTCAATATATTCTTCGATTTCACCGATTAACTGTTCAATTCTGCTCATCATAATACGGACACTCCTTGCTTTATTTCGTTCTGTCTTCTATTTTCTTCCTCACACGTTCTGCAATATTCTCAGGCACAAACGCGCTTATCTCACCGCCATAAGAGGCAATCTCCTTCACAATGCTGGAACTTAAATAAGAATACTTTAAATTCGTTGTCAGAAACACAGTATCCACCTCTGGCGCAATTACCCGGTTTGTCTGTGCAATCTGTAATTCGTATTCAAAATCCGTTACAGCGCGAAGCCCGCGGATTACCGCATCCGCCTGATTGGCTCGTACAAAATCTATCATCAGCCCACCGAATGATTTCACTTCTACATTATCAAAATCACTGGTCAGGCTCTTTAACATATTAACACGTTCTTCTACAGAAAACAACGGAGTTTTTGAATTATTATTTAAAACTCCGATAATTAAATGGTCACACATTCTTGCCGAGCGCTCAATGATATCAAGATGACCAAACGTCACCGGATCAAAGCTTCCCGGATATACTGCTTTTCTCATATTGTATCTTCCTTTTGTTTATTCTTTTCCTGTTCTTTCAACAAACACATGCTTATTTGTTTTGTAAGTTTTCTCTTTCACAATTTCATAGCCCATAGACTTTAGATAATCAAAATCCGTATCCAGGGAAGCTTCGATAATGATGGTGGTTTCTTCCCCGATCAGGGATGAATCTCTAAAATATTCCAGGACTCTTTTTTCCCATTCCATGCGGTAAGGGGGATCCATAAATACAACATCAAATTCATAATCTTTCCCTTCCAGCCGCTTCAGTGCAGTCAGGACATCGCAGTTCATCACTACCGCATCAGGTTCCAGCCGGGTGGTCTTTAAATTCTCCCGGATGCATTCTGCAGCTTTTGGATTTTGCTCCACCATAACTGCCAGCTTAGCGCCTCTGCTTAAGGCCTCTATTCCGATCGCACCGCTTCCGGAGAATAAATCCAGAAAACAGCAGTCCATAATACTGTCATGAATCATATTAAAAAGTGTTTCTTTTATTCTGTCTGTAGTCGGTCTCGTATCCAGACCGTCTATTGTCTTTAATATAAGCCTTCTGGCTTTTCCGGCAATTACTCTCATATACAGCTTCCTCACATTATTTTTCCAGATTATTATAGTATGAATACGTAAATTATACAACCAAAAAAAGAAAGGAGCTGCAGCTCCTTCGTAATCGAATTGATGATTACCGGCTGCAGCTCCTTTTGAATTGTTACAGATTATTTTCCTGCAATCTGTCTTTCATAGGCTTCGATCATTTTCTTAACCATATATCCGCCTACGGAACCATTCTGTGCGGAAGTTAAGTTACCGTTATAACCATTGGTTAACGGTACTCCTAATTCGTTCGCTACTTCCATTTTGAAACGATCCATTGCTTCTTTTGCCTCTGGTACATTTGTAGTGTTAGATTTTCCTGACATAATTAAATGCCTCCTTTTCATCTATTCACCATGTCAAAACTTTTTTTCATGGTGTGTTTTGTGCTACATTCCTATTATGGCTTTAATAGGGTGAAATACACTAGAAGGTTTTTCGTAAAATGTTATTTTCAGGAAAAATATGAACCACTTCAAATTAGTTATAATGCAGCAATGAAAATCAGTCACTGCTGAGTATCTTTTCGATATTTGTTTTGACCAGCTGGAAAGCAACCTCATTCATACCGCTGTTTATAATTACGTCGGCCATAGGCTTTGTCGGTTCAACATAAAGATAATGCATAGGTTTTACCGTGGTTAAATACTGCTCCACAACGCCTTCAATATCCCTTCCCCGCTCCTTCACGTCGCGGATTACCCGGCGTAAAATTCTCTCATCGGCATCAGCCTCAACAAAGATCTTAATATCAAACATATTTCTTAAACGTTCATCTGCAAATACTAAAATTCCTTCAACTAAAATAACCTTTTTGGGCGCTACTTTAACGAACTTGTCAGAACGGTTGTGTCTGGAATAATCATAAACCGGACAATCCACCGTTTCCCCGCTTCGCAGTGCAGCCAGCTGTTCCAGTAAAAGTTCTGTCTCAAATGCTTCCGGATGATCGTAATTCATCTTTTTTCTTTCTTCAAAAGGAACCCCATCCTGTCGTTTATAATAATTATCATGGTAAAGAACTGCTATATTATCACAAAACGCTTCTTTCAGCCGGTTGGTAAATGTTGACTTTCCTGAACCGGTACCTCCGGCAATTCCTATTATAACACAATTCATCTTCCGCAATCCTCCACTTATCTGGTCCTGTTCACACAAAACTTATTCTATCAGAAAGACCGGATGAATTCAATGGTTTTCCTGCCTGTATCTGCTTTTATCCTTTTATCTCATTATAGTAATTTGCCAGAGTCACAGTCACATAGGGATACACATAAATATAAGCCAGACAGCAGGTGATCATTGCAAGTAAATGCCAAAGGATAAAGGAGAGACTTAAAACAAAAAATTCCCATAAACGTCCGTCCATCATATCTTTACTCTCTTCTATACACTGGAAAATACCTTTATCCGGATTTTCTACCATAATAAAAATTGCCTGGGAATACCGTAATGCAGCAATTATACCAGGAATAATAAGCAGAATGGACCAGAGAGTGATAAATAAGCCCATCATAAAGGAAAGCCCCAATGCCTTAAGCAAATAGGGGGTACTGGAAAATAAATCTCCATAAGACATGGATTCATCACGTTTTGCCACTTTTAAACAGTAAGACAGATAACCAAAATCCAGCAGTGTGCTTAAAATAAAATATATTAAAAAGAAAATAATACTAAATATAATATATGGCCGCCACTGGTCAAGACCTGCCTGACTGTTTTCAAGTATCTTCTGCCATTTATCCAGAAAAAGCTGGATTACCGATAAAACCGTAAGAATCACTCCCATAATGACAGTAACCAGGTACGGGTTTATGAGTGCCTGCTTCATGGCACTCTTAGCATCTGCTTTTAAAGCTTCTCTATTCATACCGTTACCTCCTTTTCGATACTTTTATTTAAATTATTAAAGATTCAGTCTGTCGTAACTTTTCTCCAGATATTCACTGAGCTTTCTGGCAAGTTCTGCATTCTCATCTTTTTCCAGATCAGGATCATCCGAAAAAATATGCTTTACTTCCTCTGACACTGTTTTTAACAGATTGGCATCAGTAAAAATATCCCCCAGCTTAAATTCCATCTCACCGCTTTGCCGTATTCCGAATATATCGCCGGGTCCTCTTAATTTTAAATCTTCCGAAGCAATGAAAAAGCCGTCATTGGACCGGTTTAGTATATCCAGCCGTTCCTTCGTCCCATCCTGATCCGAGCCATTCACTAAAATGCAGTAAGACTGATATTTGCCTCGCCCTACCCTGCCTCTCAACTGATGAAGCTGGGCCAGCCCGAAGCGTTCCGCATTCTCAATCATCATTACCGTAGCATTTGGCACATTAACTCCGACTTCGACTACGGTAGTAGAAACAAGAACTGAGATTTCGCCGGCTGCAAACCGTTCCATAATATTGTTTTTTTCTTTTGCTTTCATTTTGCCATGAAGATATTCGATACTGATTCCTGGAAGAGCTTTTTTTAACGCAGCAGTGTAGTCCACCACATTCTCCGCTTCTATCATCTCACTTGCTTCAACCATGGGGCAGATCACATAAGCCTGTCGTCCGGCGGCAACTTCCTTTTTTATAAAATCATAAGCCTTTTTCCGGTACCCGGTATCCACCACACAGTTCTTTATAGGAAGTCGATTGGCAGGAAGTTCATCAATTACGGAAATGTCCAGATCACCGTAAACAATGATGGCAAGAGTTCTTGGTATGGGGGTCGCGCTCATAACCATTACATGGGGTTCCTCTCCCTTTTTCCCAAGCAGTTCTCTCTGCCCCACACCGAACCGGTGCTGCTCATCTGTGATAACCAGAGCTAGATTATCATAGATAACCTTATCCTGAATGAGAGCGTGGGTTCCTATTATGATATCGGCTTCATGGGCCGCTATTTTTTCATAAGCAATTCTTTTTTCCTTCGCAGTCATGGAACCGGTAACGAGAATTGGCACCTTATTAATCTGGTATTTTAAGAAAAGCTCTGTCATGGATTCATAATGCTGCCTGGCAAGAACCTCCGTGGGTACCATCAAAGCACCCTGACAGCCGTTATAAGCCGTCTGCAGCAATGCCAGTATGGCTATGATGGTTTTTCCCGATCCAACATCTCCCTGCACCAGACGGTTCATAACCAGACCGCCCGTTATGTCTGCATAGACCTCATCAAGAACCTTCTGCTGGGCACCTGTCAGGGAATAAGGCAGTCTGGCCTGAAATGCTTTTACCTCCTCTGACAACCGGATTGTATAAGGACTGGTTCTGTTCTCTCTTCCGTCTTTCAAGCGCCTGACAGCCATTAAAAATAGAAAAAACTCGTCAAAAACCAGTCTTTTTCTGGCAAATAAAAGTTCTTTCCTGTCTGTGGGAAAATGAATATGTTCAATTGCAAAATTGTATTCTGCCAGTTCATGCTTCATTCGCAGCTTCGCAGGCAGATAATCCCTGCTCATAAGGCGGACACTGAGCGCCTGCTTCTGTGCCCTGACAATGGTTTTATTGCTCAGGCCCTTCGTCTGGCCGTAAACAGGCTGCATGGAATGAATGATCTCCTCATAAGCCTCCGCTGTATACACTTCCGGCTGCTCCATGATTAGCCGGCCGCTTTTCTTAATGACTTTTCCCCGAAAAACAGCCCGCATCCCTGCCTTTAAGGTAGAATGAAGATAGGGCATGTTATACCAGATCAGCTGGAGGGTGCCGGATCCATCTCTTAAAACAGCTGTGACAACCTGTACGCGGCTGTAACGTTTCACATCTGGTGTCCTTTCAAGCATTCCGCACACTGTCATGACTGTATCCGGTCTGATTTCAGCTATAGGTGAGGGTTCCTCATACGTATCATATGCCCGTGGATAATATTCCAGAAGATCTTCTATGGTATTCACTCCGATCTTTTGAAACAGTTTTCCGGTTTTTTCTCCAATTCCTTTCAGTGTTTCAATGGGTTTCTGATTCATTCTTTCCTGCGCCTCCTTTCATTTTGAATCTCAGAATATCAAAAACCGGGCAGACTTAAGTCACGTCTGCCCGGAATCATACAGTCCTGACTCCTTTTTATTCTACGGAAATCAGATAATAGTAAATCGGCTGACTGCCGGAATGAAGTTCCACTTCACAATTTGAGAACTGTTCTTCTGCTTTTTCCTTCAGGACAGCAGCATCTTCCCCGCTCACATCCCTGCCGTAATAAATGGTAATGAGTTCTGATTCTTCCTCTACCATGGCTTCCAGCGTTTTAAGCGCAGTGGCTTCAATCTCTTCTCCAACAGCAAGAATTCCATGGTCTCCCAAAGCCATGATATCGCCCTCTTTGATTTCTATATCATCAATCGTAGTGTTGCGGACTGCATAAGTAATCTGTCCGGTCTTTACACGAGCCATTTCTTCCGTCATGTTTGCTTCATTCTCCTCGGGAGATAAATCAGGTGCAAAATTAATAATTGCAGTGATTCCCTGAGGAATTGTCCTGGAAGGAATCACGATAACCTTCTTATCCTCTACCAGACTCTTCGCCTGCTCTGCAGCCAGAATAATGTTCTTGTTGTTCGGCAGGATGTAGATTGTATCTGCATTCACCTGGTCGATGGCGTTTAACATATCCTCAGTACTGGGATTCATGGTCTGACCGCCCTGGATTAAATAATCCGCTCCGATACCGCGAAAGATTTCATCAAGGCCTTCCCCTGCAGATACGGAGATAAAGCCGTATTGCTTTCTTGGCTCAGACTTCTTTTCTTCCGCCTTCTGTTGTACAGCCAGTTTTTCTGATTCTTTAATCAGCCTTTCGTGATGCTCTTCCCTCATGTTGTCAATCTTCATGCGGGATAAGGAACCAAGAGTAAGAGCCTTTTGAATGGCAAGCCCCGGATCATTGGTATGAACGTGAACTTTTACAATATCATCATCGGATACAACTACCAGGGAATCTCCTATGGATTCCAAGTACCCTTTGAATTCCTGCTCTGTTTTTTCATTATATGGCTTTTCTAAATTAACAATAAATTCTGTACAATATCCGAATTTAATATCTGCTTCTTTCAGGGCAATTCCTTCAGCGCTTTTAACCGGCTCCACACGTCCTGCGGCTTCCACCGTAAGATCAACTTCCTTACCGGTAAGGAAATTAAAAGCCCCCTTTACCACCTGCATCAGTCCCTGACCGCCGGAATCCACGACACCCGCCTGCTTTAATACCGGAAGCATCTCCGGAGTCTGGCTTAATACATAATCGCCCTGTTCAATGACCTGATTGCAGAATTCAATGATATCCTCTGTTTCCGTCACCAGCTCAGCAGCTCTTTCTGCCATACCTCTCGCGACCGTCAGTATAGTGCCCTCTTTGGGTTTCATAACGGCCTTATAGGCTGTCTCAGTGGCTCTGACAAAGGAATTAGCCAAAATAGTAACTGTCACCTGTTCAGCGGAGGCGATCTCTTTCGTAAATCCTCGGAACAACTGGGATAAGATTACGCCGGAGTTTCCCCTTGCGCCTCTTAAAGAACCGGAAGAAATTGCCTTTGACAGAGATTCCATGGTTGGATTCTCAATGGCAGCCACCTCTTTCGCAGCTGACATAATGGTCATAGTCATGTTTGTCCCGGTATCTCCATCCGGAACCGGAAAAACATTCAATTCATTAATCCAGTCCTTTTTGGCTTCCAGTTCTTTTGCACCTGCTAAAAATGCTTTCTGCAGCATCTTTGCGTCTATATACTTCATACCCACAGGTAGTTTCCTCCTTAATCAATCACTCTTACGCCTTCGACAAAGATGTTAATCTTATCTACCGTCATACCGGTGAATTCTTCTACTTTGTATTTTACATTTTCAATCAGATTATCCGCTACTGCAGAAATACTGATTCCATATGCTACGATTACATGAAAATCAATGGTGATATGGTTGTCCTGAATCATTACATTAATTCCATGTGTCAGTCCTTCCCGTTTTAAAAGCTTAACGAGTCCGTCCTTCATGCTGACAGCCGCCATACCGACAATACCGAAGCACTCAACTGCGGTGGTTCCGGCGTACATAGCGATAACATCAGGGCTTACCTGGATTTCGCCCAGTTTATTATTGATATAACCCTTCATAGTCTCTACCTCCGTTCTTTCTGTCTGTTATGATTATACATTATTTTTCCAAAAAAAGAAACAAATTTTTAATTTTCACTTGCAAATCGCTGTAATTTCTGTTATCATACACTTGTTGTGGATTTTTCAACCATTAAAAAATCCAAGTTACTTTTAAGGAGGTGCAATCATGGCTAAATGTGCAATTTGTGAAAAGGCTGCTCACTTTGGCAACGCAGTGAGCCATTCCCATAGAAGATCCAATAAGATGTGGAAAGCAAATGTAAAGTCCGTTAAAGTTAAAGTAACAGGCGGCGCTAAGAAGATGTACGTATGTACTTCCTGTTTAAGATCCGGATTAGTTGAAAGAGCTTAATCGTAGGAAACTCCTGACTGGTAGCAGTCAGGAGTATTTTTTTTATAGCTATGAGACCCGGTTAATCCAATCGGGTCTCAATAATAGCAACAGTATTTGCTGTCAGCAGCAAAACAGATTATATCCCAGTACCAGACATCCAATTATAAACAGAATTGTAACGATCGTTGCCGGGATAAACAGTAGGATTGCCATACCTGCTCCAAAACAGAACAGCATAAGTCCGCATACTCTTCTCATAATATCCCTCAATCCATTCAGGCTATATATAATATCCTATGCGGCTTATCCCTTTCTTATTCTTCGGCTTTTTCTTTCTCTGCAGCCGCAGCCATCTCCTCTGCTACTTTTATTGCTTCCGGTGACACCTCTTTATTCCCGGATGTGAATTTGTTGACGAAATCCGGAACCATGTCAAGTATCTTTGTCACTGCATCCTGCTGCTTGATATTCACCAGCTTTGTCACACCGTTTTGAATAATCAGTATGGCACTTGGGCTCATCTTCGCATGCATTCCTCCGGCACCCTTCTCTTTCGCATTTTCAGAAAAGGATCCGGCAGCCATTCCGCAGGTTACATCCACCAAAGGCAGAATAATGGTGTCATCCACCTTCACTGCATCTCCTACAACTGTTTTTGTCGCTACAAAGGCATCCATACCTTTAAACAATGCCTCTACTGTAGACGTAAAATAATTATCTGCCATGAACGTAATTCCTCCTTTAACGAAGCCATCTCTTTAACAGAGTTCTGAAGTTTTTATCAAGAAGCATACGTAAACCAATCATCAGGACCGTTCCAAGACGAATTCGTCCCCGAAATGTGCCTTCTGCGGTAAAAACGGACCGGTCAAAAACCGGATACAGATCCCAGTACTTATGAAAGAACGGATACAGCAGGCTGGCCGCCATAAGTGCCTGTCCGGTCAGACCGGGATCTTCAAATCCAAATGTCACGTTACCATGCCCCTTTATAGGGAAAATATGTCTTACCAGACGTTTCCCCTGTCTGTAAAGCAGCTTTGCAGTCTTCTGATTTTCGCTGTTGGAAAGAAAAGTCTGAATTTCATCTTTCTTCTCTTTCATGTTTCTCAGTGTAACACAAATTCTGTTGTATAAATACTTAATTCTTTCCAGTATATGGATTAATTTCTTCTTTATCTTACGAAATAATGCCTGCAGCCAGGACTCTTTTTCTACTTGTTCTGTTCGTACTGTTTGTTCTGTTTCTTTTATATCTTTCTGTACAGACTGGCTGTTCTCTGACTCTCCCCGGACCGTTTTTTTTACATCCCGCCCCAATTGTCTCGCTTCCTTTACGGTTTCCGGCTCCTTTATTTCCATGGCCTGAACCATAATTTCCTCAGCTTCTTTCAGTTCCTCATCCATCTTTTTCGGTCTCATCATGGGAATTCCAAACAGGCGGACTGCAATCAGAACTTCTTCTTCATACCGGACCGTAACTGAGAGGATATGTAGCAGCCAGGAAATTTTCATGTTTCCCTTCACTTTTTTAAAATAAGATCCTTCTCCGCGGTAACGGACCGGTACGAACAGTACCAGTACAACTGCCAGAAGAATGAGTCCTAAAAGAATCAGGATCAGCAGTCCCAACAGTTTTAAAATAAATAAAATTATATGAAGCATGAACACCTCACATCTTACCGGCTTCTATTTAAAAAATCAGACAGATGAAACCCTTCTGTTTTCCGGTATAAGTCATGAATCACACGTCCGGCTACTTCCAGAGCTTCCCAGTAATCAGCGGCAATGCCGACTATGAAGAAGTCTTTTTCCTTATAAAATGGGGATATTATTTCAGCAGCTGGATAGATATCAAGTATATTATTCCCATTTGAGGCGGGTGTAATCACATAAATATCCAAACCTGGTTTCCCCTTCCTGATTCCCTGAATGATACGGTAACGTTTCTTTTTTGCTTTATCTCCGACGTATAAACGGTTATACCAGCTTATTTTCATAATCCATCAGCTCTTCCAATAATTCCATGCATGTTTCTTTTTCAGCCTGATCCAGGCAGCTGCTAAGACTGCCCTTCATGTATTCCTGGATTTCGTCTATCGAATTAAAGTAAACTGGCAGATCCGATAAAATCTTAGCCATAACTGCACGAACCACCGGCTTTGGTGCATCTGCAAAAAGCTGGTCCAGTTCATGGATATAAGCTTCTGCTTCCTGATCCAGAAAGGCCTTATCTACAACTGTGTTTTCATCACCGGACAGAGTATTCCCCTCTTTTCCCGGAATCATCAGTTCTGCAAAACTGCTTCCAGACAACAGTCTGTCCACATTCATAGAACGGATAAAGTCCGGATCATCAGCGGACTGTTCCTCTTCCTTAAGGACTTCTACTTTTAAATACCGTTCATAATAAGTTTCCTGCCTGCCCTCCAGCTGAGTCAGCTGGTCAAGAAATTCCTCTTCCGTGATGGAAAAATCTTCCTGATTAAATTTAGCCAGAATGCTGCTTAATACAGAGCGGTAAAAAGCTTCCTCACTGACATCAATCACAGCATCCGGCCGGGCATACATAAGTACACACAAATCATTGATCAGATCCTGAATCATCACGTAATAACCGGATTCAGCCGTAAGAACCTGGCTTGCATAGGCCAATTTTGCCGCAGCCTCTTCATAACCTTCAAAGATCATGTTCCGGTAATCCATATGCTTAAACTGCTGCAAAATTTCAAAAATCTCCTTGTGACCATCTTCCATCCCTTCAGGAAGAGAAACCATGGACTCCGTCCGGAGGGTATACATCATGTCACGGAGATTCTCCCTCGGAGAGCCGATATAAACGGAAAGCCCTTCCATAAGAAGGCTGTAAAACTTCTGTTTAGTCAGACGAACAGGAAGCTGACCGATTATCTGTTTGATTCGTCCGTTCATAACAGCGGAATCATTGGTACCAGTTATAAATTCCAGCAGCTTTTTTAAAAATACGTCTTCTCCTGCACTGGTAATACCGGAAGGAGTAAATTTACGTTCCATTCGGTTTAAAATATACTCGTAAATCTGAAAACAGTCTGCAAAGGATGTCAGCACCTCCACTTCATGAGTGATATCTTTTCTCAGTGCCAGCAGATCCTTTTGCGCTTCTCTGCCGGAGATATAATCACCCATAAGGCCGTTTAACTGTCTTAAGTAAGCAGCTATATCCTGGGATTGTGGTTCTTCTTCTGCAACGGTCTCCAATAATGTATAGTAATTTAAGACAAGCCTCACATAAGAATACTGATAAGCAGCAGTCATCTGCTTTTTCATTAAACGGGTTTCCACGCGTTGTCTCCTCTCGGGGGGTTATTAATGGTAATTGGACAGGATGGATCTCCTTAAGAAATCCAGGGCCTTCACTACGGACTGTTCCCTGATTTTCTCACGGTTTCCTTTAAAGTGGTATTCCTCCACCTTTACCTTGTCCTTCATATAGCAGGCAATATATACAAGTCCGACAGGCTTTTCACCTTCTGCATCCGGCCCGGCAATCCCGGTCACTGCAATGCATGCATCTGCATCTGTTGCAAACACACCTCCGGTTGCCATCTCTTTGGCTGTCTGTTCACTGACTGCCCCATATTTTTTTAAAGTACCTTTACTGACATCCAAATATTTTCTTTTCGCCTTGTTGGAATAAGTGATAAATCCCTCCCGGAATACCTCTGAAGCACCAGGAACATTAACCAGTCTTCCAGCAATCAGACCGCCTGTACAGGATTCTGCCGTTGTAACAGTCAGCTCATATTTCTTTAAAAGCCGGACAACTGCCATCTCAAGAGTTTCCTCTTCCTTGGTTGTATATACAGCATTTTCAAACCGGTTTTTAATCTCTTTGACAACAGGCTTAAGCAGATTTTTAGCAGCTTCCTCGTTGTCTGCCTTTGCTGTCACTCTTAAATGTACCTCTGCCGTTTTTGCATAAGTGGCAATGGTGGGATTGGTCTGAGTGTTGATTAAATCAATCAGCTTATCTTCTACCTGGCTTTCGCCGTAACCGCATATTTTAATCATCTGAGAGCGGATTACTTCCGGCTGACGGTTTTGCAGATATGGGAATACCTGCTCTGTAAATAATGGTTTTAACTCGTTGGGAGGTCCCGGAAGAAGAATGGCAGTCTTTCCGTTCTTCTCCATAATAAGCCCCGGAGCAGTTCCGTTGCTGTTGTCAAGTACGGTTGACCCCTGAGGTACCATGGCCTGCTTCCAGTTGTTATCCGGTATATCTTTATATATACTGTTTTTAAAATATTTTTCGATCCGTTCTCTGGTATGCGCATCCTCTGCCAGTTCAAATCCCATCACTTCTGCGCATACTTCCTTAGTCAGATCATCTTCTGTCGGCCCAAGACCTCCGGTAAGAATTACCACATCAGAACGGCTGAGTGCTGTTTCAAGTGCCGCTGAAAGGCGCTCCCTGTTATCTCCAACCGTTACCTGGTGATACATGGAAAGCCCTAAAAGGGCACATTTTTCCGCGAGATACTGGGTGTTTGTATTAACAATGTTTCCGAGAAGAATCTCTGTTCCAACCGATATCAGTTCAACAATCATGATTACATACTCCCTTCCATAAGAACGCGATAATTTTTTGCTATATAATCAACAAGAGAAACCACAGTGAGTACTGCAGCAATCCAGATAAATGCATTGGTAACAATGGACAGCGCAGGTATATTTAAAATCAGAAGCACCGACATCACCATCTGGGAAACAGTCTTAAACTTCCCCCAATAGCTTGCGGCAATAACAACGCCATTATCAGAAGCAACCAGACGGAAACCGCTGATAATAAATTCACGGCTGATAATTACAATAACAATCCAGGCAGGAAGCTGTCCCAGGGCAGTAAAACATATAAGACCGGCACATACCAGAAGCTTATCTGCAAGAGGATCCATAAATTTTCCAAAATTTGTAACAAGACCATACTTTCTTGCAATCTTACCATCCAGCATATCCGTAAAGCTGGCAACTATAAATACAGCAGCAGCTATATAGCGGTAAGTAACATTGGTACCGCCGTCAAGCAGAAGAAACAGAACAAAAAACGGAATCATGATAACTCTTAAAATAGTCAGTTTATTCGGTAAATTCATCTTCCAACTCTCCTATTAAATCATACTCCATCGCTCCGGTAACACGGATCTTTGCAAAATCCCCAGACATCAGTTCCTCGCCTGTCTGTACAAAAATCATTCCATCCACTCCCGGACCATCCATATAGGTTCTTGCCACATAAGCATTCTCATCAGCAACTTTTCCTTCTATCATCACTTCCAGTGTTTTTCCAACCATTGACTGGGAATGATCTATGGATATTTCCTGCTGAAGCTCCATAATCGCATCCCGGCGTTCCTCTTTGATCTCCTGGGGTACCTGATCAGGAAACTCTGCAGCCGGGGTATCCTCTTCTGCAGAATAGGCAAATACACCCAGACGTTCAAACTCCATCTCATCCACGAAGTCCATCAGCTCTTCATGGTCTTCTTCTGTCTCTCCCGGAAATCCGGAAATAAGAGTCGTTCTCAGTGCAATATCAGGAATTTCTGCACGAAGTCTGTTAATGATATCCTTCAGCTGCTCTTTGGATGTTCTTCTTCCCATGCGTTTTAAAATACGGTCACTTGCATGCTGAATCGGCATATCTAGATAACGGCAGATTTTATCCTCTTCTTTTATTACCGCAATCAGTTCGTCCGTAATCTCCTCCGGATAGCAGTACTGGACGCGGATCCACTGAATACCTGATATTTTACAAAGCTTTTTTAATAAATCAGGAAGGGATTTTTTACCATATAAGTCCACACCGTACAAAGTCGTCTCCTGAGCCACTAAAATCAGCTCCTTTACCCCCTTCTCTGCCAGCTTCTCAGCTTCCTTCACCAGATTTTCCATGGGAACACTTCGATAGTTTCCTCTTAAAGCAGGTATGATGCAGTAAGTACAATGCTTGTCACAGCCTTCAGCAATTTTTAAAAACGCGTAATGGCCTCCGGTGGTAAGGATTCTGTCTGTTTCCGTCTCAGGAAGCAGGTCCAGATCATGGAAACAGCTTACCGGTTCTTCACCGCCCAGTGCACCCTTTAAAACATTGGATATCTCATCATAGGTAGAGGTTCCCAAAATACCATCCACTTCCGGAATCTCATCAATAATCTCCTGCTTATAACGCTGCGCCAGACAACCGGTGACGATTAGTGCCTTACAATTACCGTCTGTCTTTCTCTGAGCCATCTCCAGAATGGTATTGACGCTTTCTTCCTTGGCATCGCCGATAAAACAGCAGGTATTGATTACAATGACATCCGCTTCATACTCGTCATCTGTAAAGGTATACCCGTCTCTATTTAAAAGGCCTAACATCATCTCCGTATCAACCAGATTCTTATCACAGCCCAGTGAAATGCATAATAACTTCATGTTTAAACTCCTGTCGTTCTTTTTTCCTGAAAGAAAAGGCCATCTACCCAAACGGAGACGGCCCTCTTCCTAATTATCGTCTTCTTCTGTTGCGTCCGCTTCGCTTAAAATCTTCACTTTGCCCTCATATAACTCTTCTACGGCAACTGAAAGCGGCTTCTTGCCGGCTCCCGGAATCTCAGTATCAGAGCCTCCGATGATCTGTCTTGCTCTCTTTGCTGCGGCAATTACAATAGAATAACGGCTCTGTACAACCGGAGCATCTCCCGGCTCAACCTCACTGTTTACTACATTAATCAAATCTGAATAAGATGGATGTAACATCTTCCATTCCCCTTTCTCAATCGAATTTATATATTTTTTAATTCTTCCCGGATCTGGGATAAAAATGCCATATTGTTGGAAGCGCGTTTATGCTGTACCTGAATCATAAGATGCATCTCTTCCACGCATGTGTCGATCTCATCATTAATCAGAATATAATCATACGCTTCCATGCCCTGTGCTTCTTCAGCCGCCCTGCGCAGCCGGGCATTAATCACTTCCATGCTTTCCGTACCTCTGCCGATCAGACGTCGTTTTAACTCTTGTGCATTAGGAGGCATGACGAACAGCAGGATGGCTTCCGGAAACCGTTCCTTTACTTTCAGAGCTCCCTGGATTTCTATTTCGAGAATAACATCTTTCCCCATTTTCATCTGGTTTAAAACATATTCCTTGGGAGTGCCGTAAGAATGATTGACGTACTGAGCGTACTCAATCAGTTCTTCCTTTTCAATCATATTTTTAAAATGTTCTTCTGTAACAAAAAAATATTCTTTTCCATCCACTTCGCCCGCTCTGGGTGCCCGGGTGGTAGCTGAAATGGACAGCGCATAATTATTATACCGGTTCAGCAGCGCTTTCATAAGTGTGCCCTTTCCGGCACCGGAAAAACCGGATACAACTACCAGCATGCCATGCTCGTTCATACTGCGATTCTCCTACTCAATATTCTGGATCTGCTCCCGTACTTTTTCTATTTCGGTCTTTAATATAATTGCCTTGTCTGACACCTCTAAATCACTGGCCTTAGAAAGAATGGTATTGGCTTCCCGGTTCATCTCCTGAGCGATGAAATCCAGTTTTCTGCCCACAATTCCCCCTGCCTCCAGTTCAGACCGTGTATGTTCAATGTGGCTTCTTAACCGGACCGTCTCTTCATCCACACAGATCTTATCCGCATAAATGGTAACTTCTGCAGCAATTCTTCCTTCATCAATGGCAGCTCCTGCCAGAAGTTCTTTCACCTTATCTTCCAGTTTGGCCCGATATTCCACAAGAATCTTTGGAGATCTTTCTTCAATAAATTCAAGAATATCATTCATCAGGGTCAGCTTTCCAAGGAGGTCCGCCTTTAAATTTTCGCCTTCTGTTAATCTTGTTTCCACAAAACGTTTTGCAGCTTCCTCTACTGTTTCTGAAAGAAGCTTCCACATCTGATCCTCATCTTCCGGTACTTCTTCCATAATAAGTACTTCCGGACATCTGGCGAGTGCAGAAACCTTGATATCGTTCTGAATTCCGAACTGCTCTTCCATCTTTGCAAAATATCCCATGTATTCAGCAGCCAGCGCACTGTTATACTTTAAACACATCTTGTTTTCTGTATAATCTTCATAACTGATAAAAACGTCTACTTTTCCGCGCTGAATATAATTCTTTAACAGATTCCTGATTCCTGCTTCAAAGAAATTAAACTTTTTCGGCATCTTTATGCTTAAATCCAAATATCTGTGATTTACAGCCTTCATCTCGACGGAAATTTTATATTCATCCGTGACGGTTTCGTACCTGCCGAAACCTGTCATGCTCTTAATCATTACAAATGCCTCTCTTTCGCCATAGATATAAACCATTATAAGTCATAATAAAAAACAAGTCAAATGGTTTTAAATTTTACAGAACACAGTTTCTGTGATATACTATCTTCATCTAAAAACCTTACCGGAGGACTCAAACAATGGCATTAGATGGAATTGTTATGGCAAATCTCACGGCAGAAATGAAAGACCGGCTGGAAGGCGGAAAGATCTCTAAAATCGCCCAGCCGGAAAAAGATGAACTGCTGTTTACTGTTAAAAATCAAAAAAATACATGGAAGCTTTTAATTTCTGCCAGTGCCAGTTTACCACTGGTTTATTTTACGGAAAACAACAAGCAGAGCCCCTTAACTGCGCCCAATTTCTGCATGCTTTTAAGGAAGCATATCGGCAATGGACGTATTATGAAAATCAGCCAGCCGGGTCTGGAAAGAATCCTCTGCATGGAAATCGAACATCTGGATGAATTAGGTGACAGACGAACAAAAAAACTTATGATAGAGATCATGGGCAAACACAGCAACATCATCTTCTGCAATGAAGAAGATATGATCCTGGACAGTATTAAGCACATATCTGCCCAGGTCAGTTCTGTGCGTGAAGTTCTGCCTGGAAGAAAATATTTCATACCCCAGACCATGGACAAAAAAGATCCGCTGACGATTACAGAAGAAGAATTTATTGCAGTTCTGAAGCACGCGGCTGCGCCGGTACAGAAGAGCCTTTATTTAAACTTAACCGGTATCAGTCCCATTATCGGCCATGAACTGTGTCATCTGGCATCCATAGATGGAGATCATTCCGCCAATGAACTGACAGAAACGGAGCTTTTGCACTTATACCGCATGTTTACCTTTATGATAGAAGATATTAAAAAAGGATCTTTTAAACCAAATATTATCTATAAAAATGAAGAGCCGGTTGAATTTGCAGCCGTGCCGCTCACCTGCTATGAAGGCAGTGATTATGAAGCGAAAACATTCGAATCCATCAGTACTCTTTTGGAAACCTACTATGCGACTAAGAATGCAGTGACAAGAATCCGCCAGAAATCAGTGGATTTAAGGAAGATTGTTCAGACAGCCCTGGAACGCAACTACAAAAAATACGATTTGCAGGAAAAGCAGCTGAAAGATACGGAGAAAAAGGATAAGTACAAAATATACGGGGAGCTTTTAAATACCTATGGTTATGAGCTGACAGGCGGTGAAAAGCAGCTAACCTGCCTGAACTACTATACCAATGAGGACATTACCATTCCACTGGATGACCAGCTGTCCGCCAGGGAAAACTCCCAGAAGTATTTTGACAAATACAACAAAATGAAACGAACGTTTGAAGCTGTCACAGGACAGATAAACGAGACCAGACAGGAAATCGAACATCTGGAGTCCATCAGCGCCGCACTTGATATCGCCCTGCTGGAAGAAGATCTTGTTCAGATAAAAGAAGAACTGATGGAGTATGGATACGTCAAACATCGAAAAAGCGGAGACAAAAAGCCGAAAGTCACCAGCAAGCCCTTCCATTATATTTCATCCGATGGATTTCATATGTATGTTGGCAAGAACAACTATCAAAATGAAGAACTGACCTTTAAAGTTGCAAGCGGTAATGACTGGTGGTTTCATGCCAAAGGAATCCCTGGTTCTCATGTGATCGTTAAATCAGAAGGAAAAGAGCTTCCAGACCGGACCTTTGAAGAAGCCGGAGCCCTGGCAGCATACTATTCTAAGGGAAAAGACAACGATAAGGTTGAGGTGGATTATATTCAGAAAAAACAAATCAAAAAAGTTGCAGGAGCAGCTCCCGGGTTTGTGATCTATCATACCAATTATTCTATGGTTGCGGAACCGGGTATTCGATCGGAGGAATTAAAATGATCTGAATTTTAAGATTTACAGATATAACGCAGACTTCGGACCCTGAGGGGTCCGTTTTCTCTATTTTCGCAAAAAGAAGCGTTAATTTCAGATTTCACATCTGCTTTACAACGCTTCATTTATTAATACTTAAATTTCTAACATTTCTATAATGTTCTTTCTTTCTGGTATAGTTGTTATTATTTCAATGCAATATTCTTCCGGGATGATCCCCCTCATGTTATGTTTTGGTAATATACTTATTTTTTCAATTGCATTATTTCCAATAATATCTGGTTTCTTTTTTTCCATCTTTAAAATTTTTATAAATAAATTTTCTCTCATATACCTTTCTCCTAACTTTGTCATCTGCTTACTTAGGAAAAAAAACTACATGCCAATATAAAAAACGTTATATAATACGTAAATCTGCTGCCTTTTAATAGATACCGAAAGACAGCAGATACTCCCCTTTTTGTATAAGAAAAAACAATGTCTTCCTATACTATATGCTTTTTCACTAAACAACGTTTTTATAATTCGTTGAATTACTCATACCGGAATTTCTGATGATGTCTTCTTTTCTAAAATTACTTTGCATTGCGCATCTTTAACACTTCTTCCGGAATTTTTCTTTCATAAACTCCAGCCGGAATGCTTCTCCCTACAGAATTAAGAGATACTTTAACTAATGCTTTCTGCAATTCTTTTACTACTTCCTTTTTCATCATCCTCAATCTCCTTTTTATTTGTTTTGTTTTTAGGAAATAACGTTAGTATTTCCAAAACAACCGGATAAATAAGTAGTTCTCTCAGTGACGGATTCAGATATGCAACCGTCATGATAAGAGTTAAAACAGCAATAGAATACAGTTTCTTTTTCAGAATATCTTTTGGAGTAAAATATTCTATGTTAATGGTCCTTGGTGCAAAAAACAAAATAACGATTAATGAAATAATATAGATGTATGGCAACAGGGAAAGTCCGATTGGTAAATATGTATGTCCGGTTAATGATACAACCCATATTAGCAGCATACTAAGCCCACATCCAGTTCCCGTTCTTGCATGTACCCCGCCAGCCTGCAACCTGAGTCCACAGAAAGCTGATAATATAAGAAGAGTCTCCAGTCCTTTTCCAATCATAATTCCTATGGTCTGAATGAATAAAAACTTTACAATATTATCCAATAACAGTTCAATTCCATATTGAATTACATCGCTTTCTTCTTTACTTTTGGGACTGATTTCATTCATCCAACTATTAAGCATTAATGCCATTTTATCTATGCCCATTTTTCCACCACCATTTAACCATATATTACCATAACTTTAAGATAAAAAATATTTTTGCAATTATCGTTGTGTATTTTATCTTAAGCGTCAAACATGGGGATTTTTCATACAATTAGCTTTACTTTCTATTTCCAACAAGGTACAATAATAGTATTTACTAGCGAGGTGAGACACCATGACATATTTTATCTATACCTTTACAGGAGGTCTTTGTAATTATTTCTCCTGCGTTAATTTGCTGCCCAAAAAACTCTCTGTATTAAAAAGCTTTCTTTTATTTTTATATGCTTTCGGATCTCTTTTTCTCTTTAATCATGTTTATGGGCAGGCTGGTACTTTTATTACACTTACAGGTATACTGATAATTGTATGTATTATAACAAAAAACGATTATCTAAGCCTGGGGTGTTATTTGTTCGGATATCTATATATCATTGCATTTAATTATCTGTTTATGTACATTGCAGGCGAAGTACTTAAAATGGATATGATATCTATGCTTAAACATGATATCATGAACATTGCTTTTTCATGTTTATACTGTGTATATTGTGGAGTTACAACTAAATTAATCGGAATATTTATTCATAAAAAATTAAATATCTCCAAATATCTGACGAACCAGCATATGCTTAAAGCTATACTAATCGACTTGTTTCTTTTGGTGTTTTTCTTTGTTTTTAATTTTTCATATGGTGAACGTTTAGGATATAATTATGGTGTAATCGCACTTAATGGAATTATCTTTTTATTGCTGTTCTCTATTACTGTTTTTCTAATGTATTCTATTTATAAAGTAACCATGGGAGAACAAGCTTATAAATTTCGTATGGCACAGTACGAAAATCTGCAGAGCTATACAGAGAAGCTGGAGAACTCTTACGGCATAATGCGAAAATTTAAACATGATTATATGAATATACTCAGTACGATGAGTGGCTTTATGGAAGAAAATGACATGGATGGATTAATTGAATATTATGAAAAAAGAGTTCTTCCTATCAGTCACTCATTTTCGGAATCAGATACAAAACTGGGTGCTCTCTCAAAAATCAAAGATACCGCCATGAAAAGTCTGCTATCATCGAAATTTATTTATACGATGGAGATTGGTATTAATTTAAAAATCGAATTAACTGAAATAATTGACGATCTGGTCATGGATACTCTTGATCTTTCAAGAATTATTGGGATTTTTTTAGACAATTCTATAGAAGCAGCTATGGATACAAATGAAAAAGAATTATATTACTGCATGTTTTATAGGGACAATGACCTTTACATAATTATACGAAATACTTCTCTCCCTCTAAGTCATGCAATCTCACAACTTTGCAGCCACGGCATATCCACAAAAGGGGAAGACCGCGGAGTAGGACTTTATAACGTATCTCTCATACTAAGCAACTATAACAATATTATCTGGGATACTACTTACGAAGAACCTTACTTTACTCAGAAACTGATTCTTAGAAAAGGTGTAAAATAGGTGTTATAAATGATTCATATATATCTTTGTGAAGATGATAAAAGACAATTAAAAAGATGGAAAGATATTATTGAAAAATATTTGTTAATGAATTCTACAGAATCTATTCTTTACTGCACTGCCTCGAATCCGGAGGAACTTTTATCATATAGGAAAAAGTCAGGTATTACAGGTCTGTATTTTCTTGATATTGATTTACAGGCCAGACAAAACGGAATTGAACTGGCTCAGGAAATACGAAGATATGATCCTCGTGGTTACATTGTTTTTGTTACAACCCACAGTGAAATGGCTATTCTTACGTTTCAATATAAAGTGGAAGCAATGGACTTTATTGTAAAGGATGAACCCAAAACTCTGCCGGATCAAATCTGTGCCTGCGTACGGAATGCAGAAGCAAACTATAAAAACCAGCTAAATGTATCAAACCGGCTGTTATCTGTAAAAATTGATAAATCATCTCTTATTCTGGACCAGAATGATATAATTGCAGTAACAACCGGAGAAGATTATCATAAAATTATGATACATACGAAATCGGGAGTTAAACAAATAACCGGCACTTTAAAAGAGCTGAACGCAATACTAAACTCTGCCTTTTGTCAATGCAGCCGCTCTGTTATAGTAAATTTAAAGCATGTAAGTAAATATTCCAGAGAAAATGCCATGCTGATTATGGATAATAAAGAATCTTATCCTGTATCTTTTCGTATGATGGGGAAGGTACAGAAAGCGTTAAATAATTTATAGTTTTTTCAAAAAAGCCGGATTTAATCCGGCTTTTTCATTCTTAATCTCCGTATGTCCCCTTGGATTTTACCAGCTTTGGCCGATAACCCTGAGAAGTAAGCGCAGCCATAATGGCGTTCTTATGATCTGTTCCAAATGCTTCCAGGGTAATCCTTAATTCCACTGCCGTATTACGGTTAATGCTGATAAACTGGTTATGTTCCAGGCGGATGACATTGCCCTGCTCTTTTGCAAGAAGGGCGGACACCTTTGCCAGCTCTCCCGGCTTATCAGGAAGCAGTATTGATACGGTAAAGATACGGTCTCTTTGTATCAGTCCAAGCTGTACGATGGAAGCCATGGTGATCACATCCATGTTTCCTCCGCTTAAAATAGATACAATTTTTTTGTTGTCTACATCGATATGCTTTAAAGCAGCAACAGTAAGCAGACCGGAATTTTCTACCACCATCTTATGGTTTTCCATCATATCAAGGAATGCTACAATGAGTTCTGAATCTTCAATTGTTATAATACTGTCCACATTTTCCTGGATGTATGGGAAAAGCTTGTCACCCGGACATTTTACTGCAGTGCCATCTGCAATGGTATTGACACTGGGAAGAGATACCACTTTTCCCTGGCGAATTGATTCCTGCATACAGTTTGCGCCTGCAGGCTCCACACCAATTACTTTAATCTTTGGATTTAACATCTTTGCCAGTACGGAAACTCCTGTGCAAAGACCGCCTCCGCCGATTGGAACCAGAATATAATCAACAGTCGGAAGCTCTTTGATGATTTCCATGGCTATGGTACCCTGACCGGTTGCCACATCTAAATCATTAAAAGGATGTACAAAGGTAAGCCCTCTCTCCTCTGCAAGCTTATAAGCATGGCTGCAGGCCTCGTCAAAGACATCTCCCTCTAAAATTACTTCAGCACCGTATCCTTTCGTCCGGTTAACCTTCATCAGGGGTGTTGTTGTAGGCATGACAATGGTAGCGGGAATTCCGGCAAGCTTAGCTGCATAGGCAACACCCTGAGCATGATTGCCGGCAGAGGCGGTAATCAAACCTTTGGATTTTTCTTCCTCTGTCAGAGTGCTGATTTTATAGTAAGCGCCTCTTACCTTATAAGCCCCGGTATACTGCATGTTTTCCGGCTTAAAGTACACCTTATTTCCAGTCTGAGCGGAAAAATACTCACTGTAAATAAGTTTCGTTTCCAGGGTGACCTTGCCAACGACTTCTGATGCTTCCTCAAACTTTTCCAATGTCAACATAATTTACGCCTCTTCTTTCTCTTCTACGTGAAACAATGCATTTACAAATTCTTCTGCATTGAATTTCTGCAAGTCATCAATTTTCTCCCCGACGCCAATATATTTCACCGGGATTCCCAGCTCGGATTGAATTGCCACCGCAATTCCCCCCTTAGCCGTACCATCCAGCTTGGTAAGTATAATTCCGGTAATGTCTGCCACTTCCATGAATTGTTTCGCCTGTACAAGAGCGTTCTGTCCGGTAGTTCCATCTAAAACCACAAGAGTTTCCCGATATGCTTCCGGATATTCCTTATCAATGATCCGATTGATCTTTTTCAGTTCTTCCATCAGGTTCTTTTTATTGTGGAGACGTCCTGCCGTATCACAGATCAATACGTCTGCCTGCCTGGATTTTGCCGCAGCAACCGCATCATATACAACTGCAGCCGGATCAGAACCTTCCTGTTGGGCAATAATATCAACATTCGCCCTCCTCGCCCATTCTGTCAGCTGTTCAATCGCTGCTGCACGGAATGTATCAGCTGCTGCAACAATGACTTTCTTACCATCATCCTTCAGCTGTCCTGCCAGCTTACCAACAGAAGTGGTTTTTCCAACTCCGTTTACTCCGATAATTAATAAAACAGAGCGGCGTTTTTCGAATTCATAGGCATTTTCACCCAGGTCCATCTGGTCCATGATACTATCCATAAGAAGCTGCTTGCATTCTGACGGATCCTTAATGTTTTTTTCCTTTACCTTTTTTCTTAAGTCTTCCACAATTGACGTCGTAGTCTGGATGCCCAGATCACCCATGATCAGAATTTCTTCAATTTCTTCATAAAACTCGTCATCAATGGCCGAAAAACCGTTGAAAATGGAATCCACACCTGCGATAATATTATCTCTCGTTTTTTGCAGTCCAGCTACCAGTTTTCCAAAGAATCCCTTTTTTTCTCCCATTGTCGGCCTCCTTAACTTTCTAAATCTTCTTCGATCAGATTAACAGATACAAGCGTCGAAACGCCTTTTTCCTGCATGGTAATACCATACAGACGGTCAGCGGATACCATGGTACCGCGTCTGTGGGTAATAACTATAAACTGTGTAAATTTTGTCAGCTTATGCAAATATTTTGCAAAACGATCAACATTGGAGTCATCAAGCGCAGCCTCAATTTCGTCAAGAAGACAGAACGGGGATGGCTTTAGATTCTGAATTGCAAAAAGCAGCGCAATTGCTGTCAGCGCCTTTTCCCCTCCGGAAAGCTGCATCATATTCTGCAGTTTTTTTCCGGGCGGCTGGGAAACTATCTGTATTCCTGCCTCAAGGATATCTTCATCCTCTACAAGTTCAAGTGCACCGCGCCCTCCTCCGAACAGTTCCTTAAAGACTTTGTCAAATTCCACTCTGATTTCCCGGAATTTTTCCTCAAACTGTTTGCGCATTCCTGTATCCAGCTCATCGATAATTTTTAATAAGGTTCCCTCTGCAGTGATAAGATCATCATGCTGGGTTTTCATAAATTCATAACGCTCTGATACTTCCTTATAATCCTCAATGGCGTTTACATTTACATTACCGAGCTTGCGGATCTCTTCCTTTAAGGATCCTATCATTTTTTTAATATCCGGCAGAGAAGTCCACTCTTCATTCCTTAAAGCCTCAGCTTTTGAAAACGTCAGTTCATATTCATTCCACATGTAGTTTACATGGTTTTCCATACGTTCTTCCATTTTTTCCTTCTGGCTCTGGAGGCGGAACAGTTCCTTATCCAGCAGGCTGATGCGCTGAGTAAGTTCCTCCCGTTTTTGAAACAGTTCTTTCTGCTCTTTCGATTTCGCTTCTTTTTTAGCCAGCTTCTCACTAATTGCCTGATCCAGTGTTTCTCTGGCTGAACTGATTTCCGTCATTCGGGCTTTGATGGATTCAATTTCCTTCTGTTTTTCTTCTATGATCAGACCGGAACCGCTAGTTCCCTGAGACAGTTTTAACAGTTCCTCTTCCAGCCTGCTTATTTCATCCTTCACACGCCGGATATTTTCCAGCTCAAAATCATCCTTTTGCTTCAGACCCGAAGCCGTTAACTGTGCTTCTGATAAATCTTTGGAGAACTTTTCCCTGTCAGCTCTTGCTTTCTCAAGATCGGCATTCAGACCTTCCAGTTCACTGTCTATTTCCCCGCTTCTGGCTGCCAGTTTTTCCACTGCAAGAATCAGATCCTGCCTGTTTTCTCCGATCTCTTTTTTCTGAACCTCCAGCTGGGTATTTTCCAGTTCTAAATCCCCATAGGACTCTACAATTTCAGCTTTTTTATCTTCAATCCTGTGCAGATTTATTTTAACCGTATTCTGTCTTAAATAAAGCTTCTGCTTTTCACTCCGGATCGTTTCAAGTTCTTCCCTGCATTCACTTAAGAGACCTTCATTCATAACCAGTTCTGTCTCAATCTGTCCGGTTTCTTTCAGTGCCTTTTCACAGGCGGCCTCCAGTTCCTCCATCTCGCGCTTTCTTCCCAGTAAGTTACTGGTATTCTTAAAAGCACCTCCTGTCATGGAACCGCCTGCACTTAAAAGTTCGCCTTCCAGAGTTACAATTCTTAAAGTGTACTGGAATTTCTTCGCAAGGGCAATTGCATGGTCAATGGTATCCACAACAACCACTCTGCCAAGAAGATAATTCATCAGTCCCTCGTACTGGCTGTCTGCCTCAACCAGAGAATTGGCAAGTCCCAGAACTCCCGGTTCGTTAAGTGCTTTCTCCTGATTGAAGCCATTCTTGTTACCAATACTGGTAAGAGGGAGAAATGTGGCTCTGCCGTATTTGTTTTTCTTTAAATACTCGATCAGCTGCTTTGCTGTCTGGTCCGAGTCGGTAACAACATTCTGAATGCTTCCGCCCAGTGCCGTTTCAATGGCAACCTCATACTTTTTTGAAACAGTAATCAGATCCGCAACAACACCATGGATACCCCGTATCCGGTCCTTCACTTCCATGACCCGGCGGATGCTGCCGCCATATCCTTCATACCGCTCTGCCAGATTACGAAGGGATTCCAGCTTGGTGGAACAGGTATGGTACTCCTGCTGTCTGTCATTTAAGTTTTTCCCAAGCCGTTTTACTTCACGCTCCAGTTCCTCCGCTCTGCTTTCACTTTGTTCCTGAAGTTCATTGTACTTAAGAATACCGGTATCGATCTCATCCGATTCTTTTTGAAGCACCAGAAGCTGCTGATCCTGTTCTGACTCATCGCTTTTATATTTTAGAAGCTTTTGAAGAACTTCAGACCTTCGTACATTTACCTGCTCCAGCATGGTTTCATAACGCTGCTGTTTGGCATTTAAGGCAGCCTTTTCATTAAGGAGCTCTATAATACTTCCTTTTCCGGATTCAATCCTTTGTTCCAGAAGACGAATTTTTTCATCCTCTGCAGCAAGTACCGCCTCACCCTGTTTCAGCTGATCTAATGCAGCTTTTACAGACTCGGCAATAACAGAACGTTCCTCTTCATAGGAAGCCGCCTGGGACTGTTTCATATCTATCTCGGAGTGAATGGATCTCACCCTGCCTGCAATATGCTCCGCATTCATCTGTTCCGTATTGATCTGCTCTTTCAAAACATTAATACGGCCCTGCAGATTTCCTGTTTCAATTTCAGAATTGTTTTTTTCATTGCGGCTTACTAAAATAGATTCATCCAGTTGGGATAAATATGTATCGAGGGTCTCATATTGCTCTCTTATGCCTTCTGATGTGTTTTTTGCATCATCCAGATCGCGGCTGACGATCACTTCTTTCTCATCCACTTCTTTCATCTGGAGCCGCAGCCCTTCTGTCTCCATCAGGAACTGATTTACATCATACTTTTTCAGTTCTTCCTTTAATCTTAAATACTCTTTCGCAGCCTCAGACTGCTTTGCCAAAGGGCCGACCTGTTTTTCCAGCTCTGAAAGAATATCGCTGACGCGTACCAGATTCTGCTTTTCATCCTCCAGCTTTTTCTGGGCGATGGATTTGCGGCGTTTAAACTTGACAATTCCGGCTGCCTCATCAAAAAGCTCCCTGCGCTCTTCCGGTTTACCGCTTAAAATCTTGTCAATCTGGCCCTGTCCGATTATAGAATAACCTTCCTTGCCGATTCCGGTATCATAAAAAAGTTCATTAATATCCTTTAAGCGGCAGGCGCTTCCATTGATCATGTACTCACTCTCGCCGGACCGGTAAACTCTTCTTGAAACAGTCACCTGATCATAATCAATGGATAAGTGATGATCGGAATTGTCTAGCGTTATGGCTACATAGGCAAATCCCTGGGGTTTTCTCAGCTCTGTTCCTGAAAAAATAACATCCTGCATACTGGAACTTCTTAACTGTTTTACTTTCTGTTCACCCAGTACCCAGCGCACCGCATCAGCAACATTGCTCTTACCGCTTCCGTTGGGGCCCACAATGCCTGTTATTCCGTTATGAAATTCGAATACTATTTTATTGGCAAAAGATTTAAACCCCTGAATCTCTATACTTTTTAAATACATACTCCACGCTGACAGCCATCACCAGCTGCCCTTTCTTTACCTTATTATTGTCCATGCTTTTTGGACATAAAGGGATACCCGAAGGGTGTTACCTTATTATTGTCCACGCAGCTTCAGAATTCCATGATAAGCCGCCACCTGTTCCGCAGCCTTCTTGGTTCTTCCGGTTCCCTGTCCGATAGGTTTATTCCCGATTTTTACCTGAGTCTCAAAAATCTTATTATGATCCGGACCTTCTTCCCTTAAGAGTTCGTAAGTCAGTGCCTCCTCTGTCTGGCTCTGAACAATCTCCTGCAAGATAGTCTTGCTATCATAAAAGAGCTGCTTATGTTCCAGATCATTCATGATGAATCGAAGGATAAACTCTTTTGCATTAGCAAAACCACCGTCCAGATAAATGGCTCCTATCAGTGCTTCCATCGCATCTGAAACAATCGAAGCTCTTCCTCTGCCGCCGGTTGACTCTTCGCCCCGGCCAAGTAGAAGATATTCTCCAAGCTTTATCACTTCCGCACAATATGCAAGTGTCGGTTCACAAACAATGCTCGCCCGGATCTTGGTTAAATCGCCTTCCGGCTTTTGAGGATACTTATGATACAGACAATCACTGGAAACAACCTCCAGTACCGAATCACCTAAGAACTCAAGTCTCTCATTGCACTCTGTCTTATTCATACGGTGTTCATTGGCATAGGAGCTGTGGGTCATGGCCTGTGTCATAAGATGCTTGTCTGAAAAACGGTAACCAATCCGTTCTTCCAGTTCTTTTATATTTCTGCTCATCTCATTCCTCTTTCCTTATTATTGTCCATGCTTTTTGGACATAAAGGGGTACCCGCAGGGTGTTCCTTATTATTGTCCATGCTTTTTGGACATAAAGGGGTACCCGCAGGGTGTTTCTTATTATTCCCCTATTATGAAAGAAGGTGCTGCGGTCAGACCAAACGGTCTTAGCAGCACCCACATCTATTAATTTAATGCATTCTTGACCTGTTCTACTGCGTCGCTGACACTTACAATATTCTCTGCCACTTCAGTCGGAATCTCAATATCAAATTCCTCCTCAATGCCCATAACGATCTGGAACACATCAAGGGAGTCAGCACCAAGATCATCCACGAATGTGGAGTTCATAGTAACCTCCTCCGGCTCAATATTTAATACCTCTGCAATAATTTTCTGTAATTTTTCAAATTCCATTTGTTTTCCTTCCTCTCTCCTATTCTTGATTTTCTTCTTTCATTTTAAGACTTTCTCTTATCTTATCATTAATTCCCTGTTCTTTGAAAGTTACGCATTGAAGTATGGAGTTTTTTACTTCTGCTGCTTTTGAATTCCCATGAGTCTTTACTACCAGACCATTCAGTCCTAAAAGCGGAGCACCGCCATATCCGGATGAATCAAATGATTTTAAAGTCTCCTTTAAAGCAGGCTTTACAAGCAGAGCACCGATCTTACTCCTGAAACTACTCATCATACCACTCTTTACCTTGTTAATCAAGGTCGCGCCCACTCCTTCATACAGCTTCAGGATTACATTGCCCACAAATGCCTCACATACTATGACATCTGCACCGCCATGCGGAATCTCTCTGGCCTCAATGCTTCCGGTAAAATGAATATCCTTACAATCCTTTAACAGCGGAAATGTCTCTTTCACTAACGCATTTCCCTTTTCTTCCTCTGCGCCGATATTGACAATGGCAACTGTTGGATTCTTAATGCCCACAACATGCTCCATATAAAGGGAGCCCATTCGGGCAAACTGTACCAGATGAGAGGGTCTGGCATCCACATTAGCGCCGCAGTCTATCAGCAGGGAAACGCCTTTTTCTGTTGGAATAAGGGGTGCAAGCGGTGGTCTTTCAACACCCTTGATCCGTCCGACTATCACCTGTCCGCCAACCAGTATGGCGCCTGAGCTACCGGCCGATACAAACGCATCCGCCTCCTTTTGTTTTACCAGATTCATTCCCACAACGATGGAAGAATCTTTCTTCTTACGTATGGCGTTAACCGGAGGTTCTTCCGTCTCGATTACCTCTGTCGCATTCACAATCTGTATCTGTTCCTTATGAAACTTGTACTTTTCAAGTTCTTTAGATATCATCTGTTCCTGCCCTACTAAGAGAACCCGGATCTCTTTATTCGCGTTTACCGCCTCTACGGCACCTGCTACCGTCTGTACTGGTGCATAGTCACCGCCCATGGCATCCACAGCTACTTTTATCATCATGATTCCCCTTTCAAGTGTTTCCTAAGATAATCTATTACATAATATACTAAATATTATACTATAAATCAATAATAAATTAAGAATTTTAAAACCAATAAAAACGGTCTTAGCAGACCAGCTTTTTCTCAACCTTTTTTATTACGTAAACATAGGATATTCCAGTAAACAACGCCGCGCTGAGCCATGCCGCAGGATCACAGGCACAAGCAAGCGGAAAGCTTAACAGCTTCATTGCAAGCGTTGCCGTAACCAGTCTGGCGGCCAGTTCTACTACACCGCCAAGCATGGGAAGCAATCCATATCCGCATCCCTGCATGGTATTGCGGAAAATAAAAATGGTTCCGAGGGGAATATAAAAAGCTGCACACAAATAGCTGTAGGTTTTTGCCCATGGAAGAATCTCTGCAAGATCAACATTGCCGGAGAAAAACAGCCTTAATGCATAGGGAAGTCCCAGTACAACGACAATCGAGCATACAACTGCGTAAATTACTTCTGTTGTCAAAGCAAGACGGACACCCCGTCTGATTCTTCCGATATCTCCCTTTCCATAGTTCTGCCCTGAATAAGTAGCCATGGTTTGTCCCATTGCGATCATCCCCTGAATCACCATGCTTTGGAATTTATTGGCCGCAGTATTTGATGCCACTGCTACAGAACCAAACAGATTCACTGCCGACTGCATAATCATGGTGCCTGATGCAGTAATCCCAAACTGTAAAGCCATGGGAATGCCAACGGAAAGCTGGATTTTCGTATCATACTCATGAAGTTTCCAATGGTGCCTTTCCGGAGTAAGAACAGGCATTTTTCTTGTAATGTAAATAATACATAAAAAAGCAGCAGTTCCCTGAGATACGTTGGTGGCCCATGCCGCTCCTGCAACGCCCATTTTAAAATTGATGACAAAAATCAAATCCAGCATTATATTCAAGCATGCTGAAAATACGAGAAACACAAGAGGTATCCGGCTGTTCCCTACAGAACGGAGAAAAGAAGAAAACAGATTATAAAATACATTTGCGAAAATGCCGATACAAATGATAGAAATATAAGTATATGCATCTTCCATAATATTCTGGGGAGTATTCATAATTCTTAAAAGAGTCCTCATGAAGGTCAGACTGATTAATGTCATGAATCCGATCACAAATATGGATAGTATAATTCCATTTGCTACAGATCTCCTTGTTCCGTTTTCATCGCCTGCCCCGAACCTCTGGCTGGTTAGAACCGTAAATCCCGTACTCATGCCTTGTGAAAAACCAATTACCAGGAACATAATGGTTCCGGTAGATCCCACGGCAGCCAGTGCATCCGGTCCCACAAAACGGCCTACGATAATCGTATCCACCATATTGTAAAACTGCTGAAAAATGTTTCCGATTAAAAGCGGAAGTGTAAATTTTAATATGATGGGAAGCGGATTGCCTCTCGTCATGTCGGTCTCCATAATCTTTCACCCTTTGCCTGTTTATTATTCTGCCATACTTTACCATATGGCACAGACGTATTTTACCATGTTATCATTCACTTGTCACGGCCCTTTTCAAACTGTTTTAACTTCTTTTACAAAAAAACTGCTGCCAGAAACCGGTTCACCGGGGAATCTGGCAGCAGTTTGTATCTGTATATTTTATTCTTTTGTAACCAGCCCGTTTACATTTTCAGAGGTAACCAGTTCATTATCCAGGATAACATATTTCTCTACGCTTTTACCCTCAAGGTAATCATAAGCGGTTTTTAAAATAGCTTTTCCAAGGAAAAACGGAGGCTCTGCTATGGTAGCTTCTACCTTTCCCCCTTTGATTGCTTCAATGGTGTCATCAATGGCGTCACAGCCTATCATGGTGATTTCATCTAAGCGGCCTGCCGCCTCAATTGCTTCCAAAGCTCCCAGAAGCATCTCATCATTTGCCGCATACAATCCGTCAATGTGATCATTTGCCTGTAAAATATTTTCCATTACACTCATACCCTTTGCACGGTCAAAATCTGCCACCTGGCAAGCCACAATTTTCATATCCGGATGCTGGCTTATGATTTCATTAAATCCCTTGGAACGGTTCTGGGCTACATTGGTGCCCATAATTCCCTGAAGCTCTACGATATTACCTTTTCCGCCCAGCGTATCTGCCAGATACTGTCCTGCCAGCTTTCCTGATTTAATGGCATCATATCCGATATGAGAAACCACCTCTCCTCCACTGGCTTCCCGGTCCATGGTAAGCACCGGTATTCCGGCTTTGTTGCAGTCTTCAATGGATGAAACAATGGCATCAGAATCACATGTATCAATAATAATGCAGTCAGGTTTCTTAGTTATGAGATTTTCTACGTCTTTCATCTGGGTAGCCGGGTCATCCTGGGCATCTGTAATGTATAATTCCACACCCAGTTCATCAGCTGCCTTTTGTACCCCATCCTTTACATCCACAAAGAACGGATTGGTCTGTGTATTCATTGCCAGACCGATTACATATTTTTTCTTTGATCCCCCATCTGTTTTTGCTGTGGTTTCCTCTGGCTTTGCTGTGGCCGCTTCGGTCTGAGCTGTTTCCTTTGCAGTCTCCGGCGCTGTTTCGGTGCTGCATCCGGCGAGAGAAAATACAATCAATCCTGCCATCATTGTTGCTGCAATTCTTTTTTTCATCATAATTCTTCCCTTCCCTTCTCAAATACATTAAAATAGTTTCTATTTATTCCGCTTTCGCAGATAAATCCTTCACCTTTTTATCCACCAGCACGGCAATCAGCACTACAGATCCTTTTACTATACTGGTTGCATGAGGGTTGACATTCATAAGGGTGAGGATGTTATCTATGATCCCCATAATCATGGCACCCACTACGGTTGGCAGTACAAATCCCGTTCCTCCGCTTAAGCTGGTTCCTCCAAGGATAACCGCTGCTATCGCATCCATTTCGATTCCCTGTCCGCTTGTAGACTGAGCCGATCCAAGTCTTGCTGTCAATACAACAGCAGCAACACCGCTTAAAAATCCATTGATAATATAAGCTGTCCATTCTGTCCGTTTCACGGATATGCCTGATAAACGGGCTGCTTCCCGGTTTCCCCCAAGAGCATAAATGCTTCTTCCAAACCGGGTCTGTGTCAGAATGTAATGTGCTGCCAGAAAAAGGATTATGAGAATAATCACAGGAACCGGCACTCCTAAAACAGAACCTTTCCCAATAAATTTATAGGCATCCGATTTTACGGGAATCGGAGAGCCCTTTGTATAGATCAGAACACAGCCTCTCAGCAAAGTCATTGTCCCCAGCGTTGCAATAAATGGAGGAATCCCGCAGTGAGAAATAAAAAAACCGTTAGCTGTACCGCAGGCAGTTCCTATGGCAACTGCTGTTATAACCGCAAGGAACGTATTGCCGGTTGAAGCCAGTACCCCTGACGCAATGACACCGGAAAGTCCCAGAATAGAACCAACAGATAAGTCAATCCCACCGGTAAGGATTACGAAGGTCATACCGCATCCAATTATCCCGGCAACAGTAACCTGTTTGAACACATTAAACAAATTCGAAATATTTAAAAAGCTTTTTGATAAAAATGCAGCAAACAGGCAAATGATAAGTAATATTAAAACCGACCGGTAAATATTGATCTGGTTGATCAATTGTTTCTTAGCTTTCTGATTCATTTTCCCTCACCCCTCCAGATGCATGTGCTAATATTATTTCCTGATTCATGTCCGTTCCTGAGCTCTCCAATACCATACGTCCCTCCCGCATGACAATTACGCGGTCACTGACTCCGATCAGCTCCGGCAAATCTGTGGAAACCATAAGAATACTTTTTCCTTTTTCAGTCAGTTGGTTTATTATCGCATAAATTTCTGCCTTAGCCCCAACATCCACTCCCCTTGTGGGTTCATTGAGAATGAGAATATCAGAATCTGCTTCCAGCACCTTTGCAAAGACAATCTTCTGCTGATTGCCTCCGCTTAACTTCCCAGCCAGCTGGGAGGGTGAACTGATCCGGATATTCAGCGATTTCACCTGATGACTGACCCGCTCCATCTCCAGTCTGGTGTTAAGATGAATTCCTTTTGTCAGCTTCTTTAAAGATGACATGGAAATATTTTCCCGGATGCTTCTTACTAAAACCAGTCCCTCCTGCTTCCTGTCATCCGAAACAAAACCAATTCCGGATTTCAGCGCTTTTACAGGTGCAGAGCAGTCTTTTCTCTCCCCATGTACCCAGAGTTCACCGCTTTCCATTGGTATGGCGCCATATAATATTTTTGATAATTCAATTGCTCCTGATCCTAAAAGCCCGGTTATACCAAGGATTTCCCCTTTATGAAGCCTCAGACTCATATCATGAACATTCCGGCTGTTAATATTTTTTGCTTCAAATACTACCTCCTGCGGCTTGTAATTACGGACAGGATACAGATTAGAAACATTTCTTCCTACCATCATGGACACTACATCATCATAATCGGTCTCACCAATCTTTTTCGAAGCGACATATCTTCCATCCCGAAACACCGTCAGACGATCTGAAATTTTAAAAATCTCATCCATGCGGTGGGAAATATAGATAATTGCAATTCCCTTCTTTTTAAGTTCTTCAATAATTCCAAACAGTATTTTGATTTCTTCCCCGGCCAGCGCAGCCGTCGGCTCATCCATGATGATGATTCTGGCGCCTATTGTGAGGCACTTGGCAATCTCTGTCATCTGGGCTTCGGCAACAGAAAGATTCTTCACTTTGGTCCTTGAACTGAATTTCAGGCCCAGATGGTCCAAATTATCCTGTGCCTCTTTAAAAAGCTTATCCCAGTCCACCTTCTTGAAGTGGTTTACCGGAAGCCTCCCAAGAAACATGTTTTCAGCAACCGATAATTCAGGCACCATATTAAATTCCTGGTAGATCATGGCAATTCCTGATTTTTCTGCATCCCTGGCTGAGTGAAATACCACTTTTTCTCCATTTAAATACATGGCACCGGATGTATAGGGCTGAGCCCCTGCGATAATTTTCATCAGAGTGGATTTTCCAGCTCCGTTTTCTCCGCACAGAGCATGAACCTCGCCCTCATAGATTTCCAGATGGACGCCGTCAAGAGCTTTTACACCAGGAAAAGTCTTAACGATTGATTCCAGTTTCAGAATTAACCTTCCTCCCATTTAATTTCCCCTTCCCCTCGCCTGGTCTCAATATGCACATCCTGAGATCAGAATTACATTGGTATAACCGGTAAACTCACCTGTAAGAATAATTGCTTTTGCTCCTTCTGTCATTTTTTTTAATTCCTTGTGAGGAATATACTCTACAGGAATTCCCTCCGGCAAAAGAGCCAGGGCTTTTTTATGCAGCTCCCCGCTTACAACAAGAGCTTCCTCAGCAAAAACAGCCTTTTCCGTTACCATATACTTTTCAATCTCTTCAAGAACCTCTAGGTAGGACGGACTTCCCTGCTTCCAGCCTAAATCCACCCGCTCCACTCCCTTAGGGACAGGCAGGCCGGCGTCTGCGATTACAAGCATATCCATGTGTCTGATTTCCGCCATAATTCTTGATAGCTGCGGATGCAAAATTCCTGTCTTTAACATTGCAGTCCCTCCGTTTCATGAAGTTGAATAAACGCATCGATTTCTGACCGTTCCGGCATTGCCGGTGTTGTTCCGATTCTCTGTACGGAAATGGCCGCCAGCGCATTGGCAAACTTCGCAGCTTCCCATAGATCTTTTCCTTCTGCCAGGGCAGCCGCAAGACCGCCGTTGAATGCGTCTCCTGCTCCTGTGGTGTCCACCGCATCTACCCGATAGGCGGGTATTAACCCTCTTCTTTCATTTGTTGCAATATAAACACCTTTGCTTCCCATCGTGATAAGCACATTTCTGACTCCCTTTTCCAGAAAATAGTCCGCTGCTCTTCCGGCACTCTCTTCACCTTCTACTTGGATTCCGGTAAGTATCCCGGCCTCTACCTCATTGGGAGTGATCAGTTCCACCCGGCTTAATATGCTGTCACTGACGGGTTGTACAGGTGCTGTATTTAAAATGATTTTAACTCCTTTGCTGTATGCCATTTCTACCGCCTTCTCAACGGAAGAAATGTTTGTTTCCAGCTGAATCAGCAGATAATCCGACTGGTCCAGCAGGTCTGAGATGGATTCCACCTCCTCATCGGAAATCGTATCACAGGCACCTAAGATCACTGCAATTTCATTCTGGCTGGTATTCTCATCTACCATGATTAATGCAGTGCCAGTCTCAGTCTGTTCGCTGCGAAATACCCTTTTTGTATCCATCCCAAGTCCGGTCATTGTCTGAATGGCAAGATCTGCCAAGGTGTCATTGCCAATCTTTGTTACCATTGTTACCTCTGCACCTGCCTTATGGGCAGCTACCGCCTGGTTAAACCCCTTTCCGCCGGGGCCCATTTTAAACAGACTTCCCTTTACCGTTTCCCCCGGCACAGGCAGATGGGGACATCTTCCCATCAGATCTACAACAAAACTCCCAAATACCGTTATTTTCTTACCCATAAGCATCTCCTTTCTCTTTACAGCAGCGAAACTCCATTTCCAGCACCAATCCGGTCTGCTCCTGCTGACAGCATGGCTCTGGCCTCCTCCGGTGTACGAATGCCGCCGCTTGCCTTGACTTTCATTTTCTCTCCCACTGTCTTCTTCATGAGGGTAACATCTTCTGCCAATGCCCCTCCGGTACTAAAACCGGTAGACGTTTTCACAAAATGTGCACCGGCCTCCATGGAAAGTTCACAGGCTTTTACTATTTCATCCTTTGTCAGAAGACAATTTTCAAGAATTACTTTTACTGTTCTTGCGTGACAGGCTTCAACAACTGCTTTAATATCAGCCCGGACAAGGTCATAATTCCTATCTTTCAGGGCACCGATATTGATTACCATATCCACTTCATCTGCTCCTGCTTTTACTGCCTCTGCCGCTTCAAAAGCTTTGGCAGTTGTCAGCATGGCTCCCAATGGAAAACCCACCACACAGCATACAGCCACGCTGCTGTCCTTTAGTTCCTGCGCTGCCAGAGGTACGTGGCAGGTGTTTACACAGACAGATGCAAATCCATATTCTTTTGCCTCCTGACAATATCTTCTGATTATTTCTGCCCCGGCATCTGCCTTCAGCATTGTATGGTCAATCATGTTTGCTATGTTCATATCCATCCTCCGTAATTTTTATATGTAACCGGTTACATATCAGGGTAAAAATAAACTGCCTGCCTGCAGCCTATTTTATCTTTTCTGAACCGCGAAGCTCCATCTGATATGGAACAAAGATCTTGCGTCCTGAGCTTTTGCTTTCCTTACGGGTCAGTTTGTCAATCAGCATTTCCATCGCCAGATATCCCTGATTCCTTGCGTCCCTGTCAATCGTTGAAAGGCTATAATCAATGATTTTCAGGGATTCAATCTGATCAAATCCTACTATGGAGATATCCCTGCCAATTTTCAGTTTATGCTCCGTTAAATATTTGAGCACACCCAGGCTGGTCTGGTTGTTGGAAGCAAAAATGGCAGTGGGCGGATCCGGCAGCTCCAGTAATTCCTTCGTCCTCTCATATGCTTTCATGATCTTAAAATCACCTGATACGATATATTCCTCTCTTAGTCCAATCCCATGATCCCTAAGAGCTGATTTGTATCCGTTCAGACGGTCTTTTCCCGGCATAGAGGTGTTGGGCCCCGTTATCACTGCAATCTTCTTATGTCCATTCTGAATTAAAGCTTCCACAGCTTTATATGCTGCTTCATGGTTCTCCACAAATACCCCATCCAGAATGGAATTTCTGATGTTGCGGTCAACTAATACAACTGGAATTCCTTTGTTTTCAAATTGGATCAGCTTATCCCTGGTCACCTCATCAAGCTCCGAAATGGGAGTAATCAAAAGCCCCGAAAGTCTCTGGCTTTCTGCCATCATAAGACATTGATGTTCTCTTTCCGGCAGCTCTCCGGTATCAAACAAAACAATATTGTACTGGTTATTGGCAGCCCTTTCCCCTATTCCGCTTATAATGCCTGAAAAAAACTCATTGGCAATATCCGGGACAATCACTCCTATACTGGAAGAATCACGTATACTGAGACTTCTGGCTATGGCATTGGGTACGAATTCTGCCTCTTCAATTGCTGCTAATACTTTTTGCTTTGTTTCCTCTTTCACATATCCGGATTCATTAATTACTCTGGAAACAGTTGCGGAAGAAACACCTGCTTTTCTTGCTATATCCCGTATGTTCATTTCAAACTCTCCTTGTGTAACCGGTTACATGTATAATATTAACACAAATATTATTAAATGTAAAGTTTTTTTATAACATTTCACAATATCAATTAATAGACATGTAAAAAAACGGATCCTGCTCACGCAAGTCCGTTTTTTTTCTGATCAGTGAAAATCAAATTTCTGCCGTCAGCTTTACCGGCTTACATCCCATAAGCTGTATGCTGGTTTCATCCGGCTGGCTGAAGCCTACATATAATTCGATTCTGTTTCCGTCTTTTATGTATTCTCCCTTCTCATTTACAACCATAAAAGCACGCTGATCCAGCTTTATTTTTACACTCTTTTTCTCCCCGCAATCCAGCTTCACCCTTTTAAATCCACAGAGTCTGGGATTAAGAGGCGCAAATTCTGAATCCATAACCTTTACATAGACCTGGATAACCTCTTCAATAGCCCGGCCACCGGTGTTCTCAGCTGCAGCCTCCACTTCCATATCTTCCATGTTTAAATTAGCCTCAGTCATCGCCGCCCGCCCGTAGGTCAGACCATATCCAAAGGGATACTGGGGCTTACGTTCTATATAACGGTAGGTTCTGTTCTTCATGGAGTAATCCGTAAATTCAGGCAGATCATTTTCCGGGTCATAAAACGTCACACATAATTTTCCTGATGGGGAGTAAAGGCCGAACAGGATCTCTGCAAACGCCTTTCCTCCTCTTGCTCCCGGATACCATGCCTGTATAATGGCATCATATTTTTCCTTGGCAATGCTTAAGTCAATATCACTGCCTGCCATCATGCACAACACAACCGGAGTACCGGTTTCAGACAGTGCCTCCATTAATTTTCTCTGAGGTTCCGGAAGCAGCAGTGACTCCTTATCTCCTGAAGCGTACTGGTTCCCCTGATCTCCCTCTTCCCCCTCCAGAAGTTCATTCAGACCCAGACACAAAACAACCACATCACTGTGTTCTGCTACAATTAACGCTTCTGAGATACGGTCATGGTCAAATGCCAGATTTTCTGTCTTTGGCCCGCTGATATTACAGCCTTCCGAATAGAGCACTCTGATTTCATCCTTTGCAAACGCCTTTATTCCCTCGAGAATTGTAATGTACTCGGATGAAGTCCCATGGTAATTCCCAATAAGCGCCGCCCTGCTGTCTGCATTGGGTCCAATTACCCCGATCGTTTTCACGGATCCTTTATCCAAAGGAAGGATCCCGTTATTCTTTAGCAGAACCATACTCTCTCTGGCAGCGCGTTCTGAAAGTTCCAGATGCTTCTTGCACTCCACCATCTCATAAGGAATGGTATCAAATTCGTTTTCATCAAACAGTCCCAGCAGATATCTGGTAGTAAACAGGCGTGTGCAGGATTCTGTAATCGTTTCCTCACTTACCAGCCCATGCTCATATGCGTTTAATATATGAAGATAGGTATTGCCGCAGTTTAAATCACAGCCGGCATTTAATGCCATGGCTGCAGAAGTTTTTGCGTCAGGACTGATTAAATGGCGTTCATGAAAATCACGGATTGCCCAGCAATCCGAAACAAAATGTCCCTCAAATCCCCACTCTCCTCTTAAAATATCCTGCATTAAAGCTTTGCTGGCACAACAGGGTTCGCCGTTCGTCCGGTTATATGCACCCATAACAGCTTCAGATTTTCCTTCCTTTACTGCTGCTTCAAATGCAGGCAGATATGTTTCTCTTAAATCCTTCAAGGAAACTTCCGCATTAAATTCATGTCGAAGAGCTTCAGGACCGGAATGAACAGCAAAATGTTTTACACAGGCTGCCGCTTTCATCGTCTCTTTCTCTCCCTGGAGTCCTTTTATGTAAGCAACTCCAAGCCGGCTGCTTAAATAAGGGTCTTCCCCGTAAGTCTCCTGTCCTCTGCCCCATCTGGGATCCCGGAATATATTAACGTTCGGTGACCAGAATGTCAGTCCTTTATAAATATCCCTGTCATTGTGTGTGGCAAACGCATTGTATTTGGCTCTTCCTTCTTCTGCAATGACCTGTGCAATTTCATGCACCAGCTCCTCGTCAAAAGCTGCCGCCATACCAATGGCCTGAGGAAAACTGGTTGCTGTACCGGCTCTTGCTACACCATGAAGCGCTTCATTCCACCAGTTATAAGCTGGTATACCCAGTCTGCGTATAGGCGGTGCATCATATCGCAACTGGCTTGCCTTCTCTTCTAATGTCATATTTGCTACTAACTGTTCCGCTCTTTTTCGCGCTTCTTTCCGATTCACTAATCTTTCCTCCTGAAAATTTATGTCTTATCCCTTTACTGCTCCCGTCGTAAGTCCGTCTACAATCTGGTTGCTGAATATACTGTAAACAACAATCGTCGGTGCAATCGCTATAATAATTGCCGCAAACATCTGAACATAGTTTGTGGCATAGGGACCTACAAAGTAAGTCAAAGTGACAGGAAGAGTTTTTTTTGCAATGTCAGATATAAATACCATGGCCAGCAACAGCTCATTCCAGTTGCCTACAAATGTCATAATACCCGCAACAAACATCCCCACTCTGGAGAGCGGCAGTCCAATTGTGATAAAACATCCATAGATGGAGCAGCCATCAATACATGCTGCTTCAAATATCTCATTGGGCATGCTTTTAAAGAATCCTGTCATTAAAAAGATTGTCATTGGAAGGGAAAACGTAATATATGGAATGATCAAACCAATCAGCTGATTCGTTAAATGCCAGTTGGAAAAGCGGACAAAAAGCGGTATCAGTACACAATGTACCGGTATCATCATTCCAATCAGGAAATACTGCATCATATATTTAAGAAAACCCAGCCTCATTCTGGCAATGGCGAATGCCGCCATGGATCCGATCAGCAGACTGATTACCAATGCGCTGGAACATACAATAACGGAATTTAAGGTGGCAACCCCTAACTGACCGTTGGTCCATGCAAAGATGTAGTTCCCCAGCTGAAGAACACTGGGAGGTGTAAATGGCGAAGTCAGCACTTCCCTGTTAGACTTTAAAGAAACACTCAGCATCCACACCAGCGGAAGTAAATAAACAAGAGCCAGCGCAAGAAGCAATACATATAAAAATACATTGGCTGCAGTAATCTTTTTCTTTTCTTTCTGGTTATCTTCTATTCTCATTATTTTCCTCCCCCTAAGACTCGTAGGTTTCTACTTTTATGCATTTACTAATGAGGAATGTGGCTAAAAGGCATAAAATGAGCAGTACCATGGAAATCGCACTGGCATAACCATATTTGTAATATTTGAATCCCTGTGTATATAAATGGGTAGCAAGCACATCAGTCCGATGGTTTGGTCCTCCCTGTGTCATATTGTAAATCAGATCAAAAAACTTAAGAGAACCGATGCAGTTCAAAGAAAGAGTTGTCACCAGCATAGGCTTGATTAATGGAAGCGTTATAAAACGGAATGACTGTCCTTTGGACGCGCCGTCAATATAGGAAGCCTCATAGATGTCTCTTGATATCCCGCTGATCTGAGCCATATAAAGCATCATATTCTGACCCGCGTACTGCCACAAAGCTACAAATCCGATCACCCACATGGGGAGAGGGATGAATCCTTTGGTGTTAAACAGCCAGTTAGGTCCCTGGATACCAAATGTGCTCAAAAGATTATTAATGCCTATTTTCGGATTGAAAAGAAACGCCCATAAAAGACCAAGCGCAGCTGATGAAAGAACGCAGGGCAGGTAATAGATATTTTTAAATAAGTTCCTGCCAGCCTTAATATTTGTCAGTAAAACCGCCAGAAATAAACCGATAATCTGCTGGGTAATACCAGAGAAAAGCATAAAAAAAATGGAGTTTTTTAAAGCGATCTTCATAGTCTCGTCACTGGTGAATAAATCTATGTAATTTTTCAATCCGACAAAGTCCGGTTTCGTCAGTCCCGTATAATTACACAGGGAATAGTAGATAACCTGGATAATCGGAACAAATAAAATCAGAGTGAATAAAAGGAATGCCGGCGCAATAAAAACCAAAGCCGCTTTCTTATCCTCCAATAGCCTGTTCATATGGCTGCCTCTCTTTCTATAATAAGGGTATGCAAAGGTGTTTATGCTTCGCATACCCTCATCATCCTGTCAATTATTTTTTCCGGACATTCTTATCATAGAAATCCTGTACCTTCTGAAGTGCCTGTTCCGGCGTAGCGTTTCCAAGGAATACATCCACCATGGCAGCATCAAATGTATCTCCTGCTTATACGCTTGCCAGTGATTCGTTATAGAATCCCAATGTTCCCGTTACGTTCTTTAAGATGTCATTAATATAAGCAAACTGCTTTGGAGCCTTATCATAATCAATGGCAACCTTGGTAACCGGAATCTTGCCGGCAACTTCTGCCGTATATTTCTGAGCTGTGTCATCGGTGAACATCTTCATAAGTGCAAGGGCTGCTTCTTTATGCTTTGTAGTTGAACTCATAACAAGATTATCAGTTTTTACGATCATACGGTTTGGATCTGAACCGCCTTCAATAGCCGGGAACTGGAATACGCCGCATTTGTCTTCAAATTCCGGATTATTTCCGTTGATCTGAGCAATCGCCCATGATCCCTGTACCAGCATAGCTGCGTCTCCATTATAGAAGTTTGCAGTTGCCTGATCGTTGGAATCTCCGGCTGCTGTATCCTGGAAATACTGGGAAAGTTCTTTTAATTTCGTTGCTGCATCAAGGAAAGTCGGACTGGTCCAGTCAAGTGTGCCTGCATTTACTCCAACCAGATTATCCGGGCCGCCTTCACGGTCACAGAGATAACCGGCTATCATGGACAAGCACCATGCAGTACCTGCAGAACAGGATATTGGAGTATAACCGGCTTCTTTAATCTTTTTACATGCTGCAAGCAGTTCATCGTAGGTTTTCGGCACCTCAACTCCTGCCTTTTTAAATATATCCGTATTGTAAAATACACAGGCTGCTGCAAAGTTTGTAGGAATTGCCATTATCTTACCGTCATATGTAATACGTTCAAAGATACCGTCTGTAAAATTACCATACCACTGTGATTCCTGGTTCTTTAGAATATCGGTTAAATCTGCCGCTGCACCAGACTCCACATACTGAGTTAAATTAGGTCCGGGATTGCAGATAAATACATCAGGTGTATTGCCTGAAGTAACTAACGCATTCAATTTTGTCGGATATTCCTCCAGATTTGTAGTCACAACATTACAGTAATATTTCCCCTTATACTGTTCATTAAACCGGTCTATAACCTGTTTATAGCCTTTGCTGATTAAATCTTCCGTTGCATTTAAGTCATCCCAGAACATCCATGTTATCTGCTCTTCCTTACCTGTTGCAGTAACAGAACCGGAAGTGGTCTCTGCGGCTGCGCCAGATGATCCGGCACCTCCACTGGTATCAGTCGATACCCCACAACCGGAAAGTGACCCCAATACAAGTGCTGCTGCCAGAACCCCCGAAACAAATCTCTTTACCATACCTTTCCTCCTTAACAATCTTTGCATTTTTTGTAGCGTTAATGATATGCTATAACTCTATCAGAATTCTGTCCGGTTTTCTTTATAATTATTGCCTCTCTATTACTAATTATTGCTATTATAATATTTTGTTCATACTTTTCTTTTAAACGTAATATACATAATACACTTTTTACATTCCTGTTTTTTGTATCATTTAACTATTAAAAAAATAAAATATGCCTGTTTTTGTATTTTATATTGATATTTAGCGGAGTATATTTTATAATTTTTCTAATAACAAAAGCAATTATTCATTGTCATTAACAAATACTGGGAGGACTTACTTTGATTGAAAATCTGAAAGGAACTCATGAGACTGTAAATTACAAAGAATATACCAACATCCGTTTGTACGACAACACCCAGGCAGAAGACTATCCTTCCCACTGGCATACTCCGCTTGAAATCATCATGCCTCTTACCGGCAAATACACCATCGTTTTGAGCACACATAGCATCGACTTAAAACCAGGTGATATTATTCTAATCTGCCCGGGGGTTATTCACGCATTAAAGGCGCCGAAATCAGGACGCCGGATTATTTTTCAGGCTGAGCTTCCCATGTTTCACGAGATCAAAGAACTGGAATCCATACTCACGCTGCTTAATCCTACGTTTCTCGTCACACCGGAGCTTTACCCCTCTATCCATGAACGGCTCTATCAGTACACATTGGAAATTATGGAAGAATACAGAAAAGACATGCCCCTTACAGAAACAAAGATCTATTCCAGACTCCTGGAGATGTTTGCTCTCATCGGACGCAACCATACCCAGCAGGTCAGTTCTCTGGATATCGGCAATATCCAGCAAAAGAAATATGCAGAGAAATTTATTTATATCTGCAATTACATCAGCAGCCACTGTACGGAAGAATTAACCCTGGAGGAAGTCGCCTCTCTCCTTGGCTTCAGTAAATACCATTTTTCCCGCCTGTTTAAACAGTTTGCTAATATTTCTTTTTATAAATATGTAAATAAAAAGCGGATTGCCGTTGCCGAAACGCTGTTAATTAATCCCCAGCTGTCCGTTACCGAGGTAGCACTGCGTTCCGGCTTTTCCAGCCCCTCCGCTTTTATACGTATGTTTAAAATCATTAAATCCTGCACTCCTACAGAATTCCGTCAGATGTATATACAGGATTAATCTGCAAACTCTGCATGAAGCGGCCCAAAAACAGCCGAACGGCCGGAAGCTTTGTGTACGGCAGATGCATAAACGCCCACAGTACAGCCGGTGAATCCTCCGGCTTTTTGCGAACAGAGATCTTTAATATCCAAAGGCTGTCCCATAATCTGTTTATCTATCTCAACAGAAAGTATCTGGCCTTGTCCACGCAGCCGGATCTGATGAATGCAGCCGGCAACCTCCGTTCTGCTCCATTCCTCCTGTTCATTTCCTTTCCTGATTACAGTAACCGCTTCCAGCCGTCCTTCCCTTTCACGAATAATGGCTTTTACATAATGCATTTCATTATAAAAATAGAGAAGTCCTGACTCCTCAGTTCCATCCGGTTCCGACTCCATAGTAACCTGTATATCGAACGTCCTGGATAAAAGCCGGATTCCAATATAGGCCGGTACTGATAAATCTTCCATCGTATCAGGCAGAAAAGGGAGATGCAGCCTGCCATCCGCCATCTTTGCAGGCAGCCGGGCAGGATGGTCCCTTAAACCAACGCAGCGCATATCCAGGGGTTCTGTCCACTCAATATCCGCGGCAGGCAGCAAAACTTTCTGCTCATTATCAGAAGCGGATATTTCCAGACAATCAGGGACCCTTCCCATACCCGGACTTACCACGGGCCAGCCATCTTCCCATGTCACATCTGCAAGAAATGTTTCCCGTCCCAGCTCAGCACATCCGTTTAACGGTCTTGTTCCAAGCATCACCATAAACCATTCTCCAGCCGCTGTTTCAATCAGATCTCCATGTCCGATACTCTGCACCGGGTAAGTGTGTCCCAGATGACGGTGCGTCAGAATGGGATTATTGGGGCATGATTCGTATGGACCATAAAGGCTTTTGCTTCGCGCAACCGCCACGCTGTGATTAAACTCAGTACCGCCCTCTGCAAGAAGCAGATAATACATCGGACCGATCCGGTAAAGATGGGGTCCCTCTGCCCATATCGTCCGCTTCATGCTTCCATCAAATAAAACAACCGGTTTCTTCACAAGCCGTTTTTCTTTTAAGTCAAGTTCCTGAATCCATATCTCACAATCTCCATAATAAGCCGGATGTTCCTTTGTCCGCTGTCCGATATAATAGCAGGTATCTTCTTCGAAATACAGACTGGGATCAATTCCCGGCGCATCCGTGAGGAAAACGGGATCTGACCATGGTCCTTTGGGGTCTTCGGCTGTAACATAGAAATTTCCGCCACCGGATACATTGGTGGCGATTACATAAAACAAACCTTTGTGGTACCTGATTGTGGGAGCATAAATTCCTTTGGAAATATGGGCTCCGTCAAGGCGAAGCTGCTCCTTCCGCTCCAGAACATGTCCGATTAAAATCCAGTTTTTCAGGTCACAGCTTCGAAATACAGGGATACCAGGTGCATATGCAAAGGTAGAATGAACCATGTAGTAATTATCTAAAACCCTGCATATGGATGGATCAGGATAAAACCCTTTTTGTATTGGATTGGTTATTTTTATCATGACGGCCTCCTAAATGATCACTGCAGCGAAAGGCTTTACAGGAAGATCAGCTTCGTTAAATAAATTAACTTCACAGTATCCCTCTTTTGCAAATTTAATTTCAACCGGCTCCTCTGACAGCGCTTCAAAAACAAGCAGTAAATCCTGATCCAGTCTGAATTCCTTTACGATCCTTGAAATACCGTCCTGCTCTGCACGCAGGCTCTTAATAAAGTTTCCCTTAATATGTAGTTTTTCTCCTGTATGGGAAAAATGCAGACGGATCCGGTTTCCTTCCCGTTCTCCACCCATAAATTCCGGAGATTCACATAAGATATCTTCCCCATAGATCAATCCCCTTGCTAAAAGAGCCAGACGCTCTCCCACTTCCTTCTTCTTTTTCGGATGAATATCCTCATACATTCCCAGATCCATAATGGATATCATGCCTGTTCCCGGTACGTTTTTCGATACCCATTCCTGGCTTTCTCTCACCACCGGATAATCCTCTCCCCCGATGCCAAGCCATTTACCAAAAGGCGCCAGCTGAACAAAGAGAAACGGCAGTTCGTCCTGCCATAAATCTCTCCAGCAACGGATTAAAGCAGAAAAGGTTTTATCATAAATTTCCCCATGTCCGGCATCGGATTCCCCCTGATACCATAAAACTCCCTTCACGGAAAAAGGAGCAAGATTTTTCAGCATCATTTCATACAATCCCGATGGACGGTAGTGATGGTAAGGCCCCATAGGCAGAACCGGTGCATCGGCAGTCTCAAGCATCCACCGCTCCTGGTCCTGCTCATTCATGCCATACATCATCGCTCTCCACGCAATCTGATGAGGATAGGAATCCTCATACTCCCAGGCTTTTCGGCTGCACCGTCTTATTTCTTCCTCATCAGCAGACATAAGTGCTTCCTCATATTCTTTTTGAAAGACAGAAAGAGGCTCCTCATTAAGGTAAGAAGATCCCATCCATGCACAGGCCGGAGTTCCGCCCCAGTTACAGCCTATAATACCTACCGGAACACCAATCACCGGCTGAATGGCTCTGGCAAACGTATATCCTGGAGCAGAAAAACTCTCCCACTGATAGTCGTGTTCCTTAAACCAGTTTCCGCAATCAGGAAGTTCTCTGTTTTGACCCGGATAAGCAATCCTTCTGCAGTTAAACATCCGAATCATATCGTTTTGTTCCCATTCCTTTATTTCGTTCCAATGAGCGTCATATCTCATAAAATATTCCATGTTTGACTGACCCGCCGCTATATATATATCGCCAATGCAGATATCTTCAATAACAATATCCGGCTCCTTCTTTTCATCGGCAAAAATCTCTATTTTTTGTCCGCTGGCTGCTTCCTTAGCAGGAATTTCGCAATAAAACTTCCCATCCTTTACATCAGCAGAAACACAGTCACCGCCAAAGCTGACCGTTAACCTCCAGGCTCCCTCAGCTTCTCCCCATATTTTAATCTTCTTATTGCGCTGAAGAATCATTCCATTTTGAAAAATTTCCGGCAATTTAATTGCTGTCATATTGCACCCCCATAAGCGATCAGATATTTTCTCCAGTATAGCACAGAACACAATGATAAAAAACAAAATACTTGCGTCCTTATTATCAATATTAGCTGTAAATCAGTGCTTTGCTCCTTCTCTCAAAACAAGAAAAGACAAGGTCCTGAATAATCAGAATCCTTGTCTTTTTATGTTTTGAGCTATTTCCATACTGAAATTATTCAGCAACAGAAATGATTTCTTTCTTGTTATAAGAACCGCAAGCTTTGCATACTCTGTGTGGCATCATAAGTTCACCGCACTTGCTGCATTTCACTAAGTTCGGAGCGCTCATCTTCCAGTTTGCTCTACGTTTGTCTCTTCTAGCTTTAGAAGATTTATTCTTTGGACAGATAGACATGGTTACACCTCCTTAAACTGTTTAAAAATATCCTGGATGACTGCCATTCTCGGGTCAACCGAACTAACATCGCAGTCACAAGTCTCATGATTGAGATTTGTTCCACATCTATTACAAATTCCCTTACAGTCTTCACTGCAGAGAACCTTCATAGGCAGATTCAGTATGAGTTCATCACAAACCAACTGGTCTACATCCAGACAATAACCATTAACATATGGCTGTTCCTCAAGATCTTCTTCATCCTCTTTGTCGGTTTCACTTAGATCAACCGTACGAATGACATCAAAACTCAGCTCATTAGGGACAGGATCCAGACAACGGTCGCATGGAATAAGCAAAGTAAGTTCCACTTTTCCTTCCAGTTCCAGTTTCTTTCCTCCCAGATTCATGATCCGCAGCACTACCGGTTTGGCATCTGCAATTTCATAATCTCCATAGGGTCCATGATAAGTTTTCATCTCAATATCAAGAGTATAAGTTTTCTCTTTCCCTTCCAGGGTAAACAACTCGGTTAAATTTATAAGCATATTATAGTCTCCTAATACGCACCTATGTTATTATACATAGGGGCGCACTATTTGTCAACAAAATATTTCCATATTTCACACTATAAAAACTATAATGTGCCAATATTTAAGGAATTATACCAAAGCTTTTGTTTCTCTTGCAATTGCAAGTTCTTCATTGGTAGGGATAACACATACTTTTACTTTGGAAGCAGGTGTGGAAATCATCATGCGTTTTCCTCTGTGGCTGTTTGCTTCTTCATCAATTTCTACTCCAAGATAGGATAAATATGCACAGATTCCTGCACGGATCGGCTTATCATTCTCTCCTACGCCTGCTGTAAATACGATAGCTTCTACGCCATTCATTGCTGCAGTATAAGCACCGATGTATTTTGCAACACGGTAGATATAGGCATTAATCGCAGTATCTGCCAGGTGATTTCCCTCTGCCTGTGCTTTCTGGACATCGCGGAAATCGCTGGAGATTCCGCCGGACATTCCGAGAATACCGGATTTTTTATTTAAGATATCCAGTACTTCATTGACAGTCTTGCCTTCTTTGTTGCAGATAAACTGAATCACAGCCGGATCAATATCACCGCTTCTGGTTCCCATAATAAGACCCTCAAGAGGTGTAAGACCCATACTTGTATCTACGCACTTGCCTCCGATGGAAGCAGAGATACTTGCGCCGTTTCCTAAATGGCAGACAATTACCTTTCCGTTCTTATGATCCAGTCCGCAGAAATCCAATGCTTCTTTGGAAACGAAGCTGTGGCTTGTTCCGTGGAAGCCGTAACGGCGGATGCTGTATTTTTCATAATATTCCTGTGGAATTGCGTAAAGAGAAGCTTTCTCCGGCATACCCATACCAAATGCAGTATCAAAAACAGCTACGTTAGGTGTTCCTGGCATAGCTGCCTCGCACGCCTCAATACCCATTAAGTTTGCAGGGTTATGCAGAGGTCCTAAATCGAAACAGTCACGGATAACTTTCTTTACATCTTCATTTACAACGATGGAATCACTGTAAATGGTACCGGCATGGAGAACGCGATGTCCTACTGCGGAAATTTCACTGGTATCTTTAATTACTCCATGCTCAGGATTAACCAGGGCATCCATAACCAGCTTGATTGCTACAGTGTGATTAGGCATCTCTTCTGCTAATTCAAATTCGCCTTTTCCTTCTGCCTTGTGAGTCAGTTTGGATCCGTTAATACCAATTCTTTCGCATAACCCCTTTGCTAAAACTCCCTCATTTTCCATATCGATCAGCTGATACTTTAAGGAAGAGCTTCCGCAGTTGATAACTAAAATTTTCATAAAACTAAATTCTCCTTCGATTATTTTACAATTTCGCCGTACTGTTCTCTGCCGCAGCCTGCTGCGTTTGATTCATCTGTATCAATGTGCATTGCCAGAGCATAGGATTCGCTTACACGTACAACTACATCTCCGAAAACAAGACTTCTGCCATTTGTATCAACTTTAACAGAAACAATTTCGCCGTTTTTAACGCCCAGCATTTCTGCATCTGCAGGCGTTGCATGAATATGACGCTTTGCCGCGATTACGCCCTCTGTGATATCAATTTCACCTGCCGGTCCGATAATCCTGCAAGGTCCGCTGCCGGCAATATCTCCGGATTCTCTTACTGGTGCGGCGATTCCTGCAGAACGGGCATCTGTCAGGGAAAGTTCCACCTGGGTAGACTTTCTGACCGGTCCTAAAATGGATACTCCCTTAAATTCACCTTTTGATCCCACAACAGTAACTCTCTCCTCGCAAGCAAACTGACCTGGCTGGGATAATTCTTTCTTCTTGGTTAATTCATATCCCTGTCCAAATAAAATCTCAAGATGTTCCTGAGATAAATGTACATGACGAGCTGATGTTTCAACGATAAAATTCATACTTATCTATTCTCCTGTTCTAATTGATCAATGCTTCTTCTTGATTCTCACTCTATTCTATGAGCATTCCCGAAAATTTTCAAGTGTTGTGACAAAATAATTTGCATTTTTTGCAAAACAATAGCATAATAAAGGTTGAAAAAAAGAAAAAGGACGTTTTTTATGTTAAAAAAGAAAAATTTGCATGCTGTAGGAATTATCGCTGAATACAATCCGTTTCACAATGGTCATGCCTATCACATCAGAAAAGCGAAGGAGCTTGCCAATGCAGAGTACGCGGTCGTAGTCATGAGCGGGGATTTTGTACAGCGGGGTTCTCCTGCCATATATGACAAATATACACGGACAGCCATGGCGCTCTCCTGTGGTGCTGACTTAGTGCTGGAGATTCCGTCTGTTTTTGCTTCCAGCAGTGCGGAAGATTTTGCCTCCTGTGCAGTCGCATTATTAAACGGGCTTGGAGCAGTTGATTCTCTGTGCTTTGGCAGCGAAAGCGGGGATATGGAAAAACTTTCCGCTATTGCTACTATTCTCGCCAATGAACCGGCTATTTATTCAGAAGAGCTGCGCATTCAGCTGAAAAAAGGGGCTGCTTTCCCCAAAGCAAGAAATGCCGCGCTTGTTACCAGCGGTGCTGTCAGGGAGGAAGATGCCTCAATTCTGTCCTCCCCCAATAACATTCTGGGAATAGAATATTTAAAAGCCATTTACAGGCAGAGTGCTTCCTTAATTCCGCTGACCATTGAAAGAAACGGAAGTGACTATCACGATCCCCTGCTTACACCAGACCGTTTTTGCTCCGCAACCGGACTTAGAAAGGCTTTAAAGGAAACAGATCATCTCTCCAGTGAGGAAACTATCTTTGATTATGTACCGGAACCGGTTAAATTAAAAATACTGGAAAGCAAACCTCTTTACTATGATGATTTCAATCTTCTTTTAAACACTGCTCTGCTCCGGCTTTCTATGGAGGGAATTCCATTTCAGAATTTCGCCGATGTTTCAGATGAACTGGCAGCAAGAATAACAAAACAGCTTCCTGACTATCATACTTTTGAAGAAAAGATCAATCAGTTAAAGACCAGACAATACACCTATACAAGAATCAGCCGTGCACTGCTTCATATTCTTCTGGGAACAACAAACCAGCTGACAGCAGCCGGCAGACAGGCAGGATATGCTCCTTATGCCAGAATTCTGGGATTTAAAAAAACTTCAGTTCCCCTGATGGGAGAAATAAAAAAGAGAGGGAGCATCCCTCTCATCGCGAAAACTGCCGGCGCTGAAACCGGTTTTACGGGAGCAGCAGCCTCTATGCTCCGGCATGATTTCTATTCTTCTCATATTTATCAGACTGTATTACAGGCAAAATATGATATAAAAGTCAAAAATGAGTTCACACAATCCGTCGTCATATTATGACGGCGGATTGATGAATTCTCTGATGTTATCTTTATATAGAAGAAACCGGGATTTAGGAACCACAATCCCCTGCTTCCATAAATCAAGCAGTTCTTCAAAGGTCACAAATTTCGCATCAACAACTTCCTCTGCCTGTAGCTTCACATCACCCATGGTAATATTCTGCCTGGTAATATAGGTATCAACAAACCGTTCTTTCTGGCGAATGCTGTGAATCAGTTTTATATCCTCTTTCTCTGCATGAATTCCGGCTTCTTCCAGAAGTTCTCTTAAAGCGCCTTCTTCGCTGGTCTCTCCTGCAAGAACAGAACCACCGGTACACTCCCACATTAAGCCATAAGGCTTATCCGGATGCCGCCTGGTTAAAAGAATCAGATCTTTTTGATTTACGGTCCAGATATCAGCTACCAGATGATAATCCCCTTTACCTAACGGAACTCCCCGGACATGTGTCCTGCCGGTTGCCGCTCTGTTTTCATCGTAGATATCCCAAAGCTCCATAAGCCATTCCCCTGTCTGACGTGTCAACAGTAAAATTTAGAAGTTTGCTCCGTTCCAGCCCCAGTGCTCCACTTCCTCGTATTTTATATAGATCTTATCCTGTGCAATTCCTAACACCTCTTTAAATATTCTGGAAATCTCAGCGGTCAGGTGGTCTAAATCCCGGTCAGAAGCACGTCCGAAAATTTTAACTTCTATAAAAGCAATCTTCGTATTGTTCTTTCCTTTAAAATAAAGAGAATAGTTGTCTTCAAAGCCCACCATCAGCCAGCTTTCTGACTTGCCTGGAATCAGGCTGATTGCCTGGCCAAGTTTATCTTTTAAAATTTCCTTCTCTTCCTCTGATAACGCAACATTTACTTTGGAATTAATAAAAGGCATGAACACTCCTCCTTAAATGATTACTCTCATCATACCATATATGACAGCAAATTTCACTTATTATTTTATAATAGTTTACTCTTTATAAAACAAATTATAAAGAGTCAGATTTCCGTGAAGAAATTCCATAATTTCATCAATTTGACTGCGATTATTCCTTTTTTCACCCTGCTTTACTGCGCGGATTAATATATTCTTTGGTGTGTGCTCCATATCAATGAATTCCAGAATCTGGGTTCTGTATCCCTGATTCTCCAAAATCTCTGCTCTCAGAGCATCTGTATACAGGGCAGCCATCCGTTCCTTAATCAGGCCATACTGGAAAACAGGAGCCATCATACTGTTTTCCATCTGTTTATTGAGTTCATGCTGACAGCAGGGTACGGACAGTATCACTGACGCTCCCCATGAAACCGCTTTTGCAAGAGCATAATCAGTGGCTGTATCACATGCATGGAGGGTAACAACCATATCCACCTGATTTACACCCTCATAAGAAGCGATATCACCATGATAAAATCTAAGTTTCCCATATCCATAGCGTTCACTTAACCGGTTGCAGTTGTCAATCACAGTCTGCTTTAAATCAAGACCTATAATGCGTATGGAGTATCCCTTTTGGACATGAAGATAATAATACATGGCAAATGTTAAATAGGATTTTCCGCAGCCGAAATCAATAATAACATTTTCTCTGTCTTTATAAAGTCTTGGAAGTATATCTTCGATAAATTCCAAAAAGCGGTTAATCTGACGGAATTTGTCATATCTGGATCTGATAATGGTTCCGTTTTCCGTCATGATTCCCAGATCAACCAGGAACGGTATGGGGGTTCCTTCTTTTAAGATATAGTTTTTTTGCCTGTTGTGGTATGTTACTGCAGGAACAGCCGTGATTTTTTGCGGGATACGCTTTATCTTTATGTCTGGAATTCCCTTTTTACTGATTAGAATCCGGACCTGGCCTTTCCCGGATTCCAGTTCCAGCTGGCGAAACGTCCCATCCAGTAAATCCGCCGCATAGTCTGCGCATTCTTCTTTGGGCAGGTTCTTATGAAATGCCTGGTTTCCAATCAGTTCCTCCGCCTGAAAAAGCAGCAAATCTTTCTGTTTCAGAGGACGAATCTTTACTTTGGACATTCCCTGTTTCTCAACCGGATTGCTGATGATAATACGGACCAGAAATTCATCCAGATACTCTCTGAGTGCTTCCGTCAGTTTTCTTTTTTCCATCTGTTCCATGGCTAATTCTTAAAACTGTGTATCGGCGCAGGAATTCTTCCTCCGCGGTTTACAAACTTTTCACAGGAATACTGATTGACTGGCATGACAGGAGCGTATCCTAAGAGACCGCCGAATTCCACCGTTTCTCCGACAGATTTTCCGATTACCGGAATAATACGAACGGCTGTTGTCTTCTGATTTATCATACCGATTGCGGATTCATCTGCTATAATTCCGGATATCGTGGAAGCAGGAGTATCTCCTGGAATTGCAATCATGTCCAGACCAACGGAGCAGACACAGGTCATCGCTTCCAGCTTTTCAAGGTTTAATGCACCCATGGCAACTGCATCGATCATTCCCTGATCTTCACTGACAGGAATAAAGGCACCGCTTAAACCGCCTACATAGGACGAAGCCATAACTCCTCCTTTTTTCACCTGATCATTAAGCAGAGCCAGCGCAGCCGTAGTACCCGGAGCACCAACGCGCTCCAGACCGATCTCTTCTAAAATCTCGGCCACACTGTCACCGATTGCAGGTGTGGGAGCCAGAGACAGATCTATGATACCAAATGGAATGTTTAATCTTCTGGAAGCCTCCTGGGCTACCAGCTGTCCTACACGGGTAATCTTAAATGCAGTTTTTTTAATGGTCTCGCAAAGAACTTCAAAATCCTTACCTCTTGCGGTCTCAATTGCCCGTTTTACAACACCAGGTCCGCTGACACCCACATTAATTATGGCATCTGCTTCTGTCACGCCATGGAATGCGCCTGCCATAAAGGGGTTATCATCCGGCGCATTGCAGAAGATTACCAGTTTTGCGCAGCCAAGAGAATCATTCTCCTTTGTCTCCTCTGCTGTTTCCAGGACGATTTTACCCATAAGCGCAACTGCATCCATATTGATTCCTGTCTTTGTAGAACCAACATTCACGGAGCTGCAGACGCGATCTGTGCATGCAAGAGCTTTTGGTATGGAGCAGATGAGATTTTTATCTGCGGTTGTCATTCCCTTGCTGACCAGTGCAGAATATCCGCCGATGAAATTAACGCCTACTTCCTTTGCCGCGCGGTCAAGTGTCTGGGCTATAGTAACAAAATCATCCGGTGTCTTACATGCGGCAGCGCCTACCATAGCAATGGGGGTTACGGAAATTCGTTTATTGACAATGGGAATTGCAAAATCTTTCTCAATCTCTCTTCCAACAGATACCAGATTTTTTGCAACAGTGGTAATCTTGTTGTAAATTTTTTCATTCACTGCTTTTAAGTCACTGTCACAGCAGTCAAGCAGGCTGATACCCATGGTTATGGTACGCACATCCAGCAGTTCCTGCTCGATCATCTTATTGGTCTCATTAACTTCAAACATATTCAACATATAGAAAACCCATCCTTTTCTTAAGCCTCACTGCGTAATCAGATCCGATGCATTTTTGTAAAAATTTCTTCCCTCTGGCATTTTACCTTCACACCAATCTCGTCTCCAATTTGTTCCAGTTCATCCGCAAGCTCTCCAAAAGGCTTCGCAGCTTCGTTAATGTCAACAATCATCATCATATTAAAATATCCCTGTACAATTGTCTGGGAAATATCCAATATGTTTACCTGGTTGTTCGCCAGATAAGTACAAATCTTTGCAATAATCCCCACTGTGTCTTTGCCAACTACTGTAATAATCGTCTTATTCATCATGCATCTCCTCTTTATATAGTGATAATTTCCGACATCTGATCCCGTTTTGCAACGGCTATGGAAAAATCAGATGCCTTAAATGGATTATCTCCCTCTGAGATTTCAAGCTTTACGGTTTCATAAGCAAGCTCTTCGTAATTATTCTCCTTGCTTAAATGGCCCAGCAGAATCTTTTTTAAATTCTCGTGAAGAATGCAGCACAACAGCCGTCCCGCATTTTCATTGGATAAATGTCCATGATCTCCCAATATCCTGCGCTTTAAGTAATAAGGATAAGGTCCCGCCTGAAGCATATTCACATCATGGTTGGACTCTAAAAGTACCGCATCCAGTCCCTGCAGATGCTCAATGATGTACTGATTGTAATGCCCCATATCCGTTGCCACTGCAACTGACTTATGTTCATGCTGAATCCGGTATGCCACCGGATTTGCTGCATCATGGTCAATGGAAAACGGTTTGACCTCTAAATCTCCCACAAAAAAATCCACATCCGGACGAATGGCACAAAATAGTTCCTGTGGATATTCTCCCAGATATTTTTGCTTTGAAATTTCCTCCAGAGTCTCCCTGGTTCCATATATGGGAACACCATACTTTCTGGCCAGCACTCCCAGTCCTTTGGTATGGTCGGAATGTTCATGAGTGATCACAATTCCAGTGAGCTCGTTTCCTTTTAATCCGATTTCATTTAAGCCCTGTTCAATCCTCTTGTTGCTTATTCCGGCATCTACCAGAATATGGGTTGTATCAGAACCTACATAAATGCAGTTTCCGCTGCTCCCGCTCGCAATGCTTACCAGTCTCATATCGTTATCTGTCCCCTGTTTTCAATATTTCCGCCAATTGGTTCTCTAAATCCGCAATAGAACCATTATTTTCGATTATCCGGTCACAGCGCCTTACATATTCCTGTTCCGAGGCCTGGCTTCTGATTATTTGTTCCGAACGTTCTTTTGTATAACCCCTGTTTTCCGAAAGACGTCTGATTCTGACCTCCTCAAAAGCATGGACATACCACATCTCATCATAGATATCTTCCGCTTCTTCACCCATAATTGCAAATTCTACCACAATAAGCCCGGCTTGGGAAGCGGAAATTTTTTGTCTGATCCTTTTCCATACAAGAGGGTGGATAATCGAATTAACCTGCTCTCTTGCAGATTCATTTTCAAAAATCACTTTTCCCAATGCAGTTCGGTTAATGGTTCCGTCAGGATTAAGGATGGTTTCTCCGAAAGTTTCTTTCACCCGCAGATATCCGTCTTCTCCCGGCAGCATCAGTTCATGGGCAACTTTGTCCGCTTCAATCACTTCTGCATTGTATTTCGTTCTTAATATGGAAAGAACCAGACTTTTTCCGGCGCCCACTCCGCCTGTAAGTCCAATTACATTCACGCTTTCCACCATCCCTTTATTTGGCATCGAACCAGGATTCTCCAACATTGGCATCAACTTCCAGCGGCACAGCCAGTCTGGCAGCACTCTTCATCTCTTCCACCAGCAGCTTTTTTACCTGGTCCAGTTCTTCCAGACGTGCTTCAATTAAAAGCTCATCATGGACCTGGAGGACAATTCTGGACTTAAGTCCCTGTTTCTTCAGAGCACTGTCTACCCGGATCATGGCAATTTTAATAATATCTGCCGCTGTTCCCTGAATGGGAGAATTCATTGCCACACGTTCACCGAAGGAACGCTGCATGAAGTTGGAAGATTTTAACTCCGGTACGGGGCGGCGGCGTCCAAACATGCTGAGCGCATACCCGGTTTCTTTTGCTTCAGCCACCAGCTTATCCAGAAAAGCCTTCACTCCGGGATAGGTTTCAAAGTATTTTTCAATGTATTCCGACGCTTCTTTTCTGGTAATGCTTAACCCTTCACTTAATCCAAAAGAACTGATTCCATACACAATACCGAAATTCACAGCCTTTGCATTACGCCGCTGTAAGGCAGTTACTTCTAAAAGCGGAACATGAAAAACTTCTGATGCAGTGATCGCGTGAATATCCTCAGCCTGCTGATAGGCACCGATCAGTCTTGCATCTTTCGACATATGAGCCAGAACCCTCAGTTCAATCTGGGAGTAATCGGCATCTACAAAAACACACCCCTCCTGGGGAACAAAGACTTTCCGAATCTCTCTTCCAAGTTCCATACGAATTGGAATGTTCTGTAAATTGGGTTCTGTACTGCTGATCCTTCCAGTAGCGGTAATTGTCTGATTAAAGGTTCCATGAATCCGTTCATCGGAGCCTATATAGGCCGCCAGCCCATCGGCATAGGTGGAATTTAACTTTGTCAGCTGTCTGTAATCCAGAATCAGTTCTATGACAGGAAAATCGGGAGCCAGTTTTTCCAGCACGTCGGCTGCAGTGGAATAACCTGTTTTTGTCTTTTTTCCGCCAGGAAGCTTCAACTTTTCAAAAAGAATTTCTCCAAGCTGTTTGGGGGAATTAATATTAAAGGTTTCACCTGTCTGCTCGTATATTTTCAATTCCGTTTCCTTAATCCGGATTTTCAGTCTGTCTCCGTATTCTTTTAACCTGTCCCGTTCTACCCGGATTCCCGTTTCTTCCATAGAAAACAAACTGTATACCAGCGGCATTTCAATGTCATAAAACAGCTGCTCCATATCTGTCTTTTTTAATTCATCTCTTAAAATGTTTCCGCACAAAAATGAAACGTATGCCATGGAACAGATACAGTTAACAGCCTGGGAACGATTTTCCTCCAGTGCCTGGGTTATGGTACGTTTTCCCAGCAGCTCTGTTTTCGAAGGAAGAGACAGCGAAAGATAATCATTTGCTAAATCATTATATTCATAGGAGCTTTTTAACGGATCAATTAAGTAAGCTGCTATGGAAGCATCAAACACCGTTTTTTCTCCATTCAGGTTCAGAAATGGCAGCTGGCTTTTCAGGTCTAAAACAGTAATCTCTTCTGCCTGTCTTATAATCTCTTCTGTCTTTTCTTTCAAATATTCTGACGTTAAATCCCCCTGAGGAATCAGGCACCAGCACTCTTCTTTTGAAAAACATAAAGCCAGTGCAGAAATTTTTTTATCCGTTCCTGCCAGCTGCAGGCCAACGCTGGCGCCTGTTGCACACCTTGCAAAAACTGCTTCTGCGTCAGAAAGATCCGTAACTTCTTTTTTAATCCAGCCAGAGGAAGAGATCTCCTCTCCCTCCTCCGGGAACCCGGCAGGTTCAAAATCCATATCCATGATTTCTGCAATTTCAGACTCCGCAATGGTTTTACTCTCATCCAGACGAAGATTATAATCTGTTTTCAGGCAAAGAGAATCTGCCTCTTTGTTTACCTGCTGCTCGTACTCAGTCAGAGCTTTCCGAACCTGGTCAGACTCCAGCTCCTCCTTCCTGCCATAAAGAGTTTTTAAGGAACCATACTGTATAAGCAGACGGCATGCGGTTTTCCGGCCAATCCCTGCACCGCGCTCCAATGAAAATACTTCCTTTAACTGTTCCGGTTCCAGACCAAATTCTGCCTTCACCCTGTCTGCAGACCAGTTTATTAATTTTACCCCTTCTTCTCCCAGTCCGGGAATCAGGACAGTTACATGTTCATTTACTGCCATCAGAAAGGTCTCATTACCAGTAAGCACTGAAACATCTTTTTCTTCCTTCTCACAGTTTTTTGCAAGGGAGCAGATAAGATCCAAAGAACGTGCGCCCTCTTCTTCAAAAACAGGTATTTTCAGATCTGCCAATGCTTCTTTTAAAAGTTCTTGTTTTTTCTTTAAATCCTCAGCGGCGATTCCATCTTTATTGAAATTTCCAAAAGCCGCTGCAATATAATCCGTTTGCTTTTCTTCTATTATACGAACCACCACATTTCGTATTCCTTTTACGCAGTTGTCTGGAAGTGCATAATATACCTCTTCCAGCATGCCGGTCCCGTCAATCAGTACTGTTTTTTTTCTGTTCATCTGTTCTCCTATCCAATTAAGCCCAACTGCAGCCAGATTCTGCACTGAAGAAGGACTGTAATGACAAGTGCCATGACGCAAACGGTAGATACCGCATATCTTGCTATTTTTATCAGCTGTATTAGCTGAAGCCTTTGTCTGGACTGTTCCAGTGCCGCCTCCAGCGCTCCCTTGATATTATAATTCCCTGTTTCAGAATCCAGCTGCATGATTCCTGCTTCTATGGTAAAATATATCTCCAGTTCTTCCATACAATCTGCACAGCTCTGCGTATGTTCCAAAAATTCTTTCAGTTCCTCATCCGTCAGTTCTCCGTTTATATATGGAATGACCAGACGTTCTGCTTCCTTACATGTCATCGCCCAGACACCTCCTTAACCATAGCTTTTTATTATCATACAATATATTTTGCCGATTTTCAATTTAAATACTTGCCAAATGGAAAATCCTGTGATAGAATAATGAACGTTGTAAGTGCAAGCCGGCATGTCGGAATGGCAGACGAGGCGGACTCAAAATCCGTTGATGGCAACATCGTGTGGGTTCAAGTCCCACTGCCGGCACTACACCCTTGGCAGGGAACTGGACTTCGCAAACCGAATTCGTTTTGGTTTTGCGGAGTCCTTTCTCTTTGTCCCCATATTTTTCCTACAATTTCCTTAATTTTACATTATATTCTAGGAAACACTGCCCGCATTATGATATACTGTCATAAGAAACTATAATCGATCAGAGGTGATTTTACGAAACGTCGTATCATGCTAATGGCTGCACTTCTATCCGCATTGTCTCTTTATGGGTGCAGTCACCGAAATTATGTGAAGGCAGATCTGCCAGACACTCAGACAACTGAAGGCAGAGAAATAACTGCGGTCTCCGATTCGTCTGTCATAGAAGTTCAGAACGAATCCGAAAGCACACAAAGTTTAAGCACAGACCCCAAGTCAGGTGTAGCCACCTCAATTTATGTCTATAAGAATGACAAGGTGACCATCGAATATCCGGTCCTTACACAATCGGCAGATGAATCTAAATTAGAAGCTGTCAACAACCTGTTAAAAGACAATGCGCTGGAAATCATCAAAACTTATTCTGTTGACCCATCAAAAGACAGTCTTACTGTCAGTGCAGATATTATCTCTGCTGACAGGAACCGAATCAGTGTTGCTTACACAGGTATGTTTTCTGCTGACGGAGCTGCACACCCTGCCAATGTTTATTACACCAGCGTAATTGATTTAAAAACAGCCAGGAATATCAGGCTGACGGATTATGTGGATCCTAAACTGCTGGCCGAATATGTGCTCTCTGACCAGTGTAAGTTTTACAACACATCTTCCGAGCTTAATGAGGCTTTGATGAACGCGCGGTCCGATATGGACAAAGAGACATATACCAAAATTTTTCAAAATGCTGATTTTTCATCAGAACAGCGTGAAAAAGGAACTGCTGAGTTTCCAGAATCCTTTAGCTATGAGGATCAGGGAGTCATTATAGTCTCCATTCCCGTCGCTCATGCCTTGGGGGATTTTGCGTTAATTGAATATACTCCTGAGACAAAATAACAAAAATAGTTGCCATTTATCCCTTTCTCTGATAAAATAGGACGGAAAAATAAAAAGAAACGGGGTATAATCATGAGTAACAACGCAAAATTGACAACCCGAGACTATCTGCTCAGCATTCAGCACCTCTTCGCCATGTTCGGCGCTACTGTGCTGGTACCCTTACTGACAGGTCTCAATCCATCGCTGGCACTATTCTCTGCAGGCGTTGGCACCTTAATATTCCACTGCTGTACTAAATTTAAGGTTCCTGTGTTTCTCGGTTCTTCCTTCGCATTTCTGGCCGCGGTTACCGCTATTATCCGACCGGAAGGAACCGTGATCCCTGAGAACGTACCTTTAGTACAGGGTGGAATTATTTTTGCCGGTCTGGTATATTTGATCTTCGCCTTCATCGCTTACACCATTGGTGCTGAGAAAATCAAAAAGATTTTCCCTCCCGTTGTGACCGGCCCGGTAATCGTAGTCATCGGAATCAACCTTGCTGGCACGGCGATCAGCGATGCAACCGGCAATTTAAGCCTGGCTGACGGTGTAACACCTGCCATTGCGCTGAATCTGGGAATTGCGGTATTTACATTATTCGTAGTTATTCTCTGTTCTATATTCGCACATGGTTTTTTCAAGCTGGTTCCGATTCTCATCGGAATAGCAGCCGGTTATCTTCTGTGTATTGTATTAGGAGCATTGGGAATCTTCCATATGGACTATTCAGCCATTTCCGCTGCATCATGGATTAATATCCCATTTGTGACAAAGGACTTAAATGGTGTGACATTTATGTCTGTTCCAAAATTCAGCTTAGGTGCCATTCTTTCCATCGCGCCAATCGCCTGCGTCACATTTATGGAACACATTGGAGACATCACCACCAACGGAACTGTTGTTGGAAAAGATTTCCTCAAAGATCCAGGACTTCACCGTACATTAATGGGCGATGGCCTTGCTACCCTTCTTGCAGGATTTATGGGCGGCCCTGCCAACACTACTTATTCAGAGAATACAGGTGTTCTGGCAACTACCAAAAACTACAACCCAAGGCTTCTTCGTGTGACTGCCGTATTCGCCATTGTCCTGGGCCTTTTCGGAAAAGTAGGTGCAATTCTTCAGACTATTCCTGGTCCTGTAAAAGGCGGTGTGGAAATTATGCTGTTTGGTATGATCGCAGCTGTGGGCATTCGTTCTCTGGCAGAATCAAATCTGGATTTTACCCATAGCAGAAATTTAACTATCGTTGGCCTGATTCTCGTATTCGGACTGGGACTTGCCCAGCTTGGAGGACTTAACGTAAGTATCGGCTCTGTAACATTAAACATTTCAGGTCTTTTTGTTGCTGTTATCATTGGTGTCTTTATGAACCTGATACTGCCTGAAACTCCTGATACTGCAAGAGATTAAAGAAAGGATTAACACTATTATGGATTTATTAATGGACAATGTAACTGTATTTACCCACCCGCTGATTCAGCATAAAATTTCAATTTTACGAGACAAGAGAACCGGAACCAACGAGTTCCGTGCTCTGATTGAGGAAATCGCCATGCTGATGGGATTTGAGGCATTAAGGGATCTTCCTCTTCAGAATGTGGAGGTAGAGACTCCTATAGAGACCTGTATGACCCCCATGATTGCCGGTAAAAAAATGGCAGTTGTTCCTATCCTCAGAGCAGGTCTTGGTATGGTTAACGGAATTCTGGCTCTTGTACCGTCTGCCAAGGTGGGACATATTGGTTTATATCGGGATGAAAAAACTCATGAGCCCCATGAATATTACTGCAAGCTTCCAAGCCCGATTGAGCAGAGAACCATTGTTGTTACTGATCCTATGCTTGCAACCGGCGGTTCTGCAATTGCAGCCGTTGACTTTATCAAGCAGTACGGCGGTAAGCACATCAAGTTCATGTCCATCATCGCTGCTCCGGAAGGCTTAAAACGGCTACACGAGGCACATCCGGATATTCAGATCTACGTAGGACATTTAGACCGTCAGTTAAATGAAAATGCGTATATCTGCCCAGGTCTTGGAGATGCTGGTGACCGTATTTTCGGTACCAAATAAAATTATCTGCTAAAAAGCCCGGTACTTCCTGTCCTTGTAAGACATGGAAATACCGGGCTTTTTAGCGGCTGTACTTCATATCAGCCGATCCCTTTATATACGATACTTAATATTAATACCAGGGCTGCAAGCAATACATAGAGATATTTAGCAGTAAAAATGAAATAAGAACCAAGAGGTTTCTCACGTCCACAGTTTAATTCGTTCAGAATTTCTTCCTTTTTCAATACCCAGTAGATCATGACAGAACATAAAACTGCACCAAATGGCACCACATAGATAGTAATATAATCCATCCAGGCTCCCATATAGGGTTCATATTCAATAAAAAGTCCTATGATGAATACGACAGCGCCTACAAAAACGACAGCAGTCTTTCTTGGAAAACGCAGATGCGTTTGAAGCGCTTCTGCGCATACCTCAAACATATTAACCAGTGAGGTTACTCCTGCAAACAGTACTGACAGGAAAAACAATACTGCTATAACTCTGCCTGCGGGGATTTGTGCAAATACCTTTGGCAAAGTTATGAACATCAGCGGAGGACCGCTTGCCGGGTCCATCTGGAACGCAAATACGGCAGGAATAATGGCAAAACCTGCCAAAAGAGCTGCAATGGTATCTAATAAAGCAGTGGTAACCGCTGCTTTTGGTATATCCTCTTTTTTATCCAGATAGCTGCCGTAAATTACCATTCCCGAACCAGTAATGGAGAGAGAAAAGAAAGCCTGTCCCATAGCCATAACCCAGGTTTCCGGTTTTAACAGAAGTTCCCACCTTGGCACCAGGAGATATCTGTATCCGTCGAAAGCTCCGGGAAGAAAGAACACCCGGACTGCAATCAGCAAAAAAAGGATAAAAAAAGCAGGCATCATGATTGCATTCACTTTTTCAATCCCTTTTAATACTCCTCCTGCCAGAACAGCTACCGTAATTATAACAACAAGGAGATGCCATGGTATGCTGCCATAATGCCCGGTTGCCTGGGAAAAATATTGTGCTGCCTCTTCTTTCAAAACAGCACCTGACAAAGCACCCCATAGATACCTTAGAACCCAGCCTACTATAATTGCATAACCAATGGCAATACCAAATGAACCTATTAAAGGGACTGCTCCCAGAAAGGAACCGCCTTTTTTTCCTCTCGTCTTTAAAGCATAATCATAAGAGCCGATGGGGCCCGTTCCGGTGAGCCTTCCAAACGCAAACTCACCGGACAAACCAACCAGACCAAATAAAAATACAAAACCAAAATACACCAGTAAAAAAGCAGCGCCTCCATACTGTCCCAGCCGGTAGGGAAACATCCAGATGTTTCCCATACCGACAGCTGACCCAACAGAGGCCAGAATGAATCCAATTCTCGAACCGAATTTTCCATTTCCTGCCTGGGCATGTTTATTTTCGTTCATGTCGTATTTATTCCTCAGTAATATTCTTTTCTACAATTTCTCCCTGTTTTTTGTAGATGGAATTACCTTCCACACAGCCTCTGACACAGGAAAGCGGATAGATATCTGCTTTTGGTCCGATGACTGTACCAGGATTTAAAACAGCACCGCAGCCAATTTCTGCAAAGTCACCAAGGATGGCACCAAATTTCTTAAGACCTGTTTCGATTTCTCCATCTTCTGCATGTACGGTAATAAGAGATTTGTCTGTTTTTACATTGGATGCAATTGAAGATGCGCCCATATGAGACTTATATCCTAAAATAGAATCTCCAACATAGTTAAAATGCGGAACCTGTACTCCATCAAAAAGAATGGAATTCTTTACTTCAGAAGAGTTTCCTACTACTGCACCTTCGCCGATGATTGCATTACCTCTGATAAATGCGCAATGACGGATCTGTGCATTCTTGCAGATAATTACATGCTCGCCCATACAAGCTGTCGGCGGAAGATTTACAGACTTATGAATCCAGACTGCTTTTCCCACATGAACATATTCGTCCTTTGGAAGACGCTCTCCCAGGGAAACGATAAATTCACTGATCTTTGGAATGATTTCCCACGGATAGGTGGTCTGCTCAAATAATAATTTGGCCACTGTATGATTGGTATCAAATAAGTCCTGGTTTGTCATATCTTCTTTTTTCATGTTAATAATCTCCTATTTTTGTTTTTTATAATTAGCTGCCGCAGCATCGAATACATTACGTAAATCATAATGATTATTGAGCTTCAATACCCAAGCGGTACGTCCGGCAACAAAATTCTCCAGTTTCTGCATATACTCTTCAGAGGTTATGCTTCCCTCTGATACATAGGTTAATCCCTTTTCCCAGCTGGCTGTCAGCTCCGGATTAAGAAGCTGTTTAATGGAGGCGTTCACTACATCATAGATCATCTCTCCTAACAGTGTGGGCAGAATTATCTGGGTTTTCGTATTCAGGGAAAGATAGCCGATATGAAACAGCTTTTTTAAAATCTCAGCTCTCGTAGCACTGGTTCCTATCCCGCTTCCCTTAATCTGGGCACGGAGCTCTTCATCCTCGATTAACTGCCCCGCATTTTCCATGGCAAGAATCATGGATCCTGATGTATAGCGTTTAGGAGGCGAAGTCTCTCCCTCTTTAATCATCAGCTTTTTAATGGGAAGCTGCATACCCTTTTTTAATGAACCAAGCATGGCAATAAAAGCTGGATTGTCCATTTGCTTCTGAGACACTTCCGAATTATTCTCATCCTGATTTTCACTGTCAGGAAGTGGTTCGTCAGCTTTTTCCTCTGCTTTCTTTTTACCTGCGGACACATCTGCCACTTTTAAATATCCCTCTTCCAGCATTACCCGGAAGCTGGAATAAAAGTGCTCTTTATCAGCAGCCAGCTCCAAAGCATACTTCTGATAGATGGCAGGCGGATAGAAAATACTTAAAAACCTTCTTGCAATCACTTCATAAACCCTGGACACAAGGGGTGTTAAGCCTCTTAAAGCTGAAAGCCCCTGACCAGTAGGAATAATGGCATAATGGTCCGTAATCTGCTTATCATTGACGTATCTGGTTTTATCAATTGTTTTGTAGGCTCCCCGGCTTAACGCTTCTTCTGCCGCCTCTTTTAATGGTTCAAATCCCTTTAATCCACTGATGTTTTTATAGATTTCTTTTGCTACTGCTGTGGAAAGAACTCTGGCATCCGTTCTTGGGTAAGTGACCATCTTCTTCTCATAAAGCTCCTGAACTACCTTCAGTGTCTCATCAGGACTGATCTTAAACATCTTAGAACAGTCATTCTGAAGTTCAGCCAGATTATAAAGCAGAGGCGGATTCTTGGTTTCCTTTTTCTTCTCAACCGATACAACCGTTGCCTCCATGGGATCTGCTGCAGAAAGTGTCTCAATCAGTGCCTCAGCATGCTTTCTTTCTTTAAACCCATTCTCTTTATATAGAAAAGGTGATTCAAAAAACATAGAACCCGGAGCACTTTTCCATTCACCGTCAAAATCCAGATCTTCTTTGGCAAAGGTACCAATAACACGATAAAACGGTGTCTTTACAAAGTCCCTGATCTCCCGTTCTCTTCGTACCACCATTCCCATGACACAGGTCATGACACGTCCAACAGAAATAACGGTATTCTTCCCGCTCTTTAAATAATTTGAAATATGCTGTCCGTATCTTAGTGTAAGCAAACGTGAAAAATTAATTCCCATGAGATAATCTTCTTTTGCACGCAAATACGCGGAAGCAGAAAGATTATCATATTCTGCCTCATCCTTCGCCTCCCTTATGCCTCTTAGAATTTCCTCTTCCGTCTGGGAATCAATCCAGACTCTCTTCTGCTTTTTATTGTTCACCCCTGCCATCTGGGCAACAAGCCTGTATATGTATTCTCCTTCTCTTCCGGAGTCAGTACAGACATAGATTGTATCCACATCCGGGCGGTTTAACAGACCGCTCACAATTTCAAACTGCCTGGCTGCGCTGGGAATTACTTCATATTTGAATTCTTTGGGAAGAAACGGCAGGGTGGATAAACTCCATCGCTTATATCTTGGATCATAGCTTTCCGGATAACTCATAGTGACCAGATGTCCCACGCACCAGGTTATAATCACCTGGTCAGCTTCCATGTATCCGTTGCTGCGTTTTCCGTTTATCTTAAGCGCATTTGCGAACTCCTGAGCCACACTTGGTTTTTCTGCAATGTATAACGATTTTGACATATAACTCCCTACTGCTTTGTGATAGTAACCGCTCTATTATACCATTAAAATTTATGAATAGCAAATATTTCTGACAACTCTCACCAAAAGGCATATCAAAATTTATTATAACATTGATAAATTTTAATATCAATGGTACAATGGTTAACAATTTACTTAAAATTCTATTACATTAACGCAAAGGAGTGTTTTATCTTATGTCAGTACAAAAAGTAAAAACCCCCACTGAAACTTAATCAGCGGGAGTTCGTTTTCTGTATTCCGACAGGATAACAGACAGAAACAGTAAAGCGCAGCCTGTCAGCAATTTTAATGTTACCGGTTCTCCCAGCAAAAAGACGGAGAACAACAGGCCAAATACCGACTCAAAGGATAGAATAATGGAAGAAGTATTGGGGCTCAGATGCTTCTGCCCCATATTCTGAAGCAGGAAACAGATCATTGTGCTGAAAATACCAAGATAAAGAAGACTGGCAGCCATAGAATGATCTATTACAGACAGATCCAGTCTTCCCTCCAGAAATGGTGCAGCCACCCAGCTTAATCCTGCCGCAACAGCCATCTGCATCACTGTCAGTATAATGGGATCATGGGTTTCTGTATACCGGTCAACAAAGACGATGTGGAAGGCAAAAAATATCCCGCACACAAGAGTCAAAAGATCACCCACATTCACTCTTAAATCACCCTCCAGGGAAATGAACCCCAGTCCGATGACTGCCATAACTGCTGCTCCCACATTATTTTTTGCAGGTTTTTTCTTATTAAAAAGCCAATGTAAAAATGGGACGAGAATGACATATAACGTAGTTATAAAAGCATTTTTGCTGGCAGTTGTATATTTCAGTCCATAGGTCTGAAAGAAATAACTGATAAACAAAAAAAAGCCCAAAACTACTCCGCATAAAACATCTGCTTTTCCTGCTTTTCTTAACCGCTTCCAAAATACCGCAGCAAGTGCTGCAAACGCAATGGTAAATCGCAGTGCCAGCAGATAAGTTGGTGATATGACATCCACCGAATTTTTCATCACAACAAAGGCACTTCCCCATATAATTGTGGTGACAACCAGTCCCATGACTGAAAGAGTTTTTATTCCTTTTTCATTGGCTTTATTCATAAGTATGTAAAAATGTCCTTTCACAAGCGTACAGGGGCGCAGTAATCTGCGTCCCTGATTTCATATCAATTCTTTACTAGATTGTGGTGAATTTATAGATTGTAGTTGTCTGATATTCCTGCCCTGCCTTTAAAATGGGGGAAGGAAATGAAGGAGTGTTGACCGCATTAGGATAATACTGGGTTTCAAAACAGTAACAGCAGCGTTTGCTGTAAACCGCACCTCCCTTGCCAGGCATCTGGTCTGTTAAAAAGTTGGCCGTATAAAACTGCATTCCGGGAAGATCTGTGTACACTTCCATTCTGATTCCGGTCTTATCTGATTCAGCAGCTGCACATAACGCCAGTTCCTTTAACGGATGATTCAGCACCCAGTTGTGGTCATATCCGTTTCCGAAAACAAGTGCTTCATAATCTTTACTGATATCCTGTTCAATTGATTTCATGACAGTGAAATCCATGGGAGTGCCCTTTACCGGAGTCAATTCTCCTGTAGGAATCGAAATTTCATCCGCTCTTGTATAAGTATCGGCATCAATCCATACACGCTGCTTTAATGCACTTCCGCCATCATGTCCATCCAGGTTGAAATAACTATGGTTGGTAAAGTTTGCCACTGTATCCTCATCACAAATCATGTGGTAATCAATTTTCAAGCTGTCTTCGGGGGTCAGGGTATACGTTATGGTAATATTCGCATTGCCGGGATATCCCTGATCTCCATCAGGTGAAAACAGGGAAAAGCTCACACTGGTTCCAAATTCACTCTCCTCAGCCTCACTGTCCCACAGACGTGAATGGTAAAGGTCCGGACCGCTGTGTAAGTTATTGGTGCTGTTATTGGCTGCCAGCTTGTATTCCTTCCCATTAATCGTAAACTTTGCACCAGCAATGCGGTTGGCATTTCTTCCAATGGGAGCTCCGAAGTGAGGCGGGTTGAGCAGATAATCAGATACACGATCATACCCTAATACCACATCCGTCTCCTTTCCGTTCCGATCAGGCACATTCATGGTTACCCAGACTGCACCCAGATTTGTAAATGAAGCAGAGACTCTGTTTTCATTTACCAGTGTATATAAATACACCTCTCTGCCATCCGGCATGTTTCCCCAAAGTTCTTTTTTGTATGCCATCTTACTTCCTCCATATACCTATTTTATAAAGTCTCCCCCCTGGACAGAGAGAGCCTCATAATCCAGTTAATCTCTGGCTTTGATGTACCCTTTAGCAGTCAAAAGCTCTGCGCTGAGTACTGCGCCGCCGGCTGCCCCGCGAACGGTATTGTGGGACAAGCCGATAAATTTATAATCATACACAGAATCTGTTCTTAACCGGCCCACAGAAACTCCCATTCCGTTTTCAAAATCCACATCAAGGGCTACCTGGGGGCGGTTATCTTCTTCCAAATACTGAATGAACTGCTTTGGTGCACTTGGAAGATCAAGTTCCTGGGGAAGCCCCTTAAAGTTCACCAAGCGGTCTATTAACTCTTCTTTTGCAGGCTGCTTGCGGAATTTTACGAAAACTGCTGCAGTATGGCCATTAAGAACGGGAACACGGATGCACTGGCAGGTGATTACCGGTTCCTTCGCTTTTACAATCTCACCATTTTCCATGGTTCCCCATAAACGAAGCGGCTCCTGCTCGCTCTTTTCTTCCTCGCCGCCGATATAAGGAATAATGTTTCCTTCCATCTCCGGCCAGTCTTTAAAGGTCTTTCCTGCTCCTGAAATAGCCTGATAAGTGGTAGCTACCACCTCATAAGGTTCAAACTCTTTCCATGCAGTCAGCACCGGTGCATAGCTTTGAATGGAACAGTTGGGTTTTACTGCAATGAATCCACGCTCTGTACCCAGGCGCTTTCTCTGGTCTTTTATAATTTCAAAATGCTGGGGATTGATCTCAGGAATTACCATAGGCACATCAGGCGTCCATCTATGGGCGCTGTTATTGGAAACAACCGGTGTCTCGGTTTTGGCATAAGCTTCTTCTATGGCTTTAATCTCATCTTTCGTCATGTCAACTGCGCTGAATACAAAGTCCACACCTGCTGCGACTTTATCAACCTCATTCACATTCATGACTGTTAAGTGTTTCACTGCTTCCGGCATGGGAGTTGTCATCTTCCAACGGTCTCCAACTGCCTCTTCGTATGACTTTCCAGCTGAACGGGGGCTGGCTGCCACAGTCACCACCTCATACCATGGGTGATTCTCAAGCAGAGATATAAATCTCTGTCCAACCATACCGGTAGCTCCCAATATACCAACTCGCAACTTCTTTTCCATCGCTTTCTCCTCATTTCTTTTCATTTTGTAATACTATAATACGCTAAATTCCTAACTATCCTATAACAAAGTGAAAAAAAAATCAATATTTATTCGTCAGAAAAATACATTTGTACGCACCGGAAAGACATTTCTTGAAAATGTATGTTGCAGTAAAGCACTAAAGGCGAACCTTGCTGCCTTTTCCATCTCGTTTTCCTATTTTTAATCGGTTTAAATGTACTTCCTTTTCTTTGTATCGTATAACCGGTTCGTCTCCCGGCAGATAGACAGCTTCCAGACTCTCACCTGGAGAAAGTTTAATTCCTCTCACACCTCTGGCATTCTTTTTCATCTCAGGAATCTCCTCTGAAGAAAAACGCAGGAATACTCCGGAAGAGGTCTGAAGGACAGTATCTGTCTCTCCCTCGTATGGCAGCACACAAATCAGCACATCATCATCTAACAGCCTTGTTGCAGCTACTGTCCGGTTATTGGTTTCAAATTCTTCTCCAGGCACCATCTTAATCAAAGCCTGCCTGGTTGCAAACAGGAACTTCTTCCCTTTTAATCCGCCTGCATGGGATAAATAGATAATCTCTTCCTTTGTTCCGTCAAATTTACTTAAATTGTCAATGGGAGTTCCCTTATCCCGAAGCTTCCCTCCTGGCATATCCAATACTTTTATCTGGTGTAAATTCCCTGTATTGGTGAAGATACAGATCTTATCCGTATTCAGACAGTTTACCACAAAAGGATTCTCTGTTTCAATGGTTTCTTTGTTTCTGTCATAAGTATTTTTATCCAATACCTTACAGTATCCGAACCTGTCCATAACAAAGGTCACTTCTGAAACGGTTACGGCTGCTTCATCATAGACAGCTTCCTTTCCATCTTCAATCAGGGTTTTTCTTGGTGTGCCGTATTCTGCCTTAATATAATCCAGATCCTTTTTAATGACCTCATCCATGTTCTTTCTGCTTGAGAGGATCTTTTCATACTCCCTGATCTTTGCCAGAGTTTCCTTAAATTCCTTTTCCAGCTGAAGAATCTCTAAGCCGATCAGCTTATATAACCGCATTTCAAGAATCGCACTTGCCTGTTTTTCAGTAAAGCATAACTTTCTGGCGTCCTCTTCAAATCCCTTAGCCCGGAAAGATATGTTTGAAATATCACCTGTCATCAGGCAGTTTTTAGCATCTTTTAAGTTTTTCGAACCTCTTAATACCGCTATAATTAAATCGATAATATCGCAGGCCTTTATAAGTCCTTCCTTGATTTCTTTCTTTTCCAGCTCTTTATCCAGAAGAACCTTATATTTTCTGGTAGCATTGGCATACTGGAAGTCCAGATAATTTTTCAGAATTCCTTTTAAATTCAGGATCTCCGGGCGCCCATCTGCAATTGCAAGCATATTAACGCCATAGGTGTCTTCCAGCTTTGTCTTTTTATACAGGATATTACGTATTTTCTCTACATCGGCATCCTTACGAAGTTCCAGAACAATCCGGATTCCTTCTTTATTAGACTGATTGGAAATATCGATTACATCTGTAAGCTTTTTGTTTTCAACCAGGTCGGCAATATCCATAAGGAACTTATTAATCCCGGCTCCAATCATGGTATATGGAATCTCGGTAATGATCAGCTTGTCCTTATCTGCTTTTCGTTTTCCAAGCTCCACCTCTATTTTTCCCCGAAGCTTGATTTTCCCCATTCCGGTTTCATAAATAGCGGGAAGATCGCTCTTATTTGCTATAATACCGCCTGTTGGGAAATCAGGTCCCGGCAGGTATTCCATCAGCTCGGCTGTGGAAATATCCGGATTATCAATATATGCCTGAACTGCATCCACCACTTCTCCTAAATTATGAGGAGGAATGCTGGTGCTCATTCCAACTGCAATTCCCTCTGCCCCATTTATCAGCAGATTGGGGACTCTTACAGGAAGTACCTCCGGTTCTTTTTCCGTTTCATCATAGTTGGGAATAAACTCCACGGTTTTATCCAGATCTTTTAAATAAACCTCTTCGGCAAATTTTTCCAGCCTTGCCTCCGTATATCGCATGGCCGCTGCTCCGTCTCCTTCTATGGAACCAAAGTTTCCATGACCATTTACCAGCGGAACTCCTTTTTTAAATACCTGAGACATCACAACCAGCGTTTCGTAGATGGAACTGTCGCCGTGGGGGTGATATTTACCCATGGTATCGCCTACGATACGTGCTGATTTTCTGTGGGGCTTATCATGATTTAAATGCAGTTCGCTCATATCGTAAAGCACACGGCGCTGCACCGGTTTTAATCCGTCTCTCGCATCCGGGATAGCTCTTGCCGTAATGACACTCATGGAGTAGTTCATGTAGCTTTTCTGCATTTCCTCGGAATATTCTGTTTTAATAATTTTTTCTGCCATATTCCTTCTCCTTACGCATCAATCTCCGCTTCATCCGCATGCTCATAAATAAACTGCCGTCTTGGAAGTACATCACTTCCCATGAGCATTTCCGTTATTTCTGAGGCCATACGTGCATCTTCAATCTCCACCTGTTTCAAAACGCGGTGTTCCGGATCCAGAGTCGTCTCCCAAAGCTGCTCTGCATCCATCTCACCAAGACCTTTATAACGCTGAAGGGTAAACTCGCCGGTATGTGTTCTTCTGTAACGCTCCAATTCCTTTTCATCATAAAGGTACTGTTCTTCTCCGCGTTTCGGAATCACTTTAAACAGCGGCGGCATAGCAATGTAGACATGACCGTCGTAAATTAATTCCGGCATAAAACGATACAAAAAGGTTAACAGCAGGGTATCAATATGGCTGCCATCCACATCGGCATCCGTCATAAGAATAATTTTATCGTAACGAAGCTTTGTAATATCAAAGTCATTGCCATAGCCCTCAGAAAATCCGCATCCAAAAGTATTAATCATCGTCTTGATCTCGGCATTGGCCAACACCTTATCAATGGAGGCCTTTTCTACATTTAATATTTTACCGCGGATGGGCAGTATCGCCTGATACTGTCTGTTTCTGGCTGTCTTGGCAGAACCGCCCGCCGAATCTCCCTCAACAATGAATATTTCGCACCTGGATGCATCCCTGCTCTCGCAGTTAGCCAGTTTCCCGTTGCTGTCAAACGAAAATCTTGACTTGCTGAGCATATTTGTCTTGGCTTTTTCTTCCGCTTTACGGATCTTGGCTGACTTTTCCGCACAGCTTATAACGGATTTAAGCACTTCTAAGTTACGGTCAAAATACCGCTGCAGTTCATCTCCTGCAACCGTAAATACTGCCTTTGTGGCGTCCGCACTTGCAAGCTTTGTTTTTGTCTGTCCTTCAAAGATAGGATCGGGATGCTTAACTGCAATTACTGCCGTCAAGCCGTTTCTTGTATCTGCCCCGGTAAAATTGGTGTCCTTTTCTTTTAATATACCAAGTTCTCTGGCATAGCTGTTAATCAGCTGGGTAAAACGGGTTTTAAAACCAGCTAAATGGGTGCCGCCCTCCTGGGTAAAAATATTGTTGCAGAAACCAAGTATATTTTCCTCAAATGTATCTACAAACTGAATGGCAGCTTCCACTTCAACCTTATCAACAATTCCCTTAAAATACACCGGATCATGAACGGCTTCTTTTCCAGCGTTTAATTCCTTTACGTAAGCGACGATTCCTTCCGGCTCATAAAATTCCACCTTCTCCTCTTCTCCGGGTCTTTTGTTGGAATAAGAGATATGAAGATTGGGGTTTAAGTATGCCGTTTCGTGGAGACGGCTTTTCAGCCATTCTGCCTTGAAACGTATTTTTTCAAATATAGTCTCATCAGGAAGGAAATTGATTTCCGTTCCTGTCTCTCTGGTTTTTCCCAACGTGGGAAGCAGGCCATCCACCAGCTCCACCGTTGGTATGCCCCGCTCGTATTTGTCGTAATGAATCAGACCATCCTTATATACTTTGACACTCATGTAATCAGACAAGGCATTCACTACGGAAGAACCTACACCGTGAAGCCCTCCGCTGGTTTTGTACGCATCATTGTCAAACTTACCGCCGGCATGAAGTGTAGATAAAACCACTCGTTCCGCCGAAACACCTTTCTTATGCATCTCAACCGGAATTCCGCGGCCGGAGTCTTTAACTGTACAGGACCCGTCAGCCTCCAGTGTCACCCAGATCTGATTGCAGAAGCCAGCCAGATGCTCGTCCACTGCATTATCAACAATCTCATAAATCAGATGATTCAGTCCCTTTGTCCCAACACTTCCTATATACATTCCCGGACGTTTCCGTACCGCCTCAAGGCCTTCCAGCACGGTAATACTATCCGCATTATACTGCGTTTTCGCCATGTTACTCCTCCACATCTTGTATTATCAAATCCCATTATACAATGGTTTTTCCATTTTTGGCAAGTTCATGGGGAATTTTTTACCAATTTCCAGAAAAACCTATTGAAATAATCCAGTCTTTTGTGATATAATACGGAATGTGTCAAACAATAGCATGCAGATATAGTTCATTGGTAGAACATCAGCTTCCCAAGCTGAGGAGGCGGGTCCGATTCCCGTTATCTGCTTAAACCTTTGATTTACAAGGAAAAAGAGGACTTCCGGAATATTCTGGATTGTCTTCTTTTTTTCAGTTTGACACCACTTCAAGCGCACCAGTTAAGGAAGAATAGGCTTGAAATGCCTCTCCAGATATGCCATATTAGAAATACAAAAGGAACAACCGCCCCAATACAAGGGGTTGGCCTATAAAAAGATAGAAATCCCCCGGTACCGACCAAGTATAACAAGGGGGATTTTCTATTGCCTATTTATGGGACTTTATAAAACGCTGCTTATATAGGCTGAGACTTTATATTTAAGTCTTATGCAGGAAATTTTTGTTCCCTTAACCATTTTCTTAATATGTCAGTATCGATATCATCAAGGTCAATTCCTCCCGCTTTTATACCAAGTGCGGCAGCCGTGCCTGCCGCCTGTCCGGTAGCAAAACACGGACTCATAATCCGTATGGATGACATCATTGCCCGATCCGCACTGATGATCCGTCCTGCGACAGCTAAATTCTTAAGCCCTTGCGGGATTAAACAACGGTATGGAATTCCATAGCATTCGCCATTCTTATACTTGGAGGTCTGATAAAGTTTCTCATTCTTTCCGCTTTTTTCAGGCAGCGCTGCATGAATGTCGATTGGATAGGAATAGTAAGCAATTGCATCGGGAAAATCGGCTCTGTTTAAATAATCCTCTTTTGTTAGTGTATAGCCGCCCTTTATTCTTCTTGATTCCCGTATCCCAAGGCAGGGACCGCTGGAAGCCAGCACACATTTCTCCATTCCCGGGACGTATTCCCTTAAAAACGTTATGAGCTCTGGTAAGTTTCTTCTGGCTTCCATTTCAGCCTGGCTTTTGTTCCACGGGTCCAGAGGCTTCAAATCGTACACATGACCGAAATTTAAGCCTGCTATTCCATCTGCCTGTAAAGACATCCCCCCTACCTTCGTCTCATTTAACGGAAAACGTCCGTCTTTTTTTGCTTTTTCCGAAGCAACCGAAAGATTCCCGTTTTCCCCTTCTTTATCCACATATTCCATAAATCGTTTCACATCGATATTAGCCACACGGAAACAGAGTGTCCCTGACTGTACTCTGCCTTCCTCATCTCCATATTCCCATATTGCTCCTGCCATTGCAGCCAAATCCCCATCCCCGGTACAATCGATAAAATAGTCCGCCTGGATCCATTTATATCCCCCCTTGTTGTAGACTCTGACTTCTTCAATTTTTCCATCTTTAAATCTGGCTTCTGTGACTGTTGTATGAAACAGCACATCACAGCCGCTGTCCGTTACCAGATCATCCATGACCCGTTTTAAATGCTCCGGATCGATGGAATACCAGTCTATTCCCTCTATGCGGTCTGGCTTCCGGTCATAAAAGGGACTTTTATATCCGTCTTTTTTTAACTCCTCTAAAATTTCCCGTCCAATACCTCCAATTAAATCCTGTTCCCCATTTGTAAAAGGACCAAATGCGGGTACACCGGCCAACGTTGCCATACCGCCCAGATAGGCTTCCTGCTCAATTAATAACGTATTACAGCCATTTCTGGAGGCTGCTATGGCCGCTGCCACACCTGACGGACCTCCTCCTGCCACGATTACATCATACTGCTCTTTCATTTTAAAAAACTCCTTATCTCTTTCCTGTCAATTGGTCTGCCAGGTTCGCCCCCATACGTATATGACCGTTATCAGAAGGGTGAAGCAGATCCGTGCTCAAATAGGTGAAATCCTTTAATATCTCTTCTCCTTTAATCAGATGAAATCTATGATCTCCCACTTTTAATGCCGCCTGACTTACAATTTCCTTAAAACTGCGGTAATGCCGATAGTAGGTAGAATCCTGATCCAGTGCGATGAGTCCTTTGTTGGGAAACATATCAATTACAAAAATATCTCTGGCCGGGCTTTTCTTTAAAGTCTCCAAAAGATATCCCACCCGTTTACTGGTTTCTTCCTCCTCAAAAAACAGTACCATATTCACACCAATTTCCACAGAAAGTACATCTGCAGTAAGCTCTGCCAGATAGTCAGCTACTTCCTTCTCGCATAAACAGGAGCCAGAAAGACCTTTGTTGATCACATCCCAGCCCGCTGTCACCGCTGCCTGGTTTATGTAACTGTTAGAATACAGGTTCGTTACACTGCCGCATGTAATGGAGGATCCATAAGCAGCCCATAAAACAGCTGGTTTTTCATCCTTATTCGGAGGTCTTAAGGTGCTTTCATAAGTGTCAATGTAGTGGAAATAGACGGCCCCATTCATTCCGAACTGAATCCGCCAGATCCATGGAGCAAATTGTTTTCCTGTCAGCATATCTTTACTTACAATCTCATAGACAGGAGGTTCCTCCACATGAAGTACGGTGCATACCCCGGCCTTTAGTACTTCTTTTTTATGGAGTAAGTCCCCTTTGTAAATGAGCACATCAATATCCTGCTCCACTGCTGTCAGCGCAACATCAAAGTATTTGGACTCCGTTGCAAACCGCAGCTCACAGCCATGGACCCTGTCTGCCCGGAATCTGGCGTTCCTGTTTTCCGCCACTCCCAGGCTTCGGCTTAAATCGCGGGGAAAGCGGCAAAGCTTCTTTCCTCCCATTCCTTCCACTTCTTCCAAATGATCCACATTGTGAAACTCGATGCCATAGTCAATCATACGAATAATTTCCTTTCTCTTCCGTCTGCCTCCTTTACATGAATCATCATACTTCCATTTAATGCTTCAAAAGACACAGCGCCCACTTTGCAGGCACCATCGCTGCTGGTAATTACATGAGCAAACATCGCCTCTCCACCAAAAGAGCGCTCAATCCTGTAGTTAATATCCGATATCGAAGGATTATCCGGACCTTTTGCGCTATATACAGTCTGACCAAATCCATAACCAAATATATGAGTCGTCACTTCCCCATCCTGATAAGCAGTTACGATCGGACTGTCTGATTTGATCTCTTTAATGGAATGAAGATGCCTATATGGTTTTTTTACCGAAAAACCTTCCGCTGGCCGTCCGTTAAACGCTAAAATATTCTCTCCCGAAACATGCATAACCCAGTCAATGGCTAAATCAGGATCTGCTCCTGTTACCAGAAAAACTTCTGCAAAATAATCATCCGTCCAGGCAATTTTTCTTGTCATTTTAACAGATCTGTAATGTTCTTCCTTCCACTGAACAATGGTATAGCTGTCAGGCATGGTATAAGGAGCGGTCCAGTCTGCTTGTGCTTCTGCATAAATTACCCCATCCAGTTCCTCATACCGCTTTAAGACCGCGTTTACCGGTGCCTGATTTTCTTCCCCGATCATCACGGTGTTGTGAGACCCTGTATTTTTATAATAATCGTAATGCAGTAAGGCACCATATCCGGTGGTACCAAGGTCGGGGGAGATCCGCTTTCCATAAGCCAGATAACTGATGTCCAGCCGGTCGTAATGATCGTGCTCCCCGCCATAGCTGTCATGCTTAAACAGCAGATACCGGCCATTGGCACCTCTTAAAATGGTATTACCGCTGAGTCCTTCTTCTACATGATAATTTTCAGACAAATGGACGCATGGGGTTAACTCATCCACACCATAGATAAAAGCTTCCACATTGTCCCGCTTCTCGTTTTTATATAATTCGTTTAAAATATACAGCAGTTTCTCCCCTCCGATCTCACGATAGGCAAACTCATAGAGATAGAGACTGGAAGATGTATGTCCGTAGTTTGTATCATTTAACATTGGAATCCGGAATCCCGGCTCTAAATAATCCACTAATAACTCCATCATAGCCTTATAATTGGGATGACTGATATGGCTGTGCGGAGTATGCAGCGCAAACTTTTCATATGCAAAAAAACTGGTTAACGCATAAAAATGGTAACCAAATGCCCCTTCAAACCACATATGGTTCTGAAGCATTCCATGTTCCAGCTGATAAAGAAGGCCATACGGCTCATAAACGGCAAATTTAACATACGAATCCATATGAAAAATCAGCCCGATAATGGCTATGGCAGAATTAATAATTACCTCATGATTATGCAGCTGATTATGGCGATGCTCCATGAGAAATTCTGCACCTGGAAGCAGCATGCCATCCCGGATAAAAGTCTGCTCTGCCTTCGTCATTACATCGGATAAAAGGTCATAGGTCATAGCAAAGCTTCTGAGAAAATTGGCCTCATCAAGAGTCTGAGCCCCTGATTTTCCAGGACCATTGTAAGGGATATCTCCATGTACCTCATAATCTTTGTAATATTTGGAATATTCTGTCATAATGGAGATTGCCTTTTTTGCATAAGTTTCCTCTTTGGTAACGAGGTATAAGAGTCCCATTTTAAATGCAGTGGTATAATTTCTGGAGTTTATGATTCCCCACCAGGTACTGTCATAAGGCTCCCCTGTAAAAGCCTGACCACAGGCCGGGCATTTATGGTAATGCCCGTTCATTCTGTTAAATTCCAGCTGAACCGAGCATTTGGGACAGTAATAATAGAGAAACCAGTTTGCTATTCCGGTCTTGGGAACAAGAACCGGCTCTGCCATTACCTCACTTACTTCCTCTTTTAACTGACTGATTGCTTCAGGCCAAAGTTCCCTTTTCTTTTGCAGCTGCGTAATTTGTGCTTTTGTAAACTGAATCATGGTATCCCTCCCTTAATATAACCGTTCTTCTTCTACTGCCTTTTTAAATTCGGTTGGCGTACAGCCGTAAAACTTCTTAAAACTGCTTGCAAAATACCTTTGATTTTCGTACCCGCACTCTTCTGATACTTCCTGTATCTTTAAACTGGTCTTCTGAAGAAGCATTCCGGCATGCTCCATCCGTTTCCGTATCAGATATTCTCCAACCCCCTCACCTGTATGCTGTTTGAAGATCTGGCGGACATAGCTGGAACTAAAATGCACCTTGTCAGCAACCCACTCTAAATCTACCTTACTGTCTTTTATATTGTTTTCCAGTAACAATTTCATCTGCTTTACCACTGCACTGGCCTTTGTTTCCTCTGAATAATCAGAGATTACCAGACAGCAGGTTTGTATATAGCTTTCCAGCATTTCCTTCATATCCATAAGGCTGCCATAATGAATTCTGTCCTGCATAGAGGCTGCAGGCTCCAGAATCTCCCGGTCAAAACCGGCATGCTTCATGTCATTCTGAATTGCGTAAATAAGTTCCTTTACCGACACACTGATGTAGTCATTTTTCTTGTTGGCCAGAGAAGCATAGCTTTTTATTAACCCTTTCAGTTGTAAAAGCGCTTCGTCTTTTTGCCCCAGCCGTACGGAAAGGCGTATCTGATTTTTCCAGTCTCTGATTGACGAACTGCTGCCCTCTTCCTGTTTTTCATGCGCTTCTCCATAGAACAAAATGGGGTGTTCTGTATTAATCATTCCCCGCCAGACCGCCATCGCTTCCTGATAAGAAGTACACAGTCCCTCTCTGCTCTTGTAAGGACAGCCTATGGCAGAAGTAAGCTGAATCTGATAATACTTTCTCAGGCTGGTCTGTATCTTTTCCATACCCGCTTTTATCTTGCCGGTAAAAGCAGCTTCCCCGTCTCCTGTCCCACACCAGATTACAACCAGATGGGCTCCATCAAAGCTGACTGCATAAAGACGGATTTCAGGCGGAAAATAACCTTCCCGTATCAGCAGCAGAAATTCTTCTACACTTTCCTGACTTTTAAAATCCCAGGTTCCTCCTGTAAGGCGGAGTATACCTGCCAGATAATAGTCTCCTGTTAAATCCATACCAGGCTGCTCATAGTCCGTTTCCCTGCACTCCCGCCCTTCCAGCAGATCCTTACATACCTTTTCCCTGTAAAGACCCTCTCTGATAATCGCCTGTTCCCGAAGCAGAATCATATTTTGCTGGAGTGTTTTCTGACTGTCTAATTCGTTTATCATCTTCTCTAAAACTTCCTCCAGTTCCTGGGGCAGAAACGGTTTTAACAGATAATCCTTTACACCAAGAGATATGGCCTGTCTGGCATAATCAAATTCATCGTATCCGCTGATTACAACATATTTGCTTAAAAGACTGGCTTTCTGCATCTCTTTAATCAGTTCCAATCCATTCATGAAAGGCATGGATATATCCGTGATTAAAATATCCGGATTTAAATGAAGAGCTGATTTTAAAGCTTCTTTTCCATCTCCCGCTACTGCAACCACTTCCACAGCTAACGATGAGCTGCGAATGTTTTTTACAAGTAAATCCCTTACATAATCCTCATCATCTACAATCATGATCCGATACATGAATCCACCTCCCCATCTGTGACTGGAAGTGTAAGCATTGCTTTGGTCCACTGACCTTCTACACTCTCAAATTGAAGTCCGTAATTCTCTCCGTAAAATAAGCGGAGCCTTTCATTTACGTTATAGATTCCATAACCTTCCAAACGGTCTGTTACCCCTTTTTTTAGTGTTTCATTCAGAATCTTTAACTTATCTTCTGGAATTCCTGCTCCATTATCCCATACAATCAGCTTTAATATTTTCTCAGCTTCTCCACTACATGGTTCTTCATAAATCCGTATCAGCCCTGTCCCCTGCTTCTCTTTAATGCCATGATAAATCGAATTTTCTGCCAGCGGCTGTAAAATCAGTTTGATTACTCTTAAGTCCAGCCACTGTTCATCCACATCAATCTGGTAATTTAACTTTGAATGGTAACGAATTCTTTGAATATCAAGATAACTGGAAACATGTTCAATTTCTTCTTTTAAGGAGATAATTTCTGCTCCTTTACTAAGTGAAATACGAAAGAATTTCCCTAATGAGTTGGACAAAATACTGATTTCCTTTGCCCCCTGATCGGCAGCCTGCCACGTTATGGCATTTAGGGTATTATAGAGAAAATGTGGATTTATCTGAGCCTGTAATGCCCTTAGTTCCGCCTTCCTCTTCTGTTTTTGTACTTCGGCTGCATGATCCCTCTCCCACTTTAATTCTTCAATTGTCTCCTCCTGCTTTTTTACCAGGTTTTGGATCTCTCCGATCATATAGTTAAAGCTCTTTGCCAGACTTCCCACTTCATCTTTATACGGATAAAAGAAACGCGTATTAAAATCCCCTTTTTCAACCAGGCTCATGCGCTTTTCCAGTTTTCTTAACGAGTTGGTCAACTGATGGGATAACAAAAGAATGGCAGCCACACCAACGAAAAAGATCACTCCCATGGTTTCCAGAATTACGTTTCTTAAACTTTGCAAACTTCCCAGCAGAGATTCTCTCGATTTTAATCCAAAGATTTGCCAGCCATTCTCGGTAAGACGATTGCAGGTCACTAAATATGTATTGCCTTCATACTCATAATCACTGGTGATGACTGCTCCTTTTTCTCCCTCCTTTTGGGCCAGTTTCATCAGTTTTGCAGCATCAATGCCTTCTGAACCGATAATTGTATTTCCTTCCTGATCCAGAATAAGAATCTTATCAAAAAACTCATATTTTCCTGCTAATATATGTTCCAGTTCCTTTGCCTTTAATTGAAGAATTAAATATAAGCTGCCTTTATATCCCTCCACACTAAACCTTCTCACACAGGGAATAATTTCATCCGTATCCTGAAAGATCTGGTCTGTTTGTGTCGGGAACCACTGGATGGCTTTCCCCGGTCCTCCTATATAGGAACTATAATACTCCGACTCTTTAAACTGAAACTGCCAGTTTCTCATTCGGACAAAATTATCAAATTCCCCCTTGTCTGTATAAATAAAGGAAGAATGCAGCAGATTTTCCCCTGTCTCCAAATCCTTTAAGAAAGAAGACACGGTCCCCATGGTCTTTATCAGATTTAAATCATTGGGATTGTTTAAATAATCAGAGAAGCTGACTACAAAGGTATAATTGGTCAGCATTCCCTGGGCTCTCTGTCTGATCACCCCAAGCCGCATATCAAGAGTATCCACAATCTGTGCAAGCACACTTTCCGCACTGACTCTGAAATTCTCCTCGATGTCATGAGACGTATATTGGTAATAAGAGAACCCGCTGATTGCCGTTGTAAAAAAGAACATAATCCCAAATATTACGATAATTTTGCTTCTAAACCGCAAATTTTTGTACATTTTATTCATCATCATTTTCCTTGTTTTATCGTCTTTCCTGATATGTATTTAAAATATTATTTTATCATAAATCCGAAAGACCGAATAGCCAGAACACTGCATGTTCCGGCTATAGAATGAAAAGGCTAACCTTTTACCGCACCGGCCGTCAGCCCTGCAATAAACTGTTTATTGGAAAACATGTATACGATTAAAATCGGGATAATCGCTATGGAAGCACCAGCAAGCATAATATGCCACTCTGCTGCTGAATTCACGGAATACTTTAGTTGAACAACAGCAACGGTTAAAGTCTGAAGCTTTGGTATGGAAATCGTCATGATTAAACTGGTGATATAATCATTCCACGCATTCCGGAAGGAAAATAACGCCACAACTGCAAGAATTGGCTTGCTTAACGGAAGAATGATTCGGGAATATACACCGTAAATGCTGCACCCGTCAATAATCGCGGCTTCATCTAATTCCTTTGGGATTCCTTTGGTAAATCCCATAACCAGAAATACATTGGTGGCCTGCCCCCCGGTTAAAGCTATCACCAGTGCAAATATGGTTTTGTTAATTTTCAATGCACGGAGCAGTTCGTAAATGGGATAGAGGGTAACAGATCCCAGTGACACAAACATCATAGACATATAAAGTGCAAGCAGAATCTTTTTTCCTGCAAAGTCTTTTCTTGCCATGGCAAATCCGGCAAGTGAAGTGGTAACCACTGCGAGTATCGTCACAGATATGCTGACCACAACGCTGTTTAACGTATATTTTGTAAAATCAGCCTGTATAAACGCTTTATAATAGTTTTCAAAATGCCAGACACTGGGGAAGAAACCGCCTCCCTGGGTCAGTTCGGCATTGGTCTTAAACGATCCAAGAACGGTATAAATCACCGGATACAGGGTAAAAACAATCATAATCCCCAAAAAGACCCATTTCGAAATCAACGCAGCCCGGGCTTTGTCAGACAGATGTATTTTTTTCATTCTCACATTCTGTGTATTTGCTTCTGTCATAATCTGCCTCCTTAATAAATATCATCCAGTTTCTTAGAAGCTTTTAAGTAAATCACCGTAACCACACCTGCAATAGCTGCAGAAACTACGCTGACTGCCGCACCGTAGCCATACTGGGGAACAGTTGCTTCCGCGGCAGAAATCGGAAAGAAATACCGGTATCCGTAAAGAGACATGACCATGGTCGCATTATTGGGACCGCCCTCGGTAAGTACCATAACATTGGTTATATCATTGAAGGCAGATGTAATCGCAAGCATCATAATGATCTTTAGAATTGGTCCCAGCATTGGAACAATGATATACCAGATCGTCTGAAGTTTGCCCGCTCCATCAATTCTGGCGCTTTCAATGGCATCCTCCGAAACCTGCTGGATTCCTGCTATAAAATAAACCATATAGTTTCCGACGCCGCCCCAGACGGCAGTCAGAATGAGTGTCTTCATGGCGTGATCTTTACCAAGCCAGTTAATAGGACGGCTGATGATTCCCGATTCCAAAAGATATTTATTAACCTCACCATTATAAGCATTAAACAATAAGTAAAATACAAGGCCCATGACGGCAGAACTCATGATTGTGGGCAAAAACATAATGCTCTGGGTGACTCCATTTCCGCGTTTCTGCTGATTGAAAAGAAATGCAAGGAAAAAGGCCAGAGGGATAATAATGAGAACTTTTCCAAATCCGTAAGTAAACGTATGAAGTACACTTTCCCAGTACACTTTATCCCGGAATACTCTTGCTAAATTAACAAAACCTACAAATATCGGCTTCCCGGTTCCATAGCCGCCATATTGATAGAATACATACTTTAACGTCCATACAACCGGATACAGAGAACAGGCTGTAAAAAGAATCAGATTTGGCAGCAAAAAAGAATATGTCTGCAGGTTTTGTTTTAAAGTCTTCTTTATTCTGAGATTCCTGCTTATCGTTTCTTTCATCTGTGTACTCCTTTCTTAACGAAAGAGGGGCTGCCTCTTTTATTGAAGTGGCCCCTCTTTTCCATTACTTACTTATTTACTGCAATTTGGGATTCTTCGGATCGTAACCAGGAATCTTTACTTCATAGCCTGTGTTATTTTTAATCGCATCCTGATAAGCCTTATTATAACGATCAGTTAAATCCTTTAATGCAGTATCTGCATCTGCATCTCCGTAGTAAATTGATTCGCAGGTCTTAAACATATCCTCACCTTCCACTACCATACCAGAAGCAAATGCTGAGTGAGGTGGCTTTGGAAGAAGTGCGTCTATATCAGATATCAGCAGCCATTTTTTATTTTGGAAATCAATACTTGGCTTTGCTTTAGCAATAACACTTGGCAGAATGCTCACACCGTAACCGCCTTCATAGTAACCTACCAGATAATCTTCGTTAGCAAAAATATCTTTGTATACTTTAAATGCCTTTTCTAAGTTAGGGCTCTTAGCATTAAGAACATATCCGCCGGTTCCGGTAAAGTACTGTTTTCCTGTTGTTTTGCCTCCAACTGTCGGAATGGGAACACAGTCCCACTTATCAGAATCCATAGGGAACTGATTCTGGTATACTCCTGGCTCTGCATGGCTGTATGACATGTACATACCGATTTTTCCTGCTGCAAACTGCGTTCTTAACGGGTCAATATCAAGGGACTCACAGCCTGGGAATGCACTGTCCTCAGAAAGCAGTTCTTTCCACAATTTGAGAGATTCTGCCCATGGAGTAAAATCATATTCTCCCTTGGCAAAGTCGTATCCATTAACAAGGCCTGTTTCACGTTCAAGTCCGACCAATAAGGACCGCTGTAAGCCGGAGCTTGCACTCTTCATATTTTCTGCAAATCCATAAATCCCTTCGCCAGATAACTTGGAAGTGATGAGTTTGGAGTCAGCTACCATCTCCTCTAACGTTTTTGGGGGTTCTGCAATCCCTACACGTGAGAATATCTCTTTATTATAGAAGAGACGGCAGGTCGTTCCAGTGGTAGGAACAAAGTAAAGCTTACCATCCAGTTCATTATAACCAGGAAAGATGACATCCTTGAAATACGTCTTCATATCTCCATCCATAAAGTCATAGAGATTTGCCCACTGGCCTTCGTTTACGTATTTATCGAACATCTGTTCCTGCTGAACCATGATATCAGGAAGCTCACCGCTTTGTACTGCCATATCAATGGCCTGAACGTAGTTGTCCGTATAGAGCTGGTAATTTACCTGAATATTATCTGTATTGGTTTTGTTATACTCGTCAACCTTTGCCTGTACATAGGATGCATCATGGCGATCCTTTGACCAGATGTTAATCACGGTCTTCTCTCCGCTTGGTGCTTTTGTGTCAGACGAAGCTGGCGCTGTTGTTTCCGCTGCCGCTTTCGTCTGTGCATTTGTAGTTTCATTCGTTGCTGCCCCGCCAGAACAACCAGCCAGCGTACCCGCTGTCATGAGTGCAGCAAGCGTAATTGCTCCAATTTGTTTTAACTTCATAAGTGTTTCCCTCCCATTTCTTGTTTATGGGTTCATTATACGAGATAAACCGATGACCGTAAATGCAATATCCGTCTATCCCATGTTCGAAATCCGATGTTGCAATTCATAATCAGTAAACGTTTATAAGGTTGGATTATCACACACAAGAGGTTATTTCAGGTTTTTTTGCAGCGGCAGCCGCAAAACACAAAAATCCCAGTAGATACAAGCTTCCTTGTAAATACCGGGATTATAAGAACTTCATATTTCATCTGACCTGAAAACCAGACTCATGCTTCACAGGTATTAAATCCGCATCATACTGATGAATTTCTATAAAACGTTCCCCTTTCAATATCTCAAACAAGTGATCAATATTCTCTCGTTCCCCCTGTACTTCCATCTCTACACGGCCGTCATCAAGATTTCTCACCCATCCTGTCAGTTTTAACTGTATGGCAAACTGCATGGTTCGAAAACGGAAGCCCACTCCCTGAACTCTTCCATCAACATAGATGTGTTCTCTAATTATTTCTCTGTGCATATATTCACCGCCTTATTATCGTCTTTAGGAGCCAAAGATACTGTCTCACCAAGAAGCCTTTCAAAGTCCTCTAATGGCATCGGTCTGGCAAATACATATCCCTGTATAATATCGCATCCAGCTGATTTTAAAAAGTCAACCGTTTCTGTAAACTCCACACCTTCTGCAATGGCTTTAATGTGAAGTTCCTTTGCCATATGAATGATATTGGATATAACAATGCGCTCTCTTCTGATATCACTGCTTTTTCTAAAAAACATGATGTCCAGTTTAACAATATCAATTGACAGATTTTTTAAAAGGTTCAAAGAAGAGTAGCCTGCTCCGAAGTCATCAAGAGAGCAGATAAATCCCTTCTCATGAAGTCTCGCAACCAGACTGTTAAAAACACTATCATCCGTAAGCATAACCGTTTCTGTAAATTCCAATTCCAGCAATCCGTCTGGAATCTCGTATTTCTCCTTAATGCTTCCATAGTAGTCCACAAAATCATCTCTGAGAATCCCTACTTTTGAAACATTGACAGCCAGGTTAATCGGTTTACTTCCTGATTTTAAATATCGGTGAAACCACTGGCAGGAGCTTTCAAACATATAACGATCCAGCATAATGATCTTTTCATCCCGTTCCATGATAGGAATAAACTGTCCGGGCAGTATGGTCCCTTTTCGGGGATTTTCCCATCTTACCAGTACTTCTCCCCCCACGATCTCATTATTCATCTGTATAGAGACCTTTGGCTGTATAAAAATCCGGAATTCCTGCCTTTCTATGGCACCTTCCATCTCTGATTCCATCTCCGATTCATCTACAACCTTGTCCCACATTTCCTTATTATAAATACCAAACTGGTTCCCTGGCAGGTTTTTTATGTATTTTTGTGCAATGTTGGCGCGATTTACAATAGTATCTATGGATACGTTCCTGTCCTCTTCCTCCAGAAAATAAACTCCCATGCAAAGTTCCGTTGCAATTCTTTTATTATAGGACAATTCCTTCAGCCGAAAATCTTCAATCAGTTTTTGAAAGCAATTTTTCAATTCCATACGCGATTCATATTGATAAAGTCCAACAAAATTATCTGCAGACACTCTGCAGAACAGGGAATTCTGCCCGGAGCATTTTTGCAGCAGACCTGCAATCTCTATTAAAATCCGGTCTCCTTCTTCATATCCAAGAACATCATTAATAAATTTAAATTTTTTGATATCACAATACCATACCGCATAACTTTTCAAGTCTGCAGTCCGCAGGATGCGTTCCGCTTCTTTTTTAAACGCGTGAAAGTTCCGGCTGCGGGTTAGGGAATCCGTATATGCGATGTTCACCAACGTCTTCTGGTTTGCCGTGATTGTCCTGTATTGCTTGTAGAAAAATGCAAAAAACAAACCTGAGGATATCAGAATCATAATCCCAATACCAACAGCTGTCTCCATATATCTGCCTTTCAGTCCTGATTCCGGAAATACATTCAGTAAGTACCAATCATTGTATTCCAGTGGAATTAAAACGGCAAACTCACGCTCATTCTCTATAAGATTCAACTTAGAAGATGTCTTCTGGTTACTGGTTATCATATTATAAATTTCATTTCTTATGTTATTCCAGTCAGCTGCATCCCGGTCATCGGATGCTGCCACTAAGGATCCCCTGTTATCAAACACAGCACAGATTCCGGCTCCAGCCAGAGTCTGGGTATTCATAAACTGGTTCATTAAATTTCCAGCGTCCCCTGTGTACAGGTATCCCAGAGGCTGGTTGTTTTTCCCTCTTATCAATACATCAAAATAGGAAGCTTCTCTGTCTAACCTTGACCAGTCAAGCTTTTCGGAATACTTTATCTTCATTCCTTTCATGGAAAGATTCATTCGGCCAATAATTTCCGGAAGCTGCCTGGCATGGTCAGAATCCATACCACTAAAGCCTGCGGCTATGACTTTGAGAAGTTGTATGTCTCCTTCAATCTTGCTTTTAACCGTAAACTGGTTCTGCTTTGCAGCACTATAGTAATAATCATTATTTTCTTTTGTATTTTTTTGTATCCTATAGATTAGAAAAATGATACAGCAGATGATTAAAAACAGCCATAAGAGTACAGGAATCGCCATATCAAATTTTCCAACCCTATTCTCATCCTTAGCATGCATAAAAGTCAGACTCCTTGTAAAATTAAAACTGACATCTGGTTCTTTTATGTTAATTATAGCTTTTTATGGTACGTTTGGCAATGACTACATAATCTAAGTTTTTTTTCATAAAAGGGTTGATTTTTCACATTCTATTTGTTATACTGTCAAAGGTTCGGCACTTGCCGATTCCGGATTGCTTCCGTAGCGCAGTTGGTAGCGCAACGCATTCGTAATGCGTGGGTCGGGGGTTCGAGTCCCCCCGGAAGCTGTTGGAAAGCCTCGTGTTTACGGGGTTTTTTTATGTATATTTTTATTTGTTACACCTTTAATTCAGGTAACCCGGCTATTGATGTAAGAAGTGACATGATACCTGCTAATGCAGCTGTAGAAGCTACCATAACCCAGTTGACTTCTGACATTGCCGCTGTGGTTCCTATTGTAGCTACAGCGGTCTGTGCCATTGTTTTTATCGCTCTGATTCCTGCGGCTTTTATCCATCTTATCAGATATTCTTTATTCATTCCATTTTCCTCCTTATTAAAATTCATCTATAATATAACATATGACAGCTCCGACAATTTTATTAATGATTCTACATTTCCATTCTGCCGGATCAAAAAAAACCGACAATTAAGCCGGTTTTTTCTTGATAAAGCCAAAGAAAAGCCCCGTATAAAACGAGGTTTTTCCGATTCGCATATATAGGCAGTTTAAATCTGATGTTTATCCAGAAATAACATCTTTCTTTTCAAGGATTGCCGTTGCGGCCGCACATGCCGGGCAGTCGCAATAAATTGCTCCGGCAGACTTGATTTTCTTTGCATGACCGGCAATATTCTTTGCAGTATCCGCTCCGAAGATACGAATTCCGTCATCAGATTCTGCAAAGCCGATTAACATGTCTATTGGTACTACATCTGCTTTCAGCTCATCCATAAACTTTTTCGTTTCCACTGCTTCCCCTTCTGTCCCAATGGCATCCAACCAGTTCTGGGCTGCTGTTTTTGCTTCTTTGCTGCAGGACGGTGCATTGATTAATTCGTGTGTTTTTTCAACAACATAATCTAATACTTCTTTATTCATATGGTTTACCTCCTTCTTCATCTGGAAATTACTTACATTTTATCATAGAAAATATAGTTTTACAATTTTAGATATAACAAATGCCAATAGCATACTATTTATGACTGCATACTCTGCCCTCCATCTACGTGCAAAACCTGCCCGGTTACGTAGGATGAATCCTCACTGGCCAGATATACATATGTTGGGGCGAGCTCAAATGGCTGACCTGCTCGCTTCATTGGAGTATCCGAACCGAATGTCGGTATATAATCAGCTGGCCAGCTGGCTGGCTGAAGCGGTGTCCAGATTGGTCCCGGTGCAACTGCATTTACCCTGATTCCATCAGAGACAAGTGAATGTGCCATGGCACGGGTGAAACTGACAATGGCACCTTTCGTACTGGAATAATCTATCAGCCATTTATTTCCTTCATATGCAGTAATTGAAGTTGTATTAATGATAGAACTGCCGCATTTCAAATAAGGCAGTGCAAACTTAGTCATCATGAACAAACCGTAAAAGTTGACTTCAAATGTAAGCCTCATTTGTTCTGCGGATATATTTTCAATTCCTGTCTGAGGAAACTGTACACCTGCATTATTCACAAGAATATCAATTCTACCGAAAAACGAAACCGTTCGGGATACCGCATCTTTACAAAACGACTCATCCCGTATATCGCCAGAAATCAGCAGGCACCTGCTGCCCTGTTCCTCCACGTAGCATTTTGTTATCCGGGCATCCTCATGTTCATTAAAGTAAATGATACATATATCAGCGCCTTCTTTTGCAAATGCCAGAGATACTGCTCTTCCGATCCCGCTGTCTCCTCCGGTAATCACTGCAACTTTGTTCATTAGTTTACCAGTTCCAATGTAATTGGGATTATCAAAGACTGGTTTGGGGTCCATTAATGTCTCTAAACCGGGTTGGACCGGCTGGTGCTGAGGCGGAAATTGAACCGGAGTCTGCTCACAAACTTTCTTATAGCCTAAATATGGATAACAATTCATCAACTAGTTCTCCAATCTATATTCATATAATAATCTTATATTAATTAAAGACTGGAGCTGTTACATGTACGAAGAAAATTGGCTGCGTATACGTTCTTCCGTATATGCCTTTTCTGCTTCACAAAACCAATTAGACCAGCATATGATAAAGCACAGCGGTAAAACCTAAGCGATTAAGGATGTGTGCAAAAGTCATATTTTAGGGAAAAATGTATAACGATTTATGGTTTATTATTAAAAATATATCCAAATTGCTGTTGTATTTAAAAAAGCAGTGTGATATATTCTAGTTATAATATTTATCTGGTAGACAAAGAAGTCAAAATACGCACGTTTTGACTTTTTTTTTATTTCACAGGAAAGCCTTTAGAATTTTATGTAAAATAAAAGCCTGGCATAGTTGATTTAATAAATTGAATAGTTAGAATTTTGACTGATGAACGATGGAGTTTAAGTTTTGTTACTTAGACTCTTTTTTATTTAATTTTAAAGGAGGAATTTATGAAAAAACAAAACCAATCAACAATTTTAAAGCAAAAAGCATTGACCTTAACAATACTTTTTGGATCAGCCTTATTCATTATTTTTCTGGGTATGTTCTTTTGTGCTTTTAGTTTTTTTAATAACATTAGTTTTAAGGTTTTAAATTCACAGATTCCCGGAGTAATATTTGGCTTATTGGTGATGTATCTGGGTATACGGTATTATTTGTCGGTAGGCAGGCTTAAGGAAGAAGTTTATAAAAGTACATCAGAGTTTTCCTGGAATAATTTTATTAAAGAAAAAAAGAGTAAGAGCATTCGGTAGTTAAAAAATCTGTTTCAATAAAAAGGAGGCAATTATAATGAAAAAAACAGGAACAATCATTAGTTTACTGGTAGTATTAGGGATAGCGGCAATTGCATTGGCATTGGCTTTTTCCTCACCAGGTGGTGCTGATCCAACAGGTGCTTCCTATGTAATACCTACCGGAACGGAGACAATTACAGATGTAGCTGCAACAGCTAACAAAGCTTATTATGGTGCTAATTTCACCTGGATTATGATAACCGGCTTCATGGTATTCTTTTTTCAGTGCGGTTTTGCTATGGTTGAAACAGGATTTTGCCGTGGTAAAAATGCAGCTCATACCATGACGATGAACTTTATGGTATTTTTAGTAGGTGCTGTGGGATATTTTCTTGTAGGTTTTGCACTTCAGTTTGGCGGCTCCGGCGGTGCGGCAGGACTTGGAACAGGAGGAAGAGCACTTGATGCTATGATGTCAATACCCGGGGTTGGCGGCATTTTCGGTTATAAGGGATTTTTATTATCTGGTGATGGTGTCTATGATCCTGGTATCTATGCATTATTTTTCTTCCAGATGGTATTTATGGATACAACCGTTACGATTCCAACCGGTGCTGTTGCAGAAAGAGTAAAATACTCTGCGGTGGTTATAACTTCATTTTTTATTTCCATGTTTCTCTACCCTCTGTTCGGAAACTGGGTATGGGGCGGCGGCTGGTTGTCAACCCTTGGTAAAAATTTTGGGTTGGGTCACGGCGTAGTAGATTTTGCCGGTTCTGCAGTTGTTCACTCCATGGGTGGTATGCTGGCACTTGCAGGTGCAATTGTTATTGGACCAAGAATTGGTAAATTCAAAAAGGATGGGACTACAAGAGCATTTCCGGGACACGATATCCCTATGGCCATTATTGGAACAATTATCTTATTCTTCTGCTGGTTTTCTTTTAATGCCGGTTCCACACTGAACTCTTCTGATTTCAGACTTTCTGTTGTTGCTACTAATACCATGATAGCAGGTGCAATCGGTGGTTTGGCAGCTATGTTTTATATGTGGATCAGATACGGAAAACCGGATCCATCCATGACGGCAAACGGTGCACTGGCAGGTTTGGTTGCTATTACAGCACCTTGTGCGTTTGTTAATGCCGCTTCTTCTTTCGTTATTGGATTAATAGCAGGTATAATGGTCTGTTTATCAGTATCCTTTGTGGAAAATCAATTAAAGCTTGATGATCCGGTAGGTGCCATTTCTGTTCACTGTGTAAATGGTCTTTGGGGAATACTTTCTTTAGGTTTATTTGCCGATGGATCATACGGAGATGGAATCAATGGTGTTGCAGGTGGAGTTACAGGTTTATTCTATGGTGATGCTTCCCAGTTTGCAGCCCAGTTTATTGCAGTAATTGTTCTTTTTGTATGGGGATTTGGTGTATCTTATGTATTCTTTAAAGTATTGGATAAAGTTTGGGGTTTAAGGGTATCACCCGAAGCAGAGCTTGCCGGACTTGACATTCCAGAAATGGGCGTAGCCGCATATCCTGACCTTCAGTTAGTAAAATCAGAACTGGATTTTGACTCTGCTGACAACGCAGAAATTAAGCAGTTAGCCAGATTTAAAAAGGCTTAACTCAAAACTAGAATAATTAGGCAATGTACCAAAAGGAGGTAATTGTATGAAGAAATTGGAGATTATTATTAAACCAGAAAGGCTGGAGGATGTAAAGAAAATTCTCAATGATAATAAGGCAAATGGTCTAATGATTTCAAATATTATGGGCTATGGTAACCAGAAGGGTTACAAAACAATATACAGAGGAACGGAAACAACGGTTAATCTGCTTCCAAAATTAAAAGTGGAAACTGTGGTACCTACAGAGGTTGCAGAAATAATTGTCAATGAAGTAGTAACACAAATAAATACCGGTAATTACGGTGACGGTAAGATTTTTATCTATGATGTAGATGATGTAGTAAGAATCCGCACCGGTGAACGTGGTAATGAAGCATTATGAAATAACTACTGCAAAAGAAGTACAGGAAATCACCCGGTAAGAGTATTTTCCTATACTTCTTTCGCATTTGTAAGAATATAGGGAAATTAATTACAGCATAAATTTCTGACGTGCTTAATGAGAATCGAAGCGAATGTAATATTAATGGAATATTTTCCCATTTTCGCCTTTTTTATTTTTTCTTCTCGTTACGATAGTAATACCAGATACAATGACCGCTATACCCATGCTCAAGAGTAATCCTCCTCTAAGACCTGCATCGCCTGTCTTAGGCAGACTTCCCAGCCAGTTCCAAAATCTTTTTCCTTTATGACTGGCAATTCCAAGACCATTTAAGTTTGATTGATATTTTGCAGTGATAATGCCTTTTTTCTTTCCTCTCTCCGGGCTGTTAAACATTGTGAGTTCTCCTGTTACGGTTCCGTCATCCGTTACGTAAATAGTCAGGCAGGAATCAGTCTTTCTATACCCTTCCGGAGCTTTTATTTCATGAACAGTGTATTGTCCAGAACGGACCGGCTGGAATGAAATGATACCGTTTTTATCTGTCACTCCTTTGATTACCGGATCTCCAGCTTCATTTCTGATCACCAGCTCAGCTCCAGCTAATCTTTCCATTGTTTCAGCATCTGCCTTTTGAATTCTCACTTCCGGAGAAGGGTAATTAACAACTGATACCGCACTGTTTTCTGATACCTCACCATTTTTTATGGTAAAGGAGTAAGTATGATCTGTTGCAAGGTAGCCAAGTACTGACTTTGTCTCTTTGTATGTATAGGTCCCATTTTCCGGCATATCAAATTCTGCGTATCCTTCCTCTCCAGTATTAATTATCAGGTATAAGCTTCCGCTCGGGCGGTAAATAGAAAATTCCACTCCTTTAATTCCCCGTCCTGTTACTGCATCTGTTTTGTAGAGAAACATTTTATCCGAGCCTGGGTTTTGGTGTCTGGGATCGGTCATAGTGACCTCCAATAGTCCAGGGCATTTGGGTACGGTAAATGCTATATCAGAGGATAGTAGGTATCCGGCTGGAGCATTTACCTCATGGAGATAATAAGTTCTTTCTGCCACTAATTTTCCTGTGATATCTATTGTATCATCCGTTGATACAAAGTCTGGAACAACTACGTTTTTTTGCTGATCTAATATCTGTAAAGTGGCTCCTTTTAAAATCTGACCAGATGAATCCACTTTTCTTATACGTACTCTTGTTGCATCATTTCTCATTACTATCTGGTCAACGCTTCCAGTCTTGCTGACAGTAAAGGGAATATCTTCTGCATAGGCATAACCGTCTGCTGGCTTTTCTTCCATAAAGTGGTAAGTTTCTCCGGCTATTAGTTTTCCGATGATTTCATGAGGCTGCTCCCCAGACATCCACTGTTCTACCTGATTCCCCTCATTATCTATTACACTCAGACAATTTCCGGGAAATTCTCCGCTGCCGGTGATTGCCTTTTTAGAAAGAATTATATGGGTTGGATCATCAATCATTACCACCTTATTCCTTTCCCCTTTTAAACTAACGGTAAAGGCGATATCTTCCGCATAGGCATAGCCATCTGCCGGTCTTACTTCATGGAGCCAGTAGTTTTTTCCAGCAATCAGCTGTCCTTTTAATACTTCAAACTCACTTCCTGTTGTAAAGATTAAATCTTCCCCGGCTGTGATACCATTTCCATCACGGACCGCCTTTGCAGCTGTTTTGGCCTCATTTAAGATCTGAAGCGTACTTCCGGATAATGGACGTGCTGCTTCAGAGGGAGTACTCTCCGTCAGAGATTTGGCCAGTTTTTGAATTTCAATTTCCGTTTTTTGATCTTTCATAGTGACGGTTATGGTTTCTGCTTCTTTTGGCACAGTAAATGTCACATTCTCACTGTAAGCATATCCGGTAGGAGGCTCCTCCTCAGAAAGTTCATAGGTTCTGCCGGCAATTAAAAACCCCGTAAAATCAACTGGTACTCCTGTTGGTGTAAATTCTTTGATCAATGTGCCAGTATTCTTTTCTCTGATAGCGAACCGCCCTCCGCTTAAAAGTTCTCCTGTTTCTGCATCCGTTTTTAAAATACTCACTTCTGTCTTTTGATCCTCCATGATAATGGTCTCAGGAATTCCGCCGTCTTCTGCAGTAAATCTAATATCCTTCTCGTAAGCATATCCATCTGGGGAACTGACCTCATGAAAGATATATTCTTTCCCAGGTGTCACAAGTTTTGCTGGGATCTGTACCCGTTCTCCTTCCTTTGTAAATTCATAAATAATCTCATTTGTCGCTGCATCAATCAGCTGATACCTGCCTCCGGTAAGCTCCTTTCCAGTATCCTTGTCAATCTTGGAAAAATACAGCTGTACCGTCCGGTCTTCCATATCAACGTTATCAACCATTCCTGAAGCGTTTACTTCAAATCGGTACGCACCGCTTATCAGGCTGTTCCCATCGCTGTAAGAGGTTGTCTCCATAAGTTTATAGCTTCCTCCGGCTGTCAGGATTTCCCGGATCGATTCATCATTCCGGTTGCTTTCAAATACTTGACTTTGGAAATTTTTCTGGATTTCTCCGGACATGGTCTCCTCACCAGGCTCATATCCATCTGCTCCCATTTTGGTGATTTCATATCTGGATCCATAGGGGAGGCCGGAAAAGGTAATAAATCCATCTCCGGTAAGAGCGATATCTCCCTCCCCCTTAATTCTTCCTGTTTCAGAACCGGCAAACGACTGATATCCAATTAAGGCCGTTCCTGCCTGATCCGTGAATTTTACATGATAGGAAAATGTATCAGCCTGACTCTTTCCTGTCCCAGTCAGCTTATTAATGATACTGATGGAGCCATCCGGGACAATCGGGTTCCAGAGGTTCGTGGTTTTTGTAACCGCTCCGGCTGTCGTTATAAAGTTTGCTTTGGCTTCCGTTCCGTTTTCTCCACTAACAACAGTCACCACATCCACGGTTCCGCTTTCATGAGCTGCTACATTGGCAAGATTCCAGGTGACGTTTCCGTTTAATTCAACGCCATAGGAGGTAGATCGTAAATAATCAAGTCCCTCTTGGAGAACTGCTTTCACTTTTATATCTGCTGGGTAACTGTATGGATTGGTATAGGAAATTGTGTATTTCATGACGCTTCCTGTCTTTACTGCACTGTGACCTGCCCCAACGCTGCTTGTCACCTTGGCAATCGGTTTATCTTTCGTAACCGGATTGGCTATGGTGTAATCGCGGGTGTGATCACTGACGATCCAGTCTGCCAGTACATTTCCCTCAGAGCAGGTCAGTTCCTGCCTGGTCTCTAAATAAGTTCTGGAAGGCAGCGAGCAGGTTCCCTGTTCATCAAGATAGATCCGTCTGGTTTCTTTTCCGGTTTTTTCTGTCTGGCCGTCTGAATACCTGGTATACTCGGTAATCTCATATAAATGCCCGTCCGTGATCCCATCATTAGCAGTCAAAGAGAGGCTGCTTCCTGTTCCCATGAAGGATGGAAGCTCTGTCCCGGTGTCTAAATCCTTTAAGATGAGGTAAGTTTTTACCGGAACTCTTCCGGTTATGGTAAGGGCTTCTATGGTGCCGTTCTCACTTGCCAGTTTTAAAACACTGAAATCATTGGATACATTTAGGATTCCTGTTCCTGCCTGATTTACAGTAAAAATCACCGGCGCTGAAAAAACGTATCCAACCGGAGCTTTTAATTCCTCCAAGATATAAACCTGTCCTGCAGACAGCTTCTTTGTCAGGGTGAAACCGTTGGGTCCCGAAATGGTTGTTGCTATGGCTTCTCCATCCTTTTCATATTCGCCATTCACAGCGACTGCCCTGTAAACCGCAATCTCCGCTCCTTCCACCGCCATGCCGGTGTCAAAGTTTGTTTTCTTGAAGCAAATATTTGTTGGATCATTCTCAATTTCACAGGTATAAAGTATTTCTTTTCCGTTCCCTTTCCCGTCAAATTGGAATTTCTTGATTCCCTCAGAAATTTGGTAAAAATCCGGTGGGGAGATTTCTTCTACCGTATAGGTATAGGCTTTTACAGTTCCATTGGTCTGGACGTCACCTACCGGAAGTCCGGCAAGTTCTGCCGATCCATCTGATCCGGTAGTCATGTACCAGTTTTTTCCGGTCTCTTTATTTGTTACCTCAAATCTTGCATGTTCCAATCCTTTCCCGGTATCGGAGGCTTTCTTTTTTATCTCCAGTTTTCCAATGGCAGGGGTATTGATCACTTTATAAAATGGTATCTTTTCCTGACCTATGATGATCTTTACCGGATCTGCTTTCTGCATATAGGCCGGTGCCTCTGTTTCCACGATGTAATAGGTTCCAAAAGCGGTTTTATCAATTCTATGAGGTTTTAGATCTCCTACAGAAAGTGCTGTTGGGACAGCGTACCCCGCTTTATCGGGCATATCCCCATTAAACTGATCCTCTTCCGTATAGGTTCCGTCCATTCCAGTAGTCCATGCCTCAACCAGATGTGCTTCATCTTCAATCAGATTCCCGTCTGCATCCGAGCGGTATAGGGCAAGCGCTGCGCCGGTGACTGCATATTCTGCCGTTCCATCTGTTACTACCTTTAAAACATTGATGTACTTTTCCTCATTTTCAAGGCTAAATCTCTGTATATCTCCGGTTTCTGTCAGGACGATTGCTTTCGGATCGGCTGCTTCATACCCATCTGGGACCATTTCTTCCACCAAAACGTAATTTCCGGTCTTTCCATCTCCCGTTTCTGCATTGAAGGGCAGATAATCAAAACGGTGCATTCCCTCTAAGGTGTCATAGCTTTTAATCCCCCCATTTTCTTTATAGTTAAACTGATATTCAAAGATCAGAGGCAGCTGACCGTCTGTATCAAGGGAACCATTTTTCACGTTCCGGTAAATGGTGATCCGAATGGTTTTTCCTGTATCAGTGGTCCATGTTTCCACGATTCCCTCCCCTTTTCCGGCCTGAATGATTCCGGTAAGGGTTGCGGTTCGCTCACCGCCCTTTGTGTACCAGGTAAGGGAGGTTAATTCCTGTCTTTTTTCTTTGTAGGCAGCTTCAAAATCCGTAATAAAGCTGGACTGGTTATCTGATAGTCCCAGAATCGCTTTTAATCGTTCCATGACGTTGGAGCTGATTTCTGTTTCCTCCGTGTACTCCGTTAAGTCATCGGTGGTCCACTGATCTACCCGTTTTGTCTGGTCATACACCGGCTTTCCATTTTCCATTAATATAGTCCCATTGCTGTCAGTTTTCGCTTCATAAAGAGCAAGCCCGGCTGCGTGATCATTGGGCAGAGAAACCTTATTTCCTTTACTGTCCGTGTAGTACTTATAAATTTCCAGCTTTGTATGATCATTTTTTAGATTAACCGTCTGGACTTCTCCTGTTGCTTTGATGGTTAATTCCATGGAGGAACGAACATATCCGTCTGCGGCCTCCAGCTCTTCTAAGATATAATCACCGGCTGGGATTCCTTCAAAATATTTTGGGTTGCCATCCGTGATCCAATCAGCCGATACTGTAACCGGTTCATTATCCGAAGAACGTTCCACGGTCCATTTTGCCGGTGTAGTTTCTGCTTTCACCAGATAATACCCTTTCGGGTAGGTGTCGCTGTCCGTGGTATAGATCCGTTTTGCTTTATAAAGGATCAGACGGGCACCGGATACCTGGCTGTAACTGTAGGCTCCCTTTGGCTCCGTAACGGTTAGTCCTTCCTGGTAATCGCTAATTACGTTCAATGTCTGTTGGTCGGCTGCGTCGGTTTTGGAAATCTCTACCTTTATTTTTTCATCTTCCATTCCGGTTTTCTGAACATCCTTGGTTTCTGTCACGGTAATTCCCTCCGGAAGACCTTTGGTATATCCGGAAGGAGCCGTTACCTCCTCCATGATGTAAGTTCCTGGAATTACTCTCTTTAGCATATCCGCCTGACCTACTGACATATCTCCCTTAAACGGATCGTTTGGATACTTCTCTCCGGTAATCCAGGTGTTTTCCATCACCCAGGACTCACCCTGCCGGTGATAGAGTTTCTTATCATCCGTGGTGTTTTCTTCCTCTCCGATTTCCTTCATACCAATCTGATTGTTAATGCTGTAGGAAGCACTGTTATAAGCGGAAAGAAGATCATCATATTTGTAGCAGACATAGTCTCCATCAATGTCATAGACCGGATCTCCCTTTTTATAGGTCTGCCCGGATTTCTGGTAATACTCAGGAAGTCCATGGCCATTCAGAACTGGATTCATGCTTTTCGCCAGACTGCTTCCGTTATAGGTTCCTGTGATATATTCCTGATCTGTATCAGCATGGATAGATGCAATCCGGAACGTCTTTATCTTTTCTCTGGCAATAACCGCTCCTCCCTGTGTCCGGGAGATCTTCACCGGCCATACCAGAATCTTGTTCCCTTCCTTTGTGTATGCCATGCCGGTAGTCGGATTAACATACGCATCCCTGTTTCCATCACTGTCAAGATGGTACATGACCGTATCGGAACTTAAGGTAAAGATTTTATCAATAGAACTATATTTTACCGCCAGTAAATCCCCTCCGGTTAATTCAAAGGTTGGCTGTCCGGCTTTGAGGATAAAAATGGATTCCTGGTTTTTCACTAATACCTTATTACCATTCTGGTCATAGCCATAGAGTTTTCCGTCAGTTCCAGTTTCAGTTGCTGTCAAGTTTCCAAGAGAGTAATAAAGGATATCGGTATCATCCCGGTCTATGGTTTCATAAGTCCAGGTACCGTTTCCGGTATCCCCTGCAAGACTTCCAGCCGGATCTTCCTTTCTTAAAAACTCCACAGTTGTCCCGGCATAGCCTTTTAATACCTTTATGGACTGAACATTGTTATTTCGGTCTCTGGCCACTTCCACGCCGTTATATCCGTAATCTCCGCTATTTCCGCTCTCTGATATGGTTATGGCATCGTAAAGAGCCATCTTTGCCCCAGATACATAGCGGTTCTGATCATCATCAGTATCCAGCGTTCTCTCTATCAGACCGTAACCGGCAAAAACACCATCTATATAAACCAGATTTACATCCTCCCCCGCGTCTTTTCTGGACTGAAGGTATTCAATGGTACCTTTGTACCACGCATATCCTAGGTAAGTTCCGTTTTTATAGGCAAATTCTAAGCTCTCCATACCGAACTTCTGCTTTAATGCCAGTTCCGTCCCCTCAAGCCTGGTATCAGTTTTATAAGTCACGGTATGATTAGAATCCTTAATCTTAGATACTTCAAGACGTACCGGAGTATTTCCTATATAGATTCTGGCGGTATTTTCTATCTTAGTTCCAGCCTTGTTTTTGTCCTCATAGATGGCTGCGGCTACTCGGCTGTCCCGGTTTCCGTCAAGATAATAGGTTGTCTGATCCGAGTAGATTTCAATGGCTACCGGCTTGGATCTTACGTATCCGGCAGGAGGCTCGATCTCGCACAGGACATAAGTTCCGGCTCCAAGGGGCTGGGGTGTAACCAAATAGCCTGTATTCTGATCCTGATAGGAGGTACTTGTTAAATCTTCTTCCCTTGCCTGTACCCCGTCCCTGGTAGTCGTAAAAGCCTCAAACTGTCCGGTCCTTCTTCCGTGTTCATCTGAAAGGACTACCTGTTCTCCTTCTTCACAGACCGGGCTTCCGGCTGGAACCAGCCCGCTGTAGGACTCGCCTGACTGAATAATATTGCTGGCTCCCATTGCCTCTAAAAATTCCTTAGAGCCTCCGATCCGGGTATCTGTTTTATAAAATTTCACCTTTCCGTCCGTATTTTCACCCTCTTCTCTGGAAGCCGCATAGAGGGCAAAGACTGCTCCATCATGGAGGATATTTTCTCCTGTTTCGGAATCCAATTTTTCAATTCGTAACCGGCTTGTATAAAAGGTGTTTTTAAACTTCCGGTAACTATAGCCTTGATAACTGGAGCTGCCATCTCCATTGGGTGATGTGTCGGTTGTTTCATCGGCCGGCTCTGTTACACTCCACGGTACCAGCATAGAAGCATATTTTCCATCATAGGCCGTCTGCATCCCCTTCATGGTTGTTCCTGAATCATTGGTTTCCTTATTTTCCGAAACTGATCCATAATGATATATCATTTCGATTCCATCTGTCTCGTAAGTGGTACCGTTTGCTGTACGCTTACCGGAATTTCCATTGTCGGTCAGATAATGACTGGTTTCATTTCCTCCGTCTTCTGCCGGATCAACCAACGTGTTATAGTAATCCTTGACCGGATCAGTTTCGCCCTGGGTGATGGTAAAGTGTCCTTTTCCTGAAGGATCACCAGAAAACGATCCTGTAAGCTTATCAAGATCTAGACCATAGGGATAAATTTCATAGTTCCCCAGGTAATTGTGTCCACGGATTACATACTTTCTTAAATCCTCTGCTTCTCCCGGCCATTCTTCATTAAAACGGATATGGTATTTGGCTGAAAGAGATGAAACACTGTCCGCTGCGCTGTAATTGTAATAGCTGCTTAATATCTCCGGTGTCTGGTCTGATCCGGACTTACCGCCCTCATAAACCGTTGGAAGTTCAATTTCCTTGGGAGCATCAGTTTTATAATGCTTGTTAAAAAGATCTCCTAAGTCTTTGTTAAAGGGCTGCTGTTCTACAGCTACATAAGTACCATAAGGAAGATACTCAGAGATCCCGTATGTATACCCCGAAGTAGAATCCTCTGTATCTGCACTGAGCGTTGTAAAATCCTTGTCACTTCCTCCGTCTGCTTCACTGTCCCAGGCAATGGAATAAATTTCATCAAAGTCATAAGTGAAAAATGGTTTTAGGTAGTTCTCCGCTTTTTTTATGGCACTGGCCAGAGCCTGATCATATATTTGATCCGGGTAGCTTACATTTTCTGAAGCACTTTCAGTTTCTCCTGCCTGATTTTCCTTTACCAGTTTCGCAACTTCATCATCTAAGTACCAGGTGATGGCAAACTGGCGGACGTGATCGGAACGGAGGGCGTTATCCTTTGCGGTATCCAAGGTATTTATCCTATTTTCAATGTCCGGATTGTTATGTAAGGCTGGATATTCTTTTTCCCCTCCAGCCGTTCCAAAGAGAAGCTTTTTAATAAAGGCAAACGGCTTAAAGGAAGTGGTTTTCTTATCTGTCCGGTCCCATTGGTCCTCATTGGCCACTTTTATGGCATCAAAGAACTTATCATAGCGATAACCGTCTTTTCCACTTTCAAGAATTGCCGTATATCCCGTATTGGGATCTGCATTAATAAGATTATTGGTATAACTGTAAAGTTCCGTATTGGCTATGGCTGCATCATTGGAATCCTTTAATAACGGACTTGTCTGATAATCAACTCTGGTATAAAGCTTCTGTACCTTCTCTGGAAACTTGTCCCGGTAGGCATTGATATCCACGGTGTTTCCATTCCAATCCTGCCACGTCACAGTTCCATCCTCTGCCCGGTAAAGCCGTTCCAAGTTTGATTTTAAGTAAGCCTTAAAGCGGAAGTTTTTTAAGTATGCTGCATTTTCTCCCTTACCGCCTACACTTTCAGTAAAATGATCCTCATGGCCGGTTGCTGCATAGGTGTTATTGTTATAAGTCCCGTCTGCATTTACCTCAATATCCTTCGTTATCTTTACCTTTTGCATGATGGGCCGTTCTACAACGGAAATGCTGTTGTTACGGCTTCCTCCATCTGCATACAGCTGATTCTTATCATAGCGGAGCGTAACCGCTTCGATATAGGTTCCGGCACTTAAAAGGTTTGGAGATACGGAAATATTTCCATAATAGAGGGCATATTCCTGGGGTGTGGTGTAGGTTCCGGAAATCAGATCATAACTATAAGTGATCTTGTAGTTGGCAGTCTCCGTCCCCTCACTCCCCTCAACATTGATGGTATAGCCCTTTCCGTCATACACGGCATCCACTGGCGTATCCACGTCCTTTAAATCATATCCAGGGCTTACCTGGACTTCCTTTTCTACCAATACGGTCTTAATACTTCCATCATTATTCCGGATTGGTTCTCCTTTTGCATAGACCCAGTAGGTACGAGCTGGATTTTCTTTTACTGTAAGAGTAGTTAAATCATCCGGATATACTGCCTTTGTCTGTGACAGCGCTCCGCTTTTTACTTTTGCGCAGGTGATAAATCCATTGGTATTTTCGGTATAATCCACCAGCTGATCCGTTTTATAGGGAACATAGAAATAACCAGAAACCGTTGTCCCATTTATTTCATACTGGATATCCATTTTGATATAAATTTGCTTTAATGCCTCATCGTATAAGCTGGAGGCAATGGTACTTCCCACACGGTAGGAATAATGGACTACCGCTTTCCCATCTATGATCTCCTCGACTCTAAGACAATTAAATACGGAGAGGCCGGCATCTTCCATTCCTTTATAAAGGCTTTCTGCCTGTTCCTCAAAGGTATCTCCCTCCAAAGGAATGATCATCCAGGGCGCTCCTTCATCCGGCTCCTTAAAGGAAGCCTTTTGTAAAACGGAATTCACATCTTCTGTTAAATCTCCGGTAACTTCCTTATCTGAAAAGGTGGGAATGGTATATCTTAAAGCATTGGAAGGGCGGACCGCTGTATAGTCATATTCCGGATCTGACACCTTGGTGACAACGGCGGTTTCTCCGTTTGGTAAAGAAATAGTATCCCCAACGTTTGCTTCCACATAGGAACCGTTAATTACAACCTTGGCTCCCTCTTCTTCTGCTATGGCATTTTCACTGGTATAAACATACTCTATATGGGTTCCACCCATATCTTCCACCACTTTGCTTTCTGTCCGGTAAAAGGAAGCTCCTTGTGGGATATTGTTTGCATATATCTGATAACCATTTGTGGTGCCACTGCTGTTAACTGTAAAGGTGTTTGCTTTCTTTGCCCGGTTAATATCCAAGGTAGTGGCAGATACTGTTCCTTCTGCTGACGGGCTCCCTCCGCTTTGAAACGCTTCCCGGTTAGAAACAGAAGAATCTTTTCCATAAATGGAAAGCTCATACCCCTCTGACCGGGTCAACTCCTTGATATAGTACTGGGTTCCATCCGCATTAACGATTAAGGGGCGTCCAATCCAGCAGTTTCCGTTTACGCTTTCATTGTTCTCAATTGGATAGGAATGGCTGCTCTCCCCAGTGTTGTCCCTTCCCTGATTGGAGGATAGCTTTTCATAACCGAAAGTAGTTTCATTCCGGCTATCAGTTAAGGAAATGCTACTGCCATGTGAAGTATGTCCGATAAAACGTTCTGCATCGGATTCTTTTCCTACCGCAGCTGCCATTCCGGTATAAAGGTTTTTCGGAGCCTGGTCTGCCCAGCTGTTGGCCGTCTTTTCAATTATTCCGCTCTGGTAGTGAAAGGTATAACCCGGTGCCTGGGTTATGGAAAGGAAGCTGGCATCCCCGTTTTGATCCGTTGTGGCTACTGATACTAAATCGTCTTTTTGAAATACCATACCAGAATGTCCGTCTGGGTGGGGAATATCGGCTGCAGCAAACAGTCCGTAAACAGCTCCTTCTAAGGTTCCGTCCCCCTGTGCATCTCCATAGGCATAATAGGAAGCGTTTTCCCCTGACTTTAAATCCATGTCCTTTTTATTAAAATGAATATCTCCTTCCGTCCGATGATCATAGACAATAAAAGTCCAGTCTGTAATGGAGGAAGACAGCGGGGAAAGGCGGTCTGTATCTGTTGATTCCGGCAGGGAATAAAGGGAACTTTCGCTTCCGGAATCCTCATCAGAGGAGGCCGTTAGGGAAAAAAGTGATACTACTTTTGACGCCGCAAGCTTCACACCTTTGACTACTTTTTCCAAAAGTCCGGTTAAAGTTACTTCCCCGTAAACAGCCTTTGCCTGGGAATCGGTTGCTATCTTTTTCTTTACGGGAGCCGTTTCCAAAGTGGGGGCTTTTGTTTCGGCCTCTGTTTGTACCTCGGTTTCTACCTCTTTGGTGGATTCTGCTGTCGTTTCAGACGCTTCCGCAGTTATTTCCGTAACCTCTTCCGATTCCTCCGGGCTTTCGGACTCTGTAGGATCTGTTGTTTCTTCCCTGGTTTCAGTCTGTGTTTCAGCCTCTGTTTCAGCTTCTTTTTCAGCTTCTGTCTCAATTTCTGTTTCTTCTATAACTTCCGACTGTGTTTCTTCCGGTTCCTCTGTCACAGTTTCAGCCGCTTCGGTTTCCGGTTCATTTACTTTCTCCTGGTTAGAGATTTCTATATCCTTGGAATCTGTTTCTGACTCAGAGAGGGTAAGTTTCTGGTCCAGTGATCCGAAGCTGACAAACTGGCTTTCCTGGGATTGTAATGGTTTTAAACTAAATATATTGGCTGTTAATCTGTCACTTTCAAAATCAGGATCACTGGAACTGCCCTCGTGATCAAGTCCAGAGGATTCATAATCCTTATATTCGCTCGATGTAACTGTTCTCCATTCCAGCGGGATATCATCCGGATGGCTTCCGTGAAGGGAGTAACCAGGAGCTGAGTTAGTTTCCTTTGCGGAATACTGATACTTTAGAGAAATAAACTCTTTGTAAAACTCATCCCGGTCCGCTTCCAGAGCCTTTTTTTGAGTTTGTCCGGTAGGGTCAATCGCATGAAAGAAGCCGCCCTGTTTTACATGATCTTCACATTCCTTTACTCCTCCTAGCCAGTTTGCCCATGCGGTGTCATGCAGTTCCTGATTGGCTTCCTCCACCGCTTCAATCTCATCCTCATTAGTCTGTTCTCCAGTTTCTTCATCATACTCCGGTTCTGGGACCTCCTGGTATTCAATGACAGGGGCTGGATGCCCACTGCAATACCCCTTTAAGTAGGTATAGTTTCTGGCATCTGAGTGGGCGGTCTTACTGTGAATGTTTCCTCTGGAATCTACATAGTGGAGAACACCATCCGAATCCGTAATATGCTCATCTGTATTGCAGGGATCTTTTTCCGGATCGTCCCAACGTTCAAACTGGGAACCGGAGGAATTCCCCTGATTATAACGGTTTGCTTCGGAATCATTAAGACCAGTATCTCCGCTGTAATTTAAAGAGATCCTCGCATCATCACTCCCCTGATCTTCTTCCCAAGATGTATCGGTTAAAGAACCTAAGTTTGAGGAATAATCTCCTGCTCTTCTTAAATCTAAATCTGTATCATCAAGCTGGGAGTCATCAAACTTTTCCAAAATGTCCCAGTGAGTATTGGCAAGGGGTTTTCCTGTTTCGGAATCAAAAGTGTTAAGACCTACGTTATAGCTGGCACCGAACCCTTCCGTATGCTTGTACCGCTGAACCTCCGCTTTTCCAGCAGAACCAACACGGACATGGACTTCTAAGTCTTTGTCCATCTTGGAAGCAAAATAGGTCTGGGATATGTCAAAAGCATATTTATTTCTATCTCCTCCTGGAACCTTAGTATAAAATTTAAACGTAGCAAGCTGTGCAGAACCAATATCTTTTGCCAGTTCCAACCCTTCCTGATTGGGATTGGCCCAATAGAGAGTTGCAATCCCTTTACCATCACTGGGTACTTCACCGGATTGAGAAGTAAATAAAAGTCCAGCATTAATAGGACCTGTATAAATCCAGTCCCCATATAAGTCTTTGGCTGAAAACTTTTGATAATATTCTTTTACTGCTTCATTAGGGTAAGGGACCGTAACGGTGTATGTATCTGTTGCATGGTCTGTTTTCGCATAGTAAACAGTTTCTACTGCATCTGAATCAAGTTTCTTTGTAATGGTCGCAGCATCCCATACCATGCCAAACATCCAGTCTGCCCAGTTATCACAGCCTTTTGCCTTATACTCCTCTGGAATCTGAGTACTTGACATCTGATTATAAACTGATCGATCTCCCACTGCATTGGTGTTTATTTGCTTTAGCACAGCTTTATAATCATCACTGCCCTGGAAGATTCCTAAATCTGTTTTTAAGTCAGTTCCAGTAAACGCACAGTCATCAGCAGCAATCCAGTTAATAACAGCTGCTATAATATATTTGGCTGTGCCGGTATTTGCATCATTACAGGCAGATATACTTTCATTACGCCCCATGTAACTGGCGTATACGTTCATCAAAAAGTTAAATTTCTCTATTTCATCATCACCGATTTTTTTGGGAAATAATGGAGGTCTGGCATTAGGTGACCAATAACCATCTAAAAATGCTTGACTACCTAAATGAATCATGGCATTTTCCGTATGTCCCTGCACACAGTAGATAAAGGTTTTGTCAAACTCATCATAGTTACTTTCACTTGACTGATTATTTTTTACTAGATACTGCTTAGCTCCTGTGGGAAAATTTCCTTCTGACGTAGCAGATCCCAGATGAAAGTCCTTATTTTCATACATCAATCCTGTTGGTATATAGCCTTTGAAATTATCTTCATTGTATCTGCTAGCCTCCCATGAGGGTAATGAAACGGTTTCAATAAGCTGTGCATATTCTGCAAGGGAGACCAAATTTTCTGGAAAGTAAGGCAGGAATGCCATTATAGCAAAAATAGCAGCCATAAAGCCAGCGGTTTTTCTTTTTATTTCAAGTCGTTGTAACAGTTTTTTCATTCTTCTTCACCCTCTAATTTGTAATCGGGTAGGAGGTAGATAA
>NZ_QOHO01000073.1 GCF_003432035.1 Lacrimispora amygdalina
ACTATTTATAGTTTGTCACCTATACATTACTTTGTATGAATTTATTTAGCTTTTTCCTGAAATCCGCTGATTTTTTCTGGGAAACAGGAAGTTTATCATTATTATTTAAAAGAACTTCGTAACCTTTTATATTTTTTATATGTCTTAAATTCACCAGAATACTTTGATGACAGGCCTCAAAATTATACTTTTGCATCCTTTCTGCTAAATTTTTCATTTTATCTATAAAAAAATATTCTTCATTTTGAAGTTTTATTTTTATTTTCCTATTGATATATTCGAAGTAAAAGATATCATTTACTTCAAAACTTTTTATTCTGCTTTCCAATTCTCCTGCTTTTGTGACTTCTAAAATCTCAAAATTTACAACCTCTATTTTGCCATGTTCTTCCTGAATATATTGTATAATTTCCTGAAGCTGACGTTCTACATTGTTTTTTGTAACAGGTTTTTCCAAAAAAGCAAATGCATGGACATAATTAACGGCTTGTCTGCAAAATTGTTTATAACTGGTCGTATAGATGACTTTCACATTCCTGTTCATTTCCCATATCATCTTACCAACCTGAATTCCATTGATTCCTGTTAACGCAATATCAAGAAAAATCAAATCAAGCTTTCCCTCAAAACCAAGCAGTTCTTCCCCTGACTTAAAAATTAATATCTGAAATGGAATAGATCCGGATTTCATATAACTTTTAACAAATTTCGCAATTCTGGCAGCATCTTTTTTATTATCATCACATATGGCGATTAAAAGCATTCATAACCTCCTCTTTTGATTTTTACATTATGGTACTAAAAACGCTTTCATTCTATATCCTTTTGATGTACATTACAACCCAACTGCCAAAATTGTACACACTGAGTACTAATATTTGCACATTTACCTATCAATCGTCACTTTTATAAAAACAAAAACAGAGCGGGTACCGAATTCTTTCTTCAATTCGATACCCGCTCTACACGTTTTCATCCATTCGTTACTTTATACCTCTCTTTAGATTTTTGTTGGTGCTTCTCTGGATGATTTTCTATATGAACTTGTTTTCGCTTCCCTTGCTGATCCCTTATGCAATATCAATTATTCTGCTTCCTATTTTCATTCTTCTATGCTGTCATGGAACCATTGGGTTTAAATCACTGGATAGAACCAGCGAATAATTCTTAATATAGTCCTGACCAATCATAGGCACATCAATGAATTGCCGGATCGTTCAGCCATGTTCCACGTCTGTGAACTGCTGGAATCCTATGGTCTGATCAATATGTGGGGAAACGTCTTATCTTTTGCCTGAGCACTTTGTCAGTCAACAGGCGAAACAACTGTTTTGGTGGAATCGACCTCCTTTGGCTCTGTCTTATGAATTATTTTAAAAATCAGGTGTAACTTAATATCTTTTGTAGATGATATTATTATAAATCATAGCGCCCTATTTTGCAAGATATTTTATACTTTATTCATTATTTATTTTTCAATTGTAAAATTGTATATATTTATTCAGATAATTGATTTTATTTAGACATTTTAATTGTTTATTCTCTTTTTGTCGATATTGTTATTATTTTGTCAATGTAATTGTATTTTTGTAAACATATGGTATAATGTGCGAAAAGGATTTGTAAAAAGGAGAAAAACTATGAGCCAGCGCAATTTAACTTTATTAACAGATCTCTATGAGTTAACCATGATGCAGGGTTACTTCAAAGAGAAAGATGCCAACGAGACCGTAATCTTCGATGCTTTTTACCGCAGTAATCCCGGCGGAAACGGTTATGCGATCTGCGCTGGTCTGGAACAGGTAATTGAATATATAAAAGAACTGGAATTTAACAGTGAGGATGTGGACTACTTAAGGTCTACCGGACTGTTTGAGGAAGACTTTTTAGAATATCTGCTTCATTTTAGATTTTCAGGCGATATCTATGCCATACCGGAAGGAACCGTCATATTTCCCCGGGAACCCCTGGTAAAAGTCATCGCTCCCATCATGGAAGCACAGTTAGTCGAGACGGCACTTCTCACGATCATTAACCATCAAAGCTTAATTGCCACAAAGACTGCCCGTGTGGTGTATGCCGCTGAGGGTGACGGGGTAATGGAGTTTGGTCTGCGCCGCGCTCAGGGTCCTGATGCGGGAATCTATGGTGCCCGTGCTGCCATGATCGGAGGCTGTGTGGGAACCTCCAATGTCCTGGCAGGAAAGATGTTTAACGTTCCGGTTAAGGGTACACATGCCCACAGCTGGATTATGAGCTTTCCTGATGAACTGACTGCATTCCGCAGCTATGCGAAGCTTTATCCAAAAGCCTGTATTCTGCTAGTAGATACGTATGATACGCTTAAATCCGGTGTTCCGAATGCCATAAAGGTATTCAAAGAGATGAAAGAAGCTAATATTCCTCTTACCAGCTACGGAATCCGGTTAGACAGCGGAGACCTTGCCTATCTCTCTAAAAAAGCCAAGAAAATGCTTACGGAAGCAGGCTTTCCTGATGCTATAATTTCTGCCTCCAACGACCTTGACGAAACGCTGATCAACAGCTTAAAGATCCAGGGTGCAACCATCAACTCATGGGGAGTGGGGACAAATTTAATTACTTCCAAGGATTGTCCTTCTTTTGGAGGAGTGTATAAGCTGGCGGCTGTACTGGATCGTAAGACTGGTGAGTTTAATCCGAAAATAAAGCTTTCAGAAAATGCTGAGAAGATTACGAATCCGGGAAATAAAGCCATCAAACGTATTTACAGCAGAGAGACCGGCAAGATAATTGCTGATTTAATCTGTCTGGAGGGAGAAGTATATGATGAAAATCATTCTCTTCTTCTCTTTGATCCCATTGAAACCTGGAAAAAAACACACCTTGCCCCAAATACTTATACCATGAGGGATTTACTGATTCCTGTATTCCAGGGTGGTAAATGCGTCTATGAGTCTCCTGCCGTTATGGATATCCAGACTTATTGTAAAAAAGAGCTTGATACGCTTTGGGATGAATCCAGGCGTCTGGTAAATCCTCATGAGGTCCACGTTGATTTATCAAAGCCGCTCTGGAACATGAAAAACCAGCTGCTGGACAATTACCATTTTCAGGAATCCTGATTTTATTAAGACACAAAAAACGGTGGTCGTTTACAGACTGCCGTTTTCCTTTTATTGTTCACATTCTGGTCACAATATTGTTACAAGCCGGACAAACTCTCTTCATATTTTACAGATATACTGAAATCATCAGAAAAAGATGTTGCCAACATACTTTGAGATAAGAATTTTTTTCATAATTGCCGGTATTCCTCGTAAGGGATACCGGCTCCTCCCTTTTTAAGGGGTATTTATTTTTTACATCTGCTTCTTCACTACAGAATAATCGTCGCCATATTTAAAGTGAGGACAGCTTTGATGAGAATCACTTAAAAAACGCATCATCTCATCCTCGTCCAAATTTATTACACACTCATAATATTCATAGTCTTCATTGTATTGATAATACATACAATATTCACAACTGCTTTTCTTTGCCATCATTTTTCTCCTTTATCTGTCATTCCCCGTTTCCATATCAGTTCCATAATCCGCTTTAACAGTTTCAGAACCGTTTCATCCAGTAACCAGGCCACGACCAGAGAAATTAATAATGTCAGCGCCGTCAGGCAGAGGATTTTGGGAACATAAAAATGTCTGATCCAGGTTTTTTCTATTATTACAGCGGATAACTGTCCCAATACCAGATAATGGATTAAATACACGGAATAACTGTGTCTGCTGATAAAACCACATGCTTTTGTTATCAGTGGGATTGATACGTTTCCATAAAACTCAAAAAACAGAAAAATGGATGAAGCTATGGCTGTCACAGTAGGAGCCAGATCATGAATTCCCGGTGTAAAGGAAGGCGTAAAGCACTTCTGAAACATTGTCAGCGCAAATCCTGCAAGACCTGCTGCTGCAAAAGGAAGGTATCTGCTGTTGTGATATAAGCGCTTTAAGGAATATCCCAGCACAAAGTAAATCAGCCAGCCTTTAAATATCATGTATTGAAAAGACTCTTCCGCTAAAAAACCAAGCGGTCGCAGATAGACCAAAAGGCTTTGAATGATAAGAATCATAGCCAGAAAAATCTTTAACTCATGGTCGTTCATGGCACGGAGCATACGTGACAAAAAGGGGGCGCATAGATACAACGCAAGAATCACATACATAAACCACATATGGGGAGCCATAGGTGTAGTTTCCGTCAGCCATCCCAAAAACCAGGCTTTCATATGCTCAACGGCAGTGAGTTTTTCCTGCCCCAGATATACATTATAGTAGAAATAAAAGATCCCGGTATAGAATCCAAATGGAATGACAATGGTGCGAAACCTGTTTATATAGAATGCCAGAATGTTCTCTGTTCCATGATCAAGAATAAACAAACCGCTGAGCATAAAATAGATACCTACAAAGGACAAAAGCACAGGCATGAAAGCAGCGGAAAAAAACCACTGTTTGTCATTGGCTGCTTCAGCCGGAATGGAATGCACCATAATAATTGCGATAACTGCAATTACCCGCAGATAATCATACTGTATTTCCCGATTTTTCCGTTCCATACTTCACCTTAAGCCTCCTTTTTTTCTATTGCAAAGTATATCATAAAAAATCTGCTTTTGACAATTTTTTTATTTTTACAAAAAAACAGTAGACAAATGAGAATACCTGTGATATTATAATGAAGCTGTCAGCGATGACAGGCAACGGCCTATTGGTCAAGCGGTCAAGACGCCGCCCTCTCACGGCGGAAACCCGGGTTCGATTCCCGGATAGGTCATAATAAAAAACTGAGTTTTCGAATTGAAAACTCAGTTTTTTTATTTTTTTACCATATTTCTTTGCAAAAAACATGGGCAGGACATTTTTAAACGTCTCATACCCATGTTTTCTATGATTATGCAAGTGCCTTTCCAAGTTCAATACACTGGGCAGCTCCATCCTCGTCAGGCTCATTGTTGCAGATCACGCTGTCATGCACCAATACGGCACCCAGGGATTTTACAGAATCTTCCCAATTGCGCATCCATTCACCGTCTCCCCAGCCATAAGAGCCAAATAACGCGATCTTCTTTCCATTCAGCCTGGACTCACAGCTCTTAAACATCGGCTCAAATTCGCCATCCTCTAATTCTTCGCTTCCCATGGAAGGGCAGCCAAAGGAAACAGCATCGTATTCATCCATCTGATCTGCACTAAACTCAGAAGCTGTAAACAAAGCTGCATCTGCACCTGCTGCCTTAGCACCTTCCAGCACCTTATTTGCCATAGCTTCCGTATTACCGGTTCCGCTCCAATAAACAACTGCGACTTTACTCATCTTATCCTACCTCTTTCTTTCCTTTTATTTGCTTAAGCAGCTACCGTAAGCTGCCAGACCGTCCTTCCATTTCTCCAGAGCCGTGAATATATGGTCCTGCATTTTTGATATCTGGCAAACGTTTTCACCGCTTCACATTCATTGCAATATACTTTCCAGCAGCCTAAGCACTTACAGTTTTTTCCTGAGTTGCGGATAAATCCAATTACGTCTCCAAGCGGGTATCCAAGAAATAACCCGATTTCATGAGGGAAACCTTCCTCCTCTTTCAGACGGATTTTTAATCTGGCAAGGGCAAGGTCCACATCCATGGTTTCATATCCGTAATTTTTTAAAAATCTGCTTACTCCCGGCCGGTTTAAATCCTTCATTAAATGAGACTTTCGATATACATAAATCAGAGCCTTATTCCCGCGTCTGTATAATTCAATCAATGATATTCCTTTTTCTCCCAGCTGCAGGTTTAAATATTCCAGCTGGCGGTTCAGTTCCTCTTTCGATGTAAAGGAATGATTAAACAGATTTGCGGTTTTCAAAGAAGCCAGGGTTGGGGAACAATATTCAATTAAATGCCTTTCCAGTAACATATCCATACCTCCATCTTGAAATTTGTTTCCCACTTATCATTTAAAAACTGTAACCGCCTGTTTTGCATGGTGCACAGGTTAGTTTTAACTAACAACTATATAAATACCATATTTTCATCTGTCAGGCAATACCGTTTTTGCTTAATGGGAATTTTTCTACTATATGATAGTATCTGCAGAGAGGATATTGTTACTGTACCAATTTCTGTCATAATTTCTTCATTGTTTTCATACTATTTTTAGATCCTGGTCAAAATTCCTTTACATTTACCATGTATGATATTATCATAAACATGAAAGATCCCACAAAGTGGTCAGAGCGCTTTCTACATATGTTTTCTAAGTCGGCAGAGTTGCTCTGAAAAGCTTCTTTGCCGGCTCAACCTAAAAATGTGATTAAAAATCGTCAATATTGCATTCCTGAATCCAGGGATTTCATATATATATTCTAAAGAGGAAGCTTCAGCCAGTAATGGTCTGCAGCTTCCTCTTTATTGTGGACTAACTCTATTTTACAAGATATCCGCCATCTACCGGAATGGCAGTTCCGTTTAAATAATCGGAAGCGGAGGATGCAAGGAATAGTACCGGTCCCTTTAAATCTTCCGGTGTTCCCCATCTGCCGGCTGGTATTCTTACGGTGCATTCATCTTTTCTGGACTGAGTCATATTTGCACACATCTCAGTATCCATATAGCCGGGGCAGATGCAGTTGATGTTGATTCCCCGTCCTGCACAGTCTACGGCAAGACTCTTGGTCAGCTGGGAAACTGCGCCTTTTGTGGCGGTATAAGCAGGTACGGTGGTGCCACCAAACCATGTAACCATGGAACCGATGGTGATGATCTTACCTCCTGTTGACTGGGCAAGCATAACCTTTAACGCTTTCTGAATCATGATAAATACGTGGTTTAAATTAATATCCACGACCAGATCCCACTCTTCCATGGGGAATTCCTCAGGCAGATGTCTTCTTTGAATTCCGGCTGCCGGAATCAGCACATCAAGCTTTCCTTCTAAAAGATCCATGGACTCATCAAAGATCCGGTTTATATCCTCGCGGTCTGCCAGATTCCCCGCTACGCCGTAGGCTTCATAGCCTTTATCCTGATATTCCTTTACCACCTGTTTCAGTTTTTCTTCCTGTACATCAATCAGCACTACTTTACAGCCGGCTTCCAAAAGACCCTCTGCCATTCCTCTGGATAACCCCTGAGCACCTCCAGTTACAATACAATGCTTTCCTGTTACATCAAATTTGTTTGATATCATGTCTGTTCCTCCCTGCTAATCAAATAATATTACGGTCTTTTTTACTGCCGGATCCGGATTTTCCATATTCTTAAATACCTTTTCAATTTCACTGAATTTTACAAAGGTTGTGGCAAGACCTTCTAACTGGTATTTTCCCTCTGCCATGTTCTTTGCTACAGGCTGAAACTGATAGGCGCTCATTCTGCTTCCTATAATATCAAGTTCCCGCTTGTTAATATCCGCCTGACTGAAACTTTCCGGTTTATCTGAAAATCCCATGGGGATCACTCTGCCTGCGTTGCATACGATTCCCGGCTGTAAGAGGAGCGTGAGACTTCCCGGGAAGCAGGCGGAATCAAATGCAGCCGTACAGCCGTGTCCGCCGGTAATCTGAGATATTCTTTCGGCAATATTTTCTGTTTTGCTGTTAATGGTTTCATCTGCTCCAAAGGATTTTGCCCGTTTTAAAGACTCGTCGTCAATATCACAGCAGACCACCTTTGCGCCGATCACCTTGCATGCCTGAAGAATAATGGTTCCAATGGTTCCTGTTCCAAGGATAAATACCGTATCATCAGGCTGAATTCTGCCCCGTTTTGTGCAGTGGGCCCCAATGGCAATTGGCTCGATTAAGGCAGCGTCTTTCCATGGAATGGAATCTTCTATTTTATATACATCATCTTCGGGTGCTGTAAAATATTCTCTCCACCCTCCGTCGGTACCGCTTCCTCTCACCAGCACATGCTCGCACACTTCTTCTCTTCCATGGGTGCACTGATAGCATTCGCCGCAGGTGATGATTAAGTCTACTACTACGTGGTCTCCAACTTTGACATTTGTAACATTTTTACCTGTTTTTGCCACAATTCCGGCATTTTCATGACCAGGCACCAGAGGATAGGTGGAGCAGGGATTCTCACCTCTGTAGATATGTAAATCGCTGCCGCATACACCGGCTGATTTCATCTGAATTAACACTTCATTATCTTTCGGTTCCGGTATGGGAATTTCACGTATCTCATAATGAAACGGACTGGTAATTACACAAGACTTCATTGTTATTTCCTCCTTGTTTCTTCTACTATTAATTAAGGGGTCTGAAGCGCTCCATCCCTGCGCCTGGTCTGAGTCCAGGTGACAACGGTACTTTCGCATGGATATTTTGCGGCTTCTTTTTCATTGATATCAACTCCAAGACCTGGCTTGTCATTTGCATACACATAACCGTCACTAAATTCCGGAAGTCCGGGGAATACCTCTAATAACGCTCCTCTTGGACCTTTTAAATCCTGGATGACAAAATTAGGCGGTTCGATTCCCGACCACTCCTGTACACCGAAATTCGGTGAGGAAAGGTCTAAATGAATATTGGCTGCATGGGCAATGGGTGACATGTCTCCAGGTCCGTGCCATGCCGTTCTTACCCCATACTGCTCTGCAAAAATCTGAAGCTTTCTGGCCGGAGTAATGCCACCGATCTGACTTAAATGAACCCGGATAAAGTCAATAAGGTGTTCCGCAATAATCTGCTTCCATTCCACAGCATGATTAAACAGTTCTCCCTCTGCAATGGGAATACTTGTCTGCTGCCGCAAATTTCTAAGCCAGGGAAGCTGTTCAATGGGAACCGGATCCTCAAGGAAAAATAAGTCATAAGGTTCCAGTGCTCTTGCCAGCTTGATGGAATCTACCGGAGCGATCCGTTCATGAACATCGTGAACCAGATTCATGTCATATCCGATCCGGTTCCTGATGTTCTCAAAAAGTTTGACCGTATTCTGGATATATTCCCTGGAATCAAGATACACACCGCTTAATGCGCCCTTTGGAGCTGTAGACGGAACGGTCCCATAGCTGTCTCCGCCATAACCGCCGCACTGGCACCGGATATTGGTTATACCCATTTCCTTAAAACGCAGGATATTATCACAGACTTCCTCAGCATCCCTTCCGTCTGCATGGCGGTAAACCGGAATTCCCTCCCTGCATTTTCCGCCAAACAGCTGGTATACGGGCATGCCTGCCATCTTTCCTTTAATATCCCACAATGCCATATCCACTCCGGAAATCGCATTATTCTCAATTGGCCCGTTTCTCCAATATCCGTTCTGGTGCATGAGCTGCCAGATATCTTCGATCCGGTCCACCTCTCTGCCTGTGAGAAGGGGCTTTAAATATTCCTCCACTACCGTCTTTACTGCCAGATGGCGGTAGGCAAATGTCGCACAGCCAAGCCCGTACAGTCCCGGCTGGTTGGTTATCACCTTTACAACCACCAGATTAATTCCTTCCGGTGCCGTAAGTATTACCTGAATGTCACTGATTTTTGTATCCATCATGTCCTCCCTGCTTCCATCTCTCTTGCTTTTTCCCTTGATTCTTCATAAAAATGGCAGGCTGCAAAATGGCCCGGTTCCACTTCTTTTAAATCCGGCTTCTGGGTTTTACAGATATCTCTGCATAAAAAGCACCTGGGTGCAAATCTGCAGCCTTCTCCCGGATTAATAGGACTTGGCACATCTCCGGTCAGTACAATCCTGCTTGTTTTCTCCTTAAAATTAATTTTGGGAACTGCTGACAGTAAGGCGATGGTATAGGGGTGACGCGCATTGGCAAATATCTCGTCTGTCTGCGCCATCTCTATGATCTGCCCTAAATACATCACTGCCACTTTCTGGGAGATATGCCTTACCACGCTTAAATCATGAGAAATAAACAGGAAGGATAAATTCATTTTTTTCTGCAGATCCATCAGAAGATTAATGATTGTGGCCTGAATAGACACATCCAGAGAGGAAACCGGTTCATCACAGACGATAAATTCCGGTCCTAAGGATAATGCTCTGGCGATCCCAACCAGCTGACGCTTTCCGCCATCCAGCTCATGAGGATATTTATCCAGTACGTATTTTTCCAGTCCGCAAAGCTCAATGATTTCTTCAATCCGCTCCCGCCGTTCATTTCCTGAACAGAGGTTATGGATCCGGTAGGACTCCTCCATTATGCTTTGTATGGTTTTTTTGGGGTTTAAAGAGGAATAGGGATCCTGGAAAATAATCTGGATTTTCTTTCTGAAATCCATGCTTTCATTGCCCTTGGAGTCCAGAACACTGCTTCCCTTATAAAGGACCTCTCCGTCTGTTGCTTTATGAAGCCTCATGATTACATTTCCCACTGTGGATTTTCCGCATCCGGATTCCCCAACCAGTCCCAGAGTTTCTCCTGGCATGACAGAAAAGCTGATACCGTCAACCGCATGAAGGATTCCTTTGTTTTTTACTTTAAAATGCTTCTTTAAATTCCGGACTTCAATGACCGGAAGATTCTGCTTCTCCATTAATTTGCTTCCTCCCTTTCAAAGCAGGCCACCAGATGACCCGTACCATATTCCTGCAGCGGCGGCACTTCCTTCCTGCAGCGGTCTGTACAGGATGTACAGCGGGGATGGAATTTACAGCCGGAAGGCAGTAAACAGGCATTGGCCACATTTCCCGGAATGAAAGCCAGACGGTTTCTCGGACCGCTTAAGTTTGGAATGGCACCCAAAAGCCCTTTTGTATACCAATGCCTTGGGTTTGTAAAGACTTCTTCCACAGTGCCATATTCAATGATGGTTCCTGCATAAATGACCGCAACCTTCTGGCAAAGCTCCGCAATAATCCCCAGGTTATGGGTGATCATTAACAGCGAGCTGGAACGCTTCCTCTGAAGCTCCTTCATCAGTTCTAAAATCTGTGCCTGAATGGTCACATCAAGAGCTGTGGTAGGCTCATCGGCAATTAAAAGCTCCGGATTACAGGCAAGAGCTGCTGCAATTCCTACTCTCTGTCTCATACCGCCGGAAAACTGATGAGGAAAATCATCTAAGCGGTATTTTGCAATTCCTACCAGTTCTAAAAGCTCCTGTGCTCTTTTTGCAGCCTCCTTTTTACTTAGCTTTTCATGCTTTCTGATTACCATGGAGATCTGTTCTCCAACGGTAAATAATGGATTTAAGGAGCTTAGAGGATTCTGGAATATCATGGATATTTTATTTCCTCTCATCTCCTCCAAGCTTTTGTTATTCATATCCAGAACCGATTTTCCATCAAAAAGTATGGAACCACCGGTTATGTTGCCCACTTCTCTGGGAAGCAGCTTTAAGGCGGATAAGGCAATGGTTGTCTTACCGGCTCCAGTCTCTCCCACAAGCCCCAGCGCCTCTCCCCGCTCAATGGTTAAATTAATTCCATTCAGCGCCTTTGCGGTCGCCCGCCCGGTTTTATATTCTACATGCAAATCTTTTATTTCCAACAATGGTGCCATGTTGTCGCCTCCAGCCTTAATCTTTGTTTTTGGGATCCAGAATGTCGCGTACTCCGTCACCAAGGAAGTTAAATGCCAGTACAATGATCATTAACGTCACTCCCGGAACGACTACCGTCCAGGGGGCAGTGGCGATATACTCTCTGCCATCTGCAATCATGGAGCCCAGCGACGGATTTGGAAGGGGAACTCCCATGCCAAGGAAGCTTAAGTTAGCCTCAGTCAGAATGACAAATCCGATCTGCTGGCTCATTAAGATAATGAGCGGAGTAAGCACGCAGGGAAGGACCTGGGTTATAAGTATCCTGGCATTGGAAGCGCCAAGTACTCTTGATGCCTGGATAAATTCGCTGTTGCGGATTCCCATTACACTTCCCCGCACCACCCTCGTGTAAGAGGTCCAGCCCACAATGGCAAGTACCAGCAAAAGATTGGGTACGCTGTTGCCGAAAATTGCCATTACGGTAATTGCCAGAACCATGGTGGGAATAGAGAGCTGTATATCACAGATACGCATGATAACGTTATCGATGGTGCCGCCGAAAAATCCTGCAATTGCCCCCAGTGCAGTTCCGATTAAGGCAGGAATCAGCACCCCTGCTGCTGCTATTAATAAAGAAATACGGCAGCCGGTAACCAGCCTTGTAAAAATATCCTGTCCAAGGGCATCTGTGCCCAGTATGTATCCGTTTATTCCATTTCCAAGGAATTCCGGTGAAATCAGACGTTTGCGTAAATCCGACTGTATGGGATCATGAACCACAAACAGCGGTGAAGTGAAGGCTGCCAGAGTAACAAAAACAGCTATGACCAGCCCGATGACAAAAAACTTCGACTTTTTCATTCTTCGAAGCAATTCACTTTTTTTCATGTTGTTTCCTCCCTAATTCAGGCTCATGCGCGGATCAACAGCCACATAGATGATATCCACCAGAATATTGATGATTACGAACAGGGAAGCCGTTACAAGCAGGATGGACTGAATCAGAGGAAAATCCCTCATGTTAATGGCTTTTACAGTCAGACTTCCAAGTCCCGGCCAGCCAAATACCTGTTCCACAATAATGGCCCCTGCAAGAAGCTGTCCGATCTGCATTCCGATGATGGTAATGGTGGGAAGCAGAGCATTTTTTAAAGCATATCTGGTATAGATCTTAAAATTACCGATTCCTCTTGCCTTTGTCGCTGTGATGTAATCCTCTTCCAGAACCTCATACATTCCGGAACGAAGCATTCTTGTGACTAAAGCGGCAAGGGGCAGTCCAAGGGTTAGTGCCGGAAGAATCAGATTCCGAAAGGAACCGTACCCCTGGGTGGGAAGCACTCCCATAAAAACTCCGAAAAACAGGATAAAGAGCAGCCCCAGCCATACCTGGGACATGGACATTCCTAAAAGAGCAAATACCATGGAGAAAAAATCAATTGCTGACCCCTTCTTGATTCCTGATATAATTCCCATGGGAAAACTGACTAAGATTGACACAGCTACTGCAGCAAAGGTAAGTAAACCTGTTGCCGGAAGACGTCCGAATATCAGTTCCCCGCAAGAACGGTTAAAAAAAATAGATGTGCCCAGATTTCCGTGGAGAACATCTCCAATGTAAATGAAGTATTGCTGGATAAGCGGCTTATTCAGTCCCATTTTGGCTTCTACGGCTGCGATCTGCTCCACTGTGGCATTATCCGGCAGCATAAGAGCTGCCGGATTGCCCGGGGCGAGACGCATAAGTCCAAAGGCTACAATGGATACGCCAAAAAGCACGATAACCGCTGACAGCAGTCTTTTTACCATAAACTGCATGAAATTCTGCATTTCATTACCCCCTGGTTATAGATTAGTTTTTCATGACTCTTGAAAGGTCAATAATGGTATCGTTGTAAAGCTTGACTCCGCTCAGCTTATTGGAATAAGCATTGATGGTATCCAGATTGATGAAGTAGCACATACGGCCTCCATCCTCCATCATAAGTGTAAACGCCTGCTTTAACAGTTCATCCTGTTTGCTTCTGTCAATGGTTTGTCTGGCTTCTGTTAACAGAGAAGTGATTTCAGGATTCTCAAGCTGGGTATTACAGGAATCGGACAGCCAGTGAGTAATCATATGTCTCCATGGAGATCCGTTGTTGTAAAATACATTTGAGAATGCAATATCATAATCTCCGGCAGAGCGCTTGGTTACAAAAGTAGCGCCTTCCATGATCTCCAGTTTTACGTTAAATCCTGCTTCCGTCATCATGGACATCACCGCCTGAAGGACCTCTTTTGTACGCGGTACTTTTCCGTCAATGGCCATAAAGTAGATTTCTTCTCCTTTGTAGCTGCTTTCTTTCAGAAGCTTCTTTGCAAGCTCGGGATCATACTGATTGTACTTACTTTCCAGATCCTTATCATATCCTGTAACACCTTCCATTACAGGCCAGTAAGCAGGAGTACCGGAGCCCAGAATGCTCTCCACGATCAGCTTCCGGTCTATGGCATGGGTCAGGGCAAGACGCACATTTTTATCCGCAAACGGTTTTCCCTGTCCGCACTGAAGAGCCATCCAGCTGATGGTTGTACCAGGCTTTGAATCCACTGTGACTCCATCAGTACCGGAAAGTACATCCACCTGATCCGGAGGAATATTGGAAATCAAATCAAATTCGCCGGTTCTCATGCTGGATACACGGGTGGTATCCTCAGAGATTGGCTTGTAAATGATCTTATCCACATTGGATTTCTGATCGCCCCAATCCCAGTAATCATCGTTTCTTACGAATACGGCCTCATTACCCGGATCCCAGCTGACAAATTTCCATGGACCTGTACCAGGGCTTGTCTTAAACATATCCTCTCCCTGCTCTGCCAGAGCCTTTGCCGGAAGCATGGGCATGTAGGTAAGCTGGTTGAGCATATCTCCAATTGGCTTCTTACAGTGTACAACAGCTGTATATTCGTCTGCTGCTTCCACGGATTCAATATCAGACCAGAGGAAGTTCATATTTAAGGTATTGTTAAACGCACCTCTTTCCAGAGTAGCCTTCACACAATCCGCATTAAAATCCTCTCCATTATGGAATTTAACTCCCTGTCTTAATTTGAAGGTCCAGTCCAGACCGTCATCGGAAACGCTCCATTCTGTAGCGAGACCCGGTTCATAATTCCCCGCGTGATCCGTGCGCACCAGCATATCGTAAATCAAAAGCTGAATACTGTAAAACGGAACAACCGGCTGTCCCATGGGATCCCATGTATAAACATCCTCAGACATAGAAAACGTTACAACATTTTCTCCGCCTTCTTTTTTACCGGCAGAGTTTTCCGTACCGCCTGCCGCTTTCGTTCCCGGGGTACTGCTATTAGCGCCGCCCCCACAGCCTGACAGCGTGCCAATCCCCAGGACAGCCGCCAGCAGACAGCAAATAATTCTTTTTCTCATAATGTTTTTCCCTTTCTCCTAACAAATTCACATCAAACCGAGCTCGTTTTATGTATCCTGAGTATAGCCCACCGGTATGCAGGCTGTAAATATCCCATTCTTCAACTGATTTCCATTAATTGCCCTGAAAAGATAATATTTGTTAATAGAACAAAATTTATCAAAAGAATCACTTCTTTCAGCACTTGTTATCAATCTTCAAATCTTATATACTTATTTTTGTAACATTTATATAAATTTTCATCTGGGAGGGGCCATAATTCATGAATCATAATTTAAAAGACATCTTACGAAAATTCCGGAACAAAAAACTTCTGACACAGCTCTTTACTGTGATGGTGGCTTTCAGCGGAATTTTAATGACAGTGGTATCCATGGTAGTCAACCATCAGACTACGGCCACCTTTCTAAAAAATAATAACCTGATTTACACCAATACCCTGGAGGTATCCATAAAGACACTGGACACTTTGTTTTCCGGATTCCATAACTCCCTGACTCATATTACATATGATGCCAGCATTGTGGACTCTGTGGTGACTCCGAAGCCTTTGAACTCTGTGGCCAATTACCAGGTATGGTCTGTTCTAAACGGTTACTGCCAGGAAACGGAAGGGATGGAAGAAATTTATCTCTACATAAGAGAGACCAGCCAGATTCTTACTTCTACCTATGAAAAGTGCTCTCTGGACTTTTTCCGTGAAAGGGATCTGGTGGACAGACACTTTGCCTCCCGCCCTTCCACAGTTCTGCTTAAAAGCGGGCGCACAACCTCCATTGAGATTTATAAGGGCAGAGTCTATATGGTGAGGGACTTTCCCCTAAATGGCAAAAAGGGTCTGGGGACACTGTTTATGAAGATGAAATCTTCTGTCCTTTATGATGCATTGGAAGCTGCCCAGACATCCTACAGCCATCTTCTGGCCTATGACAATGACTTTAATCCTCTCTTTCCCGGCATGCTGGATTACGAAAAAGTACCCGAAGGATTTATTGAGATGATACCAGGCTATATAAAGGAGGGTAAAAATACCGTATATTCAGAAAATCAGCATTATTATTTCTGTCAGTCCAATCAGACCGGAATTAATCTGGTTCTGCTGGTAGATGACATGGCTTTCATGCCCTCCTCACGCATGGTGCTGATGAATTCTCTTCCTTATTTTGCCCTGATTTTGATTTTAAGCACTCTTTTGTCGGTGTGTGTCCTTTACTTAAGCTATATGCCTGTGCAGAAATTAAAGAAAATGGTCTCATCAGAGGATAGCGGAGGAAACAGTGCTGACGGTAAAAATGAATGGGATTATCTGACGGAAAGCTTTTTAAAGATATCCAACCATAAATATCAGCTGGATTATATTTTAAGCAATATGATTCCAAAAATATCAAAAGAGTTTTATTTTGATCTCCTAAATGGAAAGCCCATGGACATCCCTTATATCCAAAACATACTCACAAATATAAGCAGTCCCTTAAATACAGAAAATCCCTGTAAAGTGATCACATTAACATTCCGGGATTTTGTTGAACCAATATTAAGACACCAGTTCGCAGACAGTTTAAATCAGATTCTTCGGCGGAATTCTGATGGTATCTGCAGATATGTACTGCAGCAGATTGATGATTCCCTTTATGCTGTAATTATCCAGTTCGATGCAGACCTTGGATATAGCAAAATAACGGATTTCGAAATTAAGCTGGAACAATCCTTCTTTCAATCCACAGATGACCGCAGAAACGGAGTATTGCTGGAAATTGGTCCAAAATGCAGTTCCATTCAAAATGTGTCTTTTTCCTATCAGGAAAGCCTGGAAAGACTTGCCAGACAGAAATACCCGTCCCAAAACGCAGAGGAGAAATCTGTGAGTACAGAGGAAGATTCAGTGAAATTCAACTACCACTTCTTCCAGCTGCAAATGAAATCCATTTCCGCTTTAATTATGAAAGGGGATACTGATTCAGCTTTAAAAAAGGCTCTCCATATCTGCCACACCTTACCTCATGACGGTAATCCCGAGGAAATCTGCAGAGCTTATGAATATTACCGCCTTGCGTTTTTAAACACACTTGCCTCCTACCGCATCACGGATTCCGATGAAAAAGAATATGCATTTCTCTTTGATCCGGAGCCTTATTCCGATAAATGCGCGGGCAGTCCCATCTGTATGCAGGAATTTATGGTGCCGTTTTGTACCGCTGCTGTGAATTTACTGTCGGAAAAATATTTAAAGCAGCAGCATAAGTACTTAATCCGGGCAAAACGCTGCATCGAAGAGAATTACGCAGACCCAAACCTTTCGTTGAATCTGCTGGCGGACCAGTGCAAAACCACCACCAGTTACTTAAGCAGGCTTTTTAAAGAGAGTTTTGGTATCAATTTTGTGGATTATTTAAACCAGTACCGGATAGAGAAAGCAAAGGAACTGCTTTTGTCTACCGGTAAGCCGATAAAAGAGATTGCTTCCACTACAGGCTTTAATTCCCAACAGAACTTCATCCGGGTGTTTAAAAAGCATACAGGAACCACTCCCGGACAATTTAAATCTGAAAAGGTTCATACAAACTAAACAGCCAAAGACATGCAGGAGAAGTATCAATTTATCTGCATGTCTTTTCCATTTACAGCTTTCACTCTTTTCCTGCAAGGACATATTATATATAAGAAATACGTATTTCTAATCAGACGCAGAGGGGGCGTTTTTATGGCTAACTATAAACCGATTGTCAAAACAATTACACTGGCTTCCGCTGATTCAGGTATTCTTCTTCCTGTTAAGCTGTCAACAACAAGCTGGGGACTGCTTTTAACCAGAGGTACCGCAGTCTTTAGCAATACCATCTTACGAAGCGGCGCAGTTGCTGTCTGGGAGAGTACAAATCCCACAACTGCTACTCCAGACGGTTTGACATTTACAGATGCAAATGCTGTTTACGGTATTACCACCAGAGCTGGTGTACAGCTGAGATTTAAATTTTACGCTCAATAAACACTCCGGGGGTGTTCATTTTATTGGACACCTCCTAATTAGGAGGCGACGATATGTCATCTAAATTATGTTTCACCGGCTGCCAGCTGATCTGCTCCGAAATCGTAACTGCAGATGTGACTTTGTCCTGTGATTCATCTCTGGTTATCACAGGAACGGTGTACCGCCCAAACGGAATCCCCTTACCAAATGCAGCAGTAGAGGTCCGCGTCCTGGATGCTTCTGATCCCTCCCAGTTTATCCGGATCGGTGTGACCTTCTCTCTTTCTGACGGTACCTACGGATTTACTTTGCCCAAAATCAAGGGCAGACAATATCAGCTGCTTGCCTACTCACCTTTATAGGTTAAAGCTTAGCCAAACCTTCTTGTGGAGGAAACCATGAAAAAAGTAAAAACTTCTGACGGATACCAGGTGTGCCGTATTAAAAAAGAGGGAACATATGAGTATCTTGCAGACCATATACATTATGAAGACGAAATCCATAAGCTTATGGATACACTGGAGGGAATCAGATTTGATTCCCTGATACTTCTGTTCGGCATTGATACAGGAGCTTATTTAGATCAATTAAAAAAATGTATTTGTGCCAGAAACATGGTTATTATTTTCGAACCGAACCGTTCGGTTTTTAAGCAGTTTCCTGCATATACAGGCGATAACATCCACCTGGTCTTTTATAACGAGGAACTGATAAAACAGATATTTGATGAAACTATTACCTATAAAAATATCAATAATATTTATTTTCATGCATTTGGAAACTACGAAAGGATTTACAAAAAAGAATACGACCGGCTGATTGAACACCTGGACTGGACGATTATGAATGCCGCTTCCCAGGTCCATCTGGCAAAACGGTTTAAAAATATATTTATTAAAAATATGATTGCAAACATGAAAATCATAGAAGAGACCACTCCCATTCACCGGTATATAAATACCAACACGGATGTCCCCGCAATTATAGTATCCGGCGGATCATCACTGGATCAGAATATAAAGGATATGTTGAAGTACAAAGACAAACTGAAGGATTACTTTATTATTACAGGAAGCAGAACCGTGAACGCTCTCGTGAAAAACGGGATCATGCCTGATATGATTGTATCCGTTGACCCGGTTGATGCCAATTATGAGATGATGAAAGACCATTTGGATTTAAACGTGCCACTGGCCTTTTATGAATACAGCAACCGTTATCTTATGAAGGATTATAAGGGAGAAAAAATATTTATCTCTCTCCTGTTTTCCCATACCATTAAGGGGATGGGGCACTTAAAAGCGGTGTACTGCGGAGGATCGGTATCACACGCATGCATAGACATTGCAAATATGCTTGGCTGCTCTCCTATTCTCCTGGCCGGACAGGATTTAGCACACACAAATAATAAGCATCACGCAGACAGCGCACTGTTTCCTTATGACAGCAGTATCAAGTATGACACTCAGATATTGATTAAAGATATCCACGGCAAACCCACGGCAACTTCCATTACTCTGGATTCCTTCCGCCGAAATCTGGAGTACTATATCAGCCGTTATAAAGACCGGTCCCGCGTCCGTTTTATCAACTGTTCCTATGGAGCTGAGATAAAAGGAGCCCCTCACCAGGAACTGAATGAATTACTGGAAAACGGTTCTTATGCAGGCAAAAAAAATGCCTGCCTGCCAGTTCATGAGCTGAGGCTGAACCCAGAGGAGACGATTGGTACCATAATCGAATTCCTCAATGAATATCTGTTACGAACAAGTGAAGGACTGGAATTGTGTCAAATCATTATTTCTGAAAATAAGACAAAATCTCTTGTGGAAGTTGAGGAAGATGATATTGACCTTCAGAGAATCCTGTATATTCTGCAGATTGTAAACAATTTTGAGAACCACCCCCTGAGCCGCTACTTAGGAGGATATATTACTGAATTTCTCTATGAAATGAAAGAAAGAAACGAACAAATGTCAGCAAAGGATTATGACAAACTGACCTCCGATCTCCAATATCAGGCGGCTTTTTTCATGGAGTATTTTGAACGTCTGTACAAAATACTTACAGAGGTAAGAGATACCATTCGTTCAACGGTATCAGAATTCTATCCATCGCATATAGTTTAGTAAATCCAATGGGAATTTGAGGAATTGAAAATGGACGGCGAAAATAAATTCGAAGCAATCAAGAGCAACTACAAGGAAATGAAAGTGTCCAAAATAATCGTAAACGGAAAAGAACAGGCTGGGAATATTATAAGCGCTGAGGATACAAAGGACACCCAGCAATTAAATGTGACTATTTATACCCAGAACGATTAAGGGAAAAAGGAAAGGGGCGTTACTGAAACCATGAACTGTAATAAGAAAGCCTCCTTTACCATTAGCGGTTCCAAGCTTCTGCCCTGCAGCAAAAAACATTTTAATTTTCATCTTGGACCAATGAATTATCAAATTATAAAGGGGACTGTTTACCGCCCTGATCACACCCCCTGCAGCGGGGCTGCCGTTCAGATTACACAAGTGGATATGGTAACTCACGAAACAACGCCTCTTGGCTATGTAATTACAGATAAGGCAGGGCGCTATGTATTTTCACTAAAGGCACTGCCCGATATGAAATATGAGCTTTCGGTCTTCGCCCCCTTAATTACCTGCAAGAAGGAGGATTGTTTATGAGCAGCTATGCGGAACTTATAATCGGACCAGAAGACTTTAATAACCAGAATATAGCCCAGGCTGCCATCACTCTGGAATCTTCTTTCGAGATTCTGCTCACCGGCACTGTTTTTAATTCCCGCCGTGAAGCTGTGGAGGGAGCCGTCGTCATAATTACAGCATCCTCCCCCTGGGGAGAAAAAGACCTTGGTTATGTCATAACCAATCAGTTTGGAGAGTTTGCCATTGTAGCAGAAAAAGATTCTGAGATCGATTACCGGTTCGATATCTATGAACCGGTTCTTACCAGTTAGGTTCAGGTAAAAACATGGCACATGCAATCATAAAAGGAATGGTCAGCTACAGGAACTGCGGCCCTGTAGGAGGAGCTGTCATTATTCTGGAACGAATAGACAGCGTATTTAACGAAGAATTGAACGAAGAGCATTTAAAAAACGTTTATCTGGATTATACCCAGTCAAACAGATGCGGTGAATTCTGTTTTCCAGTCTCTGACACTACCGCAACTTATCGAATAAGAGTTTTTGATAATCATCATGAAGGGGGCAGATCATGAAAAAGGTACTGGTCACAGGAGCTGACGGCTTTATCGGCAGCCATCTGACAGAGGAACTTATCAGGCGCGGATATCAGGTGAGAGCATTTGTCTATTATAACTCTTTTGGTACCTTTGGCTGGCTTGATACTCTTCCTGAACATATAAAGAACGAAATCGAAATACAAAGCGGAGACATCAGAGACCCAAATGGGGTAAGAACTGCTGTCGCGGGGGTAGATTCCATCTTTCACTTGGCAGCGCTGATTGCCATACCCTACAGTTATGTATCTCCCGATTCTTATGTTGATACCAATGTGAAAGGAACTTTAAATATCCTTCAGGCTGCAAGAGCCTTAGAAACAGGCAAAGTATTAATTACCTCCACTTCAGAAGTCTACGGCAGTGCCGACTACGTTCCCATTGATGAATCCCATCCGTTTAAAGCCCAGTCCCCTTATTCTGCCACGAAAATAGGCGCGGACCGCCTGGCAGAATCATTTTACAGGAGTTTTTCTCTTCCTGTTGCGATTGTCCGGCCGTTTAATACCTATGGTCCAAGGCAGTCAGCAAGGGCAGTTATTCCCACAATAATCAGTCAGCTTCTGGCGGGAAAGGAAGACATCCATCTGGGAAGTCTTACCCCGACCAGAGATTTTAATTATGTGAAAGACACCGTCAATGGCTTTATTGAAATCGAAGCGTCTGAACATACCGCAGGCGAGGAGATCAATATTGCCAGCCAAACGGAAATTTCTATCGGCGAACTTGCTTTAGAACTGATTAAACAAATTAATCCAAAAGCTGAAATCATTTGCGAAAACCAGAGACTGCGGCCGGAAAAAAGCGAAGTGACCAGACTTCTGGGATCAAATGAAAAGCTGAAAGCCCTGACTTCCTGGAAACAGCAATATACGTTATCACAGGGCCTTAAAGAAACCATTCTCTGGATGGAAAACAATTTGGACCGCTACCGGACAGACCGGTATAATATTTGATGAAAACGGCAGGAGGCGCCCCATGATTCCCCTATCTGTACCAGTTATAAAAGGCAATGAAAAAAAATATGCAGACGAGGCAATTTCAAACGGCTGGGTCTCTGCTTCGGGCAGTTATGTGACCAGATTTGAAAATGAAATGGCTGATTATTTAAAGGTGGAAAAAACGGCTGCAGTTCAAAGCGGCACGGCTGCTCTCCACCTGTCTTTGCTTCTTTCCGGTGTAAAACCAGGTGAGGAAGTGATCGTTCCTGCCCTGACTTTTATTGCAGCGGTGAATCCAGTGAAATATCTGGGTGCAGAACCTGTTTTCATGGATTGTGACGATTCCCTGAATATTGACTGCGAAAAACTGGAAGATTTTTTAAAAAAGGAATGTACGAAAACCACTTTGGGCCTTAGAAATAACAAATCCAAACGTATCATCAGGGCAATTACAGCCGTTCATATCTTTGGTAATATGGCAGATATGGAAACTCTTGTCCGGCTGGCTGATGAGTATGGCTTAAAACTGATTGAAGATGCTACGGAAGCGCTTGGAACGAGATATAAAGATGGGATATTTCAGGGGAAATTTGCGGGTACCATGGGTGATTTCGGAGCTTATTCTTTTAACGGCAATAAAATCATCACAACCGGCGGCGGCGGAATGGTAACTGCAAAAAATGCTGCAAATGTGAAAAAATGCGCCTATCTGGCTGCCCAGGCAAAGGATGATCCTCTTAACTATGTCCACAATCACATTGGTTATAATTACCGGATGACCAATGTGCAGGCTGCTCTGGGAGTGGGGCAGTTAGAATGTCTGGAAGATTATATCCGCATCAAGATACAAAATTATAATTATTACAGGGAAGGGCTGAAAACAATTCAGGACGCCGCCGTACTTATGCCCTTTAACGAAAAAGCCAGGAATAATCACTGGTTCTACTCTCTTCTTTTAAGAAACAAAACCTTAAAAAGAGATTCTCTTATCAGACAGCTGAAAGAAGCAGGAATTGAGACCAGACCCATCTGGAAACTGAACCACACCCAGACCATGTATCAGAACTGCCAGACCTATTTTGTAGAAAAAGCGCCCTTCTATCAAAGCCGCATTATAAACCTGCCCTGCAGCGTCAACTTAACGGAAGCAGACATGGACTTTGTGATAGAAGCTTTAAAGAAAAGCTGACATATGGAAGGAGGGATTGGCATGGACGTGGAAAAATTCTTTGTTGCACCGGACCTTCCAATCAGAGATGCAATCCGGCAGCTGGATGAGACTGCAAAAAAAATACTGATGGTTGTAAATGACGGGAAGCTGAAAGGAGTCATTACAGACGGAGATATCCGTCGATGGATTCTGCAAAATAAAGATCTGGCAATGCCGGTGCACCTTATTATGAACCAGTCCCCCATTGTCATAAAAGAGGGAGAAGTCTCTGAAGCATTGAAAATAATGAGGGAAAAGCAGATTGAAGGTCTTCCCATTGTAAAAGATGACGGCCAGGTCCTTGATATTGTGTTCTGGAATGAACTGCAGCCGGATAAAAAACGGATTTTGAGAAAAAAGAAAACTCCTGTAGTGATCATGGCAGGCGGGAAAGGTTCCAGGCTTTACCCTTATACAAAGATCATACCAAAACCATTAATTCCCATCGGAGATACCCCGATTGTAGAACGGATCATGAATCAGTTGATCTCCTATGGATTCACAGAGTTCTATTTAACAGTCAATTACAGAAAAGAACTGATTAAAGCATATTTTAACGGTGACCGGCGCTATGACCTTCACTTTGTTGATGAGAAGGAACCGCTTGGAACAGCAGGCTCCCTGACTCTTGTAAAAGACCAGATCACGGGAAGCTTTTTTGTCAGTAACTGCGATATCCTGGTTGATGTAAATTATGCAAAACTTCTCCTTTACCATAAAAAAAGCAGGAATCAGATCACGGTTGTGACAGCCATGAAAAATTACGAGATTCCATACGGTGTGATCTCCTTAGATGAAAACGGCTGTATTCATTCCATGAGCGAGAAACCAAAGTATGAATTTCTGGTCAGCACAGGGCTTTATGTCCTGGAGAAAGATATATTAAAGTATATTCCACTGGATTCGCCGTTTGATATGCCTGATTTAATCCGCCTGTGCATGAAAAACGGTGAAAAAGTGGGTGCATACCCGGTTATGGACAGCACATGGCTTGATATGGGAGAGTTCAGTGAAATGAGAAAGATGGCTGAGAGAATGAAACTATGAAAAAAAAGCTGATCCTCCTGGGCGGAGGCGGTCATGCAGAAAGTGTGATTGATACCATTCATTCAAAAGAGGAATTTAAGATCATGGGAATCCTTGACAGCAGTAAAAGCCGGGGCATAACCGTCTCCGGCATCATGGTGCTTGGGTCTGATGATCTGCTGCCCGATATTTACCGCAGAGGAATTAAGTATGCGGCAATAGCAGTCGGAAGCGTTGGTAAGCCCCAGACGAGAATCCGGCTCTTTGAGGAATGTAAAGCCATTGGCTTTCTTATGCCGTGCATCATTGATAAACGCTCTGCATTATCCGGTGATCTTCATATGGGGGACGGGGTCTTTATCGGAAGAGGAACTTCCATAGGTCCGGGAGTCACGCTGGGAGACGGCTGCATTATTAACAGCGGTACGGTTGTGGAACATGACTGTGTTATCGGCAGTTTTGCTCACACAGCCCCTGGCTGCATTCTCTGCGGAAATGTAAAAATCGGAAATAATGCCCATATCGGCGCAGGAAGCACTGTGATCCAGAACAGAACCATTGGAAGTAATTCCATGATCGGAGCCGGCAGCCTGGTTCTGTCTGATATTACTTCAAACAAGCTGGCTTACGGAAGTCCGGCAAGGGAGGTAAGTCGTTATGAATAAGATTATGATAATAGCAGAAGCCGGCGTGAATCATAATGGGGATTTGGGCATTGCCAGACAGTTAGTTGATGCTGCATGGGCCGCAGGGGCAGATGCGGTCAAATTCCAGACTTTCCGCGCAGAACTTCTGGCTGCCCCCAGCGCGAAAAAGGCAAGATATCAGTTTCACAATACAGGAAATAACAATTCCCAATATGAGATGTTAAAGGATCTGGAACTGTCCTGGAACGATTTTAAGGTCCTCTCTCAGTACTGCGCCTTCCGGGGGATTCAGTTTCTCTCCTCCCCTTTTGATGAAGAAAGCATGGAATATTTAGACAGCCTGGGGATGGCGATAATTAAGATCCCATCAGGCGAGATTACAAACTACTGCTATTTAAAAAAAGCAGCCGCATTAAAAAAGCCAATTATCCTGTCCACAGGAATGTCCACTCCGGATGAAATCGGGGAAGCACTGGGTCTTCTTGATACAGGCGGACAGGATATTACTCTTTTGCACTGCTCCAGTATTTACCCCACTCCTCCGAAGGATGTTAATTTAAATGCCATGATTACCATGAGAGAATCCTTTCACAAAAAGACAGGATATTCTGACCATACTGCCGGAATCGAGGTGGCTGTGGCTGCTGCTGCCCTTGGAGCCTGCGTCATTGAAAAGCATATGACTCTTGATAAAACCATGCCGGGGCCGGATCACCGGATGAGCCTGGAGCCGGATGAATTCAAGAATATGACTGACAGTGTAAGAAATATAGAAAAAGCTATGGGAAACGGGATAAAAGCTCCTGCAGGAGAAGAACTTAAAAACCGGGATCACGTAAGAAAGTTTCTGGTAGCTGCAAGAGATATTCAAACAGGGGAACCATTTACCATGGAAAATCTCTGTGCCAAACGCTGCTCTCCCGGAATATCTCCCATGAAGCTTCCCAAAATACTTGGCACCTGCGCAGACAGAGACTATCGAAAGGATGATATAATAGGGGAATGATAAAACTATGTGTGGTAACGGGAAGCCGGGCGGAATACGGGCTTCTGTTTCCATTAATCCGAAGTATTATGGAAGACCATGACTTGAAACTCCAGCTTCTGGTCACAGGAACTCATCTGGATACCAGGTTCGGACTTGATTACCGGGAGATGAAACAGGACGGAATTGTAATTGATGAAACTGTGGAAATGAATCTGGCCAGCGATTCTTCCTATGGCATCTGCAGATCCATGGGGCTGGAGCTGATCGGTATCTCCGGTGCCTTTGAACGGTTAAAACCGGATATGATACTGCTTCTTGGAGACCGGTATGAGATTTTTACAGCAGCAAGCGCTGCCGTTATCTGTAAGATCCCAATTGCTCACATCCATGGAGGGGAACTGACCCAGGGGGCCTGCGATGACTGTATGCGTCATGGAATCACAAAAATGAGTTATCTCCATTTTACAAGCACAGCGGAATACCGAAAACGGGTGATACAGCTTGGCGAATCACCTGACAGAGTTTTTTACGTTGGTGCACTGGGTATTGAACGGCTTAAAGGACTCACTCTTCTGACAAAAGAGCAGCTGGAAAGGTCTTTAAATATCGCTCTGCCACTTCCTCTTTCCCTGGTCACATACCACCCGGCGACTCTGGAGCCTGTCACTGCTGCGGATCAGTTTCAGCCACTTTTAGATGCTCTGGATTCATTTCCAGGGCTATTTACGGTATTTACCGGAAGCAACTCCGATACAGGCGGTAATCAGGTCAATGAAATGGCAAGTTCCTATGCAAGGCTGCATCCGGAGCGGGCGGTATACGTTTCTTCTCTAGGCTCCCTTCGCTATTTAAGCCTGATGAGCTTAAGCAGGCTTGTAATCGGCAACTCTTCCAGCGGAATCCTGGAAGCTCCCGCTTTCCATGTGCCCACAGTGGATATCGGGAGCCGGCAAAAAGGCAGAATAAAGCCTGATTCTGTCATCAACTGCGAAGCTTCAGCGGAAAGCATTCGTAATGCAATCTCCCAGGCAATAAATCTGGATATGAAACACCATGTATCCGATAATCCCTATGATTGTCCGGGCACCAGCAAAAAAATCCTCAGTTGTATAAAAAAGGCGTTTGAAAAGGGAATACATTTAGATAAAGAATTCTATGAGATTGATTGGAGACTGTAATGGTTCGAAATAAAAGGTTTCTTGCAATTATACCGGCCAGAAGCGGATCAAAGGGAATCAGGGATAAAAACATAAAAGAGATGAACGGGAAGCCGTTAATGGGATATACCATAGATGCCTGCAAAATAGCAGGATTTTTCGATGATATCCTTGTGTCTACGGATTCAAAGATTTATCAGCAGATAGCTATAGGGCTTGGTGCCGCGGCTCCTTTTTTAAGACCGCCCCAACTCTCCGGTGATCAGGCAGCATCCGGTGATGTGATCCTTCATGCACTTAGTGAAATGAAAAGACTGGGGAAAGAATATGATTATTTTATGCTGCTTCAGCCTACGTCTCCTCTCAGAAACGAAGAACATATTCTGGAAAGTGTAAAACTACTGTTTGAAAAGGAGGCGGATTCTGTGATCAGTGTCTGTCCTTACGATTGTATGTGTTATCTGTCTGTTACGATCACTGAAACTGGTGAAATGAAAGCACCCGACTCCTTAAAGAAACAAATAAGGAGGCAGGATGCAATGTCCGGCTGCCGGATCAACGGCGCCATCTATCTTGCATCTGTCCCCAGTTATTTGAAATATGGTGATTTTTACAGCGGAAAAACTTATCCCTACTTTATGAATCCTGTGGATTCCATCGATATTGACGATACCAGTCAGTTCTATCTTGCAAAACTCATTCTGCGTGACAGAGCTGATGCAGTTGTAAACTGATCCTATCCTTTTAAGGCTCCAATGAGACAGGGGATGACTGATTCAAAATTCACACCGTACCAGGTTTCATTTCCATCGTTTAAGGTTTCACGGATACATTCCAGTGTATAGTCTGCCGCGATCTTTAAGGATTCCGGCAGACTTTTCCCGTTCATCAAAGCGCCTACGCATGCGCTTGCAAAAATATCCCCTGTTCCATGGTAACTGGTATCAATCTTTTCGTGGTCATAGTTAAAATATTCTCCGCTTTCCACATACAGCCCTGCGATTCCGGTTCTTCCCTTTTTCAGGCTGACACCGGTTAAGACAACCGCCCGTTTTGTGCCCAGAGCTTTTAATTTTTGGAGGAGTTCCCTGATATAAGCTTCATCATACTCCGTCTTATATTGGGTTCCTGTCATCAGGCAGGCTTCTGTGATATTAGGAACAATGATATCTGCATATCCGCAAAGTCCTGCCATCTCTCTTGCAAATGCCAGATCAAATGCCGGATAAAGCTTTCCGTTATCCGCCATAACCGGATCTACAAAGATCACATTTTCTTCTGTTTTATAATCTTTGAAAAAATCTTTTATAATTCCGATTTGCTCCATGGAACCTAAGTATCCGGTATAAATGGCATCAAACCGGAACTTTTCCTGTTTCCAGTGATTGGAAATGGGAACAATCTCGTCCGTTAAATCCCGGAAGGTGAAATTCTGAAACATAGTATGGGTGGATAGAACCGCCGTCGGTATAATGGCTGTTTCAACTCCCATGGCTGATATGATGGGCAAAGCCACTGTCAAAGAGCATTTTCCCAAACACGAAATATCCTGTATTGTTACAACCCGCTTCATATTTCTTCTCTCCTGTCTTCTATTCAGCTTTACTTCTGGTCTGTCATAAGTCCCAGAGCCAAAAGAGCGCTTTTTTCCAATTGATTTACAGTCGTATATTCGCTTGTGGTATGTACCTCATTCATACCGCAGGCGACCACAATCCCCCTGATCCCGTTGCGTACAAAATGGTTGTTATCGCTGCCTCCCAGAGTCTTATGGGTGACGGCTTTCACGCCAATTTCATCGCAGACTCTTTTAAAGCGCCTTACCACTTCTTCATCCTCATCGATTTCATAGGCCTCAATCTGCTTTTCAAACAAAAGCTCAATGTTACCTCCCCGGCAGGCTGCTGCTTCTTCAAAGACTTTTTTCAGCTTTTCCCATTCTTCCATGGCACGATCGTCCTTTAAGCTTCGGATCTCACCGATTAAAATACACTCATCAGAAACAATATTACCCTGCTTTCCACCGCTTATCTTTCCGATGTTAACCGTAGTCTCTTCGTCTGCCCAGCCCTGCTTTATGCGGGATATGGCTGTTGCTGCAATCTCTATTGCATTGATTCCAAGCTGGGGACAGAAACCTGCATGGGCATTTTTCCCCTTTACTCTGATTTCGAAGGATAAAAGAGTTGGTGCGGCAAGCGCTGCATTGCCAATCTCACCGCTTAGATCGAATACATATGCCTGTCTGGAACGGATGGCAGAGTAGTCTGCAAGCTGACTGCCTTTTCCGTAATTTTCTTCTGCAACCGGAAACAGAACTTCAATATCCGGATGGGGAATTTGGTGTTCCCTTATGGTATGGACTGCTTCCAGTATTGCTGCAATGCCGGAAAGATCATCTGCTCCAAGCACCGTATCTCCCCTGGAAGTGATCACACCATTCTCATCCTCTGCGGCATGCTTCCCGATCCCCAGTCTGACCGTATCCATATGGGCGGAGAAGAGAACCGGCATCCCAGCTGTATTTCCTTTTAAAAAGCCGTATAGATTACCTGTAGGGATTGCATCTCCATAATCTGCTATCCGTTCTTTCAGTCGGATACCAGCATCGTCTTCTGTTACGGAAAAACCCAGCTGTTTCATCTCTTCTTTTAAATAATCCGCAATTTCTCTCTCATGATACGTCTCTGAATCAAATTCCACCATTCTTTTAAACTGGCTGACCAGCCTGTCCCTGTTAATCATTCAATCACCTGCCTGGATTTATTTTGTCACAAATTCCTGTCTGTTAATCTACTTTTTGTGTTTATTATATAGTTTATATTTACAAAAAACAACTGGCAATAAGAATATCTTATCACCAGCTGTTTCTCAATTTATAATCTTATTATTTTATGCGAATAATGGTGTTGATAAATAACGGTCACCAGAATCAGGAAGCAATACAACTATGGTTTTTCCTTTATTCTCAGGTCTTTCGGCTATCAACTTAGCTGCCTTTAATGCAGCCCCCGATGAAATACCAACCAGAATTCCTTCTGTAACTGCAAATGACTTGCCCTCTTTAAATGCATCTTCATTTTCAACAGTAATTACTTCATCATAAATAGCAGTATTTAATACCTCCGGTACAAAACCGGCTCCGATTCCCTGAATCTTATGAGGCCCTGGTTTTCCTCCGCTAAGCACTGGACTGCTTGCCGGTTCCACCGCCACGATCTGTACATTCGGATTCTTTTCCTTTAAATATGCACCCACACCTGTAACAGTTCCGCCTGTACCTACACCTGCAATGAAGATGTCAACGGTTCCGTCTGTCTGTTCCCAGATCTCCGGCCCTGTAGTTTCTTTATGCACTTTGGGGTTGGCAGGATTTACAAACTGTCCTAATATTACGGAGCCTTCAATGGCAGCCTTTAACTCATCTGCTTTTTCTATGGCGCCTCTCATACCTCTGGCTCCTTCCGTAAGAACCAGTTCTGCACCATAGGCCTTTAAAAGATTTCTTCTTTCCACACTCATAGTATCAGGAAGTGTCAGAATTGTTTTGTATCCCTTCGCTGCCGCTACAGCTGCAAGACCGATTCCCGTATTACCGGAAGTTGGTTCAATGATAGTGGCTCCCGGTTTTAAAATACCTTTTTCCTCTGCATCTTCAATCATTGCTAAAGCAATCCGGTCCTTTACTGATCCGGCTGGGTTTAAATATTCCAGCTTTGCCAGAAGCGTAACCCCTTCAACACCCTCTGCTGCACCATATCGGCTGATTTTCAGTATCGGTGTTCCTCCAATGAGTTCTACTGCGCTTTCTTTTATTGATCCCATATCCTTATCCTCCATATTGTCATTTTATTGTTTCATTATTAATTGTTTTAAAGCTGAAAAAAGCAGCTGCTCTTATGGCACCTGCTTTCATCTTTCATGGGATATATCCATATCCTCACTTCTGATGCTGCCAGGCATTAGAAAGAGCAATCCAATAAAACTGTTTTTTTCCTATAACAAACAGCCTGGCAACAACAAATATTATGATTCCACTTAAAGTTTTTCTGATCTCTGTTACTTCTCATATTGAGCTGCCCCTTTCTACCTACAACATTAATATGTTTATATGTTATAATTATATTAATGCAGAAACAGAAATGTGTCAATACCTTTTTTAAAGATTCTGTAAATTTTTAATAGCCGTTCTTAATTTATCCAGAGCCTCTATGATAAGAGTACGGGGACAGGCGATGTTGATCCGTTCAAAACCTTCCCCTACCGGTCCAAACATGGCCCCGCTGTCAAGCCACAGACCTGCTTTTTTTACAATCAGCTCTTCTCTATCCTGTTCACTGAGCCCTAATCCCCGGAAGTCCAGCCATATGAGATAAGTACCATCTGGTTCAATCAGTTTAATTTCCGGCAAACTGTGCTCCAGATAAGTACGGACAAACTGGATATTCTCTTTCAAATAATCCATCAGCTGGTCATGCCAGTCCTCTCCATACCGGTATGCAGCTTCACAGGCTGTTAACCCCAATGCATTTATCTGACTGTAACCGGCGGCTGCGATTTCTTTTTTGAATTTACGCTTTAGTTCCGGATTTGATATAAAAATGTTTGAGATCTGTAGTCCTGCAACATTAAACGTCTTACTTGGAGCGGTACAGGTAATTGTCCGGTTTTTTAGTGCTTCACTGATTGCTGCGAATACCTGATGCTCTCCCTTAAATACAAAGTCCTGATGGATCTCATCACTGACAACGATAATATCAAGGCGCTCACAAATTTCACCAAGCTGAGTCAGCTCCTCTTTCGTCCATACTCTTCCCACCGGATTATGAGGGCTGCAAAGGAAAAACAGTTTTACCTGATTTTCTGCAGCCTTTTTTTCAAAATCCTCAAGATCCATATGATAGATTCCATCTTCGCCCAGATATAAAGTATTATCTACAATCTTTCTTCCGTTATCTTCTATTACTTCACTAAAGGGATAATAAACCGGCTGCTGAATCATGACACCGTCTCCCGGCTTTGTGTATGCTTTCACTGCCATGGCAAGGGCGAAAACCACTCCCGGCGTTTTTACAAGCCAGTTTCTCTCAACACTCCAGCCATGGCGGCGTTTCATCCAGTCCTTCACCGCCTCAAAGTACTCCTCTTTTCCCTCACTGTAGCCGAAAATCCCATGCTCCACGCGGTTTTTTAGTGCATCGAGCACAGGCTGGGGCGCTTTAAAATCCATATCTGCCACCCAGAGCGGCAGGATTCCTTCCGGTTTTCCCCTTTGAACTGCAAAATCATATTTGATACTGCTTGTATTTTTTCTGTCTATGCGTTCATTAAAATCAATTCGTTCTTTACTCATGAAACACCCGCTCCAATTCATATATTAAATCCTGTATATCTTCAATTCCCACCGAAAGTCTTAAGATCCGGTCTGTGATTCCATTGGCAGCCAGCACATCTGCCGGCACATCTGCATGTGTCTGAGTGATTGGATATGTGATCAGTGTTTCCACACCACCGAGACTCTCTGCAAAGCGGATCAGACGTACATTCTTTAGTATGCTATGGGCAAGCTCCTTTGATTCCACCTCAAAGGTCACCATACACCCAAAACCTCTCGCCTGCTTTTTACAGACTTCATGTCCGGGATGGTCTGTAAGTCCGGGATAATAGATCTTCTTTACTTTTTTCTCATCTTTAAGCCAGTCCACCAGATTTTGGGCATTCTTCTCTGCCTGGTTCATACGAATTGCCAGAGTCTTGATTCCCCGCAAAATAAGCCAGCTGTCAAAGGGTGCCAGACCGGAACCCACTGTCTTTATGATAAACCGCAGTCTTTCTGCTATTTCTGGTGAAGAAGTAACAAGAAATCCGGCTATGGTATCGTTATGTCCTCCCAGGTACTTGGTTCCGCTGTGAACCACCAGGTCTGCGCCCAGTTTTAAAGGATTCTGAAAATAGGGAGACATAAACGTATTATCCACAATCAGGAGAATCCCATGCTCTTTTGTAATTTTAGCAAGCTCTTCAATATCGGTTACATTCATCATGGGATTGGTAGGGGTTTCAATAAAAACAGCCTTTGTGTTTTCACCGATCAGTTCTTCCACTTTCCCGTATGAGGAACCGGAGCAGTCTACGGAATCAATTAAGATACCGTTTTTCCTGCTGATGTTATCAAACAATCGGATGCTGCCTCCGTATAAATCGCAGTCTGTAATAATGTGGTCACCCGGCGCAAACAGTTCCATAAGTGCTGTAATTGCTGCCATTCCGCTGGAAAAAGCCAGAGCATCCACGCCGCCTTCCAAAGAGGCCACAATATTTTCCAAATGCTCTCTGGTGGGGTTTTGCAGACGGCTGTAATCGTATCCAGTCCCTTCTCCTACTCCTTTATGGGCAAATGTGGCAGTCTGATAAATGGGGAAGCTGATTGCTCCTGATTGATCCACCGTAATTTCCGCTCCGTCACCATATAAACATTTTGTTGAAATTCCATATTCCATGTTGTGTCACCGCTTTCTTTTCTTTATCGTGATCCCTATAGAATAAGTATATCAGCCATGCAGACAAAAGCGGTATGATTGAAAAACAATAGCCTGCTATTTATTATTTCTATAACAACAGCAAAATGGGGTCCTCATTTTTTGTATCCCCAAACACTACAATACCTGTTTCTCAAATTTCTTCAATTCCGCTATATACTTTTCTCCGAGAATGCTGAGAGGCATTTTTTTCTTTTTAATATAACCAATCCGCATCCGGTCGCTGGTATTAAGAGGAATGGCACAGTATTCATCTCCATTTAAATCTTCGCAGATAATCCCGGAGCAAAGGGTATAGCCGTTTAATCCCACCATTAAGTTCAGCAGCGTAGCTCTGTCGTCTGCCTTGATGATCTGTTTATATTCATAGGTGCTGAATACCTCTTCCGCAAGATAAAATGCATTATTCGTTCCCTGTTCAAAGGAAAGACAGGGATAATTTTTTAAATCCTCAAATTCGATCAGTTCCTTCCTGGCCAGTGGATTTCCTTTCCAGAGATAAACATAGATCTTGCACTGGAACAGCTCTGTAAATTCAAGATCACTGTCAAGGATCAGTTTTTCCATGGATTTCTGATTAAATTCATTCAGATAAAGAATCCCCAGTTCACTCTTCTGATTTTTTACATACTCAATGACGTCGTATGTTCTGGTTTCATGAACCGCAAATTCATAATCATCCATGCCAAACTCTCTTGCCATGTGAATAAATGCCTGCACTGCGAAGGTATAATGCTGCATGGACACGCTGAATTTTTTCTTGAATTTCTCCTTTTTTACAAACCGTTCTTCCATCTGACGGTACTGCTCCAGCATTTGTCTTGCGTATCCTAAAAATTCTTCCCCCTCCGGCGTGATCACAATTCCCCGGTTGGACCGTAAAAACAGCTGAAGGCCGATTTCTTCCTCTAGATCACGTATTGTACTGGATAAACTGGGCTGAGTAATAAATAACTCCGCCGCCGCTTTATTCATGGATTTCTGGTTTGCGATGCATATGGCATAACGAAGCTGCTGTAATGTCATAGATCCTCCTTTTTTCTGCCTGCGCAAAAGCTGCCATAGAACCTATGGCAGCCTGCATATAATCTGATTCAGTTATTTTACCGCCTGAAATGCTTCTTCCAAGTCTTCGATAATATCTGATGCATGTTCTGTTCCGATAGAAAGACGGATGGTATTTGGCTTTATTCCGGAATTCTCCAGCTCTTCTTCTGTCATCTGTGAATGAGTGGTGGATGCCGGATGAATCACTAAGGACTTCACATCTGCAACATTTGCAAGAAGTGAGAATAATTCCAGCTGGTCAATAAAATCCTTGGCTTTTCTTGCATCTCCCTTGATTTCGAAGGTGAAAATAGATCCGCCTCCATTGGGGAAATATTTAGCATATAATTCCTTCTGGCTCTCATCATCTGAAACAGATGGATGATGAACCTTTTCAACCTGTGGGTGATTTTTCAAATATTCCACTACCTTCAGGGCATTTTCTACATGACGCTCAACTCTTAATGATAAGGTCTCAAGTCCCTGTAAAAAGACAAATGCATGAATTGGGGATAAGCAGGCTCCTGTATCACGAAGTAAAATCGCCCGGATCTTTGTCACATAAGCAGCAGGACCGGCTGCCTTTGTAAAGCTGACTCCATGATAACTTGGGTTTGGTTCAGTCAGTGACGGGAATTTTCCGGATGCTTCCCAGTTAAATTTACCGCTGTCAATAATCACACCGCCGATGCTGGTTCCGTGGCCGCCAATAAATTTTGTTGCGGAATGCACCACGATATCAGCGCCATATTCGATCGGTCTTACCAGGTAAGGGGTTGCAAAGGTATTGTCTACAATCAGCGGGATTTTATGTGCATGTGCAATCTTTGCAAACTGTTCAATATCAACTACGTCAGAATTGGGATTTCCCAGGGTCTCGATAAAGATCAGCTTGGTATTTTCTTTAATGGCATTTTCCACTTCCTCGTAATGAAAGGGATCCACGAAAGTTGTGGTAATGCCATAATCAGGAAGTGTATGCTCCAGAAGGTTGTAAGTGCCTCCATAGATGTTCTTGGCTGCTACAACATGATCTCCGTTCTTTGCCAGGTTCTCAATGGCATAAGTAACTGCTGCCGCTCCGGAAGCCGTAGCCAGTGCTGCCACACCGCCCTCTAATGCTGCAATTCTCCGTTCAAATACATCCTGGGTGGGATTGGTCAGTCTTCCGTAAATATTTCCCGCATCAGTCAGATTGAATCTTGCAGCTGCATGATCGCTGTTATGGAACACATAGGAAGAGCTCTGATAAATGGGAACTGCTCTGGCATCTGTCACGGAGTCTGCCTGTTCCTGGCCAACGTGTAACTGTAATGTTTCAAATTTAAGATTTCTTTCTGCTCTGGTTTTCTTGCTCATATTGGTATCCTCCTATGGGTAAAATGCTGTTTCATCTTTTCCTGTTAAGTGGTATTATACAGGATTTACAGATCCTGTGTTAATATTTATAATTATTATCTGGTTATAGGTAAAACCTATAACTATTGTGCCAGAAGTTTTTCCAGTTCTTCATTCAGCTTTTCTTTCATAATGAAAAGAGTCTCTTCTCCCGGCAGGTACTTATCATTATAAAGTTCTTCCATGGGCAGCTTCCAGACCGGACCGGGGGTGGGTGTATCGCCCACAGTTCTTGGATAAAAGTGCCAGTGCATATGAGTAAAATTACCGCTTCCTAACAGCTCATAATTTAGTTTATCCGGCCCAAAGGCGCGATAAACAGCCTCTGCGGTCAATGCCATTTCCTGCAGAAAACGATTTTTAAATTCCTTTTCCAGAAAATGAAGCTCCGTTGCATGTTCCTTACATAAAAAAAGAGTATAACCCTGAAATCTCTGATGATCCCCCAGCACCACATATCCTGTTTCCAGTTCCTTTACAAAATACGGGTTTCTGCCTTCTTTAATAAGCTGTATCCGATCGCACACTCCGCACATAGCTGCTCCTCTCCTTTATCCGCTTTTTCATTTCATCTTTTGTTATTATACAACAGTTTTTAATTCAGCACACTATTTTTTTATTCCTTGCTTATCCATCATATCTCTTTGGCTTTGGAATATATATATACAAAAATGCAAAAGGAAAAATCTGTCCATGAACGAACATTATCCATTTGTGAATCCACCGCTTCCCTATGCATACGACTCACTTGAACCTTATATTGATTCTCAGACCATGTATATTCACCACGACAGGCAGCTTCAGAGATATGTGGTGGAGTTAAACACCATCCTGCGGGATTATCCCGAACTGCAGAATCTTTCCCTGGTAGAGCTTCTGACGAACACGGAAAGCCTGCCGGAGGAGATCCGCCAGTCCATTATCAATTACGGCGGCGGGGTTTACAATCATATTGTCTACTTTAACGGTATGATTAATTCCCAGGAGCGCTCTCAGGCAGATACACTCTATCCAATTATATTAAGAGATTTTGGTACAGTGGAGGAATTTTTTAACGAATATAAAAGAAAAGCACTTTCTGTTTTCGGTTCCGGGTATGCCTGGCTGGTTGTTGACCAGAACGGAACATTAACAATTGTAACGACACCAAATCAGAACACACCGATCTCATTTGGATTTTGTGTGATTTCCACTATTGATGTCTGGGAGCACGCATATTTTCTGCAGCGTTTCAATGACAGGGCCGCATACATAGAAGACTGGTTTCACGTTATTAACTGGCAGGTGGCGGATGCAAGGTATAAGCAATGCATGGGAATTGAAGAAGAGCAATAAAAATAAAAGGGAGAACCAGGCATCACCTTGGTTACTCCCTAATATTGATCTGTCTTACTATAATTATTTATTGTAAAATTTCTCATTTACATTATAATATATATACAGGTTCAATCAGAGCCAAGTACAATTAAAGGGGAAATGTTAGTATGTCAGAGACTAAATGTAGTAATTACGATGTATGCAAACAATACGGCACTTATGGCTATAGTTGTGAAGAGGATCTTGATAATAGTACCTACACCGATTGCGACAATAGTGAAAAGCAGATCATAAAAATTCTGGCCAGTATTGATCAAAAACTCTCAAAACTTCTTGAAAAATAATTTCATGTGGTTTTCTATTCCACCCGCGCAAAAAGAGGAGCCGCAATGCGAACTCCTCTTTTCTATATCAAATGGTGTTTTCCCTTGAAAAATCAAGGTTTTATCATTAGAATTTACCTGCGTTAGCAGCCTCTTCAATAAGCTACAGCTACAGTAGCTCCTACCATAGGGTTGTTACCCAAATATAACTTGATAATAAGCATTTCACTTCTATACACTTACATACATCTGAAAGCCTAATAAAATAAGGAAATACTTTATTATAACGCATATGATTACACTTAGTAACATTACTTTGTCTACATAAAAATCTGTTTAGGGTAGACAAATGGTAGACATTAAACCAAAGTTTGAAAACCCGCCTGTAATCAAACTATTCTCTTACTCTTACATATACACGGCCAATGATGTTTCCTTCTGCATCCTTTGCACTAATTAAAACCAATCCTTTGCTCAGTGCTGTAACTTTTCCTTTGGTGGTTACATTTGCTATTGATGAATCCATAGGGGCCCATGTGATATTTGCTGTGTTAGTGAAATCATCTGCTGTCAATCTGGCTGTCTCTCCAATTTTTAAATCAATGGCAAGTCTGTAATCGTCTGCATTCTCTACGACTAATACATTTATGTAATCTGTATAAGATCCGTCCGCACTCTTAACTGTTATGACTGTATTGCCGGGTGCGAGAGCTGTCACAATGCCTTTTTCATTTACTGTGGCAACAGTTGGTTCTGAAGAAGACCAGGACATTTGTGTATTAACATTTAAGTCATCATCTACACTTAATCGGAGTGCTTCAGATACCTCTAAAACTACTTTTAATTTAGCTTCAGTTGTGGGAGGTGTTTGAGGTGCCTCTGGAGTAGCTGAGGCTTCATTAGAATTACTTTCCCTGCCGGCAACAATTGCAGTTATAATATAATAGTATGTAGTTCCATTTGTGACATCCGTGTCTGTAAAGGAAGTACCAGTTATATCATTGGCAATAGCTGTGTATGGTCCTCCTGCAGTTGTGGAGCGTTTAACGGTGTAGCTTGTAGCTTTATCTACTGCGTCCCAAGTTAAATCTATTTTTGAAGTGCTGCCTGTTGCTATTAAATTTGTTGATAGTCTATCATAAGGTAGCAACTCACCTGTAGAATCTATATCAATTGCATCAAAACAAAAAAGTTTTTCAATACCTAGATCTAAATCTGGATCTAAATTAGTCAGTTCAACATAATGTATACCATCTTTCAAGTCATTTTTCTCAAAAACCAGGCACTGGTCTGTTGAAAGAGTTGGATGATACATACTATATGATCCCACAACAATATCGTCGATTTTCACCTGAATCTTCGCTGATCTATTATAGAGTAACTGATGAGTTACCCTTAATTTAGAACCTTTAAACTTAAATTTAACTGCTTCACCACTGTTACGAGAATATACCATTCCTCCATAATAATATGCTGCAGATCCATTCTTTATTTCATTCCATGTACCTTGATAATAAAAGTATTCATTCTGATCATCATATCTTTGCCAGCCACTCTCTGGAGCTCTTAGTATACTCCCAATTGTAGCGGCAAAAACAGAAATCTGCCCTAAAAATAATACGCAAATCATTAAACAAATGCACTTTGCCACTCTTTGTAATGCTCTCTTACTCATACATATACCTCCAAATTTTATCTTCTGTAGTTTTATATATCTATATATTTATGCAATACTCTTATTCAACTTTTATTCTAACCTCCTATATTTAGTTTTAGTTTGCATAAACACAACATATATATATCGAATTAAAATATCTTATTCTTAAATCAACCTAAGCTATTAATCCTGGATACTGCAGCGCCCCATCTCGATCTGGTGTGAGCTTCACCGGCTCTGTAATCATCTTACCATCAGCGTCTACCGCATAGATCTTTCCTGAATTCTCAACCAGCTGTGACTTACACATTGCCCCGTTCGGTCCCAGGTAATACCATGCGCTGTTATACTGATACCAGGTATTAGTAACCATGATCCCAGCAGCGTTAAACCAGTACCAGAGGTTCTTTTCTTTATCCTCATGCCAAGCATTCCGCACGCATTCCCCGGTATCACCGTTATAGAACCGCCAGCCACCGTCCTCTTCTTTCCAGCCGGATTTCTTAACCTCCGGAGCTTTGGTAGACCATGTCTTCTTAAACTCTTCCGGATTAGCATAAACCTTTTTAATTCCACTCGTAGAGCTGCCCCAATCTGGGAGCTGGAAGTGAGGCTTGTCAACCGGAGACTTCCAGTTACCACCCCACTCCAGACCAATACTTACACCAATCTCGCCAACTCTGCCGAAGAAGTTCCCGGCTTCGTTATATGCTCCCTGGCCGTCATTTCGGGAAATGTCAAAGGCAGTCCCCCACTGATAGTAAGAACTGTATGTACTGCCTGGTGCGTTGGTTACTTTATTTCCTGGCTTTGTCCTGCCCTGAGCGTAAAGCGAATCCTGCTCCGCTACGGTCCGGTAAGTTTCTCCAATAGCAATCTTTAATCCCTGCTTGCTGCACTCTTCTATCAGTTTAGCCGCCAACACCTGCAGCCTTGGGTGGCATAATGTTATATCTCTCATTACAATTTCCTCCAATCGAAAAAGGACCCAGGAATTAACCCAGGTCCGCAAAAGTTGTGACATTACAACCGTAGCGACGGTCGCAACAGATTATTCAGTTACTTCTGCTTTCTTCTTTAACACATCAATGGCCTTTGAAAGAACTGCTGGAAGCGGCAGCCCCATAAGCCCGGCATTCTCCACGATGGAGATCAGCTCATTAGCCATAAAACCGATAATCACTGCGACCCTTATGTAATTGGTCCCAATAGCGAGATCCAGTCGGTAAGCGATCAGAACAAATAGCAGGGTCATGCACTTGCGGCATAATCCTTTAAAGCCGGCTTTTGATTCCAGCGCTCCGGTTTCCGTTTTGGTACTCTTTTTAAATATCCCGGCAACTGCCAATCCAGAAAGAAAATCAAACGACATAAAAAGGACCAGGGTACCGATCCCGGTATCCCAGCCCCCGAATAATGAAGCTATAAAGCTGCCTACAACTCCCGCTGCTGTACATATTGTGTTTTTCATTCTCATTTTCCTCACTCTTTCTTATGAACAATGGGAAGTCATTATAAATCGCTTTCCTGAAGGTCATACCTGTTTTATCCCATTGCAGCTTGCTTACCGGTGCGGTCTACGCCTGGGAGAAGCATTTGCTCTCACATGGAACGATGTGGATATGGATGCTAAAACATTAAATATAGACAAGCAGGTTCAAAATTTAGATGGAACATGGGCGTTCTACTCTCCAAAGTATAATTCCGCCCGTATTATTCCTTAAGACAGTAAAATGCTTGATATTCTGAAACGAGCAAAAGATAATCAGGAACGATCAAGGGCATATTACGCTGAGTATTATACAATTTTATTCGAAGATGATAAAAGACATATTAACACAGAAGGCAAAGGAACCGAATTATTCATGATTAATCGCCGCGAAAACGGAACCTATATCCAGCCACGAGTCCTACAGCATTGCAGCCGGATCATACACCATCAACTCGGATTTGCTAATTTTGATTTTCATTCCCTTCGGCACACACACGCCACTATGCTTTTAGAGAATGGAGCAAATCCCAAAGATGTACAGGCAAGACTTGGTCATAAAAATATACAGGAGACACTTCAGATATATACACATGTGACTTCTAAAATGCAGGATCAGACCGTCGATATTCTTGAAAAGATATTGTAATTTGTCTACCACTAATAATTTTGGTAGACAAAAGTATCATATTACCCCACCGGCACAAAAAGAGGAGCCGCACAAAGCGAACTCCTCTTCTCTATATCAAATGGTATTTTCCCTTGAAAAATCAAGGTTTTATCATTAGAATTTACCTGCGTTAGCAGCCTCTTCGATTCCAACAGCTACAGCTACAGTGGCGCCTACCATTGGGTTGTTACCCATACCGATCAGACCCATCATCTCTACGTGAGCCGGAACGGAAGAGGAACCTGCGAACTGTGCGTCAGAGTGCATACGTCCCATAGTATCTGTCATACCGTAGGAAGCCGGACCTGCTGCCATGTTATCCGGGTGAAGGGTACGTCCTGTACCGCCGCCGGAAGCTACGGAGAAGTACTTTTTGCCTTTTTCTGTACATTCCTTCTTGTAGGTTCCTGCAACCGGATGCTGGAATCTGGTTGGGTTGGTGGAGTTACCTGTGATGGAAACGTCAACGCCTTCCTTCCACATGATAGCAACGCCTTCTGTTACGTCGTTTGCGCCATAGCAGTTAACCTTTGATCTTAAACCTTCTGAATAGGACTTTCTGAACAGTTCTTTTACTTCACCTGTGTAGTAATCCATCTCAGTTTCTACATATGTAAATCCGTTGATTCTTGAAATGATCTGAGCTGCGTCTTTTCCTAAACCGTTTAAGATTACTCTTAATGGTTTCTGACGTACTTTATTTGCCTTCTCAGCAATACCGATTGCGCCTTCTGCTGCTGCAAAGGACTCATGACCAGCCAAGAAGCAGAAGCAGTCAGTCTCTTCTTCCAGAAGCATCTTTCCAAGGTTTCCATGACCAATACCTACTTTACGCTGATCTGCTACGGAGCCTGGAATACAGAAAGCCTGAAGACCTTCACCAATTGCTGCTGCTGCATCTGCTGCTTTTCTGCAGCCTTTTTTGATAGCGATCGCCGCGCCTACTGTATAAGCCCAACAAGCATTTTCGAAACAGATAGGCTGGATCTTCTTCACCTGTTCGTAAACATCCAGACCTGCATCTTTCGTAATCTTTTCCGCTTCTTCAATGGAAGCGATGCCATAGCTGTTTAAAACAGAATTGATTTTGTCAATTCTTCTCTCATATGATTCAAATAAAGCCATTATCTTGTCCTCCTTATTATTGGCCAAATCTCTTCGCTTTCATAACCGGATACCGGCAGGCTTTTGCCGACCGACTATTCGTGTCTTGGGTCAATGATTTTAGCAGCTTCCGCTACACGGCCGTACTGTCCTTTTGCCTTCTCCCAAGCAGTGTTGGGATCGTCACCTTTCTTGATGAAATCAGTCATCTTACCAAGACTTACGAACTGATAACCGATGATCTGATCTTCCTCATCAAGAGCGATGCCGGTTACATAGCCTTCAGCCATTTCCAAATAGCGAGGACCTTTCTTTAATGTTCCATACATGGTACCAACCTGGGAACGAAGACCTTTTCCTAAGTCTTCCAGTCCCGCACCGACCGGAAGTCCGTCTTCTGAGAATGCACTCTGGGTTCTTCCGTATGCGATCTGTAAGAATAACTCTCTCATTGCTGTATTAATGGCATCACAAACAAGGTCTGTATTCAATGCCTCTAAAACGGTTAATCCTGGCAGAATCTCAGCTGCCATAGCAGCGGAGTGTGTCATACCGGAGCATCCGATTGTTTCCACTAATGCTTCCTGAATAATACCCTCTTTTACGTTAAGAGTCAGCTTGCATGCGCCCTGCTGGGGAGCACACCAGCCAACACCGTGTGTCAGACCGGAGATATCTTTAACTTCTTTTGATTTTACCCATTTTGCTTCTTCTGGGATTGGAGCAGCGCCGTGATGAACGCCCTGTGCTACTGTGCACATCTCTTCTACTTCATGTGAATAAATCATGTTAAAACTCCTTTCAAATAAGTAATCATCATGAAAAGTACTTTGTTAATTATATCACATCATACTTGATATCATTTTCTCATATTCTGTCGAATTCCGCAAGTGTTTTTTAGGCAATACATGCCAATAGCCGGAGAGAGGAACTGACTCATTCCTTCTCTCCGGCTGACATACTGATTATTGTATTACTCTTCTTACCGACAATATGGTACGATAAGTGGCTGTTCCAACCTTGATACCGGTAGCCGGAGAGCTGGCATGAACAATCTGGCCATTCCCGATATAAATACCGATATGTCCTGCATAGCAGATTAAATCTCCAGGCTGTGCTTCGGAATATGAAACCTCCGCTCCCACAGAACGCTGTTCGGAGGAACTTCGTGGCAGGGAATATCCAAAATGCCTGTATACGGCCTGTACGAACCCGGAACAGTCTGTCCCGTTTGTCAGGCTGGTTCCGCCAAATACATAAGGATTTCCCACAAACTGCAGACCGTAATCTGCAACCGATCTTCCCTGAGCCGTTCCGCCTGTACTCTTAGACGCGGAAGGTCCGGTATATTTGTTATTATTGGAGTTGCGGCCTCCGGGGTTAGAGGCAGCTTTTTTCCTGGCTTCTTCTTCCGCCTTTTTTCTGGCCTCTTCTGCCGCTTTTTTCCTGGCCTCTTCTTCCTTTGTCTTGCGGATTTCTTCATTCTTTTTTGCTACCGTCTGTGCATAAAGATCCGCATTCTTCTTGGCCTGTGCCAGCTGACTGTCAAAATTTGAGACTTCTTTTTTCTTGGTGGCGATGAGAGTTTCCAGCTGTTTCTTCTGGTCCTTATACTCCAGCTCCATCACTTCCATCTCATTCTTGTCCTCTTCCAGATCATCCTTATAATCAGCAACCTGCTGCTTTGTCTCCTGGAATTTAACAAGCATCTTCCGGTCATATGTATAGATACCTTCTACGTATTCTGCTTTATTCAGCAGATCTGACATATCCTTTACCTGAAGAAAAATATCCATGTATTGTGTATCACCCTTCTCATACATATACTGGATTCTTTTTTTCATGGCCACATACTGCTTTTCTTCTTCTTTTTTCGCTTCCTGGTAATCCGATTCTGCCTGTTTGATTTCCTTTTCCTTATTCGCCATATCGTTTTCCAGAACTTTAATATCTGATAAAAGAGCCGTTAAATCAGAAGTAAGCTTAGAAACCTGATTCTGAGCCGCATTTTTCTTATTCTCAGCTTCCTGCGCCTGCTTATTCGCCTCATTCAGCTTTTTCTGAGCTTCCTGCTTTTCTTTTTCTGCCTTGGAAGTTGCAAAGACCGGAACAGTCTGTGTGCAGACCATGGCACTTATCATGATACCGCAGAACAGCCTTCGCAGTACTCCTGCATTTTTATGATACATAATCTGTACTTTTCGTTTCATCGTCTGTCCCTTTGCTTTTTTTCTATCTTAATCCCACCTATATGTTAACGTAAACCGTGGGTAAAATTCAAGTCTAAAATAAAAAATTTATAAAAAAGATTTCTTCTGCCCTTCCACAAGCTTTCTGGAAACGATAATAAAACACAGGAAAAACAGAATTCCCTTTATAATACTGGATATGGAAAATGCCCACCAGATTCCGTCAAGTCCCAGGGCTGTGCTGCCTAAGAACATGGCAAGAGGGATCCTTGCTGTGGTAAATACGATACTGATCACAGAGCTTAACAAAGTTTTTCCAAGCCCCGATAACGCGCCTACCGTGGTAAGTTCCACACACATAAACATCTGACTGACACCTAAAATAACAAGATAATGCACTCCCATTGGAATGACATCTGCCTCATGTATGAAAAGCCCGAATATCTGCTTTGGAAAAACTACCAGCAAAAAAGTGCAGAACATTCCCCAGCAAAACATCACTGCTGCTGCCGTAAAATATCCCTTTTTTACTCTCCCATACTGCTTCGCCCCATAATTCTGACCTACAAATGAGTTAATCGCAGCTGCAAAACCATCTGCAGTCATCCATGAGATGGATTCAATCTGCCCTCCTACCCGGAGTACAGCCACGGCCGTATCGCCAAACCCGGCTACAAAACGTGTGAGGATCATGGAAATACTGGTGTAGATTAAATTCTGGACAGAAGCCGGGAATCCGATCCGGATCATAGCCCCCATATAATCCTGTGGAACTCTCTGAAGCATGCGTACTTTATCAAAAACCATTCTGTCTTTACGGATTGCTTTTAAAAATACAACCGTTACAACTGCCTGGGCAATTACCGTAGCTGCTGCTGCCCCGCCGACACCAAAACCGTTTACCGGTCCCGCTCCGAATATTAAAAGCGGATCCAGAACCATGTTTAATACCAGTCCTGCCGTATTGGCCTTTAAGGGAGTTCTGCTGTCTCCCATGGCCGTGAGAATACCGGTCAGGATCACATTCATAAAAGAAAATACTATCAGACCGCAGGTGATTTTTAAATAGATCCGGGCATTCTCCACGATCCCTATGTCACTCAGTCCGAAAAAACCGATCAGCGGCTTTGCCCCGAATATGCACAGACCTCCATATAGAACAGAAAACAGGATTCCCAGCTGAAGCGCCCCTGATGCATATTTCGCTGCTTCCTCTTTCCTTCCGCCTCCAAGGGCATGGGCAACTTTTACCTGCCCTCCCATTTTAGCCAGTGCCACAACTCCCTGGGAAAGCCAGACATACATTCCGCCTGCTCCCACCGCAGCAACAGACGGGGCACCCGCTATGCCGATCCACGCCATATCCGTCAGACTGTAAGCCATCTGAACCAGTGCGGTAACCATGATGGGAAGTGCCAGTTCTGTCAGTGAAGTAAAAATGTGTCCCTTTAGTAAATCAACTTTTTTATTCATAACTAATTTTCTCCGTTTCAAAAGGGCTGCCAGCTTAGCGGCAGCCCTTTACTGTCCGGATTATTCCCTGGCAGAAAGATATTCGTCAATTCCTCTTGCGCCGGCACGTCCGGCTTCCATAGCCAGAATCACAGTTGCAGCTCCTGTCACTGCATCTCCTCCGGCATATACGCCTTCCTTGCTTGTCTTTCCTGTAGATTCCTCTGCAATAATACACTTGCGCTTATTAATATCCAGTCCCTTTGTCGTATTGGATATTAAAGGATTGGGGGATGTTCCCAGTGACATGATGACAGTATCCACATCAATGACAAATTCAGATCCTTTCACCTCTACGGGTCTTCTTCTGCCGGAAGCATCCGGTTCTCCAAGTTCCATTCTGATACATTTCATACCGCTTACCCAGCCCTTCTCATCGGTGAGAATCTCAATTGGGTTTGACAGAAGATCAAATATAATTCCTTCTTCTTTTGCATGGTGCACTTCTTCCGCTCTGGCGGGAAGCTCCGCCTCACTTCTTCTGTAGACAATGTGCACTTCAGCTCCAAGGCGAAGAGCAGTTCTCGCTGCATCCATCGCCACGTTGCCTCCGCCGACAACTGCTACTTTCCTGCCCGCTACAATGGGAGTATCATAGTCATCGCGGAATGCTTTCATTAAATTACTTCTTGTTAAATACTCATTGGCGGAGAATACACCGTTGGCATTCTCACCCGGAATTCCCATAAACATTGGAAGTCCGGCTCCTGAACCGATGAATACGGCCTGGAATCCTTCTTCATCAAGAAGTTCATCAATAGTCACAGACTTTCCAACAATCACATTGGTTTCAATCTTAACGCCCAGCTTCCTTACATTGTCGATCTCCGGCTGTACCACTCCTTCTTTTGGAAGACGGAACTCCGGAATACCGTAAGTAAGTACACCGCCCGGCTCATGAAGAGCTTCAAATATGGTAACTTCGTATCCCAGCTTTGCAAGATCGCCTGCACAGGTGAGGCCGGAAGGACCGGAACCGATCACTGCCACCTTCTTGCCGTTGGTTTTTTCAGGTGCCTCCGGTACAATTCCATGCTCTCTGGACCAGTCTGCAACAAACCGCTCCAGCTTGCCGATAGAAACCGGTTCTCCCTTGATTCCGCGGATACACTGACCTTCACACTGGCTTTCCTGGGGACATACACGTCCGCATACGGCAGGAAGAGCGGAGGATTTTGCAATCACTTTTGCAGCTTCCTCGATATTGCCCTGTTCCACTTCCTTAATAAATCCTGGAATATTGATGGATACCGGACATCCCTTTACGCACTTGGGATTCTTGCACTGGATACATCTGCTGGCTTCTTCTCTTGCTTCTTCTTCATTATATCCAAGACAAACTTCTTCAAAGTTTGCTGCTCTTACTTTTGGATCCTGTTCTCTGACTGGTACTTTCTTTAAAACGTCCATTAGTTGTCACCTCCACACTGTCCGCAGCCGCCATGATGAGTATCGCCTTCCCGTGCCTTTAAAATCGCACGCCCTTCTTCGCTCTTATACATCATCTGACGCTTCATGGCTTCGTCAAAATTCACTTTATGGCCGTCAAATTCCGGACCATCCACACAGGCAAATTTGACCTCGTCCCCAACAGTGATACGGCAGGCTCCGCACATTCCCGTACCGTCGACCATAACCGGGTTTAAGCTGACAATGGTTGGAATTCCCAGTTCCTTTGTCATAAGACAGGTAAACTTCATCATAATCATGGGTCCGATCGCAACGCAGACATCATAATGTTTTCCCTGATTCACCACCAGATCCTTAATAACTTCGGTAACCATTCCTTTTCTTTCATAGGAACCGTCATCCGTTGTCACATATAAATTGCCGGCCTGTTCTCTCATGGCATCTTCTAAAATGAGTAAATCCTTTGTCTTTGCACCCATGATAACATCAACCGCTATTCCGTGTTCCCTCATCCATTTCACCTGGGGATAAACGGGAGCCGTTCCCACACCGCCGGCTACGAATAAATATTTTCTTTTCTTTACTTCTTCTAAATCTTCTTCCACAAATTCTGATGCATTCCCCAAAGGTCCTACTACATCTTCAAAGCTGTCTCCTGTTTTTAAATCAGCCATCTTTTCCGTGCTGGCACCCACTGTCTGAAATACAATGGTAATTGATCCCTTATCACGATTATAATCACAGATAGTGAGCGGAATCCGCTCTCCTCTGTCATCCATCTTAACGATAACAAACTCTCCAGGCTGGCAGGCTTTGGCAATCCGGGGGGCTTCCACATCCATCAGATAGATCTTGTCAGCTAACATCTCTGCTTTTAAAATCCTGTACATCTTCATCCTCCTAATGTCTTCGTGAATATACCTTCGCACCGTTCCTGAAAGCCTTCCTGACAATCAGGTGAAATGGTACTCGTTTCATATTATCATTTTTATATGTCAAAAACAATATGAAAAGACAAATATCAAAATATTTTATAAATAAATATCATTATTTTTTTACCGATTGACCAGTTCTCCGGTACATACGGAACGTATAACACAAATTAAAATACGTCTGTTCTTCACTTTCAGCACACATCTCCCAGCCGGTGTCCATATCCAGGTTCGGAAAATGAGTATCTGCGCTGTAAGCATAGTCAATATATGTCACATGAGCCGTATCGCAATATGGCAGGAACTGCTCATAAATGCTCTGTCCGCCAATGACAAAACATTCTTTACCCGTGTGCTTATCAAGTTCCTGCATCACCGCTTCCATACTGCTGCAGATTACGGCACCTTTCACCTTGTAATCAGGATTTCTGGTAAGAACGATATTGGTCCTTCCATATAATGGCTGTTTTCCAGGAAGACTCTCCAATGTCTTACGGCCCATAATGATTACTTGTCCAAGAGTTTCCTCCCGGAACATCCGCTTATCCTCCGGTATGGATACCAGAAGCTGGCCCTGATTCCCGATGGCCCAGTTTTTATCCACTGCTACAATCAAATTCATAAGCATGTCCACCTTTATTCTTCCTCTGCAAGAATCAGCTCCTTCGCATAGGGGAGCGTTTCAATCCAGCTGCAGAATGTATGCCATTCCTTTAATTTGTGCCCTCTTCTTGCAAAATAAATATTGACTAAGGTTTCATAGTTCAATGTACATGTGCGCATCTGGTTATAGCTGGCAGGGAGAAGCTGGATCATATCATACCAGTCATCCTTATTTTTTGTTTCAATGTAGCGCAGCCGGATCTTTTCCAGTTCTTCCACAACCGTTCCCATAAAGGCAAGAGTTCCCTCTGTCATATGGTCATGGCTGAAGTCCTCCATATCAAATGGTTTTGAATGCATCTTGTGCATGGTACTCGTGGAGTTCGCTACGGTAGATACTTTATAGGTATCGTATTCCTTCCACCAATACAGGGGAGCGGTCACATCTACAGAAACAAAGATCTGGCGAATGAACTTTCTGTGGTCGCTGCCGGCCTTTCTTAAACGTCTGGCAAGTCCCAGATCGTTGGGTCCAAGAATGTATTCTCCATCCTCGTTGTATCCGCTGTCCATACGGTCCCAGCTGTTCATCGGGTTTCTTGCACCACGAATGGCATTTTCTATGTTCATAACACTGGTTCTTTCACATTTTAACATGGTAGCTTCCTTTCTGAATACGGATTCCCTGTTTCATAGTCCCATCCATTATAAAACAAAACATGTGTTTCGTCTATTCCTTTATTAACTGATTATACGGGGCGCTGGAATTTAGTCGTACATAAATCTTAATAAAGTAATATTAAGAAATCTCCCACGCAGCCATTCGATGCTGCTATAAACGGATGGATCAGACAGTTTGCTGCAACTGTCTGATCCATCCGTTTATTTCCTGATTTTTATTCTTCCATGACCCCAGCATCATTTACATTATAACCGTCAATGATGGTATTTACTGCCATTATACCGTCTGAGTAGAAATAATACCATTTGCCGTTAATCTTTAACCATTTTCCTGTAGCCATGGTAGCGCAGGAATCAAAATAGTAATATCTGGTGTTTCCTCCTGCATCCAAAGGATACCATCCTTTGACCGCTCTACCTTCTTTAAAAAACATCCACTGGCCGCTGTCATTAAGAGAAAATCCCTGGGCTGTAGACGGGGACAGCATACGGCATGCATAGCGGTATACCATAGCAGAAAACTGGGCCCGGGTCAGTGTTTCCTTCGGTTTAAAGCAATTGTCTTCCATACCTGACATGATTCCCGCCTGCTGCATAATACTTACTGCCTCTTCACAGGTACTGTCTATCTTAATATTATCACGAAATGCTGTTACTTCTCTCGCGGCAGGAAGAATCTGACCCAAAGATTTGGTAAAGTTCAGAAAGAAAACCGCAGACTCTTGTCTGTTAACTGTCTGGTCAGGACTTTCCCCGGCTCCCGCAATCAGGCTGCCCGTATCTGTTCCTGACAGTGCGTCAAGTGAAGCCTTCCATTCTCCAAGAGTCATGGGGGCATCTGGTTCAAACTTGGTATCCGTAGTTCCCTTAAGGTATCCTCTGTCTGCCGCGTATTCAATATAGTCTTTAGCCCAATGGGATGAGATATCTGTATATCTATTTAAAGGTTCTGTATAACCAATACCATAAACAGAGAAGTGGTCTGTCATAAAGAGGACGCTTTTTGTACTGCCATCATAAACAGAGTCTGAGATCCTGGTGACGTTACTGTCAGCGTCCACATAAACGGCATAAAGACAACCCGTTTCCTCATCATCCGCTGGAACATATGGAATGGAGAGGAGCGCACGGCCACTTCCCAGGCTGGTAATAAATACAGTCTTCCCCTCCCTCATATAGCTGAGTGACACATGGAATACCGGTCTTTGGCCCGTTATGGCACCACCTTCACCAGACAGTCTGCCTGCCGGAGTAATAGAAAGGGTTAAATCCCCGGTCACCTGTCTTGTAAACTCAGCCAGAGATTCCCTGTCAAAGGTAAGTGAAAAGAGACTGCTGCATATCTCAAGCTGCTCCACTTTGGACTGTGCTAGCCGTTGGGTTACAGACTGGGGCAATGTGACGCTTAAGGCAGTGGTCCCTGCCAATGTCCTAATGTTTAAGGAGATTCCTATATGGTCTGCTGCCTTTCCCTGGTTGCGGGCCTTTTCTATGGCACTTGCTATCAGTTCCTCTATAATCTGCTTAGAAACAATTGTGGAGGCCTGCCCATTCTGAGCAGGAACAGAGCTCAATGCGGCAGATACATTAACCGGAGCTGTATTATCTGATGTATGACTCTCATAGTCTCTTCCGTCAGAATCTGAGTAATCAGAGGATAAGGTGGTGACTACAAGGGAAGGACCATCTATCGTCCAGACATCGTCATCATTTCCGGCCTGCACCTGAAAGTGATACTGAGTTGAAGGAGACAGCCCTTCTACTGTATAGCTGGATATGCTTGCATCCGTAAAACCAATGAGTTCCCCATCCTGATAGATCTTATAACCAGAAATCTCTGTATTATCATTGGCACCTGTCCAGGTCAGGGTAGCTTCCGTATCAGTAATACCAGAAGCAGTCAGAATGCTTTTGGAAGGCCAGGCAGGTGCAGGGAGCAGAACGGACACGGGAATGGTAGTGGATGTCTGTTCCCCATCATTAAAGATTATGGTAAGGTAAGCGTCACCAGTATCCTTTCCTGTTACCAGAATGCTGCCGGGGGAAGTCAGCTTCAATATCTGTGTTCCTGCCTGACTGGGTGTAGCCTTTTCGGCACTGCTGGGTGTAGCCTTACTGGCAGTATTTGGTGCAGCTACGCTGGGGGTTGCTATGCTGGGGGTTGCTATGCTGGGAGTTGCTGCAATGGCCTGGCTGGGAGTTGCACTCTTAAGTTTTCTTATTGCTATAACACTGTTATCATCTGACTCGATCCATGCCATAGTGGCCGCCTTGCTTCCCTGACCAAAGGATACGGTTAATTCTGCGGAAGATCCTTTGGGTATGGTCAGGCTATCCGGAGAAACGGAGGGCAGGGCTGGATCAGGCTCGGTTGTAAGGATGTGAGTGCTGTCTGACATCATTATCACCCTGCCTGCATCTTTAAAACCTGAAATATTCACAGTGTAAGCAGTTCCATAACTAAGGCCGGTGTATGGGATTAAGTAGGTTTTACTATCCTTCCATATACCTTTCATTTTATCCAGAGTAACTTGGGTATTGTCACTCTTTATCAGTGATACACTACCGGGTTCTGGATCCATATCCTTATTAAAAATAATGGTAAGATCACCGTTAATAAGCGAATTAGAATCACAGGGAGTTACACCTGTTACCCTTAGATCTGTCAATGTGTCTGAGTATCCAGACTGTGCATGGCCCGCAAAGGTATTAGTAAAGGTATCAGCTTTTGTAACGGCAGTGTCTGCAGGAAGGTAAAGATAAATTTTACCGTTGTTGTCCGTTTTTACATCTTTTATACCATAGTCGTATAACGGATCACTTACTAGTGATATTATTTGTGAATCCTTGACCGGAGAGCTGCTGCTGTCTGTTAAAGTAACAATGGTTTGAAGTAAATCACTGTTATTACTATTTTTAGGAGTGCCTTGTATCGTTCCGTTAATTGATCCACCGTTAATAGTAACAGTGATGCTGCCAACACTGCCGTTATAACCGTTGGGACAGCTGAAGCCAACTCCACCCATGCCACCCATGCCACTGCCGATATCACCGTTTGCTGAAATGTTTCCTCCATTAATAGTGATACTGCTGCTGCCGCTAGTGCCACCATTACCACCCCTGTGGAGATCTCCAATGCCGCCATTACCGCCCATACCACCGCCGATAATACCGGTTGCTGCAATACTTCCTCCATAGATAGTGATGCTGCTGCTGCCGCCCGTACCTCCGTCGCTGCCCAAGTCACCTCTGCCGCCAGTTCCACCAATTCCGCCGCCAATTCCAGTTGCGGTAATAATTCCTCTATAGATAGCGACAGTACTATCTCCTCCTTTTCCTCCGATTCCTCCAATTCCTTCTACGTCTCCGCCTGCGCCGCCGCCAATACCAGTTCCACCTATGTTACCAGCAGCATTGATAATACCTCCATAGATGGTTACATTACTTTCTCCTCCTGAGTAGCCGCCCACGTCGCCTAAACCACCACCAATACCAGCACCCCTGATGGTACTGGTTGCGGTAATACTTCCTCCATAAATCGTTACCGTACCGTCTCCTCCATCTGTGCCGTTGCCTTTGCCGCCGCCAATTCCAGCAGCACCTCCCAAACCAGATGCAGTAATGCTTCCTCCATGGACAATAACCGTACCGTCTCCTCCGTCTCCTGCTCCGCCGATTCCGGCTCCACCGTTCCCGCCGTTTGCGGTAATACTGCCTCCATTCACAGTTATAATACCACTATCAGAACCTGTGGCTAATGCACCCCCGATACCAGCACCAAAGAGTCCTCCGGTTACTTCCAGAACATTATTTCCGCTTTCTTCAGTTATGATGAGGGAAGCTGTCTTTGGTACCTGCAGCCCCGCATAGTAATTAGAACTTTTTAATTTATTTGCTCCCTTAAGTGTCAGATTGACCGAAGCATTATTCTCAACTGAAAATGCGCAGGCTGGTGCGTTAATGTTAATATTCTCAATAGTAACAGATACATTACTGCCGCTTTTTACCGTAATGGTATTTCCGGTTTCAGTGGATACAGATTGACTGATATTGAACACAGTATGATTTGTCGTTGCTGTTATTGTATCTGATCCACAAGTAACCGTACTCCCATCAATTATTATATCTCCAGTACTGATATCAAGGTAGATCTGAGTTTCTGCCCCACTGGTTATTATCCCTCCCAGTGGAGTTCCTCCATTTACCGCCAGTAAAGCTGCCAGCACAATGGAGGCTGCTTTTTTTAATATATTTTTCATAGCCAGCTCCTTTTTTACTGTCCCAACCGGGTCACTCCTAAAATTGGTAAAATTACCTAATGTTATCATAAGAGTATTTCTGATTCTGTACCAGTGGCTAAATGGCTACTTTTTCGGAATTATAAAATATTTGACTCCCTTGCTTTTTGTACGGCACTGAGTTTGTTGTTAACACTAAGCTTTGAATAAATGCTGGACAGATATTTTTTAACAGAGGAGACAGAGAGATACAATCTTTCCGCAATTTCGCGCTGAGTTAACCCCTCTGACAGCAGAGTCAGTACCTGTGTTTCCCGCTCATTTAATGAAATATCCGGTAATCGCTTTATTACAGGGGAAATCTGTGGTTTTCCATAGAGGGAAAGAATAAGCTCTGCATAGGAAAGCTGTTCTTTCCGTATGATTTCAGTATGTATCTTTTCTGCAAGCTTTAAAAACCGTTCTTCCTTTATTGGCTTCATTACATAATCCAAAGCGTTCAGTTCAAATGCCTTTACTGCGTAATGATTCCATCCTGTTACAAAAACAACCATAACTTCTGGTTGAATTTCAAGCAGCTTTTCTGCAAAGCTTAAACCATCCATCTCAGGCATTTCAATATCGATAAATGCCACCTGTGGGGAGAGGGAGGCAGCATCCTCTAACGCTTGAATGGGATTCATATATTTTCCTGATACCTGCATAAAACCGGTTTTCTCAACTAGTTCACAGACCTCCTCAAGGTTGTACCATTCATCATCCAGGACAATTGTCTTAATCATTATGCAGCCCCCTTTCTGAAAAAGTTGTTTCATATATAAAGAAAACGACCTTTGTTCCGGATCCCGGCTCGCTGGTAATTGTAAGCCCCTGTCCATAATGCTTCAGCAGCCGTCTGTGGATGTTGGACAGACCGATGCTATGATGGGCATCTATACCAGAGAGCAATGTGTTAAGTTTTTCTTCGCTTATTCCCACTCCATCGTCCCTGACCTCGAACCGGAACCCGTTACCTTCTGCACGGATGGTAAGCCAGACGTTTCCCATACCGGCTTTTTTTAGAATACCATGACGAAGGGCATTTTCCACCAACGGCTGAAGCACCAGTCTTGGAATATAGATAGAAGGAACAGGACCATACTCCATATGAAAACAAAGCCGTTCCCGGAATCGTGCCTTTTCGATAGATACATAGGTATGGACGCTTTCCAGTTCCTTTTCCAACAGAACCATGGGGGAATTGCTGTCAAAATAATAGCAGTTTGCAAGATGCTCCCCCAACTCGGCAATTAGCGTTTTTGCCTCTTTAGGATTTCTTGTGATCATGGAGCCTATGACGCTGAGCGTATTGTTAAGAAAATGAGGCTTGATCTGGGCCTGTAAAAAAGAAAGCTCGCTGGTTTCTGCCTGATCAATGGCCTTTAAGGCAATGTTTTCCAGACTCTTTTGTTTTTCTACAAACAAGGTGATATCTGTGATGGTAAGAACCTTTCCTATTTCAAGAGCATCATCGATCATGACCTTGGTTACCTCTGCCTGGTAGTGTCTCTCTGTGCTTTCATCCGTCAGGCTGTAAGTAAATACCGGGCTCTCCCCATATATGCCACTCAATTCCGGGTGGTTTTTTGTAAACAGACGGAGGGTATAATGATGAAGCCGGTCCTTTAGATCGGGATAAAGTTTTGTGATAGAGTCATTGGCATCAACAATCTGGTCAGCTAGGTCAACAATAATAACGCCTTCCTTTGACCGCCTGAATACGATTGCAGTTGCAATGGGTATGGTATCAAAGATGCGGAATTTGAAAATCCCCAGCATATATAGAATGCCAGAGATGATGGAAACCACTGGAAAATAGTCAATGCCCAGATAATTCGTATTTGTTGCAATCAGGTATACCGTTATCCATGGGATGACAGAAGCTATCATCATTATAAAATAACCGTACCGGTGAAGCCGGGGAGATCGTATCAGCCCCCAGATATAAAAGAACATGGATATGGCTCCGATCAGTGTCCCGGATGCCACCATCAGCATGTATAACGGTTCTTTTGTGGAAAGGATGACCCAAAAGTGACCGTTACTTACGAAGTTGTAAGAGGATATGTACTGATGGTGGAGGTGATTGGTGAAAAAAACAAGATAATATAAGGCAGGGTGCAACATTCCTATGTATTTAGCCTTTCGGACAATCCCTTTCGGCACCTCCGAATATTCAAGACTCAGCATCATCCAGAAATAATGCTGTAAAGGCATGGAGAAATGCTGGATATAGAACCAGAACAATGCCGCAGACAGTGTTAGCGAATTGATTTCTGCCATATAGGAAAAATTGCTGACAACGGTTGCCACAAGCAACAGGATAAAGTATCCGGCGCCCGGCATACTGCATCGCTTGCCTGCATATCTAATCAGCAGAAGGGCGCAGATAACCGAGGATAAAAGCAATAGGGTAAATAGTAACCTGACCATGTCCATTTATGTTCACTCCTTCTAGTAGATGAACTAATCATAACATTTGAATTGGAAATAGACAATTACCTTGTTGTTTACCTGGTTATATAGTTACAAGAAATCAGGAATATGAAATAATGTCTGTTATCTATTGAATCATGACCAATCGTCTTTTATAATTGTAATATTGAGTTTTTGGAAGGAGAATGATACGAATGGATGAAAGTTACATACCGATAAGGCTTAAACAGCTTCGGACAAAAAAGGGGATATCTGCCACTGAGATGAGTCTTTTGATGGGACAGACGGATAATTACATCAGCGATATAGAATCAAAATACACCACACCGTCTATGGAACATGTTTTATTAATCTGTGAATTTTTCGGGATATCACCAGGGGAGTTTTTTGATGAAGAGAATGCAAATCCCCTCCTGCTTCATAAACTGATTTCAGAACTGACGCCATTAAATGACCAGGACTTTGACAATCTATTTAACCTTCTTTTAGAGGGTCAGAAAAAATTGAAAAATTAGCGGCATAAAAAAGCGGGAAAACGGATCGTTATTGATTCCAGTCTCCCGCTTCCAACACTTATCAAATGGATATTACGTGATCAAAATCCCACCGGATTGTGCTGCCGCTCTCATTCTTCGTAACCAACAGCTTCTTATCAATCTGTTCTTTCAGTTCACTTACATGAGAGATAATCCCAATCAGCCTGTGTTCTCCCGCCAGTTCCAGAAGGATCCGCACGGCTCTTAATCTGGATTCCTCATCTAAAGATCCGAAACCTTCATCAATAAACATGGCATCCATCCGCACATTTCCTGCCGTTCTCTGAATAATATCCGCCATCCCCAAAGCCATCGCAAGAGCTGCCATAAAGGATTCTCCGCCAGACAATGTTTTCACATCACGTATCTGACCGGTTGCCAGGCTGTACACATCAAGATCCAGTCCAACCTCGCCCTGCTTTCCTAAAGAGTTCAAATCCCGGCACTGCAGAAGGAACTGGCCGTCAGACATGATCTTTAACCGTTTATTTGCAGCATGGACCATCTGATTAAAGTACTGGCGCTGTACATAGGTCTGGAAATCCAGACTGACCGAAAGCTTTCCATTGGCTGTCTGGTTTAAACTGTGGTACAGCTGATATTGCTTTTCCAGCTCTTTCCGTTCCTTCCAAAGCTTCTTTAAATTGCTTTCTGCCCGTTCTGCACGGCTTTTGATCCCTGCAATTTCTGCCGATTTCAGCTGCAGAATCTTTTGCTCTTCCCGTAAGGTATCTGCTTCTTCCTCCCAAATTGAAGTATCGATTCGTTCCCGGCCTTTTGTCTCATCTTTGTACTGATTAAAAATCGTTTCAGCAGTGAGACATGCTTCCTCGTAGCTCCTTATCTCCTGCTGCCAGGTTTTTCTCTGTTCAGATGGCATCTTTGCTTTCAGATAATCTTCTTCATCCGAAAATCCCAGCCTGCAAAGCTGTGAGAAGTAAGCTTCTTTTGCGCTCTCCTGTGCAGTTAAAAGCACCTCTCTGTTCTCTTTTAATGAAGCAAGACGGCCCCTCTTCTCCCGTTCCTCTTCCGATAGCAGAAGAAACGTTTCATTTGCTTCCTTTTCTGCCGAAAGCAGCAGATCTCTTTTGTTAATCAGCTTTTCCTGCTGGATTTTCGCCTGTCTCAAATCCGGATAGGGAAGTCTTTTTTCCAATTGCTCCCGCTGTGCAGACAGGGCGGAATTTTTCACTTTTTTATCCTGCCATGCACTCCGGAGTTCTTCTCTTTCCCTTTCCAGTACTGTTATACGGTTTAAATCCTTTAGTTTATTTTCTATCAGACTCTTTAAATTTTCTTCTGCTTTTCCGGCCTTTTTTTCTTCATCCTCTGCTTTTATCAACAGAAGATTTGTTTCTTTCTCTTTAACAATTAACTGTTCTTCCAATGAATCCCAGTCACTGCAGGGACCAAGCAGCAGACCTGCCTCCTTTTTTATCAGTTCTTCCTGGTGGCGGCAGCTTTCCTGTTTTTTAACAGCCAGCAGTGCTGCTTCAGACCGGCTCTCATTTGCCTGGTCCCGTTTCATTCTGGCCTCATCTACCATTTCTGCAGTGATGCTCTCTCCGGAAAGCTCCGCTTTTTGAGGGTGATGGACAGAACCGCAGACAGGACAGGGCTTTCCCTCAATCAGGTTACCGGCCAGCAGGCCTGCCTGCTGGTTAAAAAAACTTTGATAGCGGGTGGAATATTGGAACTGGGCCTCTTCATATGCAGTCTGTGCGGCTTCTTCCGACCGCATGAGCCGGACCAGTTCAAGCTGGTCAGAACGAATCTGTTTTAAGGCCTGAAAAAGACTTTTTAAAGCCTCTTCCTTTCTCGTATACTCAGCTTTCAGCTGTCTTAGTTCCGGGAGTTTTGCGGCGGCGGCTGTTAAAAGTTCCTGCTGCATTTCATATTCTTTTAAGCGCAGGCTGACTCTTCCATACTCATTCTCTGCTTCCTCAAACCGTTTTTTTGACTCCTCTTCTTCGTTTTTTCTGATCTGGTACAGTTCTTCTGTTTTTCTCCATTCCTCATAAAGAGGCATGGAAGAATTCAGCCGGTCTAAAAGAATCGAAAGTTTTGGAACTTCATTTTGGGATGCATCCCGGCTTTCCATAGCTGCTTTCTTTGCCGCAGCCAGTATTTCCTCTGTTTTTTTAAGTTCTTCCTCAAGAACCTTTTCCCGCTTCAGAGCTGCTTCACAGTCACTTTTTTTATCCTTATACTGTATCTCTTTCGTATATGCTTTTTCAGCAAGTTCCCCTCTGGCAAGCTGGTATTTCTTCCTATTCCAGTCATCACTTTGAAACTTAAGCGCCTTTACACGGTCAGAAGCTTCCTGTAACCTGTCAAAAAGCCGGTTCTGCTCCAGGGCCAGATTTCGTTTGCTTTCCACACCGGAAAGAAGTTCACTGTTTTTCCCCCTCTCATCAGACAGCAGCTTTTCTTTATCACGGATTTCATTTAAAATGGCAGAAAGTCTGTTTATAATCTCTTCCGTTTTCGTCTCCGGAAATTCCAGCAGCTTAAGCCACTCATCTTCATGAATGCTGTCCTGTAACAGTTCCACATTTCCTGTCTCGTGAATGGTAAGCTTCCGGTTATCCTCCAGCTTTCCGGCATAAAAGTTATTTTTTTCCTTTAATTTATACTGGATCCGGCTGTAAATCCCTGTATTAAAAATTCTGGAAAAGATCTCTTTTCTTTCCCTGGAGGCAGCGAGAAGAAGTTTTAAATAATCTCCCTGGGCAATCATCGCAATCTGGGAAAACTGGCTTAAGTCCACCCCGATAACCTCTTCAATCTTCTGGTTGATGTCACGGAGATTACCCGCAAATTCCAGACCAGTCGGAAGGATCAGGGAAGCTTTAGCAGGAACTGAGATTTTAGTATACTCTCCGTCCTTATTCCTGCGTTTACTGATTCTTAAATAAGACGGGCTTCTGGTAATCTCATATATTTCCCCCTGCTCTAAAAAGCGTAAGGCAACATAGGTTTCCCTGTCCCCGTCTGCATACTGGCTGCGCATCATGGAGGGTTCTCTTCTTTGTCCGCTGGTTTCACCAAAAAGGGCAAAGGAAACAGCATCAAAAATCGTAGTTTTTCCAGAACCGGTATCTCCGGTGATCAGAAAAATTCCATGTCCGGCTATTTCAAAATCTACCGTTTCCACATCTTTGTAGGAACCGAATGCCGACATCGTCAGTTTCAGAGGTTTCATAATCCTTCCTCCTCCTTTGCTTCCTGAACAATTTTCTCCATGGCAAGATAAGCTTCCTCAGTCAGCTCTTCCCCGCTTACCGTCTTATAAAACTGCCGGAAGGCTTCCAGTGGATTTAAAACGGGTACCCGCTCCTCTTCCTCCATCATTTTTTCCCTGGTGCGCACATTGTCCACCTTCAGTTCCAGCAGATAATCGTAAACCTCCTTTAACTGTTCTCTGATCCGGTAAGGCTCCTCTTCATCCGTTAAGGTAACACTCACAAAATCATGGCGGTTTTCATCGTCTGCGCGGCTTAAAACCTCATCTAAAGTACCTCTTTCCCGTCTCACATCCTGAAATCCCCGAAGAGGAAGAGCTTCAATGACAGGTTCCTCGCCTTTTGCTCCCATATGTATGACAGTGATTCCTTTCCTGTGGTGCTCCTCACTGACCGAATATTTAAAAGGCGTCCCACAGTAGCGGATCCAGTCCTTTGAGACCTTCTGGGGTCCGTGAAGATGCCCCAGAGCAACATAATCAAACGCCGGAAGTACGGAAATGTCCACCCGGTCCAGTCCTCCGGCCATAATGACCGCCTGCTCTGATTCACAGGTTTCCGGATTTGTGCTTCCCCCGGTGTAAAACTGATGGGACAGAAGGACATTTCGCTGCCCAGTATCTATGATTTCTCTTGCCAGAACCTCCCTGACGGCATTTTCATATCCTTCGGGCTGGCCGTCCGGAAAAAGATTTCTTACGTATCCAGGCTTTAAAAAAGGCAGCAGATAGAAATTAACCGGTCCTGATTCATCGGAAAGCACCACCTTTTTTAAGTACTCCTCCTGACTTTGAGGCGGCATCACTGACAAATGAATGGAATGCTTTTCCAAAAATGAACCCGCATAGGAAAGTCTTTCGGGAGAATCATGATTTCCGGCTATGATCAGAACTGCCGGCTGCGGTCTGAGCATGGAAAGCGCATCTAGAAATCCTCCGAATATCGTATAGGCTTCTGCTGAGGGAACTGTTTTATCATAAATATCACCGCAGATTAAAATTGCATCGGGTTTTTCCACAGCTGCATAGTCCACAATCTGGTTTAATACAGCTTTCTGGTTTTCCGTTAAGCTGTAACCGTTTAACTGTTTTCCGATATGTAAATCGGACAAATGAAAGAGTTTCATCGTTATTCCTCCCTATGAAAGCGGTTCTTTGGAAGATACACAGTACACATTCACATGCTGATCCTGGCGGCTGTTAAAAAATATCCGGTCCCCTGAGTGACTGTAAATCGGGTGGGGATGGGCATCCTGTCCAAGCCAGTCGCTTTCATGCCTGCAAAGGGGAATCCATTTAAGTTCTCCTTCATCCCAGTTAACCAAAACCCTGCAGATGTATTCCGCATCCTTTTTATGAGGATCCGGTCCGTTATCCGTACTGTTTTCCCTGATTTTTTTTACTTCCCACGGATATTTGAAATATCCGTCACACACCAGATTACCGGCATGATCCATGGTGAAATGGCCATAAGCATTATAACTGTCAGGCAGAGCAATCTCCCAGTATTTCCCGGTATCCGGTTCATATCTGCCAACCATGGCGGGGCCTTTTTCATAGCCTCCGTGATAGATAATGTATGCACCGTCATCACTCCACATCTCATGGCATACCCAGTCATTCCTGCTTCTGACCCATCCACCGGGGTCGCCCAGGGTATCATTTCCTTCCCTGCGGACAGGAGTCAGTGTGTCCCTCTTATGGTCATAGATCCAGATTCTGCGGATTCCGCAGTCAAAGGAAGACCATTCGTGGTTGTACATAATCAGTTCGGGATTTCGGGGGTGGAACTGTACATGGGTAATCCAGCATTTATTTACCACTTTTTCATACAGCAGACCGCCTGTATGTGTGTCGTAGACGCATAAGTAACTGTTTAAATTTTCTTCCTGGATACGGCCGTCAATGTCATAAACCGGTCTTTTATCCAGGCCTGTACCTTCTGTATCCGGATCAAAATCCAGACATCTTCCATCCGTCATGGGAACACAGAGATATTTTCCATCTGTACTTACATGGGTAAATGCGGTCATTCTGCCTGCCGGTACGGTATTTAACGCAGTAATGTTACCGGCTGAATCTGCTTTATAAATCTCATTATCCTGGATGTAGTAAACCACTTCCCTTTTACTGTCTAAACATACACTGGCCTTTCCAAGCCCCTGACCGGGTCTGCCGTCAAAATAAACATAGCTCTTTAAAATTCCATTCCGGTTATCAGTCAGAAACTTTTCTTCACCTGTCAGCAAATCCCTGACCATGACATTAGGGTTCCCACCTTTATCACAGATCATATAGATTCTCTCATCATTCTGGCTGACGCAGGAAGAAGTAAAATACAAAAGCTGAGTGTTGTAAGTATCCCCGGCTCCCGCGCCTCCGGTCAGCATACGGCCATTTAACATTGATTGTATCACCATATTGTAATAGTCCTTCCCTGATTCAAATCTGATTTTCTGTCCCAAGTATAGCATAATTTTCAGTATTTGTTCCAGGCAAACAATATAAAATCAGGGTTAAAAACCATCTGCCCGTTTTTAACCCTGATTCATTCTTCCTATTATATTTCCGCCAAAACCAATTCTTTTCACTTAAAAGCTTCAATACTTTGCAAATGAACCGGAAGCAGCTGATGCATGTTTCGTATCGTCAAAAGACCTCCCGGATTTAGATCTGCCATGATTTGTATATCCCTCATGCAGCTTGAATTTTTTCACTTCCTGCTGCAGCATATCGGCCTGAGCTGCAAGTTCTTCACTGGCCGCTGAGCTCTCTTCTGCCGTAGCTGCGTTGGTCTGTACAACTGCAGACACTTGTGACAATCCCTGGTTAATCTGTTCGATGGCTCCTGCCTGTTCTGTGGATGCAGATTCGATCTCCCGAATTGCCTGTTCCACCATTTGAGCCTTTTCTTCCACAGTAACTAACAGTTTCAGTGTATCATCAGCGAGTCTCTCACCATGAGATACCATGGCGACGGATTTTTGAATTAAATCTGCCGTCTGTTTTGCGGCATCTGCAGATTTTGCCGCTAAATTACGCACTTCGTCAGCTACTACAGCAAATCCTTTGCCGGCATCCCCTGCACGGGCTGCTTCCACAGCAGCATTGAGCGCAAGAATGTTAGTCTGAAATGCAATATCCTCAACCAGCTTTGTGATTTTGGATATCTCCTGAGATGACTCTCCAATTTCCTTCATTGCAGTATTTAACTCCTGCATATACTCATTGCTCTCCACAACGCCCTGTCCTGCCTGATTCACATATCCGGCTGCATTTGCAACGCTCTGTGCATTTTTTGATGCCTGTTCCGCCACACTGCCGATGGACGCATTTAACTCCTCCAGTGTTGCTGCCTGTTCGGTCGTTCCACTGGATAAAGCCTGGGCACCGTCAGATACCTGACCTGATCCGGAATTAACCTGTTCTGCAATAGTTGTGATAGTAGATGCCAGGTTGTGAAATTTTTCAACCAATTCTGCCAGCGCTTTACCAAGAATATCCTCTTCTGAACGTATGGTAACAACGGTAGTTAAGTCACCGTCTGCAATTGCCCGGGTTGTCCGGGCCTGCTCGATATTATTGATAATCATCTGGTCGAACGCACTTGCCAGACCGCCGACTTCATCCTTCCTGGCAGCCCAGGCTCTCTCTTTTTCACCTGCTATCTTATCAACTCCAAAATCTCCCACAGCAACCATACTGGCAAATGATTCAAAAATATACAGGGGATAAGCAATGATATCTGACATATATCCGGAAAGATATATGGAAAGAATAACAGACACTATTAAAACCAATGAAATTATAATGATAGCAACCAGCGCAGCCCTGGTATTAGCATTGGCAGCCGCAGCACTTTCCACATTTAGTGCTATATTATTTTCATTTAAAATACGGCTATAGCTTCTATTAATATGCAGAACCGAAAAGATAGCCACACCGGCAATAATAACGGTAAGTGCAACAACCAGAAGATAGCTGATTAACAGTTTCTTTGCAACTTTTAAATCCTCAAACCACTTTTTCACTTTACATTCCCTCTTTCATTTTTTCCGGATAACTGACACCGGTCTCCTCTTTAGTATCTGCCCGCAATTATTTAAGTTATTTTCATAGGACACCTCCGTTTTCTCTGTCTTTTTAAGCTTTTTCACGCTTGCAAACAATTTTCGCAGTATATCTCATACTGTGTATTTGGCCTTATAATATAAGGAATACAGGAGTCTATTGAAATTCTGACGGTTATCAGGACGGCGAATAAACCATTCGGTTATTATATGAGTATGGAGGGATAACAGGAAAGAAGGAATTGACACTTACAGCAGTACTGATCCTACCGGAAATAAAGATGACGCAGTCATTGACGGCGTTCTGAAATGAATGAGATTATGTCATATGAATTTTAAGTAAAATATCTCTTTTTATCTTACAATTGCACTTAATATCGCTATATAAACTGTTGTTTGACAAAGAAAACCAATTACTTTATAATGAGAAATGTCGAAATATATATAATTTTGCAACCGCAGTATGAGATATACTGCGCAAAAAATCGCCTTTATCCTACCATTATTGTATAGAATTTATTAAAAATCCTCCAATAAAGACTGTTGCAGATTATAATTACTTTTCTAAGAAAGAAGCAATTATGACCTGAAAATTATCTTTTATTGGAGGATCTGTTTATACCCCTTTAACTAATTTAAAATAAGATCTGAGTCAGCAGACTTGCTACAATCAGAATGAGTGCGCCGCAGATTCTGGTGGCAATCTGGGCAAATGGCAGAAGTTCCATTCTTCTGGCTGCAGAAAGTACCGCGATATCTCCTGTTCCGCCCATATTGGTGGTGCAAAGCCCGGCAGTAATAGCAGACTCTACCGGATAAAAACCAACCAGATAGCCGCCGACTGCAGCACCTACGGAAACGCTTCCAACTACTACGAATACAAGAAGAAGATACATAGGGCTCACTGCTTTTGCTACTGCGCCTAAATCGATCATGGAAATTCCGATTCCCACTAAAAGGGCACTGGTCCAGTTTTTCATAACAAACTGGGACCACTGGCGGGCAGAATCCTCAAATTTCACAGGAATAAAGCCACAGGCCTTGCTGACAGCCACCAGAATAATCATCCATGCATAAGAGTGAACTGCAGGAACAAATTTATTGATAATAACACCCAGTAAAAAGAAAAACATAGCGGTAATCAGACCGATTCCCAATTCTTCCAGACTGACAGAGGAGTTTTTCTTTTCATTCATTTCAGAATTGTGATTTCTCATGAGACGGCCGTTTCCTGTTAAACCCGGTTTTACATCTCCCAGCTTTGCAAGGAGCCCGGCGCCTACAATCGCCATTACATTACCCAGAGTGGAAGCCGGTATCATCCGTGATATAATGGCGGCAGAATCTGTGTGAAGTGCTTCCGCATACATGCCGGACAGAGGAACCACCCCGGCTCCCATTCCACCTCCCATCATGGGGATTGCCACATACATTACTGCATCTACAAAGCCATATCCGACCAAAGCTCCCACTGCGCCGACACTTAAGATTGCAACGGTCATTGCGCAAAGAGCAACCGGGAGAAACCGTACTGCTGCTTTTAACAGAAGTGACCGGTCCATACCAAGAATACTTCCGGTAATTAAGGCCGCTATGTAGAAATTCAAAAATCCGGTTTTATTCATAAACTGGTCTACGTTCTCCACTACGTTTTCCGGAATCAGGCCGGTATATACAAGAGCTGCTGAAGCAAAAATACATACAATTGCACCACCGCCCAAAAAGGTTTTGACAATGGGGAGATTATTTCCAATGATATTAAAAAGTCCCCCAAAAATCATCATAACAAGCAGCGCCCCGATCATGCCGGACGGCAGCCACTTCATGGCAATGGAAACCGCAGTAACTGCGGTGAAAGCCAGATAAATGGGCAATGGAATTCCAGATATTTTAATGCTCATAATCGAAAAACCAGAAGTGCTTTTTTCTTTTTCCATCTTATTTAACTACCCCCTGCTCCACCGCTTTTTGCTTCACCGCTTCTGCAACCGCTTTTGCAACACGTTCATCAAATGCACCCGGTATGATGTACTCTTCCGTCAGTTCTTCTTCCTTTATGATTCCTGCAATGGCATAAGCAGCCGCAATCTTCATCTCTTCCGTGATATCCGTGGCTTTCGCATCAAGAGCCCCACGGAAAATTCCCGGAAATACCAGTACATTGTTGATCTGGTTCGGGAAATCCGAACGTCCTGTTGCAATAATTCTTGCTCCGCCTTCCTTTGCTTCATCAGGCATGATCTCAGGAGTTGGATTTGCCATCGCAAATACGATTGGCTCCTCTGCCATAGAAGCTACCATCTGGGAAGTAACGATTCCAGGAGCAGAAACGCCGATAAAGACATCTCTTCCTTCCATAATATCCTTTAAATTACCCCTCTTATTTTCCGGATTCGTAACCTGGGCCATCATCTTCTGGGCATCATTCATCCACTCTTCCCCTTCTGCCAGCGCACCATTTTTATCTACCAGAATAATATCTTTCATTCCAATGGATAATAAGAGCTTGCAGATTGAGATACCGGCAGATCCGGCTCCATTGATCACTGTTTTAACCTCTCCGATTTTCTTTCCAACAACCTTTAACGCATTGATGATTCCGGCAGATACCACAATTGCGGTTCCGTGCTGGTCATCATGGAATACGGGAATATCCAGTTCTTCTTTTAAGCGGCGTTCTATTTCAAAACATCTGGGAGCTGAGATATCTTCCAGATTGATCCCGCCAAAACCAGGTGCCAGATAACGGACTGTTTTAATAATTTCCTCTGTATCTTTTGTATCCAGACAAATCGGGAATGCATCCACTCCGCCAAAAGCTTTAAAAAGAATGGATTTGCCTTCCATTACGGGCATTGCAGCCTCGGGACCGATATCTCCTAAGCCCAGTACGGCTGTTCCGTCTGTGACCACAGCCACCAGATTTCCCTTTGCAGTATAGCGGTACACTTCGGATTTATCATCTCTGATCTTTCTGCATGGCTCTGCCACACCGGGTGTATACGCAGTGCTCAAATCCTCTCTGCATTTTACTTCTACCTTTGAGATCACTTCGATTTTTCCTTTGTTTTTTTCATGAAGCTCCAGCGCAAGCTTATTATAATCCATAACTTTTCACCTTTCCCTTTCGTTGACTTTTTGATATAACCGTATGGTATCACCGGTGCCGGTATTTTGAAATCTTGTGAACATTATTAAAAACTTATGTAAGTAAAGAAAACGGATTTTAAGTTTATCCCGATACCCGTTGATTTTCCCGCTCACATCTAATACAATAGGTTCATCAGGGGAGGTATTGAATGAAAGAAAAACCATTGGAACACCAGATATATGTTTCCCAGATTTTCAGCATCATCCTTGCCATTTTACTTTCTTTGGGTGTCTCGCTTCATTATAATCTGGTGACAAAAAGAAATTCTCTGGATATGAATATAAAAAATGCGGGTATTTTTATCTCCGGATTGCCTGAAGTAGCCGACATGTTAAAGAAGGGGCAGCCCTCAGAAGCCTTTAACAAACGCATGGATCTGTTAGTGAAAGAACTGGATTATATCGATGTTGTTACCATCTGTAATAATGACAGCATCCGTTTTTATCATAATAATAAGGCACTGATCGGAAAAACCTTTGTAGGCGGTGACGAAACCGCTATCTTAAACGGCGCTTCCCCATATATTACAAATGGAAAAGGAACTCTTGGAAGCCAGCGGCGCGCTTTCTATTCCATAAAAGACGAACATGGAAAAATCATCGGCTTTGTGATGGTCTCTGTTCTGACCACCAGCATTTCCCAGCTTACCAGAAATATTCTGCTTGTTTTTTTACTACTGGCTCTTGTACTCCTTTCTATGGGTTTTCTTGTATCAGGAATCCTGTATAACCGGTTAAAAAAAATACTGTTAGGTTATAAGCCGGAGGAATTCCGTAAGATTCATATTGAAAGAAAAGAAGTGCTTGATGCCCTGGAGGAGGGAATTTTTGCCATTAATACCGAAGGCGAACTGATCCTTATCAATGAATCGGCTAAAAAAATACTGGATCTGGAAACCATGCCTGAATACGGAACACGGCTTACAAAGCTTTACCCGGAAACCAGACTTCCTCATGTCCTTCAGACAGGAATGCCGGAATATAATATCAGTCTTATGATAAAAGGAAAACACATCATGTCAAACCGGATTCCCATCATCGAAAATGGAAAAACTGCGGGAGCCGTATCCATCTTCCGCAATAAAACGGAATATACCCGTCTGGCAGAGGAACTGACGGGTGCGCGGTACATGGTAGAAACACTCCGCGCCTTAAATCATGAATTTAAAAATAAGCTCCATGTAATCCTTGGATTTATCGAAATGGGACAGCCGGAAAAGGTAACTGATTTTATCATTAACACCAGTATGGCATCCACACTGGCTGTGAGCGAGGTTACAAAACAGATACAGGTTTCCAGTATCGCAGCGCTTTTGATTGGGAAGATTATCCGTGCAGGTGAACTGGGCATCCGTCTCACAATTAAACCAGACAGCTCCTGTCTGGAATCACAGCTCCATCTGCCTGTTGATTTATATATTACCATTCTGGGTAATTTAATTGAAAATGCCATTGAGGAATTAAATGAGCAGAGCAGCGGCATTAAAGAAATTGAGGTCGGAATCAATATATGGCAATCCGGAAGCATTCTTTCTGTTGACGACACCGGAAGGGGAATCCCTGCCGCCATGCAGGATAAAATATTTGAAAAAGGATTTTCCACAAAAGGGGATGGGCGCGGATCCGGCATGTGCCTGATTAAGAAACTGGTAGACCAGCATCACGGAATCATCGAGATGGAATCCGAAGAAAATACAGGTACTTCATTTACTATCACCTTTACAGAGGAGGAACATCATGTATCAGGTAATCATTATAGAGGATGACCCTATGGTAGCCTCTATTAACAGACAATATGTGGAGTTAAATAAATATCTAAAAGTAACCGGCCAGTTCTCCAACGGAAAAGATGCTTTGAACTATTTAAAGGATCATACTGCGGATCTGGCGATTATGGACGTTTATATGCCCGTCATGGATGGAGTGGAACTCCTTACTGAGATACGCAGGCTCCAGAAACACATAGATGTGATTATGGTGACTGCCGCAACCGATGCCTCACATGTAAAGAAGCTGTTAGGGCTGGGAGTCATTGATTATCTGGTAAAACCCTTTGAATACGTGCGTTTTAATCACGCACTGGCACGGTTTATGGAACATCAGGAACTGCTTAAGCAGGAGACCTTCTCCCAGGAACAGCTGGATTCTCTTTTTGAGCTTTCTTCCGGGGCTGCTTCCCAGCAGGAGGTTCTTCGAAAAGGTCTTCAGGAAAAAACTCTGGATACCATTTTATCCTACATGAAAGAGCACCCGGCAGATGCCCTCACCAGCGAAACAGTTGCAGAAGAGGTTCATTTGTCCCGTGTAACCGTGCGCAGGTACATGAATTATCTTCTGGATAAAAAACAGATTGTCAGTGACATTGATTATACAACCGGAGGGCGGCCGTCAATTATATACCGGTATGTAAAAGAATAACAGGTGAAAATGTTTCACCTGTTACTATTACTTTTGAAGTTCAATAATTCGATATAACCACTGTTCAAGTCCAGGCGTAAAACTGACCCGGACAATCTCTTCAACTTTTCTGGCTTCTGCCTCTTCTTCGGGAGACATGGGTATAACAGTCACTCCCCGGTCTATCAGTTCTGTTTTCAGTCTCCCTTCTTCTGCCACAATTTCTGTTTTGTTCCATTCTGAAGCCATCTGCCCGGCTTGTCTTAAAATATCCTGGTCCTCTTTGCTTAATGTGTTCCATTTTCTTTCTGACATCATAACAATTCCAGGGCTGAAAACATGATTGCTTAGAAGATAATAAGGGGCAACCTCATAAAACCGGTTGGAAAGATATGCCGGTATGGGATTTTCCGCACCTTCCACATCGCCGTTTGCCAGCGCATTATATAAATCCTCATAACGCATGGGGATGGGCTGAGCTCCCAGCGCTGATATGGTATCCATCATAAGTACCGATTCGGGAACTCTGATCCTTTTGTTTTTAATATCAGCAAGTCCTGTAATTGGTTCCGTTGTAAAAATATTTCTGGCACCTTCATCGGTATAAAACAGGCCTACCATATTGGCGCCGATCTCCTGCCCTTCACTTAAAAATGCCCTGCCAAGATCTTCACTTTCTAAAACATTCCACATTCCCTCCCTATCCTGGAAAATATAGGGAAGACCAAATAAATTCAACTTTCGAAACCCATATCCAGTTAATGCATTCGTATTGGCACGGTATAGATCAAGCAGCCCATTTCCTGACTTCAATGAATTGAGAGACGTTCTTTCATCTCCCAGAACAGCACCCGGATATATGTCAACTTTTATTCTTCCATCAGACAGTTCATATACGTATTGTGCAAACTTCTCGGCAACTCTGGTATCAATATTACCTTCAGGGTTTACTTCTCCATACTTTAAGACAATTTCCGGCTCTGACGGAGTCGCTCTTTCCGCTTGTGTTGTTGCAAGCGCTGCTTCCGCTGTCGCCTGTGCTGCTTCTGCTTCTGCTTCCTTTGTCTTTTGGGAAGCTTCGCTGCTTTCTTTTACAGCGATACCGGATCCACAGCCGTTAAGACAAAGCATCATTGCAGCAATAAGCATCAAAGACAGTGGTTTTTTCATAATTGCTCCTCCTGACTGTATCATAAAAGCATTCAAACATGTTCCGTATTTTCTGTTTCATTATACCCAGAAATTTGTGTTTCAATCATGACCACCGGCTTAGC
>NZ_QOHO01000074.1 GCF_003432035.1 Lacrimispora amygdalina
GCCGGCTTCTCTTCGAAAATACTATAAACGAAGCCGAAAGCTGATTTTGACCCGCTATAGAAAACTGAAAGATGAGAACAAACAGGCCTGTGATCTGATGCTTCAGTATAGTGATGACCTAAGGTTGGCGCATATGATGAAAGAATGGTTTTATGACATCAGCCAGCTAGAGTCCTATCGTAAGCAACAGCAAGAATTCGATGATTGGATATCTAATGCAAGAGGATGCGGTATTAAAGAGTTCGAGAAATGTGCAAAAACGTTCCAGTCTTGGAGAAAAGAAATCTTAAATGCCTTTAAATATGGCATTACAAACGGTGTCACAGAAGGATTTAACAATAAGATTAAAGTATTAAAACGAAGTTCTTATGGAATCAGGAACTTTAACCGGTTCCGGACACGGATACTTCATTGTACATCATAGGAAAAATGGTCGGGATATGGAGGCTTATTTTGCATGCCCAAAACAGCATACAGTAGAATGAACCATTAAAGCAGCTCTAAACGCAAGAAAGGGGCGGGATTCATAGGAATCCCACCCCAACTATTGACAAAGAGCCACAAAAAGAAGGATCTCCCGAAATGGAAATCCTTCTTTTTTGTTATTTTATACCATCTGATCTACCATTGCCATAAGAGTTTTTCCAAGCCTCGCAGATTTCTCATCTGCATCCGCCATTGAGGTACCCTTAATACCATAGTAGAACTTGATCTTGGGTTCTGTTCCGGAAGGTCTTACGCATAACCACGCATCCTCTTCCAGTTCATAATAAAGCACATCAGAAGACGGTAAGCCGGTGGACTTCACCGCTCCTGTTTTCATGTCCTTTACCGTATCAGCCTTATAATCTCTTGCTGACAGAACTTTATATCCGCCAAAATCTACAGGCGTATTGCTTCGCATGGATTCCATAATCGCCCGGATCTTAGCCTGACCTTCAATGCCTTTTAACCCGATTGAATTAACAGCATCTTTATAATATCCATACTTTTCATACATCGCGATCATGGCATCCCAGAGACTCATACCTTTAGTCTTATAATAGGCGGCAGCTTCACAGAGTGCGGCCGTTGCAGAAATTGCATCTTTATCCCGGGCATAGGTGCCGATCAGGCATCCATAGCTTTCTTCCAGCCCAAACAGATAGGTACCATAGCCGGTGGCCTCTTCCTTTAAGATCTGCTGTCCGATATATTTAAACCCGGTCAGCACCTCTATGAGTTCACACCCATAATACTTTGCCACTGCGTCCACCAGATTAGTCGTTACAATTGACTTTACCACCTGTCCGTCAGACGGAATGTCTCCACGCTCCTGTCTCTGGCTTAATACGTACTCACAGAGGAGGGAACCGGACATATTGCCGGTGAGCGGAATGTACTCTCCTGATTTATAATCCTTTACATAAACTCCCAGGCGGTCCGCATCAGGATCGGTAGCTAAAACCAGGTCCGCATCTTTTTCCTTTGCCAGGGAAAGACCAAGTTTAAATGCCTCCTCTGCCTCTGGATTGGGATAGCTCACAGTAGGAAAATCTCCATCTGGCAGTTCCTGCTCCGGTACCACGTATACATGGGTGAAGCCAAGCTCCTTTAAGACTCTTCTTGCCGGAACATTGCCTGTACCATGGAGAGGGGTATAAACGATGGATAATTCGTCTTTCATCTGGTCAATTGCAGCCTGATTCATGACCTGTGCCTTTACCTGTGCAATGTAGGCATCATCCAAGGAGGCACCTATTATTTCATACTTACCCGCTGCAACAGCTTCGTCTCTTGTTATAGTCTTAACCGTAGAGATGTCAGTTATCCCTAAAACCTCTGCAGTAACCCCCTGATCATGAGGCGGAGTAAACTGCGCGCCGTCCTCCCAATAAACCTTATATCCGTTATATTCCGGAGGATTGTGACTGGCGGTGATATTCAGACCTGCAATACAGCCCAGTTTCCGCACAGCAAACGAAAGCTCCGGAGTAGGACGCAGAGATTCAAACTTATACGCTTTGATTCCATTGGCAGCAAGCGTCAGTGCCGCTTCCTCTGCAAATTCCGGAGACATATGTCTGGAGTCATATGCTATGGCTACGCCCTTGCTGGCTCCGCCTTGTTTTATGATATAATTCGCAAGACCCTGGGTGGCCTTTCTGACCACATAGATGTTCATGCGGTTAATGCCTGCTCCGATTACACCTCTTAAACCAGCAGTACCGAATTCCAGGTCCTGGTAGAAACGCTCTTTGATCTCATTGTCATCCTCTTTGATTCCTTGCAGTTCTTTTTTCGTTGCCTCATCAAAGTATGGATTTGACAGCCATTCTTCATAGATGCTTCTGTAATCTTTCATAAGCAAAATGCTCCTTTCTCTCCACTTCATGTTACGGTTATTATAAATCATAACAAAGCAAAAAGAAAGCAGATTCCCATTATTTTATTCTTGACAGGAAAAGATTCCGCATAGGCTGCTGAATCTCTAAATCCCTTAGTTTTTCAATATTTCTGGCCGGTATCCAGGCCTTATTGGCATTATAATAAAAGTTAATCTGCTTCCAGTATTTTTCCGGATACAAAAACAGATAATACAGGCAGGTCCTGTCTGCACCTGATAAAGGAAGTACTTTCGTATAAGTATCAAGCATGGACATACCAAGCTTTAAATTCCAGTCATGCTTTTCCATGGCCTTCCTCATAAAATGGTAAAGATCCTCCATCTGCATACCTCTGTGCATCCGGTTAAACTCTACAATCGCAACATCATGGGAACACATCAGAATATGATGCTGGTTTAGATCCCCATGACACAAATACCCCTCCCCAACCCCGCTTTCCTCACAAAAACCTGCAAGTCCTTTACAGGCTTCCATAGCCTGATCAAAAAATACGTCATAATTTCCCATGACACATAGTTCAAACTCAGACTTCTTTCTTTTACTGCGGATAAAACTGCGGGCCCGTATCAGCTCCCTGTTGTGACGCTCCATCTCTTCAGCCGGCTGCTGCACCAGAATGGATCCTAAGTTCCATTCTTCTTTAAACTTTACCTTACGAAATATTTTATGTAATAAAGCAATCCGTTCAATGGCGCAAAGCACCTCTTTGCTATCCTTTAAATTACATTCCCGGTCTGAATACCAGTTTTTTACGATCCACCGGGTCCCATCCTCGGCACTGGAGAGAATTTCACCTTCTTTATTTCTGACATAGCGATCCACACTCAAATGGCCGGTTTCTTCCAGTTGTAAAAATACCTGATCTTCAAATTCCAGGCGCTTTATGGTTCCTTTATATTCCCTCAGCAGCTTAAGCCCCTGATCTGTTTCACACAGCCAGGCGCCCCGGCCGCGTTTCACATCCAGAATTCCAAGCTCATACTGCGAAAGCACCTCTGTGTATTTCTCGTTCACAACCACCCCTCCAACTCTTAGCTAATCAGCTACTTCTAGGGTATGAAGGGGCGGAAAAAAATATGCAAACTCCATGGGAAAGTTATCCATGCCCGGGCATGTTTTCAGGGAGATCTTTAGAATAATTCAGAAGATACTCACGGTTGTTATTTTCCGGATTTTTTATAACTTCATCAAATAATGCTTCCAGGATTTCTCCCATTTTAGGACCGGGTTTTATTCCTGCTTCCATCAGATCTCTTCCGGTCACTGCCATATCCTTTAAATGAATGCAGTCTCCGTCATTGATGATTTCCCCGGCAAACTGTCTGACTGTTTTTAACTGATCCAGATAAGGACCGTTTAAGAAAACACTTTGAACGTTTAAAAGATCCTCAAATAAGGAAGTCTTAATCCTGCTCATAACCTTTCTGATTTCCGGTTTTAAAGCAGGAATTTCTGTCTTCCAAAGACCGGTTAAGATTCTGACCTGATCCATGGTATCATTATCCAGCTTCAGCTCCTTAAGAATTCCTGCTGCCTCCTTCTGGTCTAAGAAACGTAAGAATCCGGACCAGCGAACATGTTTGCTGGAAGGCAGCCGCTTAAGCTTTTCAAGTTCAAAAAGTCCTCTTTCTGCAGTAGAAAAATGTTCCGAAACGTATGGCGCAATTCCGCTTTCAAATACAGCCTTCATCTGCTCCGGATAGTCAGAAAGAAGGAGCTTGGTCAATTCCACAGCAATCCGCTCCTTACTGACTTTTTCCATATTCGGTGCGATTGCAAAAATGGCTTTATACGTTTCTTCTTCAATGCGAAATCCAAGCTGTGCAGAAAAACGGATCGCCCTGAGAATCCTTAAGGCATCTTCATGAAACCGGTCCATGGGATTTCCTACACAGCGGATGATCCCGGCGTTTAAATCCATTGCTCCACCGAAAGCATCTACCAGCCCGTCTCTTTCACTGTATGCCATTGCATTAATAGTAAAATCCCGCCGTTTTAAATCTTCCAGCAGATTTTTGGTAAATTCCACAGACTTGGGATGCCTTCCATCTTCATATTCTCCATCAATGCGGTAGGTCGTCACCTCATAGGCTTCATGCTCCATCAATACAGTTACTGTACCGTGCAAAATTCCAGTATCAACTGTTCTTGCAAAAATCTGCTTTACCTGTTCTGGTTTTGCCGAGGTGGTGATGTCCCAGTCCTTTGGCACCCGTCCAAGCAGGCTGTCCCTTACACATCCACCCACCGCATAGGCTTCAAATCCATGGGTATTCAGTTGTTTTATGATCTTTCCTGCTGCATCTGGTACCTGAATTGTAATCACTGCATTCCCTCCTGCATCTCTTATTTCCTGATTAATATGCTCTGCCCCAGTAAACCATCTTAACTGCCGGCTTGCCGCAGCAAATACAGGTATCGGACAGATGATCCTGCTTAAATGGCATACATCTTGATGTTGCGCCTGTAAGCTCCTTGATCTTATCCTCACATTCCTGGCATCCGCACCACATAGCCTTTACAAAGCCTGGCTTTTCTTCCACGGTCTTTACAAAGGTGTCCATATCCACAGCCTCATAGGTATGGGCATCCCGGTGGGCACGGGCACGGGCAAGCATGTCGCTTTGAATGGAGATTAAAAGTTCTCCTACTTTTTGATTTAATTCATCTAAGGATACCGTTAATTTTTCATGAGTATCGCGGCGGACAAGAACCGCCTGATTTTCAGCAATATCTCTCGGTCCGATCTCAACACGCACTGGGATTCCCCGCATTTCGGATTCGCTGAACTTCCATCCCGGGCTCTTATCAGAATCATCTACTTTTACTTTATAATTAGAAAGAACCTTCTTTAATTCATATGCTTTCTCCAGAACACCATCCTTCTGCTGCTGCACCGGAACGATCATTACCTGAACCGGAGCAATTCTTGGAGGAAGCACAAGCCCGTTGTCATCTCCATGAACCATAATAATACCGCCGATCAGTCTGGTACTGAGTCCCCATGAAGTCTGGTGTACGTACTGGAGTTTATTTTCCTTATCAGAATACTGGATTTCAAAAGCCTTTGCAAATCCGCTTCCAAAGTTATGGCTGGTTCCGGACTGAAGTGCTTTTCCATCATGCATCAGGGCCTCAATGGTATAAGTAGCCTCTGCTCCGGCAAATTTCTCTTTATCTGTTTTCTGGCCGCGGATAACCGGCATTGCAAGCACTTCTTCGCAGAAATCTGCATATAAGTTAAGCATCATTTCTGTTCTTTCAGCTGCTTCTTCAGATGTGGCATGGGCCGTATGGCCTTCCTGCCATAAGAATTCTCTGGAACGAAGAAATGGTCTGGTTGTTTTTTCCCAGCGAACTACGGAGCACCACTGGTTATAAACCTTCGGAAGATCCCGGTAAGACTGAATCTCTCTGGAATAAAAATCACAGAATAAAGTTTCAGATGTAGGTCTTACACAGAGCCTTTCCTGCAATGGCTCAAGCCCTCCATGAGTAACCCATGCTACTTCCGGAGCAAATCCTTCCACATGGTCTTTTTCCTTTTCTAATAAACTTTCCGGAATAAACATAGGCATATATACATTCTCCACGCCTGTTTCTTTGAATCTGGAGTCCAGCTCCTTCTGAATGTTCTCCCAGATAGCATAGCCTGCAGGTTTAATTACCATACAGCCCTTTACACTGGAGTAATCGATTAATTCTGCTTTTTTAACTACATCTGTGTACCACTGTGCGAAATCCACATCCATGGATGTGATCGCTTCTACTAATTTCTTGTCCTTAGCCATGATAAAACTCCTTTCCTATTTCCTGCCCATGTTTTTTGGGCATAAAGGGATACCCGCAGGGTGTTTCCTATTTCCTGCCCATGTTTTTTGGGCATAAAGGGATACCCGTAGGGTGTTTCCTATTTCCTGCCCATGTTTTTTGGGCATAGAGGGATACAAAAAGAGCCATCCAATCCCCAGAAAAGGGACCGAACAGCTCGGCGGTGCCACCCAATTTAGCCGCTGCTTTCATGCGGCTCACTTTTAATCCGATAACGCCGGACAAGCGCCGCAGTTTACTGCGGGACTCCGAGGCAGGTTGGGTCATGAGTGGTATAAAGGCTTTTCAGCTAAGGGCCTTCTCTCTGTAATACATCATCACTTATTAATCCTCTTCAACGTCATATCTACTTTTGTTTTTATAGATCGTATGGTTGATTTTACGTTATTTATAAATGTTTGTCAAGAGGCGGACAATTCATTTTCCCAGACATAACCTACAAAAGTGCCTCAAAAGCCCGTACTGCAGCTTCCATAATTCCATCCGGAAATTCATAGGCAGCTGTATGAAGACCCGGACAGTCCTCTCCTGCCCCCACACCGAAAAACATACCAGGAGATTTCATTAAATACCAGCCAAAGTCTTCAGACCACCGAAACGGCACATTTTCTTCCAGATAAGGAACTTTGTTTTCCTCAAATCTTCGTTTACAGGCCTCCGCCATATCAGATTCGTTATATGTATCCGGGAATTCATCAAGAATCTGGTACTGAAACTTTAATCCGCCCTCAACCGCACGCTTTTCAGCCAGAGAAAGTATGGAAGCCTGAAACCGGTTAAGTTCTGACAGACGTTCTGCGCGAATGGTTAATGCCAGTTTCCCGTCAGAAGGAGAAACGCCGAAGTTTTCTCCACCTGCCTTCACTTCTATAATCGTTGCAAGCACCATACCTTGAGAACCGGCCTTTTCAGTCAGTGCTGGAAGACTGCTGATTAACTCAGCGATCAGCCAGGAAGGATTGATTCCCTCCTCCGGATAGGCAGCATGACACTGCCTGCCTTCAAGATAAAGGATCAGTCCTCTGGAAGCACATGCAAAGGTACCCTTTTTCACCACAGCCTTTCCCGCTGGATACCCGGGAAGATTATGAAATCCATAGATCTCACGGATTCCCTTTTCCTCCAGAAGTCTGCTGCAGACTTTCGCCCCCTGTCCGGTTTCCTCTGCCGGCTGAAAAACCGCATATATATTGCTTCCGGTCTTTTTCCCCTCCAGCAAAAGGCACAATCCCGCTAACACGGCGCTGTGACCGTCGTGTCCGCAGCCATGAAAAAGCCGGTTATCCTCCCCCATCACTGCATCCATATCTGCCCGGAATGCCTTGCTTGTCCATGCTCCCTCTTCCTCATGTACGGCATAGAACCACGTATCACAATCTACAATGGTAAGAGAAGTCCGTTCTTTTAAAAATTCTTTCAGCTTCTTCATGGTTTCCTTCTCTGCTCCCGATTTTTCCGGACAGCTGTGAAGCTCTTTTCTTAACATTTTTATTTCACTGATTATCTGTTCGTATGTATTATTTTTCACGGTGGCCTCTCACTTCCTCCTCCATTATCTTTAACGTATGCTCTCTTACTTTGTCACGGAGCTGCTGTGTCTTTTCAAAATGTCTGCAGACTTCATCCCCATAAGTTAGATTAAGCTCGTACTCCAGAGGCAGCCACGTTTCAGAACCTGCTTCATTATGCTGTATTAACGTTTCGGTCTTATCAAGCGCCTTTACAAGAACTGCTTCCTCCGAAGTGAGATCCGACAGTTCTTTAAACATCGCCAGATAACCGGAAGCGAGGGAAACGGGCAGTTTTTCCAAAAGGGACTCAATGGCACCGGCTTCTGTCTTTTCATCTGCTTCCGTTTTAAGAAAGGCCGGAATATCTCCCGTCAAAGCCTCTCCCCAGTCATGAATCAGGCACATGCGTATAACCTTATTCATATCAAGCTCCGGAAAATCCTCTTCCATCAGCATGGCCAGCACAGCCAGCCGCCAGCTGTGCTCTGCCACACTTTCCTGCCTCCCGCTAGTCGACCAGTTATGGCGGGTATTACATTTTAATTTTTCCAGTATTCCTAAAAATTCTATCAGCTGATCCGGATTCATAGTGCTTCTCCCCTTTCATCTTTCCTGTCTTTCTTTGGGTCATTATAGCACGTTCCTTCATAAAGCTCTACGATATCTTCTATAATCAAAAGTCCGATAGGACCAAGGATAAATCCTAAAATACCAAAAAGCTGCAGCCCTACATACATGGCCACCAGCGTTTCCAACGGCGTCAGACCCACTTTTCCCCCCATTATTTTCGCTTCCATGATTTCTCTCACAAAATAGCAGATAATATAAATAATAATGAGGCCTATTCCTGAAAGCCAGTTTTTTTCAATCAGTGAGATCAGGGCCCAGGGTATCAAAACAGTTCCGGTACCAAATATAGGCATGGCATCCAGTAATCCGATTATGATTCCAAGCAGAATAAAATAAGGGTTTTTCAGAAGAAACAACCCGGCAGAGCAGATTATCATCGTAAAAAGCATAATGGCTCCCTGCGTCTTTAACCAGGCACTTCCTACCGTCATAAGGCGGTTGCCAAGCATTGCATACTCATAACAGAACATGGAATTATCCCGCCTAGTGCGTATATCATCCATCTCCTGAAGGGATAAGACGGTTGCAATCAATAAAATTACCAGAATAACAGTCAGCTGAACCACCCATTTTAGAACCGTCATAGAATTTGACATCAGAAATGGCATTGCCCTGCTTTTAACAGCTGCTTCACCTCCGGTTAATATATCGCTGACCACATTTACCATATAACCATCCGGGAGTTTTAAAAACCGTTCCACAAAGGAACAGTTTTCCATCAGCCAGGTGTTTAAACCGTCTAAAATCAGAGGAAGGTTTTTTAACAGCAGCCTTGCTTCCATAAAAAGCTTTCTGCCTGCAAAATAAAGGAACACTCCAAGCACAATCATAAAAAGAAAAATTTCTACTCCGCCGATCAGTGCAAGAGGCAGAGAAATGACTCTTTTTTTATAATTAAACCTTGTTTTTCTCTCAATCCAAAGCGCAGATGGACGGAGGGAAAGGGCAAATACATATGCAATCAAAAAGGGAATCACAAGAGGCAGCAAAAATCGAAAGCTTATATATACTGCCCCTGTAACTCCCAATATTAAAATTGTTTTCTTCAGTTTCCTGCTCGGTTTCTCCATGGACTCACCTGTTTCTGATTTGTACTTCTTTTGTACAAGGTTTATTATTGATCAAACGGCGAAAAATATGCAGAAACTCAAATAGTAAAAAATTCCTTTTAAAATATATCCTGCCAGGAAAAATGTTCAAACAGCCCTCCTTTTGGTTTTATGGAAAATGCCATTTTCTTTCCCGTTAGAGGATGTGAAAATGTAAGTCCAAAAGCAAATAGAGCAACATTTCCTTTTGCTTTCGAGTCCTGAAATTCAGGATTATACTTACGGTCACCCCACAGGGGTGTGCCATGACCTGCCATCTGCACGCGGATCTGGTGGTGCCGGCCGGTCTTTAACCGTATCTTAAGCAGACTCAGTTCTCTGCCTTCCCAATTAATACAATCCACAATCCAGTAATCCAGCTCTGCAGGTTTTGCACTTTTTATCCCCTTTTCCACAATTTTGGAAGAATTATTTTTTCCGTCTTTCCACAAATAATCCACGTAGGTGCCAAAGTTATCCACAGGTTTTCCACAAACAACTGCATAATAAATTTTCTGCATCTTATGCTCAGAAACCTGTCTGCTTAAAGCCTCTGCCGCTATTTGGGATTTTGCATAGACCATTACTCCCCCAACCGGCTTGTCAAGTCTGTGGATAACTCCCACATATGGCTCCCCCTTCTTTGTGGATAGTGTGTTGATATGTTTCTTTAATTCACTAACCATATCCGGTTCAAAAGTCTTCCCCGACTGAGACTCAATTCCTGCCGGTTTTTCCACCACAAGAATCTCATCATCTTCAAATAATATATTAAGCTTCATCTGTCTGCTGCTCCTCTTTTTCCCACTGATCCATCATAGCCTTTACAGACCGGCTCATCTCTCTGCTGAAATCACTATTCCATTTGCGGCTGCAGAATGCCCGGATCCACCGTTCAAAATCTTCCCCCCTGTCATTGACATTATTTAATTCACACTCAAATGTTTCCGGCTCCAGCCGGCAGTAAGTATTTTCAAAAACTACGGCTTCCGGCCTTAGTCTTTTCGGCTTTACTCGGTCTTTTTGCTGCTGAACGGGATAACCAAAAACTACCATTGCCGCAGGCACTGCATACCTGGGAAGAGAAAATAATTCCCGGTGGGTTTCGTACTGTTCTAATATATCCCCAATATAACAGGAGCCGATTCCCATGGATTGTGCTGCAACGACCGCATTCTGGGCCGCTATTAACGCATCGTCCGCTGCCAGCATAAAATCTCCCATTCCAGGTGCCCTGACTGTATCATCATACTTGCAAAACAGGTCATACCATTTTTGATAATCCGCCACAAATACAAGTACCATGGGAGCCTGGGCAATAAATGGCTGATTGTCACAGGTCACAGACAATGTCTTTTTTAATTCCGGATCCGTCACATCGATAATGGAATATAAAGTCATATTGCCTGCAGTCGGTGCCTGCAGGGCCGCTTCCATGATTACTGCCTTTTTTTCCTGCTCAATCTGCTTGTCTTCATAAACACGGACAGACTTCCTCTCCATCAGTTCCTTCACCGTTTCATTCATTCGATTATTCCTCTCTTTTCATGACTTTTGTTTCATTGATTATATTTCATACTGAAAATAATAGCAATGAAGATTTTTACTTTGAATTCAAAAAATACTTGCATTCTTTTTCCCAAAAGTGTATAGTATATAAAAAGATATAACGTAGTTTTCATTACTACATGACAAGTTTTTAATTCTCATGCAAGGAGGTTTCATTATGAACATAAAAATTAAAGATCCAGTCAGTGCAGGCACTCATTTTATTGCCATGCTCCTGGCCCTGATTGCGGCAACTCCCCTGCTTATCAAAGCTTCTCAAGACGGAGAACTTCATCTGGCATCCCTCGCGGTATTCAGTATCAGCATGGTTCTTCTCTATGCCGCCAGCACCATCTATCATACCCTTGATATTTCGCCAAAGATAAATAAGCTGTTGAAAAAATTAGATCACATGATGATATTTATCCTGATTGCTGGAACCTACACTCCGGTCTGTTTAATTGTTCTGGGTGACAAAACCGGTCTGGGCCTCCTTGCTCTTGTCTGGGGAATCGCCATATTAGGGATGATAATCAAAGCTTTCTTCGTGATGTGCCCAAGATGGTTTTCCTCCGTAATTTATATTGCCATGGGCTGGATCTGCGTCCTGGCTTTCCGTAAGATCGTTTTAGCACTGCCTCCTGCTGCCTTTATCTGGCTTTTGGCAGGCGGACTGATCTATACTTTGGGAGGCGTCATATATGCATTAAAGCTTCCTCTGTTTCAATCCAGGCATAAAAGTTTCGGCAACCATGAACTTTTCCATCTGTTTGTAATGGGCGGAAGCTTCTGCCACTACATCCTCATGTATCAATTCGTAGCTTAGGATTAAAAAAAGAAGACTGGAAGCACCCTGTAAAATGCCCGCCAGCCTTCTTTTTTGTCTATTCCTTACTTTCGGATTCATTTATAAGAAGCAGTTTGTCCTTTCTGGAAAGCTTCTTTATCTGCACTTCACGGCGCATAGCCTCTTCCTTCGTTGGATATGATTCATAATAGACCAGTTCCACCGGCCTTCTAGTCTTTGTATATTTAGCACCTTTTCCCTGGTTATGGGCTTCGATTCTTTTTTCCAGATGGTTTGTCCAACCGCAGTAAAGAGTATTATCCGCGCATTTAACCAAATAAGTGTAATTCATGTTTCTTCTCCATTAGTAAGTATGATGCTATGTAAACGGTAATAACGCCTTGCAATCGCGTCACTACCGCCCAGGCTAACCTGTCATCTATCTTAAGCACCAGCTGGATGCGTTATGGCGCCGTCGATGGTTGAACAAAGCTTAAGCTATAATATATTATATAACAGGACTTGCCGATATGTGAATAGCAATCTTTATAGTACCCTGTTTTAATAAAATCATGCAGTAGATAACTGACAGAAATGCCAGACAAAAGTAAATCACCTTTGCCTGGCATTGATTTTATGAAACTTCTTTTACAAGAATTAACCGGTCTCCTGGCTTTACAGTATTTTCCGCAAGACCGTTGGTGGCCATGATCGTGTCAATTGTTGTATGGAATTTTTTTGCAATTTTCCAAAGGGTATCATCCTGCTGAACAATATAGCCCACAATCCCCGGCAATTTTTGTAAATTATTTAAGTCCATGGGAGAATCCACCGCACTGGTTATAATCTGTTCGCAAACCGGCTGTAAAGCCAGAAGATCCAGGGAAATGGTGGCTTTTACCTCAATAGTTCCTCCGCCCATCATAACTGCACTTAACTGTTCCAGACCGGGATTTAGCTGACAAATGGTAGATTCATTAATTCCGGGAGCCTCAATCAGAAAATGGAACGGAATATCTTCCACTGCACACTGAATTGGCTGCGAGTCATCAGACGTCATATAGAGGATTTTTACTTCCAGAACGCCTTCCACATGAAGTCCGTCTTCCTTTACTTCCGTTTCATCAATTTTAACCGTTCCCTCACTGTGACAAATCTGGAGAATCCGGTCTGCATGTTCCAGTGTAATTTTCTCTGCAATTTTACATTTACTCATATTCTTAGTAAGTATCTTATCAAAGCAGGCTTCTCCTGTCTGAAGCGCCAGATCACGGTTAGTAGAATATAAGTCATTTAACAGCTCCATATTTTCTTCTTTATAAAGCTTCATATCCAGTTCCAGCACTGCATCCACGTCTGTTTCCCGCATTTCACCGTCTGAATCAGGTTTCGCCTCAATATCCTTGTGGATCAGCCGCACCATAACGATTGGTACCATGTCTTCCGTTATATCCTGAACTTCTATTTCTCCTGAAAAAGGAATACTTTCTTCCAACCACTGTATGGGAGCATTTTCCCCTTCTCCCTGATAAATTATAAAAACCATCAGTTCCCCGTCAAGCATCATCTTTCCGTCCACAGGCCTGGTGGTTACGCCTCTTAATATCATTTCGCTCCACAATATATGATCAATATTAGGCTTATTCCCAGACAGGCTGATGGTATCTTTAATCCGAAACGTGTCCTTATGGCGGAGAGCAATCGTTGCCACATCCACCTTTTTTCGAAGAGTCTCTACATTGGGAGCATCACCTGCGGTGGGTTTCGTGTCCACTTCTACAGCAGCATCTACATCGCAAATAGTCTCAACCTTTACCTGCAGCGTTACAATGGCCTTTACGCTTAATTTTCTGGAATTGATGATTCCTGCATTTAAATCTTCCAATTCGCAGAATACCTGCACCATATCTTTTTCTTCCAGTCCGGGTACATTAATTGGTTCTTCAAAATTAATGCTCCCGCTTAAAGTACAAAGTCCGCCTTCTGATCCCCGATACAAAATGGTAAAATCCATCTTTCCCCGGACTATTACCCGTTCCGCCTGATTCTTGACGGAATCAATGGTAATCTCACCGGAACTAAGAATAATCTGCTCCACATCATCCATGCTGTCAGGGACAATGAAATCATCGTCAAGCGTAATCTGGGATGTGGCGTTTCCTTTCCAGCGATTCATATGTATGTTTTTCTTCACCAGCTCCAACATGAAAAAGCACCTGCCTTACCTTCTTTTATTCCTTTAAGAAAGTGTATGCAGGTGCATGTTCCAATATACTTTTTTTATTTATTCCCGGGATTTCTCCTCTTCCTTTAAATTCTCATTTCCTTTTTCAGAAAGCAGGTTTTCCAGTTTATGAAGCTTCTCTTCCAGCTCCTTTACACGTTCTTCCATCATGCAGTAATGCTCCATGGTAACCATCTTGCTTTCTTTCTTTGGTATGGGAACTCCGTCGATCTTTACCGGCCGCGCGGGAATTCCCACCGCCGTCACATTATTTTCCAGCGGCTTTAAAAGCACGGCATTGGCTGCTATGGTGCAGTTATCACCGACTTCAAAAGAACCCAGAATCTTAGCACCAGCACCTACCGTCACATTATTGCCAAGGGTTGGATGGCGCTTTCCTTTATTCAAGCCTACACCTCCAAGGGTAACACCCTGATAAATAGTACAGTTATCCCCTACAACTGCAGTTTCTCCTATTACTACCCCACAGCCATGGTCAATCAGTATACCGTGCCCCATTACTGCGCCCGGGTGAATCTCAATCAGTGTAAAAAATCTGGCTGTCTGGGAAATCAGTCTTGCTATAAAAAACATCTTGTGCTGATAAAACCAGTGGGCGAAGCGATGCCAGATAAGTGCGTGTACACCCTGATACAAAAGCAGGACTTCCAGTTCATTCCTGGCTGCCGGATCCCGCTGCTTTACTGCTTTCACATCAAGCCATATATCCTTTAATATCATACGAACCTTCCTTTTCTCCTTACTTTCGACTCCTGTTTGATGTAGTATATCATATGGCGGCAAAAGAAAAAAGAGAAATTTAAAATAGCTGCCCTGCATTATTTTTACAGAACAGCTATTTTCTTACATAAATTACTGAAATACAACCGGAAGCTCCGACATCTCCGTCCGAATTACAATAAATGGATAAGATGGTTCCGTTCCTGTGTTTTCACCCTTTTCCGGACCAATTAATTCCGTATCCAGGACTATGGAATTGTCAGTAAGATAAAGATCATTGACTGCTATGCTGTAACCTCCGCTTGCCTGCTTTCCATATCCTACCACTATGTAAAGATTTTTATCATCACTGTAAGTCAGTTTAAAGGGTGACTGTTGTTTTTCTGCTATTATCTGCCTGAGTTCCTGTGGTATATCCGTATCTGCTACCACAGAAAAATCCAGATCCCGTACTTTGTCTCCATTATCCCCGTTTACTGTACACCCGCTCAGGGTACGAACTACCAGCACCCACATGGCGAGGCCGAAAAAAATCATCCATTTTCTGTTAAACAGTCTCTTCATAGCGCACTCCCCAACTTATTGATTATTACTATTTATATGGGAAGTACGCCATTTTTATGAAATTTTTTATTTTTAGCTTAAATAATTTCAGTCACTGCCTGATCTTTCCAGAAATCATTCCGTACTGTTCCGGTCTTCTGTCACGGAAAATCCCCCAGTTTCTGCGGTCCCTGCTGATCTCATCCAAATCAAATTCTGCCAGGATCACGCCTTCCTCTTCCCGCCCCAAGGACTGAATCAGAGCACCTGCGCTGTCTGTAATAAAGGATGAGCCATAAAACTTTAAAGTAGAGCTTTGGTTACCATTTTCCTCACAGGGCATAACCGTTTCCTCTCCGATCCGGTTTGCAGCAATTACCGGAATAATATTGGAGGCAGAATGCCCCATCATGCATCGTCTCCAGTGCTCCATACTGTCACATTCCAGTATAGGTTCACTTCCAATCGCAGTCGGGTAAAAAATCAGTTCTGCCCCCAGGAGCGCCAGGCATCTGGCTGTCTCCGGAAACCACTGGTCCCAGCAGATTCCGATTCCGATTTTTCCGTATCTTGTATCAAACACTTGAAAGCCGGTGTCTCCGGGAGTAAAATAAAACTTCTCCTGATAATAATGGTCATCCGGTATATGGGTCTTTCGGTAAACTCCCAGATTTGTCCCGTCTGCATCAAGAACTGCGACGGAATTAAACATGGTGTTTCCAGCCAGCTCATAAAAGCTGACCGGTATTACCACCGAAAGCTCTTCTGCAATCCGTGAAAAATGAATAACTGCGTCATTTTCCCCGGCAGGCTTAGCATATCCATAGTATTCATACCGTCTCTCCTGGCAGAAATAGGGACGCTCAAACAGCTCCGGAAGCAGTATGATTCCGGCTCCCTTAGCTGCTGCCTGTCTGACCAGCTTTTCCGCATTGGCAATATTTTTCTCAACGTCTTCGCAGCACTTCATCTGAACTGCTGCCGCTGTTACCTTTCTCATCAATTTCTCCTTTTGGTATCTGCTGAGTGATGCAGTGGATGTTTCCGCCGCCAACTATAATATCTCTGGCATAAACCGGGTAAATCTTCCTCTCCGGAAAACAGCCAGTAAGAATACGGACTGCTTCCCTGTCATTCTCATCTCCAAACTGAGGTACAATCACTCCTCCGTTTGAAATATAAAAATTCACATAGCTTGCTGCCAGCCGCTCACCAGGCTCCCGTTCATCCTCACCCGGTTCGAAAACAAAGCCTTCCAGTTCCTCCTTTGTGATACAGACAGGGACCCTTGGAATCGGAAGTTTATGAACAGTAAAATGACGACCTTTTGCATCGGTCTCTCTCTCAAGTATCCTCAAATCCTCCAGTGACATTTCATACTGTGGATCTTTGCTGTCGTCTGTCCAGGCAAGCACCACTTCCCCGGGGCGTACGAATGCACAGACATTATCCACGTGCTCATTGGTTTCATCCTGATAGATTCCATACTTCAGCCAGATAATCTTCTCTGCTCCCAGATACTCCTTTAACCTTGCTTCAATCTGATCCTTCGTCAGCAGAGGATTCCTTCCACCGCTTAAGAGACAGCGTTCCGTCACCAGAACCGTCCCCTCTCCATCTGAATGAATGGAGCCTCCTTCCAGAACGAAGTGCCCTGCATCATAAACCGCATATCCCAGCTTTTCACAAAAACGTCCCGCCAGAAGATTGTCCTTCTCCCAATCCTGATACAGACCGTCAAAGGTACCTCCCCAGGCATTAAACTGCCAGTCAATACCCCTGACGCGCCCAGTCTTATCTTTTACAAAAGTGGGACCCACATCTCTCGCCCACGCATCGTCAGATTCCATCACCATCACTTCGATTCTCTCAGATAGCATGGCTCTGGCATTCTCGTAAGCATCCTCTTCAGCCAGCATGATCAGCTGTTCACTGTCTGCAATGGCTTCTGCGATTTCAGCAAAGGCTTTTCTGGCGTTAGCAGCCTCATAGGGCCAGGATCCCGGCCGTCTGGGCCAGATCATAATACAGCCCCTGTGCGGCTCAAATTCTCCCGGCATAAAAAATCCGTCTTCTGCCGGGAGTGTGGATAGCTTTTTCATAGTTCCGTCCTCATATCAGGCAGATTAAGACAGCCTGTTTTTAAAATCTTCGTATCCGAATTCTTTTATTACGCGGCATTCTCCGTCCAGATCCATAATCGCTATGGAAGGAAGCGGCATACCGTTGAATGTGTTGTTTTTAACCATGGAGTAAATAGCCATATCCATAAAATACAGTTTATCCCCGGGGTTTATCTCATGATCAAAGGAATAGTCACCGATTACATCTCCTGCCAGGCAGGTACAGGAGGACAAACGGTACGTATAAGGCTTTTCTCCCGGATCTGCGCTGTCCTTTAATGGCGGGCGGTAAGGCATTTCCAGAACATCCGGCATATGGCACGCCGCCGATGCGTCAAGTATTAAGGTTTTGATTCCGTTATCCACCACGTCCATCACTTCTGTCACTAAATATCCGGCATTTAAAGCAACTGCCTCGCCGGGTTCTAAATAGACATGAAGTCCATATCGTTCCTGAATTCTCTTAATACAGGATTCCAAAAGTTCCAGATCATAATCATCTCTGGTTATATGATGTCCTCCGCCCATATTAATCCAGGATAACCGGTGAAAATATTCACCAAACTGATCTTCCACGGCATCCAGAGTTGTTTTCAGCGCATCAGCATTCTGCTCGCAGAGCGTATGAAAATGAAAGCCAGAGATATAAGGAAGATACTCCTCCTCAAACTGTTCCCGGGTCACACCCAGTCTGGACCCCGGTGCACAGGGATCATAAATGGCATGCCCATCCTGGGTGGAACACTGGGGATTAATCCGGATTCCGGCTTTTACTCCCCCAAGGCAGTCCTTATATTTTTTCAGCTGTGAAAATGAGTTAAATACAATGTGGTCGCAGATTTTTGTCAGTTCCTCAAAATCCGATTCCTTATAAGCAGGAGCAAAAACATGGTTTGACAGCCCCATCTCCTCCTTGCCAAGTCTGGCCTCGTACAACCCGCTTGCAGTAGTTCCATCAATGTATTTACTGATTAACGGATACTCTGCAAAACAGGAAAAAGCCTTCTGGGCAAGAAGAATGCTGCATCCGGTTCTCTCCCTTACCCCCCTTAAAATCTTTAAATTTTCAGTCAGCCTGCCCTCATCAATCACGTAGCAGGGAGTCTTTAATTCCTCAATTTTCATGATTATTCCTGTCTCCATACGGTTACAGTCTCAGGATCTTCGCAGACTACCCATGGAAGGCCCCATTTATTTAAAGCCTCCATATATGGATCCGGATCAAATTCCTCTACATTGAATACGCCGGGCTTTTTCCACTGACCTGTCACCACCATCATGGCACCGATCATCGCCGGAACTCCGGTTGTATAGGAAATAGCCTGTGATTCCACCTCTTTGTAGCACTCCTGATGATCACATACGTTGTAGATGTAGATCGTTTTTTCCTTTCCGTCTTTGATTCCTGTAAAAATACATCCAATGTTGGTCTTTCCAACTGTTCTTGGACCCAGAGAAGCCGGATCCGGAAGAAGGGCTTTTAAAAACTGGATAGGAACAATATTCTGACCATTAAACTCAATAGGAGAAGTGGAGAGCATACCTACATTCTCCAGACATTTCATATGGGTTAAATAGCTTTGCCCAAAGGTCATAAAAAAGCGGATTCTCTTAACTCCGGGAATGTTCTTTGCCAGAGACTCAATCTCTTCATGATGAAGAAGATACATGTCCTTCTCACCAACCTCTGGAAAATTATATTTGGATTTCAGTTCCATAGGCTTTGTTTCTATCCAGCGGCCATCCTCCCAGTAAGATCCATTTGCAGATACTTCCCTTAAATTAATCTCAGGATTAAAGTTTGTTGCAAATGGATAACCGTGATCTCCGCCGTTGCAGTCTAAAATATCAATGGTATGAATCTCATCAAAATAATGCTTAAGAGCATAAGCAGAAAATACGCTGGTAACACCAGGATCAAAGCCGGTTCCAAGAAGAGCGGTAATATTTGCCTTCTCAAATCTCTCCCTGTAATCCCACTGCCAGGAATAATCAAAATACGCTGTAAAACCAAGCTCCTCACACCGCTTTTCATAGATCGCCCTCCACTGGGGATCATCAGTATCTTCCGGCTCAAAGTTTGCTGTATCGATGTAATCCACACCTGCAGCCAGGCAGGCATCCATAATGGTCAAATCCTGATACGGAAGGGCCACATTTAACACCGCATCCGGCTGATAGCTCTTAATCAGGGCAATCACTTCCTCTGTGTGATCCGCATCTACTTTTGCAGTCTCGATTCTGGTTTTTGTCTTACCTTCCAGCTTTGCCTTTAAAGCATCACACTTTTCCTTTGTTCTGCTTGCAATACAGATGTCTGTAAATACCTCGCTGTTCTGACAGCACTTGTTGATTGCTACTGCGGCAACCCCGCCGCATCCGATTACTAATAATCTGCTCATTCCTTTTCCTCCTCTTCCAGTAAATCTTCCACATATTTTGGAAGCATAAATGCTCCTGTGTGAAGATTGGTGGTATAGTACCAGGTCTCTATTTTCATTTTGTTCCATTTATCCGGTTTAAAATCATTAATCGGGTGATATTTTTTTGAAGCAAAGCCAAACAGCCAGTAACCTGACGGGCAGGTTGGAATATGGGCCTGATAAACACGGCTGATCGGGAAGGAACGGTATACCTTCCTGTGCATGCTTCTGCAGGCCAGTTCATCCTCATCATAAAATGGACTGCCATGCTGGTAAACCATAATTCCGTCGCTTTTGAGTGCCTTATAACAGCTTCCATAAAACTCTTTGGTGAAAAGCCCTTCTGTATGACCGAACGGATCGGTGGAATCATTGATAATCAGATCGTATTCCTCTTTTTTATTTCTCAGAAAACGAAGTCCGTCATCATAGTAGACCCGTACTCTTTTATCAGCCAGACCGCATGCCACCTCAGGAAATATCTCACGGCATACCTCTACAAACAGCTTATCCGTCTCAACTACGTCAATGGATTCAATGGAAGGATACTGCAAAAGTTCCTTCGCCACGCCTCCGTCCCCACCACCGATAATCAGCACATTCCTGACATCGGGGTGAACCGCCATCGGCACATGGGTTACCATTTCATCATAAATAAATTCATCTTTCTCTGAAAAAACAATGTCTCCGTCAAGAGCCACAAACTTTCCGAATTCCTGGGATTCAAATACATCGATTCTCTGATATTCGCTTTCGCCGGAAAAAAGCTGTTTGTCAATCCGGACGGAAAGCTTTACATTGGATGTATGCAATTCCGAAAACCATATCTCCATATTTTCCTCCATCTTTCCCGCTTACCGGAAATTACTCTGTCAGTACCATTAAATTCTCCACTGCCGGATCTTCTGTTCCCTGCATGGAGCATCCCTTTTCTCTGGCATAAATGATGTATTCCACAATCTCTTCCGTAATCATCTCACCAGGCGCCAGAATGGGAATACCAGGCGGATAGCACATAACAAACTCTCCGCTGATCTTACCGGCTGACTCCTTCACCGGAACAGATATCTTCTTTGAATAAAATGCTTTCTGGGGAGATATCACCACTTTTGGTGCTATGTACTCTCCCGAGAGCATACCTGTCCGGTCTTTTTTATAAAGGCGTTCCACATCAGCAAGCGCACCCACCAGACGTTCGATATCCTGTATCCTGTCACCGATGGAAATATAAGCAAGAATGTTGCAGATATCTCCAAATTCAATCTGAATGTCATATTCATCCCGAAGAAGATCATACACTTCAATTCCTGCCAGACCATTCCCCAGCGTATAAACAGAAAGCTTGGTCACATCATAGTCGAAGATGCTGGTACCGTTTATCAAGTCTCTTCCATATGCATAATATCCCCCGATGGAATTGATTTCTTCCCTGGCATACTCTGCCATTTCAGTCACCTTTGCAAAGGATTCTTCTCCTCTGAGTGCCAGATTCCTTCTGGAAATGTCAAGGCTTGAAAGAAGAAGATAGGAAGCGCTGGTAGTCTGTGTTAAGTTAATAATCTGCCGCACATAATCTCCGTTCACGCCGGTATTGAGCAGAAGAAGCGAACTTTGTGTCAGACTTCCTCCGGATTTATGCATAGAAACCGCCGCCATATCCGCGCCTGCCGCCATCGCCGAAACAGGCAGATTTTTGCCGAAATAAAGATGGGTTCCATGAGCTTCATCTGCCAGAACCTTCATACCGTGGGCATGGGCCAGGCGGACAATGGAGCGCATATCCGAGCAGATTCCATAATAAGTGGGATTGTTAACAAACACTGCTACTGCGTCAGGATTTTCCTCAATCGCCTTCTCAACCTGGCTGATCTCCATGCCAAGGGAAATCCCAAGCATGCTGTTAACCTCTGGATTTACATATACAGGAACTGCACCGCAAAGCACCAGCGCGTTGATGGCGCTCTTATGGACATTCCTTGGAAGAATGATCTTGTCCCCGGCTTTACAAACGGAAAGGATCATACTCTGTACCGCTGAGGTGGTTCCTCCCACCATCAGAAACGCGTCTGCTGCTCCAAAAGCCTCAGCCGCAAGCTGTTCCGCATCACGAATGACCGACACAGGATGACATAAATTATCAAGTGGTTTCATGGAATTGACATCAAGCCCCACACAACGTTCCCCAAGGAGCTGTGCCAGCTCCGGATTTCCTCTTCCCCGTTTATGCCCCGGCACATCAAAAGGTACCACTCTTTTCTTTCTGAATGTTTCAAGAGCATCATAAATGGGAGCCCTCATCTGATCGTCTCTGTTCATATGGCATATTACCTCTCTGCAATAAAATTCCTTACAATCAAAAAAAGCAGGTGAATGTACATCACCTGCCTGAAATTTCATGAATCGTATAACGGAATCAGCCTCCGTCTGCATTATATTCATGACAATTACCGTTTTCGAGTCTACATAGCAAATATACTGTCCCTGCTATTATTGATCGTTTCACAAGATGATGTGCAGATGCACTGATTATAAAGTAATCAACTTATAAAATTTGAGCTTCTAACTCAATCAATAATGTGGTTTCCCACGTTCGGCAGCTGACCCGCCTGTCCGTCTGGGCTTAACTTCTTACGAAGTGGTCAATATTTGCATGAAAACGATAATGTCTCTTCATACTGGGGTAAAGAATAACATATTTTGCGGATTCATGTCAACCTGTTTTTTGTAAAATTTTGATTTTCATGAATCATGACAGCCGCTGGTCTGAGAACATCTACCATTTCTCAAACAGCGGCTGTCTCCCCACTCATTTGTTCTATGAATCTTTTTTGCTGCACATCTGTAGGCGGTGCTGATACTTCTCTTTGGTGGCGAGACCGCCTCTGATATGACGCTCGGACTTGTTAATGTCCAGGATTACCCTGGCCCGGGCTGCCAGGGACGGATTGATGTGCTCTAAACGGTCCGTTACATCCTTATGTACCGTAGATTTGGATATTCCAAATTTCTTTGCTGTCTGCCTTACGGTTGCATGGTAGTCTATGATGTAGTTGGCGATCGCAACCGCGCGTTCTTCAATATATTCCTTCAAGAAAATCCCCCTGCTAGGACGTTTTTACATACTTATGCAGGATGACGGTCAAGTATGAATGGTTAAATTTTATTTCTTATTGAATAATTTTTCACTATAATTACCATATTTTACCACCACTTCCTATAATTGTACAAAATGAAACCACAATTTTCTCCATTAATCCAACTATAAGATAATAAATTTTCATTGACGCATTTGTGAAATCCATCTATAATTTAAGTTATTAATGTGAAATTATTTCTAATTTTAACATAAAAAGGAAACTACTGAACAGAAAGAAGAGACTGCCATTTAGTCTGTTGAGGTGTAAAGAATTGATTTATCTACCTATTGAGAAATTGACTGAAGGTATGGAGTTAGCCCGCAACATACCAGGTTTAAACCCAATGCTGCCTTTCGCCGTAACCGGTTACATCCTTAATGAACGTACCATAAACAGAATGATGAATATAGGTATTCAAGGGGCTTATATTCAGACTGAGCTTACAGAGGGTATTGAGCCAGTAGATATTGTGGAGCCTGAATTAAAGGCAAAAATGCTGATCAGCATACAGGAAACTTTTGATGAAAGTCTAAAAAAAGTGACATTTCAGACGAGCAGACAGATCTATGAGAATATTGCTGACGTAGCCAAAACCGTTGTTATGAACGTTTTAAGTATGGACAAATATCTGTTTCAGATGATTGATATCAGAGATTATGACAGCTATACCTATTCCCACAGCCTGTATGTAGGAATTTTAAGCGTACTTATTGGGCGGTATATCGGACTCTCTATTTCCAAGCTTAATGATTTAGCCCTCTGCGGCCTTCTCCATGATATCGGAAAAACAGATATTCCAATTGAAATAACCAATAAACCCGGTCCCCTGACAAATGAAGAGTACGAGATTATGAAGCAGCATCCAAGCCTCTCCTATGACAAGCTGTTTGACTGCACTTCCATCTCGCAGTCAGTGCTGCAGGGAATACAGACCCATCATGAGAAATATGACGGGAGCGGTTATCCTTTTGGTCTTGCAGGCGAGAATATCCCTCTTTATGGCCGTATCCTGGCTATAGCAGATGTTTATGATGCCTTAAGTGCAACAAGACCATACCGTAAAGCCTAGAATCCCCGGAAGATATTTGATTATCTGACAAGCTGCTGTAATTCCCATTTTGACCCGGAACTGTTATCTGCCTTTTTTCAATGCGTCTCCGCCTATCCAATCGGTACCATTGTCAAATTAAGCGACGGAAGTACGGCTGTTGTCAAAGATAATACTCCAGGATTCTCCCTCCGTCCAATCATCCGCTTCATCAATCCTCCCAGCATAGCTGGCAAGGAGATCAATTTATCCTCGGAAGCGCTCAACATGACAATCGTGGATATCGATGATTAATAAGACTGATTTATAACAGGTGGAAGTTCACCAAATATTCCGGAGAACATCCGCCTGTTTTCATCCTCTAATTGATGCCTTGTGACTTAAGAATCGTATCCAGTAATGTCTCACAGCCTTCTTTTACATCGTAATACGTCGTATCAAAATCACCGGTATACCATGGATCAGCAATATCCCTGGGGCTGGAACTGTAATCCAGAAGCCGTTTTACCTTTCCCTTTGGATCACCTCCCACAATTCTCATAATCTCCGTAACATTCCTTTGTTCCATTCCCAATATATAGTCATAATTGCAGTAATCTTTTTTCTTTAGCTGGACCGCATATTTGCCTGCTGTGGAAATTCCTAATTCTCTTAACTTATTTTGGGTACCATGATGAACCGGATTGCCGATTTCTTCTGCACTGGTCGCAGCAGAAGAGATGAGAAATTTTCCAGTCAGATTCTTTTTATCAATCAAATCCTTCATTACAAACTCTGCCATTGGTGATCTGCATATATTACCAAGGCATACAAATAATATTCTTATCATGCGTTTAAACTCCTTCTGCGATACAATTATTTAACGCCGTAATCATATCTTCTCTTTCATAGTCCCTTCCAATAAATACAATCTGGTTCATGCGGTCACCATAGATCTCATCCCAGTCTTCCAGCACATCCGGATAATTTCTTAGAATCTCTTCTTTCTCTTCTTCAGGCAGCGCCGCTACCCAGCTGGTTGCTTCTGAAACAGAAGCATTTCTTCCTGCCTGTTCAAACAGCTGGGCATGTACCAGATCATCTGAGAACCAGATATAACCTTTTGCACGTATTACTGCTTCAGGGTAATTGTCTTCCAATAATTCCATAAACTTTTCCCGGTCAAATGCTTTTCTTTCTTCATAAACAAAAGAAGACACTCCATAACCGTCTGTTCCGGATTCATCCATATGTTTTTCTCTTAAAAGTGCTTTCTGCAGCGATGATGAATTCATAACTTTGTCATAATCAAACACTTTTCCATCAAATATAAGCCGGGAATCGACTCTCCCCCACGTTGTTTCAATGATCCCGGCCTCGGGCTGAATCTGCTTTATTGTATTTATTACCTGGTCAATTCTGGCCGTCGAAATCAAATCACATTTATTTAAAATGATTGTGCTGCAAAATTCTATCTGATCCATAACCAGGTTTATGATATCAGGCCCCTCTTCTTCATCTTCCTGAAGCTGTTCTTCCATCTCACCCAAAAATTCATTATAAATCCGGTCTGCATCTACAACTGTAATAATGGAGTGTAAATAAACGCTCAGATCATCCGGACCCGCTTCTGATAGCAGAAAACCTTCCGCGATAGATGCCGGATTGCTGATTCCCGATGCCTCCACTAATATTCTGTCTACTCTTTGATCTTTTGAAAGTTCTTCAATCTGATACATAAATTCTTCCCGCAAAGAACAGCAGATACACCCGTTTTGCAATTCCACCATCTTTGTAGTTTTCTGTGAAGAGTCCACATTTTTTATCAGCTTTCCATCCACATTTACGCTTCCCATATCATTTATAATTAATGCAAGACCACTGTTATCTCCATTCTCAAGCAAACCCTGAAGCAGAGTTGTCTTTCCTGAACCAAGATATCCGGTAATCAATATTACAGGTTTTTTCCTGTTAATTTTTCTTTTCATCATAATCATCTCACTTTTCAATAGCCGGTAACAGTTCTTTTCAAAAGCAAAAAAAGCGCAAACCCACACCTGGATTTACGCATTCCTATCTTAAGCAGTATTTCATATAATACATATACCCTCAAAACCACACATTGTTATATATCTTCATCCGTTCTTTCCTCTTACCTAAACCAACCTGGTTAAGCCCTCGACCTATTAGTGACAGTCAGCTCCACATGTTACCATGCTTCCACCTCTGCCCTATCTACCTCGTCGTCTTCAAGGGGTCTTACTCTTGCGATGGGATATCTCATCTTGAGGGGGGCTTCACGCTTAGTGGCCTTCACGCGTT
>NZ_QOHO01000075.1 GCF_003432035.1 Lacrimispora amygdalina
TTTATTCGTTCTGAATTTCTCATTCAAAGCTGCTCAAACGCAGCTTATTATTAGAATTTTCAGGGTTTTACATACTGTTCAATCTTCTGTTTTCAAAGTGCTTTTTGTTGTTTTGTTTCTCAACAGCAACTTGTTAAGTATATCATATTGTTTCTGTCTTGTCAACAACTTTTTTTATTTTCTTTTTACTGTTTTTCGACAGCTGATATATAATACCATGGTTTTTTATATGTGTCAACCACTTTTTTCACTGCCCAGAAGAAAAAAATAATCATCTGGAAATGAGCGGAGAAAGAGGGATTTGAACCCTCGCGCCGGTTGCCCGACCTACACCCTTAGCAGGGGCGCCTCTTCGGCCTCTTGAGTATTTCTCCGTAGTTCTTAATCTCCATATGATGCCGTCTATCAAGTATATCTTTTCCAGACGCATTGACAATTATACAAGATATAATTCGACTTGTCAACCTATTTTTTGATTTATTTCTTCCTGTATTTTATTGTGCACGTATTCAGCAATCTGAGTGGTTTTTAAATGCTGATAATCCTCATAATAAAGGGGTTTTAAAAAGCAGACTTCCACCTTTTGTTTTCTGGATGAATTCTCATCAAAGGGTTTGAAACTGTCGATCAGCGCAACTGGTACAATGGGACAGCGGGCATTTACCGCACTTTTAAACGTACCTGCTTTAAATGGCAGCAAGCTGTTTCCCTCTCTGCTGCGGGTTCCCTCTGGGAAGATTACAAAATTCTTCTTTTCTTTCACTCCAGCTGTCATCTTGGATATTATCTCTAAGGAAGCTTTTATGTCCTGGCGGTCTATATAGAAACCATCCAGTGCTTTTACTACTTCCTTAACCAGGATCAGATTGGCCGCCTCTTTTTTTACAACTACGCTTAATGGTTTAGGACAGGCCTCCATAATCGCCAGCATATCAAACAGACCCTGATGGTTGGGAAAAAGAATAAATCCGTTCTCAGAAGGAATATTCTCTATTCCATGAACGGTAACCTCCACACGCCCTGACTTATTTACTTTCTTTACTACATTGCGGATATATTCATAACGTTCTTTGTGAGGATAATATTCCTCCTTAATTCCCATCTTCCTGATTTTATAGAACCACAGGGGCACACGGTAAAAATTTCTTACTACCATATAGATAATTCGGTTCATGGACTGGTCTATTCCTCTCTGAATTGTGCTAGCGCGGTTTCATATAAATTATTACCTTTACTGTCAATTACTACGATAACAGGAAAGTCTTTTATTTCCAGACATCTGACTGCCTCTGTTCCAAGATCTTCGTAAGCAACTACCTTTGATGAGTAGATACATTTGGAAAGAAGTGCACCTGCCCCACCTACCGCTGCAAAATAGACGGACTGATTTCTTATTATTGAATCAATTACTTCTTTACTTCTTTTTCCTTTTCCAATCATAGCTCCAAGTCCCAGGTCCAGTAGCTGTGGCGTATACCGGTCCATACGGCTGGCTGTTGTAGGACCTGCAGACCCGATAGGACGCCCTTCTCTGGCCGGGGATGGTCCCATATAATAAATTACATTTCCTTTTATATCAAAAGGAAGGGACTCATTATGATCCAGTGCTTCTTTCATTCTTTTGTGTGCTGCATCTCTGGCTGTATATATAGTTCCTGTAAGATAAACGTAATCTCCTGCATTCAATCTTTGTGCATCCTCTTTACTTACTGGCGCTTTCATATGATAATCCATGGTTTCCTCCCTTTTCTAACCAATCCTATATAATTCTGTGTGCATGACGGTTCACATGACAGCAGATATTAACTGCTACTGGCAGGCCTGCTATGTGGGTAGGATATGTTTCAATATTCACTGCAAGCGCAGTAACGGTTCCACCTAATCCTCCGGGCCCAATTCCCAGTTTATTGATTTTATCCAGCATTTCTGTTTCCAGTTCTTTTACATATGGAACAGATGGTTTTTCATCTAAGTCTCTGGTCAGCGCATGCTTTGCCATCTGGGCACATTTTTCAAAAGTACCTCCGATACCCACTCCTACAACCATGGGCGGACATGCATTGGGTCCTGCTTCCTTTACAGCTGTTAGAATTGCTTCCTTTACCCCTTCCAGGCCATCCGCGGGTTTCAGCATAAAAATACGGCTCATATTTTCACTGCCGAATCCCTTTGGTGCAACGGTTATATCAATCTGTTCTCCCTGTGTGATTTCATAATGAATGACCGCTGGGGTGTTATCCTTCGTATTAATTCGTTCAATGGGTTCAACTACGGATTTTCTTAAATACCCTTCTGTATACCCTTCGCGCACTCCCTGATTCACGGCATCTTCCAGGCTGCCTCCCTCAATATGTACATCCTGACCTATTTTTAAAAATATCACTGCCATACCGGTATCCTGACAAATAGGTATGAGATCTTCTCTGGCTATTTTCAGGTTTTCTTCAAGCTGGCAGAAAATCTGTTTTCCCAAAGCTGATTTTTCTTTCCTGGCTGACTGCAAAAATACTTCTTCCATATCCTTTGACAGGACATGATTTGCTTCTATGCACATTTCCTTAATATTTTTTGTGATTTCTTCTGCTCTTATGGTTCTGATCATGATCTCCTCCAGATAAACGGTAATTCACTGTCTTTACTTAATCATATACGAATCATATGACGAAATCAAGATAAAAAAAGGGGAATGGCATTCACCACTCCCGCTTACTTTGTTTCACTATATAATAAGCCGATTCCGGATTAATTTTTCATGTATATCCTTTATCGTTATCTGCTCCATTCTGTCTCTGCATAAATCATTAAGTTCTCCATAAATCTCATCCATCACTCCGGACATCCCGGAAGCGACCATGCAGGGATTGTTCTCATCTCCTGATTTCCAGGAAGACGACACAAAGGCTACATCAAGGGCATCGCATATCTGCTTCAAATTAATTGTGTCCGGATCACCAATCAGATGATATCCTCCTTCCAGACCTTCTTTTGTTGCAATGATACCTGCCTTTTTCAGTTTTGCCATAACTTTTCTGACACGGGCAGGATTTGTGCAGACATTGGAAGCCAGTTCTTCACTGGATGTGGTAATCTGTCTCTGATTCAGATATACCAGTCCGTGAACTGCGACTGCAAATTCACTTGTCATGCTAATCCCCCATTCTCTTAAATCTCGCATCTTTATCTGTAATTGTTATAGTTTCAGTTTGTATCTTACCAAGTTGTATGCTGATTGTCAAGCAGGAGACCGAAAACAAAGTTCTATTTAATCTTATCTTTTATACGGATAATAACTTTCTTAATTACCCGGTCCTCTGCCTCAAGAATGGTATAATGATTTGATTCATCTTGAATTTCCATGGGAATCTGGGACTGCATGGGAATAAAGCCCAGCAATTCAATTAAATATCCGGAAAGTGTATCACAGGAACTGTCAATTTTTTCATGAAGGACTCCATCCAGATCATAGAGGGAGATTCCTCCTGAAGCTTTGAAGACAAATGGCTCCAGTTCTGTGAGCTGCGGTTCAGATTCTTCATATTCATCCTGAATATCTCCCACAATTTCCTCAATTAAATCTTCCATAGTTACTAGACCTGAAACACCTCCGTATTCATCAATTAATATAGCCAACTTCAACTTTTTTTTCTGCATTTCAAGAAACAGATTATCCGTTTTTTTATTTTCTGGTATGAAATAAGGTTTCTGAAGTATGGTACGGATATCAATGGTATTTGGATCCATCCTTGTCATTTCTATGGAAAAATCCTTCATAGACAAAATTCCGATTATATTGTCAATCTCACCCTCATAGACTGGAATTCTGGAATGCCTGGTATTTAGAATATTGTGAAGTACCTGATCTACCGGCTGCCCAATGTCAATGGTTATCATATCCTGCCTTGGTGTCATTATTTCTCTTGCTCTTTTGTCATCAAAAAGAAAGATTGATTTGATCATTTCCTCTTCTATTTTATTAAACACACCGCTTTCCCGTCCCGTCTGCAGCATGGATCTTATTTCTTCTTCGGATACCTCTTCATCCAAATTTTCAGTCTTCATACCAAGTATTTTTAAAACACCATTGGTAGATATTGAGAGAAGTTTGATGAACGGGGCCATTACTTTTGATATTGCATAAATGGGTCCCACTGCAAACATACTAAATTTTTCCGCCTTTTGAAGAGCAATACGCTTGGGTACCAATTCACCAAAAACCAGGTTGAAATAAGACAGAAGTATGGTAACTGCCACCATGGATAAACTTCTGGCATAAGGAATTCCCAGTAAATCCAGCTTTACTCCCAGAACCTGGGAAATTCCAGTTGCTGCTGAAGCACTTGAAAAAAAACCTGCAAATGTAATAGCCACCTGGATGGTTGATAAAAATCCTGTAGAGTCTTCTGAAAGCTTTTGAATCAGAGATGCCTTTTTATTTCCGCCGTCTGCTAACATTCGGATCCTGTTTTTATTGACTGATACAACGGCCATTTCTGCCCCTGCAAAAAAAGCATTCATTACGGTAAGGGCAATAAGCAATAAGATCTGTGCGGCTATCTGCGCCGCGCCTGGGTCAGTTTCCAAGCTGAATTTCCTCCTTTTATCTGGACTAAAGAAAAAGTCTCAGGTAGCAGTAAAATAATAATTGCTGCATCCTGAGCCTTTTTTACTGTCCTCTGTTTGTGATTGGTATTATAAAATAAAGAACAGTTTTTTTCTATATTGTTTGTGTTAAGATTTATTCTTCTGTTTCTGGAATTTCATTTATATCAGAACTATCCTCTGTCTCTTGGATATCCTCTGCATCTTCCAGATCCAGTTCATCTAAACCTTCTCCTTCGGATTTGCTTCCGTCATCCCTTACCTTTGCAATACTTGCAACAATAATATCGGAATCCTGGTCAATGTTCATCAGTTTTACACCGGACGTATTTCTTCCAATAACAGAGATATCATTAACGGAAATTCTGATTACTATTCCTTCGGTTGTTATAAGAAGAAGATCATGATCATCCTGAACCAGCTTTGCCCCTACTATATCTCCGGTTTTTTCTGTAATCTTATAGCACAGAACACCTTTACCGCCTCTTCTCTGAGGAGTAAATTCTTCAATAGGAGTTCTCTTACCCATTCCGTTTTCAGAAACGATCAATAGCTTTGGTCCCTGAGAATCCATCTGCATTCCCACTACCTGATCATCATCATTAAGCTTCATACCAATTACACCTATGGAAACACGGCCGGTTACACGTACATCCTTTTCATGGAACCGGATACACTGTCCCTTTTTCGTCACCAGGAATATATCGTTGGTATCGTCTGTAGCTTTTACTTCAATCAGTTCATCATTTTCACGAAGAACAATTGCCTGAAGACCGTTCTTTCTGACATTGGCGTATTCCATCATCGGTGTTTTCTTAACCATACCGTTTCTGGTTGCCATGAATAAGAACTTGTCATCATCATATTCTTTCATGGGAATAATGGCTGTAATATTTTCTCCCGGGAGCATCTGTAAAAGATTTACGATGGCAGTTCCTCTGGAAGTTCTGCTTCCTTCGGGAATCATATATGTTTTTAAGCGGTAAACCCTTCCCGTATTGGTAAAGAACATGAGATAGTGGTGGGTCGTTGTCATCATCAGATCTTCGATGTAATCCTGATCAATGGTCTGCATACCCTTGATACCTCTTCCGCCACGATTCTGGTTTTTGAAATTATCTACGGACATTCTCTTGATGTAGCCCAGCTTTGTCATGGCAACGATGGTATTTTCATCAGGAATTAAATCTTCCATAGACATATCAAACTCATCAAATCCTATAGAGGTTCTTCTGTCATCCCCGTATTTTGCGGAAATGATGCTGATCTCCTCTTTGATTACTCCCAGAAGTTTTTTCTCATCAGCAAGAATAGCTTTTAATTCTGCAATTTTCATTTCCAGCTCTTTGTATTCGTTTTCAAGCTTCTCTCGTTCCAGACCCGTAAGAGCTCTTAACCGCATATCAACGATTGCCTGGGACTGAGGATCACTTAAACCGAACCGGCTCATAAGTTCTGCTTTTGCAACCTGAACATTCTGGGATGCTCTGATGATGTGAATCACTTCATCAATATTATCCAGAGCAATGAGCAATCCTTCCAAGATATGGGCACGTTCCTCTGCCTTGTTCAAATCGTAACGGGTTCTTCTGGTTACAACCTCTTTCTGGTGTTCCAGATAGTAACTTAACATCTGAACCAGATTTAATACTTTAGGTTCAAGAACACCGGACTGATTTTTTACAAGTGCCAGCATGATTACACCAAATGTATCCTGAAGCTGGGTATGCTTTAACAGCTGGTTTAAAATTACGTTAGCGTTGGCGTCACGGCGCAGTTCAATGCAGATTCTCATACCGGTACGGTCTGATTCATCCCGAAGGTCCGTAATTCCATCAATTTTTTTATCTTTTACCAGTTCTGCAATTTTTTCAATCAGACGGGCTTTATTAACCATGTAAGGAAGCTCAGTAACGATTATACGGCTCTTTCCATTGGGCATAGCTTCAATATCGCTGACCGCTCTTACACGAATCTTGCCTCTTCCTGTACGGTAAGCCTCTTCTATGCCCCGTTTTCCCAGGATGGTTGCACCTGTAGGGAAATCAGGTCCTTTAATAATATCCAGAACCTCTTCCATGGAGGTTTCTCTGTTTTCTTCCACCTGGTTGTCTATAATTTTTACAACGGCTCCAATGACTTCTCTCAGATTATGAGGAGGAATGTTGGTTGCCATACCTACTGCAATGCCTGATGTACCATTAACCAGAAGATTGGGGTAACGGGATGGAAGTACATCCGGCTCCCTCTCTGTCTCATCAAAGTTCGGACTGAAATCAACGGTGTCTTTATTGATATCTGCAAGCATTTCCATGGAGATTTTACTTAAACGGGCTTCTGTATACCTCATGGCAGCTGCGCCGTCTCCATCCACAGAACCGAAGTTTCCGTGCCCGTCAACCAGAGGATATCTGGTGGACCATTCCTGTGCTAAATTTACCAGGGCTCCATAAATAGAGCTGTCACCATGAGGGTGATACTTACCCATGGTATCACCGACGATACGGGCACATTTACGATGTGGCTTATCCGGACCGTTGTTGAGCTCTATCATGGAATACAGGACTCTTCTCTGAACCGGTTTTAATCCGTCTCGGACATCCGGCAGTGCCCTGGAAACAATGACGCTCATGGCATAATCGATATACGATTTTTCCATGGTCTTTTTTAAGTCCACGTCATGAACTTTATCAAAGATATTTGGTTCCATTTTATTTCCTCCAATTAAATATCAAGATTCTGTACGTATTTGGCATTCGCATCGATAAACTCACGTCTTGGTTCTACCTGGTCACCCATCAGGGTTGAAAATGTTAAATCCATTTCGGACTGGGAATCTTCATCCATATTGACTCTTAAAAGAATTCTTCTTTCCGGATCCATGGTTGTTTCCCAAAGCTGTTCTGCGTCCATCTCTCCCAGACCTTTATAGCGCTGAATCTTATTGTTATTGTCTCTTCCCACCTCTTTTAAGATGGAATCCAGTTCTTCATCGCTGTAAGCATACCATACTCTTTTATTTTTCTCAATTTTGTATAACGGCGGCTGTGCCAGATATACATAACCCATTTTGATCAGATCCGGCATGAATCTGTATAAGAAGGTTAAAAGCAGAGTGCTGATATGAGCACCGTCTACATCGGCATCGGTCATAATAATGATTTTATGATATCTCAGTTTAGTTAAATCAAAATCATCATGAATACCGGTTCCGAAAGCTGTAATCATGGCTCTGATTTCCGCATTGGCATAAATTTTATCCAGTCTTGCTTTTTCCACGTTTAAAATCTTTCCGCGCAAAGGAAGAATTGCCTGGGTATTTCTGGATCGGGCTGTCTTTGCAGAACCGCCGGCACTGTCTCCCTCTACGATATAGATCTCACAGTTCTCCGGGTTTTTATCAGAACAATCCGCAAGCTTGCCTGGAAGAGCCATACCTTCCAGAGCTGTTTTTCTTCTGGTTAAATCTCTTGCTTTTCTGGCAGCTGCTCTTGCTCTCTGAGCCAGAATGGATTTATCACAGATAGTTTTTGAAATTCCCGGATTCTGCTCCAGATAATAAGTCAGCTGTTCTCTTAGAAGGCCATCTACTGCACCTCTGGCTTCGCTGTTTCCAAGTTTCTGCTTGGTCTGTCCCTCAAACTGTGGCTCTTCAATCTTTACGCTGATAATGGCTGTCATACCTTCCCGGATATCTTCACCGGATAAATTAGCTTCACTTTCCCTTAACAGCTTGTTCTTTCTGGCATAATCATTTAACGTAGTTGTAAGTGCATTCTTAAATCCAACCAGATGGGTTCCGCCTTCCGGCGTATTGATGTTATTCACAAAGCTGTAAATATTTTCTGTATACGAGTCGTTGTGCTGCAGGGCTACCTCCACGTACACACCGTCTTTGGTTCCCTCGCAGTAAAATACCTGATCATAAAGAGGAGTCTTCCCTTTATTTAAATAGGTGACAAATTCTTTAATTCCACCTTCATAATGAAATACATGTTCATGAGATTCCTCTCTCTCATCACGAAGAATGATCTTTAAATTCTTAGTCAGAAAGGCAGTTTCTCTTAAACGTATTTTCAAAGTATCATAATCAAATACAGTTTCCTCAAAAATGTCTTTATCAGGAAGAAATGTAACTGTGGTTCCATGTTCCTCGGGATCGCAATCTCCAATTACCTTTAGAGGGTACATGGTTTTCCCCTTCTCATAGCGCTGCTTATAGATCTTTCCTTCTGTACGGATCTCTACTTCCAGCCACTGGGATAGAGCATTTACAACCGAAGCTCCTACTCCGTGAAGTCCACCGGATACCTTGTATCCTCCTCCGCCAAATTTTCCGCCGGCATGAAGAATGGTAAACGCTACCTCAACAGCAGGAATGCCTGCTTTCTTCTGAATTCCTACCGGGATTCCGCGTCCATCATCCACTACTGTTATAGAGTTGTCACTATGAATGACTACTTCTATGCTGTCACAGTATCCCGCAAGAGCTTCATCCACCGCGTTATCCACGATTTCGTATACCAGATGATGAAGTCCTCTGATGGATGTACTGCCGATATACATACCGGGTCTCTTTCTTACTGCCTCAAGCCCTTCTAATATCTGGATTTGATCTGCACCATATTCTTGACTCATATTCGTACGCTTCCTCCTGAATCGTTAATTTTCATTGTCTACGGTACCGTTTATTACCTTAAATATTTTATCAATGTGGAACCGGTCATTTACAAAATCCTCCAGTCCCGTACAGGTAATTACAGTCTGTATATGATTAATTCCTGCCAGTAATTGATTCTGTCTGCTGTTATCCAGTTCAGACAATACATCATCCAGCAAAAGAATGGGATAATCATGCACAATATTTTCTACCAGTTCTATTTCTGCCAGTTTTAAAGATAAAGCGGCTGTCCGCTGTTGTCCCTGAGACCCAAACCGCCTGATGTCAATGCCATTAACCATGAAACTTAAATCGTCCCGATGGGGTCCTGTCAGAGTAGTTCTCTGCTTTAAATCCTGACCTCTGCTTCGCCTTAATGTTTCTTCAAAAGAATCTGCCTCCACATCCGGCTCATAGAGAATACATAAAGTTTCTTTACCACCGGAAAGCTTACGGTGTATGGGTTCAATAATCATTCCAAGTCTCTCAACAAATTCTTTTCTGTAAAGAATGATCTCTTTCCCATACTGCACCAGCTGCATATCCCATATATCCAGTGTTTCTTCATAGTCCGGACGGAATGCCAGATCTTTTAATAATTTATTTCGCTGTGTCACAATCCGGTTATACTGGACCAGTGAGTGTACATACAGCTTGTTAAGTTGACATAATTCCATGTCAACGAACCGGCGCCTTTCTGCCGGTCCGTTTTTTATGAGATTTAAGTCTTCCGGTGAAAAAAATACAACGTTGACGATTCCAAATAACTCGCTGGCCTTGCGGATGGGAACGCCATTTACCGCCACGCCTTTGGCCTTATTCTTTTTCAAATGCATGTCAATCCGGTATGGAATATCATTCTTTCTGACGTTTAGCTTGATATGCGACTCATCCCTGTCAAACTGTATAATTTCCTTATCCTTGCTGCCTCTGTGGGATTTTGTCGTAGCACAGACATAGATTGCTTCTAAGACATTCGTTTTCCCCTGGGCATTGTCCCCATAGAGTATATTGGTTCCCTGACTGAAATCCATATGTAATTCATCATAGTTGCGATAATTCTTAAGCTCTATCGATTCAATGATCATGGATGTTGTGATTTCCTCTCTATTGTCCACGCTTTTTGGACATAAAGGTATGGCTGGGCAGCATTACTCAATTTTAATGCTCTTACCATCAAAAGTGACCATATCTCCGCTTCTTAATTTCTTTCCTCTCTGATATTCAGGCTGTCCATTTACGGAAACAAGACCGTCCTCAATGACAAACTTCGCATCAACACCGGACCCTACCAGACCGGCAGCTTTTAAAGCCTGTCCCAACTTGATATACTCATCCCTTAATTTTATAGTTTCCATAATTTCCTCTTTCTTGTCCATGCTTTTTGGACATAAAGGTATGTCCGTAGGACGCTCCTGCAATTATTTTAAACAGCTGCCGCGTTAAAGTTAACAGGGAGAATTAAATAAATATATTTTCCCTCTTCATCCCGGATAAAGCACGGGGATTTGGGATTTAGCATATAAACTGTCACTTCTTCATCATCAATGATCCTTAATGCATCGATTAAGAACTTTGGATTAAATCCAATCATGATGTCACTGCCAGTTTTATGAGTTGCTACCTGAGCATTCATGGATCCGAAGCTGGAATTCATGCGAAGTTCCATTTCCTGATCTTCAATGTTGATGATCAGAGGTTTCTTATCATTTTCCCTTACCAGGATGGTTGCCCGGTCAAGGCAGTCTAAAAGTTCTTTCTTGTTTACACTTACCTTGGTTTCATAATCACTGGACAACATTTGATCTATACGGAAATAATCGCCTTCTATCAGACGGGATACAACGATTGTATCATCAAATTCAAACAAAATATGGTTCGTACTAAAGAAGATAAGAACTTCTTTTTCGTTATCCCCACCAAGTATCTTGCTTATTTCATTTAGAGTCTTGCCAGGAACAATGACTTTTATATCACGATATGTATCTTTTAATTCAATATTCCGAATGGAAATCCGGTGACCATCCAGAGAAACCACTTTCAGCTGGTTTCCGGTAACCTGAAACAGTTCTCCAGTCATCATCTTATTGCTGTCGTTCGGTGCGATGGAAAAGATGGTCTGTCTGATTACTTCTTTTAAGGAAAACTGGGATAAACAGATATAGTGATCCCTCTCAATATAAGGTAAGTACGCAAATTCTTCACCATCCCGGCCCTGTATATGGAAAATAGAGTTGTCACAGGAAATGGTTGTAGTAAATTTTTCATCACTTTCAATCGTTACCATGGAGTCACCGGAAGAGGACAGCTTTCTGACGATTTCTGAAAGAAGCTTGGCTTCCAGAGCAATTTTTCCCCTCTCCAGGATGGTTCCATCCACCTTTGTCTCAATACCAAGTTCCATGTCATTGGCAGTGAGCTTAATTTCAGAACCGCTTGCATCAATAAAGATGCATTCCAGGATGGACATGGTTGTTTTGCTGGGAACTGCTTTTAATACAATATTAATACCATTTAAAATGGCATCCTGCTTAAATGTCAGTTTCATAATTGTTGATAACTCCTTTGCTCTCAAAATAACAATAAATAGATAAATAATATAGTTTAATTTCGTCGTATTAGTAGTAGGGGCTGTGGGTTTGTGTAAAAGCCCTTATAACCGTTATAAAGCCTTAAGTTGTCCTGTTCATAACAATGTGAATAACGTCCACAAAACGTGAGGAAAAATGAAAGGTTATCCACAGACTGATCAGAACACTTATGATCTGTCTAATTATCCACATGAAATTAACAGGTGATTCACACTCTATTGTGGATTAATTTTCTTTTTTAATATCTCAATGGTGTTATTTAAGGATTCGTTCTTGTTTATATCTCCGGAGATCTTTTCAATACCATGGATGATGGTGGTATGATCTCTTCCTCCAAGGAATTTTCCAATCATCTGCAGAGGGGTTCCAACCATCTCACGGCAGAGGTACATCACAATCTGGCGTGGATATACAATTTCCTTGTTGCGTTTCTGAGAACAGATATCAAGAGGAGTCAGACCATAGTGGTCGGCAACAACCTGAATAACCAGTTCAGGAGTGACTTCCCTTTTATCATTAGGAGATATAATATCTTTTAAGGCTTCTTCAGCCAGCTCTACGGTGATTTCCTTATTATCAAGGCGTGAGAGTGCAACGATTTTTGTCAGGGCGCCTTCCAGCTCCCGAATGTTGGATTTGATATTGGTTGCTATGTATTTGATAACCTCATTGTCGATGTTGTAGCCTTCCATCTCTTCTTTTTTGCGAAGGATGGCCATCCTGGTTTCATAATCAGGAGACTGTATATCCACTGTTAAGCCCCATTCGAAACGGGAACGGAGACGTTCTTCCAGTGTTTCAATTTCCTTTGGCGGTTTATCAGATGAAATAATAATCTGCTTCTTCGCTTCATATAATGCATTAAATGTATGGAAGAATTCTTCCTGTGTACTTTCTTTACCGATGATAAACTGTATATCATCGATTAAAAGAACATCGTTATTTCTGTACTTTTCCCTGAATTCAGTAGGAGAGAAGTTGTTCTTGTTTCGGATCGCATCGATCAGCTCGTTGGTGAATTTTTCACTGGTTACGTAGAGAACCTTTGCATTCGGATTGTTCTTTAATATGAAATGACCGATGGAATGCATTAAGTGAGTTTTACCCAGTCCCACACCTCCATAGATAAAAAGAGGGTTATAAATTTCACCGGGGGATTCTGCAACTGCTAAGGATGCTGCGTGTGCCAGATTATTATTAGCACCTACAACAAAAGTATCGAAGATATATTTCGGATTTAAATTAGCGTTTATGATCGCGGACTGACTGACCGCATTCACCGTATTTGTAATAAGTGTATTGCCTGCAGGAGCGGGAGCTGCTTCTTTTTGAATCTGATTTTCCACAACAAAATCGACGCTGCATTCAAAGCCAGTCACTTCTTCTATGGTTATTTTTAGAAGAAACCCGTATTTTTTACGGATGTATCCCAGAAATTCTACATCCGGTACCGTGACGATTACCTTTTCTCCGTCAACGGTATGAACTTTTAGCGGGAGAAGCCAGGTTTTGAAAGAAACATCTGTAATTTCGTGCTCTTCTTTTAAATTCAATAAGATTTCGTCCCATTTTTCCTTTAACTTTTCTAACATTGTATGTCTCCTACATCTATTAAAATGCAAATATGCGCATTAGCCCAATCTACTGTTCATTCTATACTATTTTGTAATAATTTTCAATGATAATAGTAAAAAATTGTGGATAAGTGTGTGAAAGGGTTGTGAATTAGATGTTTATGGATTGTTGATAAACATCCAGAGAGAAAGTTGTCCACAAAAAACAGGATTTTGAAAGTTAAGTTATTCACATCCGGGAAATACTGAATTTATCAAAATGTTCAGGACAGGCATGTGCACAAAAAAAGGTTATCAAGATTCTATCCAGAGAGTTTTCCACAAGTTATCCCCATAATGTTGATAACTTTATGTAAATTAACAAAGAAATGTCGATTTTATAGACAGGATTGACGGATAATGGTCAGTTATGTATAATGCAGATGTAACCACATGCATTGTATCTTATAAAAGAACAGTAGCACAGGAGGAAAAATATGAATACTGGAAACAAAACACGCGACATGGTACTGGCAGCTATATTTGTTGCCCTTATCATCATCATGGCGTTTACGCCCTTCGGATACATTCCTTTGGGATTTATGAACGCCACCATCATTCACGTTCCTGTCATTATTGGAGCCGTAATACTTGGACCAAAATATGGCGGATTTCTGGGAATGATTTTTGGACTGACAAGTCTGTGGAAAAACACTAACATGCCAAATCCAACTTCGTTTGTCTTCTCACCATTTGTAAAAGTGGGAGAGTACGGGGGCAATCTGGGAAGCCTGGTTATCTGTATGGTACCAAGAATTTTAATTGGAATCGTGGCGTATTATGTGTTTAAAGGAGTACTAAAAGCTTTAAAGGGAAGTAAGTTTAAAATGACTGCAGCACTTGCGGCGGCAGGAGTTGCCGGATCATTAACCAACACATTGCTGGTAATGAATCTGATTTATTTTCTTTTTGGTAAAGAGTACGGACAGGCAGCTAAGGGTCTGACGGAAGGGATTTATACAGTTATTATTGGAATTATCTGTATTAATGGGATTCCGGAGGCAATCGTTGCGGCGATTCTGACTGTTGCTATCACTCAGGCACTTTTTAAGGTAATGAGAAATTAATAAATGAATTACGTTTATTGAGTTAAAATAAGAATTAATAAAGTCTCCGGTAAATGAATCATGCCGGAGACTTTATTTGTTTTATGGTAATATTCCGTATGCTTTTATATTCCTTAAGTCAGCGTCAGCAGACAATTGCTTTATATAAAGAAGATTACCGGAAAGATCGGTTATGATCTTTAAATCCTTTCCTGATTGAAAAACTTTTTTTCCATCAATAAAAGCCAGAGCGCTTTTTCCATCATTTTGAATTTTAAATGAGTGATTTCCCCAGATCTGCTCATAGTTACTTTCATTTCCTCCGGCTGTTCCCCAGAAAATATGATTCCGTTCCAAGTGTACACCATACATACGGGAAGTATATTCCATAACTGATAACATGGCTGGACCATAGGAATCCTGCAGACCATCCAGCGATATCAGGGATGGGGAACCTGTAAACGGATCATATTGCTGTACGAAAACACAGGAATCCCCAATGGCATGAAACAGTTTATTGCCCAGCTGGGGGATCAGATAATCATAGCCATAATTCTCAAGAGCCCGGATGGCCCTCTGATAGGTCAGGGCCTCACATTGTCCGCTCCAGTTATTCGTTTTTATATTACGGAAAAGAGGATCATTTACTGCGACAGATGGGAGAGGCATATAAGTCCAGAACTCATCTGGGTTTAATAAATGTTTTGTAACGAAACGTTCTGCCATGGATCTGGTAAAACTGTTCCAGTACATGGCTCTTAAATTATTGTGAAATAAAACATTTATAATATTGTGGTTTTTATCACGGTCAAAGCAGGCATCTTTTGATTCGATCCAGAGATAGTCTTTTATGGCTTTCTGGATGGCTATTGCTTTTTTTTTCCATTCGTATTTACGGTTTTCATTACCTTGTATAGAGCTGATTATGGAAAGAGTTTCTCTGGCAGAGTAAGAAAAACTCATAATATCCAGAGAGGCCATGGGAACAGCTTTACAATCTGTGGGAGGAATCTCTTTACTCCAGGAATCGGGAGCATCATGATAGCGAAGTGCATGATCCTCGCCGGTATCGTATTTACACCAGCTTTCCAGACAGCCGTCACCGTCTGAATCTCTGGTTCTCCATAAATAGGAATCAAATTTTTCTAAAGTGAGGTAAAGAAGCGTTAGATATTCTTCATCTTTACCCATTAAGTAATACATGTTAAGAGCAGAAGAGGGGAAACAAAAGCCCTGAAATTTATCAAACTGAGGAGTGATCCGATTGTTGAGTAAAGCGATGCTTCCGGGAAAACGGCCATCCGGCCTTTGATGTTCCATGAAAAGAAGCTGGTTATTAAGCCCTGCCTCCATATTACGTTTGGCATACATTTCTCCGCCCATAGGCTGGGTCTCCAGCCATATTTTTTCATATCCCCCTCCTTCTATCAGGACGAGCCGGTTCTCAAACATTTTTAAATTATTCAGAGTTTTTCTTTCTGCAGAATCCATCAGTTTTTGCAAAAGTTCATTGGATGTCTGAAATGATACACTGGTTTCGATTTTCACGTTTTTTCCTCTCTGTATGTTTATTATCCTTTGATCCCACTTCCGCTGATTCCTTCCACCAGATAACGGTTAAAGAATAAGAAGATCAGAAATACGGGGATCAATGAGAGCGTGGACATGGCAAACATTGCTCCATAATCGGTTGTGGATGTTGAATCTGCAAAATTTTTTATTGCTATAGAAGCAGTATACATGCGGGGCTTACTTAAATAAATCATGGGAGACATAAAATCATCCCATTTCCAGTAAAACTGAATAATGACTGTGGTTACAATGGATGGTTTCAAAAGAGGAAGAAAAATTCTGGTAAATATGGAATATTTGCTGCAGCCGTCTATAATTGCAGCTTCATCAAGGTCCTTTGGTATTCCGGCACCAAATTGCATCATCTGATAGATGAAAAATGCCTGACCGAAAAAATGGGGAAGTATAAGCGGAATATAGGTTCCTACAAAGCCAAGTTTATTATAAATAATGTATTGGGGTACCAGAATAATCTGGGCCGGAAGCATCATGGTGCAGATCATTGACATAAACCAGATGTTGCGTCCTTTAAAGCTTACCCTGGAAAATGCATAAGCAACACAGGATGATGACAGAACAGTTGCAAGTGTGGAAACAGATGCGATAAAAAATGAATTGGAAAAAAAGGTTTGAAAGGTAATACCTCCGAAACCCTTAAAGCCAGTAAAAAAATTGGAAAATCTCCACTGGGGTGGAATTAAACTCATTCCTCCATTTAATAGTTCTGTATTATTTTTAAGTGAGCCGCTGACCATCCAGAGAACCGGATAAATCATCAGCAATCCAAGAACACAGACGAATAAATGATAGACAGAAGCCTGTATTTTATGTTTGTTTGTCATGTTATTATCCTCCTTATTGGTCTGCTTCTGTAAATACCCAGAATTTTGATGTCTTAAATAGCAGGAATGTAATAATGCTTATTAAAGCCAGCATGACCCAGGACATGGCACTGGCGTATCCCATGTTGGACCATTTAAAGGCATGATTGTAAACGTAGAGCGCGTAAAAATTAGTGGAATCATTGGGACCGCCCTGTGTAATTACGAAAGCCTGGGTAAATGCCATAAAGGCAGTGATGGTCTGCATGATGAGATTATATAAAATAATGGGGGAGAGGCAGGGGAGTGTGATTGCTTTAAATCTCTGCCATTTGTTTGCACCATCAATTTCAGCAGCTTCGTAGTAAGTTGGAGAAATTTCTTTTAATCCGGCAGCAAAAATAATCATAGAAGAGCCAAATTGCCAGACAGACATGAGAACGAGTATTCCCATTGCCAGATGGGGTTCACCCAGCCAGGAGAGCTTTGGAAAACCAAGTGAGGCCAGAATGGTGTTTGCCAGACCTTTTCTAGAAAAAATGGTTTTCCAGACAAGTGCAACGGCAATGCTTCCTCCGATCAGGGATGGGACGTAGTAAAGAGAGCGGTAAAAGGTTACTCCCCTCCGTTTCTGAGTTAGAAGATATGCGATAAAAAGGGCAAATATCAGTTTGGAAGGAACGGAAGTAATGACATAAATAAGGGTTACTTTTACCGAATTCAGAAAACGGTCATCAGAAAATAGATTTCTATAGTTACCAAGTCCTACAAATACCGGATTTTGCCCAAGCTTATAGTTGGTCATGGAATAATACATTGATACGAGAACCGGAATCAATGTAAAAGCAAAAAATCCGAAAAGAAAAGGGAAGGAAAAAACATAACCTACGGTATTGTTGTGATAAAGGATTTTTTTCCAGTTATTTTTTTGTTCGTTCATTGTTTATTACCTCCTTTTTTCCATAGGAAAGGCAGGCAAAGAGAATCCTTACCTGCCTCTTCATTATACTTAAGGCTGAAATTTTGACTTGGAAAAATCCAATAATTGTTTTGCTGCATCTTCCGGTGTTACATCGCCATACTGCACTTTTTCAATCAGAAGTTTATATTGGTCTTCAATCTCAGCTTTTGGATCAGGGCTTATAACATTGCTGTTTTCTTTTGGAAAATTTCCTATTTTATCAACAAAATCATAGATGATTCTGCCGGAGTCATCTGCCTGTGAAACCACAGCTTCTCTTACCTTAGACATGATAGGAACTCCACGTTCTCCATTTAATATTTTATTAGCTTCAATGTCATTGACAAAAAAGTTAATAAATTTAGCTGCTTCTTCCTTTGCTTTGGAATTACTGGAAATACAAAGCTGCTGTGAGGACTGGACTCCCATTCCATAAGGACCGTTTTTGGTTAATCTTGGTACAGGGGCAATTTTAATTTCCCTGCCGGAGGCATGAACAATGGAAGAAACCTGATTGGAGGTAACCCAGGTCATCGCTGCATCCCCGGTTACCAGATAATCTCCCTCTATGTCTTTAATTTCTTTTATAGCCCCGGCATCCGGATAGGCTCCGGCGTCTGTCAGTTCTTTGATCATCTTTAAGTAGTCTGCAAAGGGGGAGGGATCCTCTGATTCTATGCCGTCATTGGTTTTCTTAAAGAAATTTGCATCTTTTTTCGTCTGTGAGGCTCGCATGGTTACACCTGCTATAAAATGATCAATTTTTGAACTTCCGTATATACCGAGTTTTTCTTTTATGGTGATGCAGTCTTTTTTCCAGTCATCCCAGGTCCAGTCATTGTCAGGTTCAGGCAAGCCGGCTTTTTGAAATAATTCCGGGTCATAAGCAATTCCATAGGTGTTTGTACCAATGGATATACCAATCTGAGAACCTTTACTGTCTTTTGTTGTTGCCAGAAAATTTTCGGTCGTATCACTGGTATTAATAATTCCGTCTTTTATATATCCATCCAGTGGTTCTATATTTTTGATGTATTTGGGAAAGTTTCCACCCAGCTGAAATATATCCCAGACATCGTCAGCAGCAACCAAAGTATCAAGCTTGGTAAAGTAACTGTCAAAATCGTAAAATTCTGCTTCAATATGTACACCTGGATTCTGTGATTCGTAAAGCTCTATAACCTTGTTTGTAGCGTCATGTCTTGTCTGAGAACCCCACCACGCCATGCGGAGAGTTATCTGATTTCCGGTATCCTGGGAAACTGACGCAGAAGATGCTGCAGGTTTGTTTCCGGAGCAGCCGGCAAGAGAAAAAGTCATCAGACCAGACAGAAACAGTGCGGTAAGCTTTTTTGTTTTCATATATCCTCCTATAGTGATTACTTTGAAAAATATTGTGAAAATGTACTAATGATAAAATCCGGATTTGCTTTTATATAGGTGTATTTTAATATTAATCAGAGATAATCACAATACATTTGGAAGAATGCCTCAATACATCAAAAAAAACCTTGAATTTGCACTAAATTTACTAAACATCATTTTCTTTCTTTGATTTTTTATATTGCAGAGGCGATAATCCAGTATATTTTTTAAACACACGGTCAAAGTAGGACAGCCGTTCATAACCCAGTTTCCGGGATATATCTTCCATGGACAGATCATCATCAAGAAGCAGAATTCTGGCATGATCGACTCTCTGGCAGTTGATGAATTCATTGACAGTAAAATTAGTTACTTCTTTGAAAATCCGGCTCAAATAGCTTTTATCTAAATAAAAAATTTTAGAAAGATCCTCCAGACCAAAGATTTCTGAATAATGAATCATAATATACTGTATAATTTCTGCAACTTTTACATAGCGCATCATTTTTCTTTTTGGCATATAATAGACTTCCGGTTTACTTCCGGCACCATTTAAGATCATGAGAAATATGGATATCAGTTGGTTCTTTACCTCTGAAGCACCAAAGATTTTCTGATTTTTCAGTGAAGATTCCATCCGGAATAATTTTTTTTCCAGAATGTTCTGCTGTTTTTCATCTAACTGGAGAACACCGTGATTATTCTGAAAAAATTCCAGAAGGTTAAGTTCCATTGCATTGCCTGCGAGACGAAGCCAGGACTCTTCCAGTTCAATCAGAATCCGCTCATGATAGTTTCCACCTATTACATTGGTAAAAGGGATCAGTTTTTTATCAATAAAGGTCAATGTGCCTTTTCCCATACGGTAGCTGTGGTTACCATAATAAAAAAAACGCTCTCCATTTAGTATATAATAAATCTGATATTCATTTTTATAAAATCCTATGGTTTCAGCAAGATCGCAGTCTCTTAATACATGGCTGATACCGATGCCCTGACATTTTCCTGTGAAAATAACCTCTTTCATCGATATAATCCTTTAACTATTAAAGTGTTGTCCTCTTCTTTCAGACTATAGAAAACAGGGTGCTCCTTTCTGTGCTCATTAGGTGTATGAAGGGTGAGGATGAGTTTCCCCTTTTTGTCTTTAAAGATCATGCCATGGCCGCCGTCTTTTTCAAAAAGCAGAGTTTCCTGCTGTATCCAGTTTCCGGTAATATCTCCATTATCAGAATAAGCGATGGCCTGGGTGTATCCTTCTTTTCCAAAACTTGACCACAGCATAAGAAGACGGCCGTTATCAGTCCGGTGAAGGAAAGGACCATCGGTGACATAATGTTTACCGGGCCTGTTTTTATTTTCGATTGTCACTACCCAGCTTTTTGCCTCAGAGGCATGAAAAAGAAGTTCTGGTTCTGATATGGCATGACTTAAATCGCTGCTTAACTTTACTGCGCAGATGGATCCGTCAGATATCTGAACCCACTCATGTACAAAAACCATGTAGGGAGTTCCATCAGGGTTTACATAAAATGTTCCGTCAATGCATTCCCAATCTTTCGGAGTGATCTGTTTCTGACTGTGTAAGGTGAACGGTCCAAGAGGATGGTCTGCTTTTAATATGGCAGTTCCGCCATAATTTTTAGTGTCTTTAAATGTGGCAAACATATAATAAAAGTCTTTATAACGGTGAACTTCGGGTGCCCAGCAGTTTTTATCGGCAAAAAAATTCTCCGGTTTATGAAAAACTTCATGGGGGCCATCCCAGTTAATTAAGTCTGTGCTGGTATAGCAGTCAAAGCCGGTAGCGGCCATCCAGCAGGTTTCTGCCCTGGTTCCGTACATATAATAGATACCGTCGGACAGCAGTACATAAGGATCTCTGATGTTGATTTGTTCACTTTTCATTGTAATAACCCATCCTTTTTTTATATTTGGTTCTTCCCTTCCGGGAAATTATATAGTTTTATTTATTATACTGTATAAACAGGGAATGTGGAAATTATTAGCAGTCAAATGAAAACTTATATTTTTCCCTTGACGAACCATGCTTTGTTCTATATAATTGATATGATGTTTAATTAAAATAGTCTCAATATGTTTCATCATATTGCCTATGATAAGCTATTGTAACAAGAGGAGGTGTCCGTAGATTATGAAAATGACGTTCCAGCCAAAAAAGAGACAAAGATCAAAAGTTCATGGTTTCAGAGCCAGAATGAGCACTCCAGGCGGAAGAAAAGTTTTAGCTGCCAGAAGAGCAAAAGGAAGAGCAAAATTATCAGCTTAATGGACCAGGCCGCAAGTAATTGTGGCCTTTTCTTTTCTCAAATTCCAGAAAAACGGAAAAGGAAAGAGTTGAATGAAACATTTTAATTCGATTAAAAAAAACAGGGATTTCAAAGAAGTTTATCAGAGCGGTAAATCCCTTGCTAACAGACTTCTTGTCATGTATGTTTTAAAGACGGACAGGCCGGATACAAGAATCGGTATTTCGGTAAGCAAGAAGGTAGGAAACAGTGTTGTCAGGCATCATATAACCAGATTAATCAGAGAAAGCTTCAGGCTTCATGAAGGAATGGTTGAGACAGGATTGGACATCGTGGTCGTTGTGAGAACAGCGGCAAAAGAAGAAAAATACAAGACAATCGAAAGTGCATATCTGCACTTGTGCGGACTTCATAACATTTTAAAAAAAGAATCGAAGTGATCTTATGGTAAAAAAAATCATGATTTTGATGATCAGGGGATATCAGAAATATTTATCACCTCTGAAGATAAGAACTCACTGTATTTACACACCTACGTGTTCTCAATACGCCATTGAGGCACTCCAAAAGTATGGTGTGTTTAAAGGTACGTTTTTGGCTTGCAAAAGAATCATTCGCTGTAATCCTTTTGCAAAAGGCGGTTATGATCCAGTTCCGTAAATGATGAGGAGGTAGTTCATTGGAATTCTTAGTACTCACTAAGGTAGGAGGCTTTCTGGGACCATTTGCAACTGTTCTGGGTGTGATCATGGATCTGCTTTTCCAGATGACCTCTGCAGTTGGAATCCAGAATATTGGTTTATGTATCATTTTATTTACTCTCGTAACAAAGCTTTTAATGTTCCCGCTGACGTTAAAACAGCAGAAATCATCCAAGCTGATGAGCGTTATGCAGCCGGAACTTACCGCCGTTCAGGCAAAGTATAAAGGAAAAACTGACCAGGAATCCATGAGAAGACAGAACGTGGAGATGCAGGCAGTTTATGAAAAATACGGAACATCCATGACTGGAGGCTGTGTCCAGCTGGTGATCCAGATGCCCATTCTGTTTGCTCTTTATCAGGTTATTTATCATATTCCTGCTTATGTGCAGAGTGTAAAGGCTGTTTTTGTTAATGTAGTTACTGCAATTACTTCTCTTGGAGGAGATCATGTTTCACAGCTGACACAGTTTGCGGCTGATCATAAGATTACCTTATCAAGAATCGGAGATTTAAATACCAGTAATGGAATGGTAGATTTTTTATATCAGCTGAATCCGGATCAGTGGAATGCGTTAAAGACTCTTTATCCAACCATCCAGGATACCATTACTACCAATGCTGCTCAGATTGAGCATATGAATTCTTTCCTTGGGATTAATCTGGCATCGACTCCGGCAAGTGTTATTTTTCCAACCGGAGGCGGGTTCCATTTAAGTCTTGCGCTCCTGATTCCTGTACTCGCAGGTGCGAGCCAGTGGTTCAGTACAAAGCTTATGACTGTGAATCAGCCTAAAACTGGAGCAGATGAGAATAATGCCATGGCTCAGTCCATGAAGAGCATGAATACAGTAATGCCATTAATGTCTGTATTCTTCTGTTTCACATTTGCATCTGGTATCGGTATTTACTGGATCGCATCCAGTGTGTTCCAGATTATTCAGCAGGTTTTAATTAACCGTCATTTAAACCGTATTGATATGGATGAGATGATTAAGAGGAATCTGGATAAGGCGAATAAAAAACGTGCAAAAAAAGGTCTTCCACCTCAGCGTGTTTCTCAGAATGCTACAGCAAGCCTTAAGAATCTTCAGGCTGCCAATGAGAAGGCAGAAGAAGAACTGAGTGCTAAAATAGAAAAAGCGAAGGAGCAGGTAAAGGCTTCCACTGATTACTATCAAAGCACAAGTTCTGATCCTAACAGCATTTCTGCCAAGGCACGTATGGTTTCGAAGTACAATGAAAAGCACAGCAAATAGGAGGGGTGACCTATGGATATGATTACAGTTTCAGCAAAGACCGTTGATGAAGCGATTACAAAAGCATTAATCCAACTGGAGACAACCAGTGATAAACTGGAGTATGAGATTGTTGATAAAGGAAGTAATGGTATTCTGGGATTTATCGGTTCAAAGCCTGCTGTCATCCGCGCAAGGAAGAAAGAAACCTTGGAGGACATGGCAATAACCTTTCTTTCCGATGTATTTGGTGCAATGAATATAAGTGTTTCCATGGAAGCAGCATTTGATGAGGGTGAACGTGAACTCTCCATCAATATGTCAGGCGATGACATGGGAATTCTGATTGGAAAAAGAGGACAGACTCTGGATTCTCTGCAGTATCTGGTAAGTCTTGTTGTAAATAAGGAAAGCGAAGATTATATTCGTGTGAAACTGGATACGGAAAACTACAGAGAGCGGAGAAAAGAGACTCTGGAAACGCTGGCTAAGAACATTGCTTACAAAGTAAAGCGTACCAGAAGACCGGTTTCTCTGGAGCCTATGAATCCGTATGAGAGAAGAATTATTCATTCTGCACTTCAGAATGACAAATTTGTTGTTACAAGAAGTGATGGGGAAGAACCATTCAGACATGTGGTAATATCCTTGAAAAAGGAACATATAAAAAAAGAGCGGTATCAGGATAGAGATAAATAGTCAAACAACAATGAGGGGTTGGGGCTGTCGGAAGGCACCCTCAACCCTTTTCTCACGCCGGTATATTGACTGGCGCTAAACAGGTGACAGAATATGAAGATGAATACAATAGCGGCTATTGCCACAGCGATGTCCAGTTCCGGAATCGGAATTGTAAGAATCAGCGGCGAGGAGTCATTTCAGATTATAGACAGGGTTTTTAAGGGGAAAGGAAAACGGGTTAAAAAGCTTTCTGATGAAAAATCCCACACGATTCATTATGGGTTTATCTATGATGGAGAAGAACTGATTGATGAGGTTCTGGTATTATTAATGAGAGGACCAGGCAGTTATACCGGAGAGGATACGGTTGAGATTGACTGTCATGGAGGCGTACTGGTTACAAAAAGGATACTGGAGACAGTATTAAAGTATGGAGCAAGACCGGCTGAGCCGGGGGAATTTACAAAAAGGGCATTTTTAAGCGGAAGGATCGATTTAACTCAGGCAGAAGCTGTCATTGATGTAATTAATGCAAAAAACCAGTATGCTTTGAAATCTTCAGTCAGTCAGCTGGAGGGAGCTGTTTCCAAGCGTGTCCGCGCATTGAGAGATACTATTATTTATCATATTGCATTTATTGAATCGGCACTTGATGATCCGGAGCATATATCTCTGGATGGTTATCAGGAATCTCTTCTTCATGCAATGGAACCTTTAAAAGAAGAGTTAAAACGTCTCATCAAATCTTCTGAGAATGGGAGAGTACTTTCCGAAGGGATCGAGACGGTCATATTGGGTAAACCCAATGCTGGTAAATCGTCTCTGCTTAATGTTCTTGTAGGCGAGGAGCGTGCCATCGTTACAGATATTGCGGGTACGACCCGTGATACATTAAAGGAGCAGATCATGCTTGAGAATCTGAGCCTGAATATGATAGATACTGCCGGAATCCGTGATACAGAGGATGTAGTGGAAAAGATAGGGGTTGAAAAGGCCAGACAGGCGGCAGAAGGTGCGGATCTAATCATCTATGTGGTGGATGGTTCCTGCCCGCTTGATGAGAATGATGATGAGATATTATCATTTATCGACGATAGAAAAGCAGTTATAGTTTTAAATAAGTCAGATTTGTCCATGGTGGTGACACCGGATCTGATAAGCAAAAGAACCAGTCATAAGGTGATAACGATTTCTGCCAGAAACCGCTCAGGGATAGAAGAGCTGGAGCATGAAATTAAGACGATGTTTTATGAGGGTGAAATTGATTTTAATGACCAGGTTTATATCACGAATGTCAGACAGAAAAATGCACTTGAGGAAGCTTTAAAAAGTCTTGGTATGGTAGAACAAAGCATAAATGATGGAATGGCTGAGGACTTCTATTCCATTGACCTGATGGATGCGTATGAACAGCTTGGAATCATTCTTGGAGAGTCAGTAGAGGATGATCTGGTCAATGAAATATTCAGCAAATTCTGTATGGGAAAGTAACGATCAGAAAAGAGGAGATAAAAATGCAGTATTTAGAGGAGTCTTATGATGTTGTAGTAGTCGGCGCTGGTCACGCCGGCTGTGAGGCAGCCCTGGCATGTGCCAGACTGGGCCTTGAGACGATTATGTTTACTGTCAGTGTGGACAGTATTGCCCTGATGCCCTGTAATCCGAATATCGGAGGGAGTTCAAAAGGCCACCTGGTAAGAGAACTGGATGCGTTAGGCGGAGAGATGGGAAAAAACATTGACAAGACCTTTATTCAGTCAAAAATGCTTAACCAGTCCAAGGGTCCAGCTGTTCATTCTTTAAGGGCACAGGCGGATAAACAGGACTATTCCAGATCCATGAGAAGGGTTCTGGAGAACACAGATCATCTGACCATTAGACAGGCAGAGGTATCGGAAATTATAACTGAGAATGGTATACTGACAGGAGTTAAGACTTATTCCGGAGCCGTTTACCGCTGCAAGGCCGCTGTACTTGCAACTGGTACCTATTTAAGAGCCAGATGTATTTACGGTGATGTAAGCAATTATACAGGTCCCAATGGACTCCAGGCTGCCAATCACTTAACAGACTCCTTAAAGGCTAATGGGATTGAAATGCGGCGTTTTAAAACGGGTACTCCTGCAAGAGTGGACAAGAGAAGTATTGATTTTTCTAAAATGGAAGAACAGCTGGGTGATGAGAGAGTAGTGCCGTTCTCCTTTTCTACAGACCCCGGATCCATCCAGAAGGAGCAGATTTCCTGCTGGCTTACTTATACGAACAACAGCACTCATGAAATTATCAGGAATAATCTGGACCGTTCTCCGCTGTATTCTGGTGCAATTGAGGGTACAGGGCCAAGATACTGCCCATCTATTGAGGACAAGGTAGTAAAGTTTCCGGATAAAGACCGTCATCAGGTTTTTGTTGAGCCAGAGGGACTTTATACCAATGAGATGTATTTGGGAGGAATGTCAAGTTCTCTTCCTGAGGACGTTCAGTATGCCATGTATAGAACAGTTCCTGGACTTGAGAATGTTAAGATTGTGAGAAATGCTTACGCAATCGAATATGACTGTATCAATTCCAGGCAGCTGAATGCCACTTTGGAATTTAAGGCTGTAAGCGGGTTATTCAGCGGAGGTCAGTTTAACGGAAGTTCCGGCTATGAAGAGGCAGCGGTACAGGGATTTATGGCGGGGGTTAATGCTGCCATGAAGATTTTGGGAAGAGAACCGGTTGTATTAGATCGTTCTCAGGCATATATAGGAGTCCTGATTGATGATCTGGTAACGAAGGAAAACTTAGAGCCATATCGGATGATGACCTCCAGAGCAGAATACAGGCTTTTACTCCGTCAGGATAATGCAGATCTTCGTCTGATGGGAATCGGACATAAAATTGGTCTTGTCAGTGAGGAACGGTATGAGAAGCTGATAAAGAAAGAACAGGCTATTGATTCAGAAATCAGGCGTTTGGAATCAACAAATATCGGAGCATCCGGAGTGGTTCAGGAATTTTTAGAAAAGCACGGGAGCACGCCTCTAAAAACAGGAACAACATTGGCTGAGCTGGTGCGCAGACCAGAACTTGATTATGTTATGTTAACTGATATTGATGAAAAACGTGTTCCTCTTCCTGTAGATGTGATGGAGCAGGTAGATATCAATATCAAGTATGAAGGGTATATACGCAGACAGAAGCAGCAGGTGGCACAATATAAGAAGCTGGAAAACAGAAAGCTGCAGTCGGAATTTGATTATGGGGAAGTAAAAGGATTGAGAAGAGAAGCCATTCAGAAGCTGAATTTATATAAACCCATGTCTATAGGCCAGGCTTCCAGAATATCAGGCGTTTCTCCTGCAGATATCTCTGTACTTCTTGTTTACTTAGAACAGATGAAGTATCATAAAAACGTGGATCAGAAGGAGTGAGGAAGATAACATGACAGAAGCTTTTTATGAGAAGTTTCAAAGTGAATTGAATTTATTATCTATTAATTTGGAAAAAAATAAATTAGATCAATTTTATAAATATTTTGAACTATTAGTTGAATGGAACAAAGTGATGAATCTCACTGCAATAACCGAGATGGATGAAGTAATAACAAAACATTTCGTTGACAGTTTGTCTCTTATTAAAATTGTAAATGATCTTGATACAAAATCTTACAATATAATTGACGTAGGGACGGGAGCGGGATTTCCCGGAATACCTTTAAAAATAGCATTTCCCCAACTTAATATTACTTTAATGGATTCTTTGAATAAACGGATAAATTTTCTAAATGAAATCATAGAAAAATTGGGTTTAGAAGATATTTGCGCCATTCATGGAAGAGCAGAAGATTTGGGCAGAGATGTGAAACACAGAGAGCAATATGATCTCTGTGTTTCACGGGCAGTTGCAAATTTAAGCATTCTATCGGAGTATTGTATGCCATTTGTAAAAGTAGGTGGCTGTTTTATACCTTACAAGTCTGGTAAGATAGATGAGGAGTTAACAGAAGCAAAGCATGCAGTTTTTTTGCTAAGCGGAAAAATTGAAAAAACAGAACGTTTTTTACTGCCGGGTACAGAAGCAGAGAGATCATTGATACAAGTCGTAAAAACAAACGGGATTCCTAAGAAATATCCGAGAAAGGCTGGATTACCTTCGAAAGAACCGTTAAAGTAAAATGTTTCACGTGGAACATCCAAGAGATTAGTAATAACCTCTGTAGGAATGTTTCACGTGAAACATTTTTTTATAGAAAATACATTTGTATTAATTGATATAGGCTGGTAGGATTCTCCAACTGTGGAAGATATTTACTTTTTGATATTAAAGAACTTTCGATGGCAGGATTATATTTTTGATATTCCATTATTATGTCATTAATATGATCCATTTCCTGACCACCAGTAATATAAATACTATTGTTGATTTTCTTTAATGCATTTGTTACATTACATTTTGTATAATTACACTTGACACTGGCATAAAGTGATTTTGGAGAATCTCCTAAATGTGCTGATTCGTAATATGCATCAATAATTGAATTTTTTACAGAATAAGGATTGAAGTAATAATTCCTGGTAAATTCTTCTGTTATGGATTGCTTACTCACTGATATATGATATAGGAGAGTTCCCAAAATCGGAAGGTCCAGAATAAACTTATATACTTTGGAATGATTGTTGGGAATCTGGCTACACATCATAAGGCTTTCCGGATTGATCAGCATAATCTGATCGAACAGTTCTGGAGAATTATTACATGCCATAAGTGCCAGAGCAGAAGAGCCGCCTGTAGCAATTATATTAGTCCTATGCCCAATCTCAGATTTAATAAAATCAGAGATCATCTGTACATAGAGATAATTTGTATATGTGAGATCTGGTTTTTCTGAACGGCCACAACCCAGCAGATCAATGGTATAGACAGTATACTGTTCTTTTAGTAAGGAAATCATGCTGCTCCATTCATAGCCGTTGGAGCAAGCGGTTAGATCATGTATTAAAAGAAGCGGTTTTCCTGTACCGGATTTTGTATAATGAATATTTCCAAATCTCCATTTGTAACATAAGGATTTTGCATCTGCTAATATATTTTTAGAGGATGCAGAGAGTTTGACAAATTTATTAATAACTGCAGTAGTAGCAGCCGTACTTGCCGAAAGAATGAGCAGAGTTAGTAATTTACTCGTGGTTTTCATTATTTACCTCCTGATAGCGGATAATCTCTTCCTATTATAATATAATCAATATAGACTTACAACGGCTAACATATTAATTTATTCTTAAACTTGGAAAAATGTTTCACGTGAAACATTTATTGTAATTTCTGCAATTTTTTTACTTGAAACCATAGGAAAAAAAAATAAAGTATGTTATACTCTAGTTTGAACTGCAATTTCCGGACGTTGTTACAGGAGAAAATTAAAAATGGGAAGAATCATTGCGATAGCAAACCAGAAAGGCGGAGTCGGTAAAACGACTACTGCAATCAACCTATCAGCTTGTCTTGCGGAGTCAGGACAGCGGGTATTAGCTGTGGATTTTGATCCTCAGGGGAACGAAACCAGCGGATTGGGTATGGATAAGTCAGTCATTGAACGTACTGTATATGATCTGCTGGTAGGAGAGTGCGAGATTGAAGAATGTTTGATTACTAACGTTCAGGAAAATCTCGATCTATTGCCATCGAATGTGGATCTGGCAGGAGCTGAAATAGAACTGTTGGAAATCGAAAATAAGGAGATACTCCTTAAGTCATATCTTGAAAAAGTCAAGAAAAACTATGATTTTATTATTATAGATTGTCCTCCGTCATTGAGTCTGTTGACAATTAATGCCTTAACCGCAGCTAATACCGTACTAGTACCCATTCAATGTGAATATTATGCATTGGAAGGACTAAGTCAGGTATTAAAAACTGTAAATTTAGTAAAAAAGAAACTGAATCCTTCATTGGAAATGGAAGGTGTGGTATTTACCATGTATGATGCGAGAACAAATCTCTCGTTGGAAGTTGTTGAAAGTGTAAAGAACAATTTAAATCAGAACATTTATAAAACAATCATACCCAGAAATGTCAGACTGGCAGAGGCTCCCAGCCATGGAATGCCGATCAATTTATATGATTCCAGATCAGCGGGAGCGGAAAGCTACCGGTTATTGGCGGCAGAAGTTATCAGCAGAGGAGAAGAGATCTAGATATGGCAAAGAGAACAGGTTTAGGAAAAGGGCTTGGTGCAATTTTTGGAGATGAAGTAATGGAATCTGCAGCAGAGGAACAGGAAATTAGAAATCATAAAGAAACAGATCATACTGCTGCATCTTCTGATAAAGAAAAAGTGGATTCGGAAACAGGAAAGGAAATGTTTATAAAAATTTCCTTGGTTGAGCCCAATCATAATCAACCAAGAAAAGAGTTTCGCGAAGAAGCACTGGTTGAATTAGCTGAATCCATGAAGGAATATGGCGTTCTGCAGCCTCTTCTGGTCCAAAAAAAAGGCGATTATTACGAAATTATCGCCGGGGAACGGAGATGGAGGGCGGCGAAGCTGGCTGGATTGAAAGAAGTACCGGTAGTGATACGGGAATATACAAAACAGCAGTCTATGGAAATTGCTTTAATAGAAAATGTACAAAGAGAAGATTTAAATCCGATAGAAGAAGCCAGAGCTTATTCTATTTTGATGCAGGAGTTTGGATTAAAGCAGGAAGAAATCGCAGCCAGGGTAGCTAAGAACAGGGTTACCATAACTAATAGTATGCGATTATTAAAGCTGGATGAACGTATTCAGGATATGCTGATTCAGGATCAGATCAGCAGCGGACACGCCAGAGCATTATTAGCAGTAGAGGATCAGGATTTACAGTACCAGCTTGCAGGGAAGATTGTAGCTGAGAATTTAAGTGTCCGGGAAGTAGAAAAACTTGTAAAATCCTTATCAAAAAAGAAAGAACCAAAGGAAATCAGAGAAGAAGATGAAAGCATCTCGCTGATTTTCAGGGAACTGGAAGATCGAATGAAAACTGCCATGGGTACGAAGGTCAGCATTAACCGCAAAGATAAAAATAAAGGAAGAGTTGAAATCGAGTACTATTCTGAGGCAGAATTGGAAAGAATAGTAGAGTTATTAGAATCCATAAGATAACATCATGGAAGTGAGGACGAAAGAATGGATAACAGTATATTGAATCAGCTGCCGGTTGATCCTGCTTTTTTAATCATAGGATTATCCGTGCTTACATTAATATTACTGATTGTTGTAATTATATGTATCATACAGATTAGAAAACTATATCGCAGATATGATTTTTTTATGCGGGGCAAGGATGCAGAAACACTTGAGGGCATTATTATGGAACAAATGGAAGATATTGCCCAGTTAAAATCAGAGGATCGTGCCAATAAAGACTCCCTTCGTAATACAAACAAAAACTACAGAAGTGCATTTCAGAAGTTTGGACTTGTAAAATATAATGCATTTAAAGGAATGGGCGGTAATTTAAGCTTTACTATGGCATTGCTTGATTATACAAACAGCGGCTTTGTGCTGAATTCTGTTCACAGCAGAGAAGGGTGTTATGTCTACATTAAAGAAGTAGAAAGAGGAGAGACAGAAGTACTTTTGGGAAGCGAAGAAAAAGAGGCTCTGGAGCGGGCATTGGGATATCATTCTTAAAAACACGGTTTTTACCGTGTTTTTTTATATTATTTTATAGATATAGTTGAAACATGAAAAGGAGAATTGACGTGGAAGAGATCCGGCGAGGGTGCGTCCTTTTGGAGCAGTATGAGCCATGGCACTTGGATTCGTCTTCAGTGCGAGGTGGTTCTGGATACCAGAAGAGAAGCGAGAGCAGCAATGATTGAAGAATATGGACCAGCTTTGAGCAGAATGTATTCGGTTGACGATAATTTAATAGAAGTCTTTTATTTACAAAATGCCAAAGCTGTAATCCTGTCATTTACCAATGAAAAAAGAGAAATTTTATTCTGATTAACGGATTTCAGTCATCTCCAGGTGATGTTCTTCTGTAAGAGCTGCACCGATGGCAGTTCCGTATTCAGCATGTTCAGGAATAATAAAGTGCACATCAAACATGGTCTCCAGGGATTGGAAGATCTCCCTGCATTGAGGAAATTTGGAAAGATTTCCTGTCATAACGAAATCTTTAATATTGCTGTTTAATGCGGATAGAATGGCGGATTTACCAATTACCTGGAGTACCATATGAATAATTCCGATGGCAATATCCTCATCTGATACAAAACCTCTCACTTTACCAAAGTTTGATGCAGTTGCAGATAAAGGCAGCCCGGGAAGAGGGGTTCTTGATATATCCTGAATCTGTAAATCAATATTGCTTAAATTACCTCTGCTGGCCAGATCCATAATATGGGAGATATCCTGAGTTTTTAACAGCAGACTGGAAAGACCCAGGATGGTTCCGCCCCCTATACCGATACCACCGGTATGAACGATTGAATCACCATTCACTTGTACAAGGGAAGTACCGGTTCCCATACTTACCACAATTAAATCTTTTAATCCGGTAAAATACTGACCGCCTAATCCGTTACAGGTGAACTCGTTCACCTTATAGGTGGGAATTCCATAAAGAGGCTGCTCCACATAAGCACTTCCTACACCTGTTATCATAATTTTTTCTATTTCATTCAACTGAATGCTATTATCATAGATAAATTTGCCCAGAGCTCCGAATAGGGAAGCAATGGGATTATCCGCTTTCACAAACGTTGGTATTTTCAATTTATGATCCTGAAAACCTACAATCTTTGTTGTACTTCCTCCAAGATCAATTCCAATGGTTATTTTCATATATGTCCCCTTAAATCGCGTTATCTGATCTGGCCTGCCGGACCTTTTTAGAAGCAGGTATTAAGGCTAACTATACCATAATTATAGGTAAATGCCAAGTTCTTAAATGTGTTCATAAGAGTTGGATATAAGGCGGGTCTTTCATAAGCCTGTTTGGATTAAAAACAATGAAAATTTAAGATGTAAGGGATTATTGATTATTTTATATCACTATAATCCCATAAATCTCCTTATTTTATAAGAATTAGTATATTCAGACCGATTCTTATATAAGTAAAAAAATATTTATAAATAATACATAAAAAAAGTATCGAACGATGTATATTTTTGTGAGTTATCACATTGACAAAAAAATAACGATAGAATATAATAAAACCATAAAGATCGTTAAAAAAATATCGATCAAGAAACCAATGGGATTGATACTTATAAAATGGAGGAAAATCAAGATGGCAAAAAAAGAAGAACTGATTAAGGTTCCCCAGATAATTGATAGTGTAGATACCCTGATCGCAAAAATGGAGGCAATGAGAGAAGCTCAGAGAGTATTCGCAACCTTCACTCAGGAGCAGGTTGATAAAATCTTTTATGAGGCAGCCAGCGCTGCAAATAAATTAAGAATCCCTCTTGCAAAGATGGCTGTTGAAGAAACAGGGATGGGCGTTGCAGAGGATAAAGTAATTAAAAACAATTATGCAGCTGAATATATTTATAATTCTTATAAAGATACGAAAACCTGCGGTGTAATAGAAGAAGATAAGGCTTTTGGAATTAAGAAAATTGCAGAGCCAATCGGTCTGGTAGCTGCTGTTATTCCTACCACAAACCCAACTTCAACTGCCATCTTCAAAACACTGATCAGCTTAAAGACAAGAAATGCAATTATCATTTCCCCCCACCCAAGGGCTAAGAACTGTACGATTGCAGCTGCAAAGGTAGTTCTTGATGCTGCTGTAAAGGCAGGTGCACCAGAAGGAATTATCGGCTGGATTGATGTACCTTCCCTGGAATTGACCAACGAGGTTATGAGAAGTGCAGATATTATTCTGGCAACAGGCGGTCCTGGAATGGTAAAGGCTGCTTATTCTTCCGGTAAGCCGGCTCTGGGCGTTGGCGCAGGTAATACTCCGGTTATCATTGATGATACGGCAGATATTAAGATGGCAGTTAACTCCATCATTCATTCCAAAACATTTGATAATGGTATGATTTGTGCGTCTGAGCAGTCTGTTACTGTTCTTGAAAAGGTTTATGACGCAGTTAAGAAAGAGTTCGCAGCAAGAGGATGCTACTTCTTAAAGGGCGAAGAAATTGAAAAAGTACGTAAAACGATTATAATCAATGGTGCTTTAAATGCCAAGATTGTTGGTCAGAAGGCTCATACCATTGCAAAGCTTGCAGGCGTTGAAGTTCCCGAATCAACAAAGATTTTAATCGGTGAAGTAGAAAGTGTACATCTTGAGGAAGAATTTGCACATGAGAAACTGTCTCCGGTTCTGGCAATGTACAAAGCGAAGACCTTTGATGAGGCCATTGAAAAGGCAGAACAGCTGGTTGCAGACGGCGGTTATGGACATACTGCTTCTCTGTATGTGAATGTAAATGAAACGGAAAAGATGGCAAAACATGCAGCTGCAATGAAGACCTGCCGTATTCTGGTTAATACTCCATCTTCCCATGGCGGTATCGGTGATATTTATAACTTTAAGTTACAGCCATCCCTGACTCTGGGCTGCGGTTCCTGGGGAGGAAACTCTGTATCTGAAAATGTCGGCGTGAAGCATTTGCTGAATATTAAAACCGTTGCTGAGAGGAGAGAGAACATGCTGTGGTTCAGAAATCCGGAGAAAGTTTATTTCAAAAAGGGATGTATGCCGGTTGCGCTTAGTGAGTTAAAGGATGTTTATAATAAAAAGAGAGCTTTTGTAGTAACAGACTCTTTCCTTTATATGAATGGCTATACCAAGGCAATTACCGATAAACTGAATGAAATGGGCATTGTTTATACGGTATTCTCAGATGTTCAGCCAGACCCGACTCTTGCAAATGCAGAGGCTGGTGCAGCAGCTATGAAGGCTTTCCAGCCGGATACAATCATCGCACTGGGCGGCGGTTCCGCAATGGACGCTGCGAAAATCATGTGGGTAATGTACGAGCACCCGGAAGTGGATTTCCAGGATATGGCGATGCGTTTTATGGATATCCGTAAGAGAGTTTACACATTCCCGAAGATGGGCGAGAAAGCATATTTTGTAGCAATCCCAACTTCTTCCGGTACTGGTTCTGAGGTAACTTCTTTCGCTGTTATCACAGATCAGAATACAGGAGTAAAATATCCGCTTGCAGATTATCAGTTAATGCCCAATATGTCCATTGTTGATGCGGACAATATGATGAGCCAGCCAAAGGGTCTGACCAGTGCTTCTGGTATAGATGTTCTGACTCATGCACTGGAAGCATATGCTTCTGTAATGGCTTCTGACTATACCGATGGTCTTGCACTGAAGGCTATGAAAAATGTATTTGAATACCTGCCAACTGCTTATAACGACGGAACCAATGTAGAGGCAAGATGCAAGATGGCAGATGCTTCCTGTATGGCTGGTATGGCATTTAATAACGCATTCTTAGGAGTTTGCCACTCCATGGCTCATAAATTAGGAGCTTACCACCACATTCCTCACGGTGTGGCAAATGCACTGTTAATCACTCTGGTTATGGAATTCAATGCTTCAGAAGTACCGGCTAAGATGGGAACCTTCCCGCAGTATCAGTATCCCCATACTCTTGCAAGATATGCAGAATGCGCACGCTTCTGTGGAGTCGACGGAAAAGATGATGCGGAGGTATTGAAGAAATTCATTGCAAAGGTTGAGGAGTTAAAGAAGGCAGTAGGCATTAAGGCAACGATTAAAGATTACGGTGTTGATGAGAAGTACTTTTTAGACACACTGGATGAGATGGTTGAGAATGCATTTGATGATCAGTGTACTGGTGCAAATCCAAGATATCCGCTGTTCAGCGAAATTAAGGAAATGTATTTAAAGGCTTACTACGGTAAATAAATTTAAACTGACAAAGAGATAGTAACAGTATCTTTTGACAGGACAACTGAAAAGAGAACAGATATTGATTGAGTTTTGATGTCAAATCTGTTCTCTTTTACGTTGTCCTTTTTTGTATTCCATTAATATTAAGTAGATTTTCTAAGAACCAGAGAGGTACTGATCTCGATTTTTACGGGGGAAGAGGATTTGGTTTGAATAAGCTCTGCCATACGCTTTGCTGCCATCAATCCCATATATTGCTTGGGTACGTGAATGGTTGTGAGGGGTGGGTCCAGGAAGGTACACAAAGGCATATTATCAAAACCGATTACAGCGACATCCTGTGGAACCCGGTATCCGTATTCCTTCAGCGCTTTAATGGCCCCGGCTGCAATAAGATCATTGTCCGCAAAGTAACAGTCTGACGGAGTTTCTCCCTGTTTTAAAATAGCCGTCATGTCAGCATAGGCACCATCCATGGACGGAGATAATTTATAAACCTTTGAATTGGAAACGGACATGCCGTTTTTTCTGACTGCCTGGTAAAAGCCGTCAGATCTTTGCTCAAAATTCTTGATGGGATAAGAGGATTTTAGATATCCCGGCTGTTTTTTTCTCTTTCTGATCAGATAGTTTGCCGCAAAAAAAGCACCCTGTACATTATCAATTATGACACAGTCTGTGCTCCGGTTTTCAAAACAGGTATCTACGACTACGACAGGAACAGGAAGATTTAAAAATGGTTTAAAATCTTCTTCCTCCATTTCTGTTCCCAGAAGCAGAATACCCCTGCAGCCCAGACGTACCATCTCTGAGACTTTGGAAGGAATATCATCTTCTTCATAAAGATAAGAAATGTTCAGGTAATAACAGGCTTCTTTGCAGCCAGTATCAATTCCTTCTGATAATTGGGAAAAGAAAGGGGTATCTGAAACAACGGCACCGTTTTTCTTATATATGATAAATTGTATCATGCCGTGGGGGCTGGTACTCACGGAGGTTTCTTTTATTCTTGAAAAGTCATAATCATGTTCTTTGGCAGCCGCTATGACCTTCTTTCTCGTCTGGGTGCTGACGCCTGGCTTATGATTAAGAGCCATGGAGACTGCAGCCTCTGAAAGATTAAGCAGTTTAGCTAGCTCCTTTGCTGTTATGGACATCAGGATGGGCTCCTTTCTTACAGATAAACTCTTTTTTAACAACTTAACAGATTAAGTAGATTAAGTCAATAATATACTATATTTTACTTAATTATTAATTGTAATTAAGTTTGCTCCAGTAAATAATATGGGTAACAGTTAAAAAAGGAGACATGTGTATGACGAATATAGTATTGGGATTCGCGCCCACGAGAAGGAGCATATTCTCTGCGCCGGACGCAGTTAAATATGCGGATTTAACCAGAAAGAAACTGGAGGAAATGGGAGTTACTTTTGTTGATATCACAGATATTTCAGAGGATGGATTGCTGCATAAGGAAGATGACAGAATAAAGATAGCAGAGAAATTTAAAACTGAAAAGATTGATGGTCTGTTTATCCCCCACGGGAATTTTGGAACAGAATATGAAGCAGCCAGATTATGCAGAGAATGCAGCGTACCGGTACTGCTGTGGGGACCAAGAGATGAAAGACCGGATGAAAATGGGATCCGCCTTCGGGATAGTCAGTGCGGGCTATTTGCTACCGGAAAGGTTCTTCGGAGATTTAAGATTCCTTTTACATATTTATGTAACTGCCGACTGGAGGATGAAGCTTTTTACAGAGGAGTTACTAATTTTCTGGCAGTATGCAGCGTGGTAAAGGCATTTAAAAATACCCGCATTCTTCAGATAGGACCAAGACCTTTTGATTTCTGGTCTACAATGTGCAATGAAGGTGAACTGCTTGAGAAATTTAATATCCAGCTGGCACCCATCCCCATGCCGGAGCTTACCAGAGAAATAAACCAGGTAAAAGAGGATGAAAACAGGATTCAGGAGATAGTAGATTACTGTAAGAAAAATTTTGAAGTAGGTATATGTGATGAAGATTTAAAGACTGTGGCAGCCCTGAAAGCGGCTATGAGAGCCCTGGCAGAACGCTACGGGTGCAACGCAATTGCCTTACAGTGCTGGAATGCGCTCCAGGACGAAATTGGAATTATGCCCTGTGCAGCCAACAGTCTGTTAAACGAAGAGGGTCTTCCGGTTGTATGTGAGACTGATATTCATGGTGCAATTACAGCAATTATGTGTGAGGCAGCAGGGCTTGGTGAAACGAGGACATTTTTCGCTGACTGGACTGTTCGGCATCCTGACAATGAAAATGGAGAACTGCTGCAGCACTGTGGTCCCTGGCCCCTGTCCTGCGCAGCGTGTAAGCCTTCTATCGGGTATCCACTTGCTTTCAGCCATCCGGGAGCCGTGGAAGCTCAGGCAAAACTGGGTGAGATGACGCTCTGCCGTTTTGATGGGGACAATGGAGATTACAGCCTGCTTCTTGGCAATGCAAAAGGAATTGAGGGTCCCTACACCAAGGGAACCTATGTATGGGTGGAGGTTGAAAATCTAAAGAGGCTTGAAGCCAAAATTGTGGAAGGACCTTATATCCACCATTGTGTTGGAATTCATAAAAATGTGGTTCCGGTGCTGTATGAAGCATGTAAATATCTTGGTATTAAACCGGATCTGTACGATAACAATGACGAAGAAGTAAAAGCTTGGATACGGGGCGAATAGGAAAGGACGGTAAAACATGGACAGACTCACCAGGAAAGCTTATGAACTTCGAAGAGATGTAATTGAGGAAGTATATCGGTCAAAAGCCGGTCATATTGGTGGAGATTTAAGTGTGATTGATATCTTAACTGTGCTCTATTTTGAAGTAATGAATGTCAGTCCCCAAAACTGGAAGAATGATGACAGAGACCGGTTTTTACTGAGTAAGGGACATTGCACAGATGCACTCTACATAACTCTGGGAGACCGGGGATTTTTTGACAAGCAGATAGCCATAGATACATTCAGCAGATTTGGTTCTGAATTTATTGGCCACCCCACAATGGATGTACCTGGAATAGAGATGAATTCGGGATCATTGGGGCACGGACTTTCTCTGGGAGTGGGAATGGCACTGGCAGCCAGAATGGATGGCCGGTCATACAGAACCTATGTTGTGCTGGGAGACGGTGAAATGGCCGAAGGATCTAATTATGAAGCTATGATGGCAGCCGGACATTATGGTCTGGACCAGCTGTGTGCAACGGTTGATTTAAATGGTCTCCAGATCAGCGGTACAACAGACGAAACCATGAAAAGCAATGATCTTGGTAAAAAGTTCAGAGCATTTGGCTGGAATGTCATAGAGGTGGAAAACGGCAATGACTGCTTACAGCTTCTTGCGGCCTACAAGGAAGCAGAAAGAAAAAAGGGTTGTCCCTCTGTAATTCTTGCCCATACCACAAAAGGAAAAGGGGTGTCATTTATGGAAAACCAGAAGAAATGGCATCATGGTGTCATGACAGAGGAACAATACCAAAAAGCAGTAAAAGAATTGGAGGGGGTGCTGGCATGAATCAGATAACAAACAGACAGGTGATTTGTGATTCACTGACAGAGGCAGCAAAGGAAGATAAGGATATTGTGGTGGTATGCTCGGATTCCAGAGGTTCCGCATCCCTTGCACCGTTTGCGGAGCAGTACCCCAACCAGTTTGTTGAAGTGGGAATTGCAGAGCAGAATCTGGTATCGGTGTCCGCAGGGCTGGCATCCTGTAAAAAAAAGGTTTTTGCAGCGTCGCCGGCAAGCTTTTTATCAACCAGAAGCTACGAACAGGTAAAGGTAGATGTGGCTTATTCAAAAACCAATGTTACGTTAATCGGAATCAGCGGAGGTGTCAGTTATGGAGCACTGGGCATGACCCATCATTCCTGCCAGGATATTGCTGCCATGGCCAGCCTGCCGGACATGCGGGTTTATCTGCCATGTGACCGTTTCCAGACCAGAAAGCTGATAGAGGCACTTCTTGAGGATGAAAAACCCGCTTACGTAAGGGTCAGCCGCTCTGCAACAGAGGATGTATATGAAGAAAATATGGATTTTAAACTGGATCGTGCCAATGTGATCAAAGATGGAACAGATGCAGTCATTATATCCTGCGGAGAACTGCTTCCTTATGCAGTGAAAGCAGCAGAAGAGCTGGAAAAAGAGGGATATCGTATCGGTCTGATCGATATGTACTGCTTAAAGCCGATGGATGAAAGAGCTGTGGTGGATGCAGCAGAGAAAGCTGATTTAATTGTGACAGCAGAGGAGCATTCCCCTTACGGCGGTCTTGGGAGCATGGTGGCACAGATTGTGTCTGCCAACTGTCCGAAAAAGGTGGTGAACCTGGCTCTTCCTGACGGTCATATCATTGCAGGCACGAATCATGAAATATTTAAATATTATGGTTTGGATGACCAGGGGATTAAAAAGGCGGTATTAGACGGATTAGGTCAGGGGCTGGTAAAATGAAATATGTGATTGCAATAGATCAGAGTACTCAGGGAACAAAAGCCGTTCTCTTTGATCAGACAGGAAAGCTGAGGGGAAGGGCAGACCGGAAGCACAAACAGATTGTCAATAAAAAAGGCTGGGTATCCCATGATCTGAAAGAAATTTATGAAAATTTGATTTTAGCTGTAAGGGAAGTGCTGGATCGTTCCGACATAGGAAGAGAGAATGTGGCAGCGGCAGGTATCAGTAACCAGAGAGAATCAACCGCTGTGTGGAGCCGGAGCGGGGAGCCTTTCGCTCCTTCTGTTGTATGGCAGTGCAGCCGGGCAGCCCGGATCTCTGACCGATTTCAGAACTTTAGTCCCGTCATTTATGAGAAGACGGGCCTTCCCCTTTCGCCCTATTTTCCGGCAGCGAAAATGGCATGGCTTTTAGAAAATGTTTCTTTAAAGGAACCGTATTGTCTGGGAACAATGGACAGTTATCTGGTTTACAGGCTAACAAAGGGAAACAGCTTTTTAACGGATTATTCCAATGCTTCAAGAACCCAGTTATTTAACCTCCATACGTTAGAATGGGATGAGGAGCTGTGCCGGATGTTTGGGGTGCCCATAGAGGCACTTCCCAGAGTTTGTGACAGTAATGCCTGCTTTGGGTATACGGATTTTGAGGGATACTTAGATCTGCCGGTTCCAGTATACGGAGTAATGGGAGATTCCCACGCGGCCTTGTTTGGGCAGGGATGCCATATGCCGGGACAGGCAAAGGCAACCTATGGTACGGGCTCTTCCATTATGATGAACGCAGGGGATTCATTTATAAAAAGCAGTGCAGGTCTTGCGACCTCTCTTGCGTGGGGGATGAACGGCCGTGTAGAATATGTTTTAGAGGGGAATATTAATTATGCGGGAGCAGTGATTTCCTGGATGAAAAATGAAATGGGTCTCATTTCTTCGGACGAGGAGGCAGAAGATCTTGTTAATAAAGCAAATCAAAAGGATACTGCAGTACTAATTCCTGCATTTACGGGACTTTCCGCACCGTACTGGAGAGAAAATGCCAGAGCCATGATTCTTGGTATGAGCCGGACTACGGGCAAGGCAGAGCTTGTAAAAGCAGCTGTTGAAAGCATTGCCTTTCAGGTATCGGATGTGCTTACTGCCATGGAAAAGGACAGTAAAAAAGTATTAAAAGAACTTTGTGCAGATGGCGGGCCTGCTAAAAACCGTTATCTGATGCAGTTTCAGTCTGACATATCGGATATCAGGATGCGGGTATCCAGACAGGAGGAACTTTCTGCAATCGGGGCCGCTTATATGGCAGGAATCGCGTCTGGAATTTATGACAGGGATAAAATATTTACGAATATTGATTATGATATTTATGACAGCCATATGGGCATGGAAAGCAGAAACGAGAGAAAAAACCGATGGAGGGAGGGGATTGATCTGGTCTGCAAAAATGCCGGTGGCTGTGAAACATCATGAAAGAGAGGACACGGCAATGCGGCTGAAAGCAAAGGATATTGCGGCGGCGCTTGGAATATCTCCGGCGACCGTTTCCCTTGTTTTAAATAATAAGCCGGGGGTTAAACCGGCAACAAGAAAAAGGGTTCAGAACTATATCCTGATGGAAGAAGAGAAAAATAACAGCAGGTTAAGGGCTGAGTATAACGAAAGTAAAGGGACTGTGCTGATGCTTAACTATATTAAGCATGGAATTATTTTAAAGCAGAGGGAAAACAGACGGGACCCTCTGCTTTTTGGTGATTTTGAATGCATTTGTAATAAAGCAGGATACCGGTTTGACTACCAGGAATTTTATGAGAAAGCAGGAAATCTGGAAAAATTACTGGATAAATGCAGGAGAAGTGATATAAAGGGGATTTATATGATGGCAGCGGAAATGAATTACAGTGATATTTATCCCTTTGGCCAGCTTAAAATCCCTGTGGTGGTGGGGGATAATCTGTTTTATGAACAGGGTATGGACAGCTTTCTTATTGATAATAAAGAGGGAATCTGCAGAGCTGTGGATTATCTGGTTGATAAGGGACACAGCTATATTTCCTATCTTGCGGAGAAAGTTGACATCTTTAATTTCACGGAACGGAGAGAGGCATTTGTGGAAGAAATGGAGAAACGGCACTGCGGGGATGGGAGCAGCCGCATTATCCGTTTAGGCAACCAGATTGATGAAGTGTATGAAGCGATGAACCGTTATTTAGACGGAGGGATTAAGAAAACAACTGCTTTTGTCCTTGAAAGTTCTGTGATATCACTGGGAGTAAGCAAAGCCCTTTTAGAGAGAAATATCCGGGTACCGAAAGAGATATCCTTAATCGGGTTCGATGCACTTCCAAAGCTTAGTATACCCGGTATTAATCTTACATTAATAAAGGGTACCCATACGATGAGGCATAAAGCTGCCATGAGTCATTTAATCCGTCATATAGAGGATGAAGAAGGGGAAATGGTTCGGGTTTACTACAAGACCAGGCTGCTGGAGGGAGAAAGTGTATTTGATAAGAACAAATACATTTATAAATGATTTTATTTAAAGAAAATTTAAAAACCTATCATAATTACACAAAAAATGTGGAAATACATGGCGAAAAACTATGGTATTTTGATTGATACGGAGAAAAGTGCCAAGGGGATTGATTGAGAAAAAAACGGGTGTTAGTATGAAATTACAAAGCAATTTACGAAGAAGGTTCAAAGGGTATGACTCAATCTCAGGAGGGATAATCATGGCTAAGAAAAATTACGATGAGCTGGCGAAACAGATAGTGGCCAGCGTAGGGGGAGCGGATAATGTTAATTCGCTGATTCACTGTGCAACAAGATTGCGGTTCCAGATTAAGGATCCGGCTAAAGTTGATAAAAAAAGGCTGAGTCAGACGGAAAAGGTTATAACGGTGGTGGAAGCAGGCGGTCAGCTTCAGGTAGTGATCGGAAATACTGTGGGAGATGTTTATGATTCCATATTAGCAACCTCATCCATAAAAGCCGGGGATATGAGTACGGAGGGCAAGGAGAGTAAAGATAAAAATATCATAAATTTGTTTATGAGTACTGTTTCCGGAATCTTTGCACCCATACTGGGAGCGATGTCCGGAGCCGGTTTGCTAAAGGGGCTCCTCATTCTGTTTACAACGATGGGATGGTTGTCAAAGGACATGGGAACTTACCGGATTTTATTTGCAGCGGCAGATGGTGTGTTTACATTTCTTCCGGTTTTTCTTGCCTATACAGCGGCTAAGAAATTTAAGGCAGATCCTTTTGTGTCAGTGGCAATTGCGTCCGCGCTGATGTATCCGGATTTATCAGCGGCATTTGCTGCAAAAGAATCTCTCACATTTTTAAATATACCGGTAGTTCTTGTGAGCTATACTTCGTCAGTAATACCAATTATTCTTTCCGTTTTTGTACTTTCTAAGCTGGAAAGAGGGCTGCGGAGAATTCTTCCGGATATAATTAAAAATATTTTCACACCGCTTTTATCTCTTGCAATTATGGTGCCTTCTACCTTTCTGGTACTAGGTCCCATCTCTGATTTTGCGGGAAAAATGCTGGCCGGAGGTTATACTGCCATGGTCTCCGTCAATCCGATTATAGCAGGATTTATTCTGGGGCTTATATGGCCGGCAGCAGTTATGTTCGGACTTCACTGGGGATTCATTCCAATCGTTATAAATAACATTGCACAGACAGGAAGAGATACTCTGTTCACAATAACAGGACCTAATAATTTTGCTCAGGCAGGAGCCACATTGGGGGTATTTTTAAAGACTAAAAGCAAAAAGGTAAAAGATATTGCCGGACCGGCAGCAATATCCGCTGTACTTGCAGGTATTACAGAACCAGCAATCTACGGAGTAACATTGAAATACAAAAGGCCATTCTTTATCGGAGCATTTTTTTCCGGTATTGCAGGTGCAATTACCGCAGCAGTAGGAGCAGGAGCCCCTACAGTCTTAGGTACAAGCCTTCTTACAATGACAGGTTATATTGGAGTCGGTTTCGCGGGATTCTGTGCAGCATGTGCCATTGCATACTTTGGTTCTGCCATCTGCACGTATCTGTTCGGATATAATGATAATATGCTTCTTGAAGATGAGACTGCAGAGTCTTCAGCCGGTCTGGCTAAAAAGGAAGAAGAATTAACAGCACCTGTAAATGGAACTATCATTTCATTATTAGAAGTGAAGGACCAGGTATTTGCAGGAGGGGGATTAGGAAAAGGAAGCGCAATTATACCGGCTGAGGGGACTTTTTATGCACCTTGTGATGGAATGGTTGAAACCGCATATCCACACGCAGTGGGAATTAAGACAGACCTGGGAGCAGAAGTTTTTATCCATGTAGGCTTGGATACGGTAAAGCTGGAAGGTAAATATTTTGAACTTATAGTAAAAAACGGAGACAGAGTTAAGAAAGGTGATCTTCTGTTAAAAGCAGACTTAGACAGTATGAAGCGGGAAGGTTATGATGTCACTACCATGGTTTTGGTAACAAACAGCAATGAGTATGCAGATGTTTTAACGGCAGAGGCAAAAATGGCTGTGGCAGGAGATGTTATGATTCGCTGCATTCCCAGGTAACAGAAGATTTGGAGGTTTTCCATGAGCAGACTTAAGATACATGAGAACAAGAGGAATTTTACACTGGATGGCCGGGATTTCTTTTATCTGGCTGATACGGTATGGAGCGCATTTACTTCAATCACACTGGAGGAATGGGAAGATTATCTGGAAAGACGCTGGGTACAGGGATTTAATGTACTCCAGATTAATACTCTGCCGCAATGGGACAGATGTATGTCCGATGTAGGAGTATATCCGTTTTATACAGAGGATGGACAGAAATTTGATTTTACCAGGTGGGATGAAGCATATTATTCCAGAGCAAGGAAGATGTGCCGTATGGCTGTTGATAAGGGATTTCAGCTGGCACTGGTGGTGTTGTGGCTTAATTATGTTCCGGGAACCTGGGGGAGCAGACTGGTAGATTTTAACGTAATGCCGGAGGAGTTTGTCAGTACTTATGCAGAAAAAACAGTGGAAGTATTTGACGAGTTTGAACCTATTTATGTAATCAGCGGTGATACGGATTTTGATACGGATGAAGCAGTCTCCTATTACGAAACAGCACTGAAGACAGTATGCGAGAAATCGCCCCATTCATTAAAAACAATGCATATTAAGAGGGGATATGATTATATACCGGAACAGTTTTTAGATCGGCTGGACTTTTATATGTATCAGTCGGGGCATTTTGCAGATGGACAGGATATGGCATACCTGCTTGCAGAAAAATTTTACAGGGATTATCCGGTAAAACCGGTTGTGAACGCAGAACCCTGCTATGAACAGATGGGATACAGCCGGAAGATGTATGGACGTTTTCAGCCGTATGATATACGAAAGGCAGCGTGGAGCGGAATTCTGTCCGGTGCATGCGCAGGTGTTACGTATGGTGCCCATGGAATCTGGAACTGGAAAAAAACAGGAAAGAAGCCAAATCCGGTGTTAGGTGAGGGGTTTGATGAAGCGTTTCCTGCCAGGGAGGCAATTCATTTTCAAGGAGCCTGGGATTACGGATTTATTGCAAACTTTCTGGAAACCAATCGTATTGGAGAACTGATACCCGCACAGGAGCTTATACTTGGAAAATCAGAGCAGATTCGGATGGCTGTAACCGGTGATAAGCGGTACCTTATCTATGTTCCTTATACAACAAGGATCGTTTTAGATAAGGAACTTAAGGGGTATTCCGGTAAAGCAGTGGATCTTATCACGGGAAGAACGTCACGAATCAGGCTGGCTTCAGAGGCGGGAAAAACGTCTGTGTCCATGCATAACTTTAAAGGCGATGGACTTATAATACTTGAAAGATATTAAGAGATATGAAAAAATACAGGGGAAGTGATAATTAACTTTCTCCTGTATTTTTTATTCTTAAAATTTATTATTCTAACATTGTTATATCCAGGATGCCGGATGGCATAAACTGCCAGGTAGTTTTGTGTTATTATTCCCATTTGCAGAATTAATCTGCATTTGTGTTAAAAAAATGCTCTCGCTTAAATCAGTATCTTTTAAGTTTGCATCCCGGATATCGGCACCTAAAAAATTTGTTTTCTTCAAACTGCATCCTGTAAAATTTGCAGCAATCATCAGTGACATGCTGAAGTCTTTTCCATCAAGATTTGCTTTTTTAAAGTTCTTTCCCAGATAAGTCATACCAGAATGGTTATTTGATGATGTATTTTGTGAAATTGTGCTGCATATTTGCTTCAGAACTGTGTTTACCTTTAATCTGTATTCTGAGAGATCAATCTTTGAACCATGATCTGGAAGCTTTTCTATTATCTGGTCATTCTCAATTATAAGTTCATCAATGGTTGATTTTAGACGTTTATCTGCTGTTAAATAATATGCTTCAACCAGGTACCACAGCATCTGATGCATTTGAAATACAGTCATAAACGTTTGAAAGATCATGTCTGCCTGTTTGGGGTTTGTTTTCCAGGAACCTTTTGATAAGCAGAGTTGAGTGGTTCTTTGACCTGCGCCGAAACAGTCATAGGCTAAACAACCTTTGTAATTCTTTTCAGAGAGTTTTGCGTGTATATTACATCCATAATCAGAATCGAGATAGACACATGGCGTTCCGGCCTCTTTATTGGAAGGAAAACCATCTGTTTTTGTACAGTATAGAGAAACACAACATAAACCACTGCAATTTTTACAATCTATTTTTAGTTTTACCGCATAATCAGCATATTTGTTATCAATATTTTTATTAGTCACTTTGAAACCGCCTTAAAATTTCTGTTTTAGTTAAATGTGTATTTATTTACGATCTTTTCGTAGATATTATATCATAGGGGCAAGTCTGTTACCATCACCTTTACAAAATCAACTCAGTAAAAGAAATAAGATTATAAAATTTCTGCTTGATTTATATATCAATTTGATATATCATAAAGTTATATTTCAAAAGGAGATGCACAAATGAAGGAAAACACGGGAAAATCAAAATATGTAATGCTGGGAATGCTTGCCCGTATGCCGCTGACCGGTTATACAATAAAAAAATGGCTGGAAAACGAATACAGTCATTTCTGGCAGGAAAGCTATGGACAGATATACCCTACGTTAAAAACGCTGGTTGCACAGGGACTGGCTGTCTGCTCTGACAATGGGGAACATGGTAACGGAAGGGGGCAAATCGTATACAGTATTACCGAAGCAGGAAGAAAAGAACTCTCGGACTGGATGCGTGAAAAACCGGAGATTGAGAAGCTTCGTTATGAGATACTTCTTAAAATTTCTTTTGGGGAGAATACCGAATCGGAAGTATTGATTGGACATCTGGACGATTTTATCAAAAGAAATGAGGAATTGGTAAAAGACATGAACAGATATATGGAGCAGATTACCCAGTTCAAAGATCAGGGAATCGATTGTACTTATAGCCGTCTGACTGCGCTCTGCGGTGTACATGTTTATTCTGCAATGAAGGATTGGGCGATAGAAGCCCGGAAAATTATATCTGAGAAAGGGGAATTATAATGAGCGTTTTAGTTGTATATTTTTCATTTGAGGGAAATACGAAATTGATCGCCGAAAAAATAAGGGAGACATTAAATGCGGATATGGTTGAATTGAAGACAAGCAAGAAGTATCCAACAGAGGGGCTTGGAAAGTATTTTTGGGGCGGAAAAAGTGTTGTTTTTGGAGATAAACCAACGTTGACAAATGAAAGCATTGATCTTAGCCGGTATGAAACGATTATAATTGGAACTCCGGTCTGGGCGGGATCGTTTGCACCGCCCATAAGAAGTTTTGTTAACGATTATAAAATAAAGAATAAACGGATTGCAATTTTTGCAAGCCATGGAGGAGGCGGAGCAGTGAAATGTTTTGCCAAACTGAAAGAAGCACTGCCGGAAAATAAATTTATAGGTGAAACTGCTTATGTAGAACCTAAGAAGAATCCGGAGAGTATTGACAATGCTGTGAAGTGGGCATCGGGACTTTTATAAAGGATTTGTCAGATAGTTATTGTCAGACCAACACCTACTTCATGTATGGGTAGGCGGTTGTTTATTTCAGCTTTAACCTTAAATGAGACACAGTGGCATGGGTATAGTTCACGTATTCCATTATCAATGAAATACTGAATTGTCTGTTCAAGTCTTGTGTCTGTATTAAAAAGATGAAAACCTCCAATTACTCCTAAAACAGTATTATTTTTACAAACAGTTTTTGCGTATTCGATGATATTGCAGATGCCGCTGTGTGAACAGCCTGTGATAATAAACAGCCCTTTGCTGCATTTATATACAAGGGCCGAATCGTCCAGGATGTAATCATCGCGGTAATGATTATTAGAAACTTTTTGCTCTCCAATTGGGTTTCTTGTTTCAAAAGAATTCGTATTGGGTATCTCGCCTAAAAAAATTATATTTTTGCTTATGGCAACCGGACGTTTTGTAACAAATAAGTTACAGGTTTTAGCTGTTGAATCTACCGTAAGATTCGAACCAATAGATTCTCCGGAATCTCTCTTTTCCTTAAAAACATCCGGATGAGCAAAAAGTTTTATATGAGATAAATCATATTGATCACTTAAGTAATGGAACCCGCCGGTATGATCATTATGACCATGAGAAAATACGATTTTAGTTAAATCAGATAAATTAATCTGCAGCTTATCTGCATTACTTATGAAAACATCAGAATATCCTGCATCAAACAATATTTTTTCAGCTTCATCTTCGATATAATAGCTGACAGCAGGCTCCCCTAAAAAGTACTTATCAATTAATGTATTGTTATCAACTAAAACGGTTAATTTCATAATGTACTCCTTAACGTGTATTTGTGTGATACAATATAAAAGTATTAAAATATAATATTTGAGGTGACAATGAAGTTTATTAAAAAAATACCGCCGGAAAATGTAGACAGAACCATGTATCTGAAGGAGCAGGGTTGGAATCGTTTAAAAGAACCAAAATCTGTTTCGGCCGCAATTCTGTGGTCTATGCCCATCAGCGTTATTTTGATGGTATCCGGAGCTGTATGGTGTTATTATTTATATCCGCCATTTAAGAAGCTGCTTTCCGGACCGCAGGTTTTTTCCCTGGAGATATCTATAGGTATAGAGATTGTATATTATCTTTTGGGAATGTTTTTATACCTTTTGATTCACGAGATGATTCATGCAGCATTTATACCAAAAGTATGGAAATCAGATAAGACATACTGGGGATTTAACGGATTGTTTGGTTTTGTATTTACGGAAGAGTTACTTTCAAAGAAAAGAATGGTTGTTATATCACTTATGCCGCTGTTTATTCTTTCGTTTGCTGTTCCGCTTCTTTTTGCAGTTACCGGTCATTTGAATGGTTATTTTATTTTTCTGAGTGTATTAAACGCAGGAGGTGCATGTGTTGATGTACTGAATGTTCTTCTTATTCTTTCACAGGTTCCCAAAGAGGGAAGTCTTATTGCTAATGGATATGCAACTTTTTATAGAAACACAGGAAGGAAAGCCTGATCAGGCTTTTCCTTCCTGTGTTTCGTTTATTTTCCCATTCTTAAACAACAGAATCATCTCGTGGGTCAGGCTGATATTGGTGAAATCATCGGGGATATCCTCAGGAGCCATCCAGACTGCTGTGGATAATTCGGTTTCATCCAGCGTGACTTGTGGAGAACCATCTAGCTCCGCCCAGTAACCCATTAAAATGGAATCAGAAAAGCCCCAGGGCTGGTTTTTATAGTAACGGATATTTTTAACACGCAGTCCTACTTCTTCCATGACTTCCCGGTTTACCGTATCTTCCAGGGTTTCACCAAATTCTGTGTATCCCGCCAGAAGTGCGTAACGGGTGTATTCCCTGCCTGCATATTTCGTAAGCAGCAGCTTTCCATCATGAATGATCCCGACAATGACAGCAGGCGCTATTTTGGGATAAACAGTGTTACCACAGGATGAACAGATCATAGAACGTTCTTTTTTACTTTTAATCATCTCTGATCCGCAGCATCCGCAGTATCGGTTGGTTGAGTAGAACCGGTGAAGCTGGGAAGCACAGACTGCTGAAAAAGATACCCACATAGGGGTTAATTCCCGTATTATACTGTTTTTATAAAGGCTGAGACCAGGAGTTTGGGCAAAAGTTACACTGGTTTCATCAGCCAGAAAAAAATCCATCTGATCGATGGAAAACAGAAAGTCACAATGGGACATGAAGCGGCCGCGGTCCTCTTCTTTTAATGCAGAAAACCGTGGGATTGTTTTGGTTTTACCTTCAGTCAGACAGATACTTCCATCAGAAAAGTAGAAAAAAAAGCTGTCAGCATTGGGTGTTTTAATTTCAAATTCGTTATGAAATACGTGGGGGAAAATATCCTGAATCATATGTTTAAGACCTTCTTCTTCGTAATTATCAAATCGACAGATGAACTTATTTTAGAATTAATCTGACGTTCTGTCAAGATGGCACCAGGATTAGCACTGTTATTATAAGTTAATCAGGGTTTTGCAAAAATTCCGCAATGCCGTATTTTAATATTACTATCAGCATACAGGAGTATAAATGTAAACAATTTAAAGTGGTAAAGTTAACAGTTAATATCAGACAATAATTTTATGTAAAAATATAACAAAAAATGTACTTAATTAACGAAAAAAAGCATACAAAGTAGTGGAAAAAACATTGTAAAAAATATTGGGTTAAAAATCAATAAGTAAACAAAAATAACTGGTTTGTAACCAGTCTCAGGTATACTGACAAAGAGGGAAATATTGCCATTTTATGGCTTGCATATAAAAGACAGAATGAGAAAGGAAAAATATATAAGGAGGGTGTGAAAAATGAAGGGAGCAATGAAAAAAATCCATCGCTTAAAACGGATTATTGCCTGGTTGTTAACAATAGCCATTGTTTCGGGAAATGTATCACAGCTCACCGCTACTACGGTTTATGCGGCAGAGTATACAGAACAGAAAACGGCTACTCCATCCAATGCGTCCAAGGCATCTCCGTCAGAAGCAACGCCGTCACAGGCAAAACAGGTAATCGATGTTAAAGTTACCCAGTCTGCCATAGAAAAAGTCCTTAAAAAGGATATTGACAAAAGACCTGAATTAAAAGAAGATTTAATTCCATTTAAAGGGGAACAAAAAGATCTGGTTATCGGAAAATTATATGAGGAACTGGAAGGCAAGACCTTAATTCTTCAAAGAAAAACAGGCAAGGCTATGTATCTTGTGGTAGTTTCTGATGCTCTTGACGGTGAACCCTTTCCCCAGACTGATGATTCAGACCGGATTAAACAGGAATCTATCCTTCAGAATGTTCAGATTATTGGTGTAAACGGATATAAGGATCGGGAATGTGAATTTCGTCTCAGGGTAGTAAGTGACAATTTTATTATTACACAAGCCCAGATGGATGAGTATGCGGTTGTTGGTGAAAATGCAGAGGAAACCGCTTTGCAAAATACCCAAAATAACGCATCCGGGGGTGCTTCTGCAGCAGAAACGGCAGCAGGAACAAACGCGGAAACATCCGGGGAAACAGCAGCAGAAACACAGGCCTTGGAATCCGATTCAGCAAATAAGGAAACCGAAGCTGCTATATCAACTGAGAAGGAATCAGAAGCTGCTAAGACGCAGGCAAATGAAGATGAAACTTCAAATACCGAATCAGATGATACAGCTATAGAAAATAAAGATGATGTGAAGCAGGAAGAGGTTGAAACGGAAAAAGCTGAACCGGAAAAAGCTGAGCCAAAGGAGGATAGTAATAATTCAGGCCATTCTGAAGCCGTCAGCGATATTTCAATTAGTAAAAATGAAGTAGTAGGTCAAAGACTTTCTCTCTCCAGACACGAGGTTCCGGTACTTACAGAGGCACTGGAAACAATTGCTACCTCTTCGAAAGCAGTTTTGGAAACAGAGACCTTTGATAGCGCAGATATTGTTTCTATCGGAGATGGCCGTGTTCTGTCTGGTGATGAAAAGTCTGCCTTAATGGGAATAGACGGGCAAGAGGAAGAAAGTAACTTCAGTCTTACCTCATTATTTGTTCAGCCTTCTTTCTCCATGGTAGTTCCCAGTTACGGAATTACATTATTAAACATGGAAGTAAGTGACGAGGCAAAGCTTTCTCCCTATGATACAGCATTAAGCTATTATGGAGATGATGCAACAGATAAAAAAGAAACAGTAGAAATCGATCTTGCCCAGAGTATGACCGGAGAGATAAAGGCAGGAAAGCTTTTTACTTATACCATCACCTATACAATGCAGCCTGCACCGGTTTATGAATATGCAGCAGGCGGAAAACTGCCCCTGTTTGATACATATGAAAATGCGGTCATTTATTTTACGGTTCCTGCCGGCATTACACTGGAGGAACAGAGCGGAAAAGTAGAACTCTATACTTCAGACAGCGAAAAAAGCGTCTATGCAATCCAGGCAGGAGATGAGAATCATAACATCCGTCCGGGAAAGTCGGATAATATAATAATTAACGCATATATAGACGGTAACGGTAAAAGGGCGGTAGGAGAGACGTTTTCCCTTTCTGAAAACAGCGTAGCATTTCATGCTGATGTTAAAGTTGCAGATAAGACGGATAAGGAAAACATTACATATCCGGGGAATATTCCAACAGTTACTTATGCCAGACAGCCGTCACAGACCCAGCTCCAACTGATTTCCGATGATGAGTGGCATATTAAAAAGAGAGTTTATCCTACGGATCAGTCTTACACTGTTATCAAGGATGATCAGGGGAATCCCCAGTATGTTGATATTACCTATATGATAGAGGTGGGAATGTATGGAAACCATGGTGAGATATCAAGACAGCCGGATGGAACCGTTTATCAGACTTACGGACGTACTGGATTTAAGGAAAATTCTTACCATATAACTGATACACTTTCTATAACAACCCCAAATGCTCCGGCAGAGATGAAACCGGTATCGGTCACTGCAGCATGGGGGGATGGAAGCAGCATACCTGTGAGACAAAACGGAGATGGCTCCATTGTAATAGATAATTATAAAACCCAGGGTCAAAACGGGGCTGATCATATTTATGTTTCGGAACTGGCACCGACCTACAGCTCTTATCTGGTCACAGCCAGGTATCCATTTGAACCATTTATTTTAAAATACAATGACCCGCGAGCGAATGATTCTTCCGTATTTACTGTTTTAAACCAGGCTCATCTGGAATACGTAAAGCTGGGAACCACTCTTATTATGAAAGATGATTCAGAAGCAGCTTTAGCGGTTCATGAAGTAAATAAACCCGCAGTCATTCAGTTAACGAAGATGCTGGATGAAGGAATCGGAGTTTTAAAACCTTATGATCTGACAATGGAAAGGGAATATCCCGGATTTGCCGAATTTGAGATTTACTCTGTGGATTCTATGGGGAATGAAACACCTTATGACAACTATACGGTTGTGGATCCAAATGGCAATGCTTTAAAAAAAGGAACAATAGCGGTTAATCCATCCAGCGAAGATGGAGAGAGCATCCCATATACAACTGGCAGCAGAGGCTATATTCAGATTCAGGCTGATCCTGGAACCTATGTGATTAAAGAAGGCAGGAAGCCTGCAGGAACAGAATACAGTTATGCAGTGGTGGATTCCCAGACCTTTAGAGACACTCAGGAGATTAAGTTCACCATTAAGGCCGGTGAGAATAAGGAAATCAAAGTAGTTAATAACGTTGTGGGAAAGGGTGCAATTGAATTTTATAAGAAAGCACGCACCTGGAACAGTGCGGATACAAAGGAGGCAGATTTAAGTCCATTAAGCGGTGCACAATTTACACTGATTGAGAAGGCAAGCGGTACTGAGGTAACAACGGTTCAGTCAGACGAGACCGGTCTGGTAAGGTTTAAGCCTGTTACACCCGGCGAATACATTGTCAGGGAAAAAAGTGCCAACGGATATATCATGGACACGAAGGAATACCCTGTTACAGTAAACAGGGGGCAAACTTCTGTCTTAAAGGAAGGCGGCAACTACCTTGTTAATACTTTAAACCAGGCAAAAGTTCAGATAACAAAGCTGCTTCAAAAGGACAGTGGGGCTTATGAAGCAGTCCCCCAGCAGTACAGAGGGAATTTTGACAACCATTTCTGGTTTGAATCCACTTCAGATGGAAGCAGCTGGTCCAGAGTTTCTGTAAATTCCAGGGATACCTATTCACTGGATGGCAACAGCGGATTTGAAGCGGTTCTTCCTGTTTACGACAGCAGCAGTCACCAGATTCGGTACAGAGTGGCGGAAGAACTTCCGGATGGATATTCGGATGGCAATTCTGCAGAAAGTGGGTTCACCACAGAAATTAAAAACGGTAAGGCTTATCTTTATAAAGAGTTTACTCTCGTACCATTAAAAACAACTTCATTCGATATTAAAAATAACAGACAAGGGATTTTAAAACTCCAAAAGGAGACATGGACGTTTGGAAATCAATGGTCAACCGGTTGGATCAATACAAGTAATTCCAATGCCGGTTACCAGTTTAAACTGTATGCTGCTGATAAAAATCAGAATAATTACAGCGAAGTAACTCCTGGAAAAATCTATGTCACTGATCAGAGTGGTATAATTACTGCCGGAAATCTGGATATCACCAAAGATTATTACTGGAGCGAGACCGGAAGTGCGGATCGCCTGGAGGCAGAGGAGGCAGAGAAAACTGTTGATCAGGCAATTATTAATGGAGTAAAGACACCTCTTATCGGTCCTTATACAGTCAGCAGGGAATCGGATACCAGTGTAAAGGCATATAACATACCTCAGAAAGTTCCTTACTGGCTTCACAAGTATGATATAACTGATAACAGTAAAAAAATCACTGCAACATTCCGCATTACAAGAATTTCGGATGGTGCGGAAGTATTTAATGGAACCGTTTCCCTGGAGGGAACCTTTGTTTCTCTTGATCCGGGAACAGCGTACCGGGTAGAAGAAGTACAGACACCGGCAAACTATGTTGGAACAGAGATACGGGAGTTTACTACACCAAGCGGACCGATTAACAAGGAACAACTGAAAGAATGGTTCTGGTATCCCAAAGAGGCCACGACCACCCATTTAAAGTTTTATAATAAACCATTCAAATCAGTTAATTTAAAGAAGGTTAAATATAATTCAAGTGGAAGCGTGGACAGTAACGTTAAGATTACCTTTGAAGTATATCAGAAAGATGGGGATCATTTTACAGCAGTTACACTTCCAGGCAATAAAAACACAATTGTATCCAATACTGATACGGTCATGGCACCGGGAACATATTACTTCAAGGAAATTCCGGGTTCGGATATTATCAATCCGCTGTTTCTGATGAACAACAAGGCAGATGGACAGTATGATGGTTATATCATTCAGAATGGGGCAGTGTATTACGGACCGGCAAACGTAACGGCAGCAGAGACAGCAGCAGATAAAAAAATGAATATCTACTTGAATGGAAACAAGTCTCTGGAAAACTATCAGAATATCGGAAAAGTGATGGTTACCAAAAAGGATGCCTTAAGAAATACGACAGTGAGCGGGGCTGTATTTGGAATTTATTTAAGATCTCAGTTCCGTGAGGATGACTGGGCAAACAGTATTAAAAATCCCATTCAGACAAAGACTTCCGGGACTAACGGTCAGGTAGTCTTTGACAGCAGTAAGCTGCGCATCTTCGATGACAGCGGAAACCGGATTCCCTATGTGATTGCTGAAATTACACCACCTTCGGGATATCTTCCTTCTTATGAAGTGCTGACAACTACACTGAAAGAGGGAAAAACGATATCCACTGTAAACGGAGAGTCAACGGGAGCACCTCTTGTTATTAAAAATGAGCCAAAGCTGACCATCCGCACCCAGAAATACTGGCGGGATGGCTGGAATGATCAGTTCTATGAGGTGAACAGGGCGTTAGGAAATGTAAATCTGGCTCTTTATAAAGTGAATCGAAACCAGCCGGATATTGCTGATTTTGTACAGGTACAGGTGACAAATGAATTTGACGGAATTGCTACCTTTAACGACATTGACCGGAATGATATCTATTATGTAGCAGAAGTCCGGGTTCCCGCAAGAAGTGAATCCAGACTGCCATTTGAATTAAATATGGGGAATAAAGAACCTCTTCCTATTGACAAAGGACAGCCGGCAAAGAGTCTTACGGTGGCGGATTTGGAGAACCGGTATAATGCGGTTATGTTTAGCGGAAAGGATCTTCCGGCTAATGCGGATTCACTGGTCAGATATACGAAACCTCTGTACAATTATAAATCCTGGATTCAGTTTAACATATGGAAAACCTGCGACGGGACAACAGTTGGAGGAGAAATCCATGATGAGCGCCACATGGTAAACGGTGCAAGATTTACACTCTATAAGATGCTTGCTGACACAAAGAATTTGTCCTCAGTTCAAATAAAGGATTTGGCTGATGAAAGCAGGTTTGAGGCAGAAGGCAGGTATGAGAGCGGCACCCGTATAGATCCCCAGACAGGTAAAAGGATGGACGGTCAGTTTGACACTGCTATTCTGGAGGATGGATATGTATACTGGCTGGTTGAGGATGAGGCGGCACCGGGTTATATTCTGGAGGAAGGCGGGAAGATCGCTGCTGTATTTGTTCCCGGCAATTCAGGATACAGTGGATATGATGATATCCGGCATACTTATCACAGTGAAAGAAATGAAAAAATAGCAGTTATTACCAACCAGCATTCAAACGGAGGAACCGGACTTGAAAATTACCATTTCCAGGTTGCTTTAAACAAATGGCTAAAGGATGACAGCACAGGAAAAGAACCCACACTTCTTGGCGGTGCGAAATTCCAGATATGGCTGTTAAATCCGGATAATAATGAAAAACTAATGCCTATTGATGTGGTGGAAACAGGCCTTGAATCTGACGGTACCTATAAAACAGGTTATGCATTGTCAAAAACCATCAGGCTGGATGAATTAAGCAATAAAATTACAGCAATGGGTAAAGATCCCAAGGATATCCTTCAATATAATGCAGAAGGTGACCCGGTTAAGTTATTGCTGGGGCTGGAAGAGATCTATGCTCCGTCTAAGGTTACCATAGATACAACGCTTCATCTTTTAAATGTTACGGTGCCCATTAACAAGGACCACATTGATGAGCAGTATTTCTGGGACAGCAGCAAATCGACTGCATTCAGGCTTATTAACAAGGTTTCCAAAGAATATCCGGTAACCCTTAAAAAATATGGCTATATCCCGGATACTGGTACATTCCATAAAACAGACGATGAACTGGAAGGCATGAATATTCAGAAAACACCTCTCTCAGGGGTTGCGTTTGAAGTCTGGCAGTATCAGTGGATTGGGTCCGGATATGATTACAGGAAATATGGGACCTACACAACGGACAATACCGGTAAGATTCTTATACCAGGAGGACTTCCTTCCGGTCTTTACCGAATGAAGGAAACATTAACTACAGAGCAGAAAAAACAATATATCACAATGTATACCGGTGACAGCGGGCTTTGGAGGTACTTTACCGTAGCAAGTTCGTCTCTGACAGTACCTGTTTACAATCCGCAAAAGCCAATGCTTGAGATAGAAAAGACTGCATGGAACGGAGATAGGCCGGAAGGACTTTCCGGTATTACATTTACATTAAAAACTCCTTCAGGAGGTCAGGTCACTGCTGTCACACAAAAGCAGGGGGACGGAAGATATCTTGCTGTTTTAAACGGACTTGAGAGCGGAACGTATACTATCATCAGTGAGACGCTGGGAAGCAGTGCTGAAAAGACGGCAGCAGATAATTATTTTGAACAGACAAACGTTTCTGTTGGTTACAAGCCGGTAGCTGACGGAGATAAAGTAACCCTGGTTCCTGTTGCAGATGGAATTACGGGCCAGCTGGCTGCACTGACCATTAAAAATCCAAGACTGGCACAGCTTACGTTACATAAAACAGACAGTGAGAATAATCAAAGCGGTACTTCCATGAAAGGTGCTGCATTCCGTTTGGAATATATGAAGTTCCGTACTGGTACAGATTTTGACGGAGTCTTTCTAAGGAATGTAGAAGATCCGGCTTACGAAAAGCCGGTGGATGGCTTTGGAACTTTGACCACAACGCTGGAAGATCAGGGGGATGGCTCCTATGTCCTTAAGAACTGCCAGCCAGGCTGGTACCGTATTACGGAAATAAAGGCACCGGATGGATATACAGTTGATACGGCATCTTTGGTAGTGGCTGTAACCGGAGACATGACCGGATCTTATCATGATACGGAAGTAACCTTTGAAAACCGTATGAAGGTTACCCTGACAATCATAAAGAAGCTTAATTTTGGTGATGGATTCGTAAATGACCAGGATATAAAAACAAAGCTTCCGTCTCAGGTGGTATTTGATGTATTCACCTATTCTGATGCGGAAAAGGCCTATAAGCCGGTCTATGATGAGAATAATCAGCCTGTAACCGTCACAATTAATAACTTTGAGGCAGCAGATGGTTATTATTCTGCAGAGGGTAAGGTGCTGCTGGCACAGAACCCGGAAGGCGGAGCCTACTATGTAAAAGAGCGGGAGAATCCTGATTGGATGCTGACTGGAGAAACAGGAGTGGCCAATGGCAGGCTATGGTCTGACGGCTATATCCAGGCAGGAACGGATTCCGATTTCACAACCAAGACTCCGGTTGCCATAGGAGTAGAAAATCAGTATGCAAAAGCAAGAATCCGCATTACGAAAGTGGATGCAGCAGATCCTTCAAATAAACTGTCAGGTGCGGCATTCAGCTTATATTCTGATCAGGCACTGACTTCCTATGTGGGAGATTTTAAGGAAATCGGAACAAGCGGAATCTATGAATTTTTACTTTCAACAAAGAAAAACAGTCCGGGAACTTATTATGTAAAGGAGACAAATGCCCCTCTGGGATATCTCACCATTGGGACAGCAATTCCGGAACAGGGACTGAAAGCGGAAACTGGTAAAACTACTGAAATTACCGTAGAAAACCAGGGAGGAATTGATTTCCAGATTACCAAATACAGCGGAGACGGGAAGACAGAAGCAGTAAAGGCAGGAATAACCTTTGAGCTATATAAAAAAGAAACCGGAAATATCTGGAGTTATGTAACAGAGGGAACCACAGATTCCCAGGGTAAGCTTTCCTTCCGGGGGCTGAAACAGGAGCCGGGATATTCTTACGGCTTGTACGAAGTACCTGTAAAGGATCATGGGTTTGATACCTTCCGTCTGGAATCGTTTGAAGGGGAGAATGGGAACATATTCCCGGTAACGGCGGATTTAATTAAGAACGGCGGGACCAGACCAGGACTGGATTTGTATGTGCTCTCAGACAATACTACCAAAGCACCTGGTGTATATCAGTTCACGGTGCATAATCAGGAAGCGCTGCCATTAAAACTATTTAAAAATGATATAAACAAACAGGATAATCCGTCCGGATCACTGAATGCGTTTGTAAAAATAACAAATAAAGAAACCGGAAAACAGGCAGGAGATATTGTATCGATACCCTATGGTGAGTCCGGAACTACAGTCATGCTGCTTCCCGGAACCTATGAGATTGAAGAGACCTCCATCACGCCTAATACAGATGGATATGTGATTAATCCGGATGACAGCAGAACTGTTTATAAAAAGGAAGTAACCATTGAAAAAGGAAATATTCCTCAGCCCTGCGAATTTACCAACGTGAAGCAGAAAACAGGAGTAACCCTTGACAAGACGACTCAGACCGCCTCTTTGAAAGATTTATGGTGGAATGACGGTCAGATGGTTACCTATACCCTTACGCCCGGAGCTGTTAATACTATTCCTCTTGATCAGTATGAAGTCACCGATCAGGGGCTGACCATGCTTGATTCAGGAAAAAATGTTCTTGATGAAAAAGAATACAGCGATGAAAAATATACCATTCTTTCTGTTAAACCGGGGAAAGCCGCGCAGACAAACCGGCTGAAAGAAGGAAGAACAGGAACGATTATGGCAGATGTAACCTTCTATGGTTTTGATGGAAATCAGACCGGAGAGGTGCAGAGCGTAAGCGTTTCCGGAGATGGTGAGATCGGTGAAATTAAGCCGGTTGGCGGCAGAAAAGTGAAATCATTTAAAATCAGTTACCGGGATGATACGTTAAAGGGATCTACGAAAAACGCTTATATACTGGGGCAGGATTTCGTACCAGGAACCATCACGGTTACTGCAAAGCTGAACCGTCAGGATGCAACGCTTGCTGGCGGAAGCTATAAGAAGGATATAAAATTTATCCGTAATAATGCAAGTGTATCGATGAAATACCGGAAATGGGATGTAAACGGAACGTTAAACCCCGGTCAGGAGGCCAGTCAGGCAGAAGCGTTATGTGATATTTCAGTAATTCAAAGCCAGGCTCCAATTCTGTCGGTGAGCAAAAATGTAAATCCTGTTAAGGGAGTACAGCCGGGTGATACGCTTACCTATACACTTACTGTAACCAATGCCACTACAAGCAGTGATACTGGAATTGCGCCTGTTCAAAAGCCGGTACTTGTTGATCTGGTTCCTCTGGGAGTAACTGTTTCAGGAGAAACTTCCGGCGAAGACCGGTTACTGACGGCAGTTACAGTGGAAAAAGCCCCGGGCGGTGTGACCATTGATAAGACTGTACGAAAAGTGGACCCGGATACCGGACGGGAGACCCTGTTTATCCGTCTGAATGGAAATCTGAAAAAGGGCGAATCTGTTACGGTATCGGTGAAGGCAAAAATTGCAGGAAATATAATTAACCCGAATTATTCATGATAATTCGTCCAGCAGTGGCTTACGCCGCATAGTTACAGTGTTTTTGATACTTTTTGCTTTCACCTAGC